>DAIDJN010000018.1:0-68656 GCA_027451365.1 Phycisphaerales bacterium | reverse complement strand
TTGGCGGGTTTGTATCAGGTTCATCCCTCGCGTATTGCCGCGTGGAAAAAGCGTCTTGTGGAATGTTCAGCGATGGCATTTGAGGAATCGTCTGTTCAGGGGTCCAACCATTCCTCGCCGGCGTTGATGGCGCAGTTGTACAAGCAGTTGGGGCGGTTGCAGGTGGAATTATCCTGGCTAAAAAAAAGTCTGGACTGGACGCCAGACCAGAAGCGTCAGGTGGTGGATGTCGGCCATCCCCGGTTGTCGGTACGGCGGAGTTGACTACGTGCTCCCAGGGCATCTTTGGGCATCCGAGCGGCGTACGCCAAGCCAGACGCCCACTGCGGCCTTGGCAACCTGTCGCAATGACTGGCGCGAGGCTTGGCACCTGAGAAACAATCTGGGCATATCCGCTGTGGTATTTACGGAATTAATGGATCAGCAACAGGAGATCGGCGGGCTTGTGACACACGATCGCCAACTCAAAAAGCCATCCGCCGTATTACACTCTACCCGGAATCGAGCAGGACATTCATTGATAAAGCCAAGGGCAATTTTGCAAGCAAGCACGCTGGTGATAGGTAGCCCCCGTATTATGTTCAGACACCATTTTTGCGGTATTGGTGCATTTAAGAGGAGTTTTCAACATGGAAGTATCCCGTCGAGAAGTTCTTTTGGCTGCCGGTGCCACGGTGGCGGCGGCGATGTTGCCCGACCAGAAATCTTCTGGTCAGATTGCCGGTGATCATTCGCATAAAGACTGGCATGCCAAACAGGCACATCTGATGACCCGATGGAGCCATGAAGTTTCGCCGGAGCATGCCTGGCCGGAATATCCGCGGCCACAAATGGTGCGGGAACGTTGGTTGAACCTTAACGGATTGTGGAATTATCAAATTACCCGCAAGGATCAAACCAATATCCCCAGTGGTCATGCAGGCAAGATTCTGGTGCCGTTTGGCATTGAATCCGCCTTGTCCGGCGTGATGCAGCCGTTGCTGCCTGATCAGCGGCTCTGGTATCAGCGGGAGGTTGCTATTCCGGATTCATGGGATGGCCAGCGCGTCCTGCTGCATTTTGGCGCGGTGGATTGGGAATCAACCATTTACGTGGATGGCCAGCACGTCGGCAGCCATCGTGGCGGGTATGACAGCTTCAGCTTTGACATTACCAAGCATGTTAAAGCGGGAGGTCGGCATAGTCTGGTGGTGTCGGTATGGGATCCCACGGATACATTCTGGCAGCCCCACGGCAAACAGACCCTGCATCCCGGCGGCTGCTCATACACGGCTACATCGGGCATTTGGCAGACAGTATGGCTGGAACCTGTGCCGCCATCGCATATTGAAAAACTTAAGATGGTGCCCGATCTGGAAAAGGGCGTGCTGCGGCTGGAAGTTATTGGCCGCATTGACTGTGAACCCATGACCGTGGAAGCCCTGGCCATGGAGGATGCCACGCCCGTGTCCCATGCCACAGGGACGATTGGCCAGGAATTTACCCCTGTCATCCGTGACAATCTGGTAAAGTTTTTCAAGGCCCGGTCAAGCTGGGTTTCCACGGAACTTGAAATAGCGATCGCCAATCCGCGGCTCTGGTCACCGGACAGTCCTTATTTATATAACCTGAAAGTCCAATTAAAGGACCGCGACGGCAAGGTATTGGACACGGTCACTAGCTATTTTGGAATGCGCAGCCTGAAGGTCGGGCACGACGCATTGGGCAATACTCGCGCCATGCTCAATGGCCAGCCAATGCTTTTGCCCGGATCGCTGGATCAAGGTTTCTGGCCGGACGGTGTATATACCGCCCCGACGGATGAGGCTCTGAAATTCGACATTGCGACCGAGCGGCAACTCGGATTCAATGCCGTTCGCAAACATGTGAAAGTTGAAATGCAGCGATGGTACTACTGGGCAGACAAGCTCGGTCTGATGGTTTTTCAGGATATGCCTACCGGCAACGACGGCGATCCATGGACCGACCGTCCGACATCACCGGAAGCGGCCGCCCAGTGGGAAACCGAAGTGCGCAATCATATTGAACAACTTGGCAATCACCCGTCGATTATCTGTTGGATTATGTTCAATGAAGCATTTGGCGGTTTTGATTATATCCGCAACGCCCGTTGGGCCAAACAGCTTGATCCCAGCCGATTTGTGGATGAATCCAGTGGATTTCCATGGCATGGTGTGGGGGATGTGCGTGACAATCATGGTGGCGTACCGGCGAAATTCGACCATCAGTTCGGAATAACCAGTGAGGATGGTGGCTGGGGCCTTGGTGCACCCGGGCACGTCTGGCCTGGTGCCTGGACCTACCACAGCTACAAGCCGAAGACTGACCATTCCATGGATTTTCTGGCGGCGCAGAATAAAGACAAGGCGTTGCCAATGCCAGCCGTGACCGACGCGTCCAAAGCTTGGATGACGCGCGAGGTGGCGGGTCTTTTTCGCAGGTTTATTGAGAATACCAACCAAAGCGCGCAAAGCGGAGATTTTTACTGCCAGATTGTGGATGTGGAGACAGAGTGCGATGGATTGTTGAGCTACGACAGGGCGGTCTGGAAAGTTAATCCGCAAGAAATTCGCTCGACCATACAATCCGCACTAAAACTGGCGCAAAAGCGCTGTCCGGAACTGGTCATTTGATATTATTCAGCGCGCAATGCCGATAAAAAACTGGCAAATGTATATGACTAAACTAATGCGTATAACAAGCCTTCACTGGAAGTTGTATTGTGCCTGCGTCATGGCGATGGTCATCCTGTGGATGGCCGGTATCGCCCATACCAGGGCGGATACCAGTTACAGCGATCCGCTATCCCGAACACCCCAAGGGATGCAGGGCCTGGCCGTTCGGATTTACACGTTGCCGGTACAAGCCAACACCACGCGACGGACATTGGCTGTTCTCATTAGGCTGATCCAACGCGCCACGGCGCGGCCGCCCGTATTCCATGGCCGACTTTCGGAAACCCATTTTAATTTCGGCCCGGCCCCGGCCAACACCTCGGTAGCCGCCTTTCTGGGTATACATACATATGAAGATTCCCCGGCATTGGGGCACGTGCTGGTGGCCCTCCATGGGTATATTGATATTCCGCATACGGGAACCTACACCTTTCATCTGGCCGCGGCCAACGGGCCGGCGATGGTATTTTTTGCGGGTGCGGATTCGTGGAAAACCGGAACGATGATTCTGGCCAGAAATGACCACGGAATAAATCATGCCCCCAGTTTGCCGAACCCGGTGCACTGCGATTTTTTTCCAATCCACCATCGGCTTCAGACGGGACTGTACCCAATCACGCTCTTTTACTTTGGCGCCCGGAAGGGAATCGCGCAATTGAAGTTCTCGATTGATGGCCCGGGAAATATCGCGTTTTTCATCCACGCATTTCACCGTCGTCATCGGCTTTCGTTGATTAATCCGTTTCATCGTTATCATTTTCAGCCCCACACTGGCCGCACGGTCGCGGATACGGCTCCGGCGGATCGCTTCAATGCCAGACTGGTTGGCGGGGCTGTTATTACACACAATGGCTTGGCAACCGGCGCAACGTGGGAGAGTGCCGCGCGCATCGCACCAGCGGGCATGGGGGTTTTTACGAGCAGTTTTTCGATAGAAGACTGGTTTTCGTGTCGCGGCACAAATGGGAATGGGCAGACCCTTTTTGCATTTTCCGATGGGACTTTGCGGAACAGTCTGATTGGAATGATCAATGGTATAGGATCTCATATTACCTTAACTTTTAACCAAAATGGCCATAGCCATCAATTATCATGCTCCGGCCCGCGGGTGGGCGCATTGACCATGTTGACTCTTACATACAACGCCGCCACACACAATGCCCGGCTTTATATCAATGGTCGATTGGTGAATTCCGTCGTGATTCCCCACCGCTTTCACCTGGCGCACATATCCAGACAAAACGGCATTGGCGGCTTGTCGCCGGTTCATGCGGCGAGCCTGCACGGAATCACGCGCGAGTTTCGCCTGTACCGCGCACCGTTGAAATCGCCGCATATTAAAAAGGATTTTCATGACGGTCCGGGCAATATGACAAATCCAAGATGATGGGTGTTTTTCGCGTCGTCGCGGGTTTATTTCCAAGCCTGGTCTGGCGAAGACTTTGGCCCCGGTTACGCACCAGAGCCGCTTTTATGGCCAAACTGCCAGGGTTGGGGTGAATGCATTGCAAGCGGGATCTGGGTTCACGAATTGACGAGGTCGCGAAGCACTTTGGATACGACAGGTCGGGCCGCCATCCATGCAAAAAAGAGAATTTCATGCAAATTTGTATGCAGGTACTGTTTTAATTTGCATGAAATATAGTCCTATAAAGCATTTACGGTCTTTAACGGAGGCGAAAAACGGTGGAAAAATTGCCTGACAGATCAGTCCCGGATGGCTTTGCATTTTCGCCTTTATTGTGAAATAAAATGCGTTTTAGGCTGGTGAAATCTAGCCATGGGGCCGGGCGAATTTCCTTCCGCACAACGGCTGGCAATTGAAATATTGGGCGATTCGGCTAATCGCGTGCTCTGGCTGTCCACGTAGCTTCCAACTTTCTGAAAATCTTGTGCGTTGGGGTATTTGCAATAAATATTTCAATTTTAATTTGCATATAGTCGCAATATAATCTAGAATATCTCTGTCGGCGGAATCTGGTGGTAAAGAGATATCTTTTCGCCCGGATTCATTCGGTGCGATTGTGCCGGATAAAAATAAAATAACCCGTCCTTGTTTTGCCTGACCGTGCGGCCAGGGCAGGTGCGGGTGAGAGCGCTTTTTCGCAGGGAGTTTTTATGAAGACCAATCTATTTAATTCTCGATCTTGGCTGTCAGCGGTGTGGGCTGTCGGCGCTGGCGTTTTGGCCGTGGCTTGCACGGGACAGTTGGTGAATGCAAGCCTGGTTGCGGATTGGAATGCTAGTTCTTTAAGTACGGGAGCGCTAACGGCTGGAAATACCTGGACTGATTCGGTTAATTCAATCAGCGCGACTGCCGCGGGCACCGGCTTATCGGTTAATAACTCCAACGGCCAGTTTAATGGTCACAATTACATAAGTTTTGGTGGTGCTGGAAATTTCGGAGTGGCGGCCGGCACGCTTGCTCAACCAACCAGCGATTACAGCATAACCGTTGTTTTCGATACCACGACGACGAACAACGCGGGAGATTACTCCGGCAATAATGATTGGTATAACGCGAATGGTTTGGTGGGAAACGAGCAGCCCGGAATTCAGACTGACTGGGGCTTCGGTCTGGCTGATAATTCGCAGGGAGTAGTTCTCGGGGAGGGTAATCCAACTGCGAATACCGATCAGGAAGATCGCGCCAATTTCACCTACACAGGTGGTAATACAATTATCGCCACGGCGACACGAGATTCATCGACTGGGGCTGTTACCATTTTTATTAACGGCGTGGATGTGGCCCAAAGCTATTTGCCAAGCGGCACCACGACTATGGATACCGCAGATCGCAATACCTCAACGGGTTTTTTAATTGGCGCGATGGATCAATATAACCCGATAGCCCGCTATTTCAGTGGAAACATTGCTGAGGTGCGAATGTTCAACAGCGTGGTAAACGGGACCAATGAATATAATTCATTGGCGACCTACTACGGTCTGCAGCAGGTGGCAACGCCAGAACCTGCCACTTTTGGCCTCTGCGCCAGCGGTGCGATGGGCTTATTGTTGCTGAAGCGGCGCAAGATGGCCTGAAAACGGGGGCAAAAGTGCGCTTTAATGCGGGTCAACAGCCGATATCGAATTAAGGAGAGCTGGCCAGCGCGATCATAGGCCAGCCCTTTTTTCGCAAACGGCGGTCTTGCGGACGGCGGTTAATGGAAACTTGCGAATCACCAGCCGGAATCCACCGGTTTGCTGATTTTGAACATCGCATTTCTGTACGCCGGTCCAAGGAGACGACCATGTTCGATGTCAAATACCAGGGTGAAGGCTCTCGTCAAACATCCGGGCCGGCAACGCTGGCTGGTTCATTGGTGAAGGATCATTGGTCCTTGAAGTCGGGGAAGCGGCATGCGTTTACCCTTGTGGAATTACTGGTCGTGATTGCGATTATTGCACTGCTAATCAGTCTGCTGCTTCCCGCGTTAAGTCAGGCAAAGGCCGCCGCCGAAACCGACGCCTGCGGTGCCAATATGCACGAAATGGGCGTGGCAATGGCGGAATACGAGCAGACCAGCCACAACTTTCTGCCAAATGTGGACATCAACGGTTTCTGCGTCTGGATTCCACAACTGATGTCCATGATGGGCGGCCCGGGATCGGCGGCAACATTTTATTGTCCTGCGGAACCCATTTCCTCGCAATATATTGCCTATGTGCAAACGCAAAATCCAACCATGCCCCTTTTTAATGATGGCAGCCTGAACGGCTATGGTTATGTAAAAGGTCAGCGTACACTTGGCTATGGTGGCTGGAATGCGGGCGCAAACCAATATGTTTGCCCTGTATCATTTCCTTCCTATGGCTATAACGCGTGGGGAACCAACTATTGGGCACCGGTTAATTCATTCTGGCCCAATTATCCGAGTTCCAGCGGTGCTGTGTCCCAAAGCTGCGGCCTGGGAGGCACATTGCCGTGGTGGATACCGGTTTCCGCCAGCAAGATTGCCAACCCGGGGCAAATGATTGCTGTGACCGACCATATGAATCTGACGGAGCTTGTGGGAACTGGAAATACGGGACAAATGGCGGACAATTCAAGCACTGGATACCCGTGGACGTATGATGCCGAACCGGGAGCGGGGAACTGGAGTTTTACCAACACCATCCCAAGCAGTCACGGTCTTTGGATCGGTCCGGAATCCGTGGGCAATGTGCATCAAGGCGGTTCGAATGTGTTGTTTTGTGATGGTCATGTGGAGTGGCATTCGCAATATGAATTGATTAATACCGGTTCGTCCACTGGCGGTTCGCCGATGAACATGAACTGGAATATTGATCATCAGGTGCATTAAAAGGGAAATAAATTCCGTTGTCGCGCGTTACACCTTTCCATTAATATCAGGACATTGCAAAGGTCTGATCCTATTTTTTCCTCGCTTTTACTGGAGAACCATTGATGAAATTCGCCGGGCGTCGTGTTTCAGCGGTCACTTTCTCGTTGCTTTTCGCTTTGTTGTGTTCCGCGCGTTCTGTTTCCGCTGCCGGGCCGGCCGCGTCATTTCGCCCGCCTGCCGTTCCGCTTTTGACCTATGATCCCTATCTGAATATCTGGGCGGGGGACACGCATT
This sequence comes from Phycisphaerales bacterium, assembly GCA_027451365.1. Lineage (GTDB taxonomy): Bacteria > Planctomycetota > Phycisphaerae > WQYP01 > WQYP01 > JAJYPG01. The sequence goes on along the minus strand of DAIDJN010000018.1, from coordinate 61,401 downwards.
TGGCCTATCACCCGACCAAGGACTGGGCGCGAAATGTGAAAAACCTGGTCAGCGTTATCCGCATTGATGGGAAATGTTTTCGATTGATGGGGGGCGAGCCGGCCTATCTGCCAGCGCTGCATCAGAAATCTGTGGCGGTGTGGGCATTGCGAAGCATTTACCATTTTGCGGGTCACGGCGTTGCATTAAGACTTACCTTTATGACGCCCCGATTGCCGGATGATCTTGCGGCCTGTGGCCGGCCGGTTACCTATATCACCTGGCGGGTCAAATCCACCGATGGTCAGTCCCATTCTGTGCAAATTTATTACAGTACAAGCGCGGCGATCGTAGAGAGTAAACCGGGGCAGAAGTTGGTCAACCAGAGCCGGACGGTCGGCGGGTTGCTGGTGCTTAAGGCGGGGCTTAAAAATCAATATGTGCTCCAATCTCAGCCGCCGAATCTGTCCTGGGGCTATATGGATACCGCCGCGCCGGCGAATGAGGCGAATGGTTCGATTGGCGACGCGACAAAGCTTGAAACACAATTCGTCGCCACGGGCGGTCTGACGACGGCGGCGGCCCAAGCCGGACTCTCGCCCTTGTCATCGGCCGGTGCTGTACCAGTGGAAGCCATTTCAATGGATATGGGAAATGTGGGAGCCAAGCCGGTGTCACGTCATGTGCTGGCCGCTCTGGACGAACTGTATTGCGTGAATCTTAACGGGACGTGGCTGCGGCCATACTGGATGCATGAATCGCCCACGGCGTCGGCCATGCTCAAAAAGGCGGAAGACCAATATTCAGCGCTTCGTAAGGCGTGCCGCGCCTTTGACCACAAACTGTGGAACAGCTGCGCCACGGTGGGCGGCCAAAAATATGCCCAGCTTTGCGCTTTGTCTTACCGGGAATCCATCGGCATGATGGGCATGCCGGAAGACGCCAATGGCCAGCCACTGCTTATGACGGATGAAAACACAAGTGGAAATGACATTTCGACGGTCGATGTGATTTACCCCGCTGCGCCAATGTTTCTATTGCTTAATCCGGATTTAATGAAAGCGATGATGGTGTCGGTATTCCAGTTCTGTGACAAAAAATACTGGCCACAGCCATATTCAATTCATGACTTGGGCGCCTATCCCAATGCGATGGGGCACATTCATGGCGGCGGCGAAACCATGCCGGTGGAGGAATCCGCCAATATGATTCTACTGACGGCAGCGATTGCGCAGGCGGAGGGGGGCAAGCATGGCTTTGCCGACGCCCATTGGGCGCTATTGACCAAGTGGGCGCATTTTCTGACGAAAAATGGCTTTGATCCGGGAAATCAGCTTTGTACGGATGATTTTGCAGGCACCATGTCGCATAACGCGAATCTTTCGGTCAAGGCCATCAACGCCATCGGTGCGTATGCCTATCTGTGCACACTGCGCGGCGAATCAACTCGCGCTGAAAAGTACCGCGTGTTGGCTGAAACATTTGTCGGCCAATGGGAAAAGGCGGACGCCAGTGCAGACGGCACGCATTTCCGCCTGGGCTTTAAGTTCCGGCATTCGTGGAGCCAGAAATACAACATGATCTGGAGCAATGTGCTCGGACTCCATCTGTTTACGCGCGATGTGCAGCACAAGGAATTGGCATATTACATGACCAAAATGCAGGCTTATGGACTGCCGCTTGATTCGCGTAAACTTTATACCGAAGACCCGTGGAATTTTTTCACGGCAAGTCTGGACCCCGGTTCGGTCTATTTTCATCGCATCATGGATGGCGTGTATCACTTTGCCGACCAGACCCGCAACCGGGTCGGCTTGGCCGATTTCTATTGGACCAACAACGCCCGATGTGCCGGAATGTATGCCCGGCCGGTCATGGGTTCGGTATTTATGACTATGCTCACCAATAAAAAGGTCTGGCATGCATGGGCCGCAGCCGGGCAAAAGCTTTCCGGCGAATTTGCGCCGCTGCCCAATCCCCCGACCTGGCGGGCGGTCGTGCCGGCGGCGAACCAGACGACCAAACCGGTTATCTGGCATTACACACTGCAAAAGCCGGGGGCCGGTTGGTTTAAACCGGGATTTTCCGACGCCAGTTGGAAAACTGCGCCAGCGGGATTCGGTACGCAGGATCCGGGCGTTACTCCCAAAACGTCATGGACAACGGACAACATCTGGCTGCGTCGCACATTCACCCTGCCCGCAGGAAGTGCTAAAGGGCTGGTATTTTATTGCTACCATGATGAGGATGTGACAATTTATATAAATGGCGTTCTGGCCGGCCACGCTCCGGGTTACAGTATCAGTTATGTGCCGCTGCAAATTCGAAGGCAGGCAATAAAGGCGCTGAAACCGGGTCATACCAATCTGTTCGCGGTGCATGTATTGCAAACCAGTGGGGGACAGTTTTTTGACCTTGGAATCAGCCGGGAAGTTCGTGGCGGCCCCCTGCGGTAATAAGCCTGCCGAAGCGCCGCTGCCTGCGTGCCTCTTTCAAGCCGCATGGCACGTCTGTCAGTTGTACGCATCGCCATCTTGACCGTAACCTGGCAACGACACTGCAGATAACTGCGGCGTGTCGGAAAAAATGAACACATACGGCGATTTGAAATACTGTCATTGAAAGGTTTCCACTTGGATCAACCACCGGAACTCAAAATTCTTGTCAACCGCCGCGACTTCATTATGGCCGCAGGGGGGATGGCAGTTGCGGCAACGGCGATCGGTTCGGCTGCGGCTTCCATACCCGAATATAAAGGTGTTGATGAACTGCCGGAAATTGCCAGCGGCGATCCTCCGGAGCCGGAATTTCATGGCCCACGCGTGGTAGGGGCCACTCCGGGCCGCGACTTTCGGTTTTTGGTTCCCCACACCGGCGACGGCAATCTTATGGTATCCGCCGATGGCCTGCCGGATGGTTTGACCATGGCCCCGAACGGCCTGATCACAGGGAAAATCATCAGCGCTGGCGAATACAACGTGCGGCTGACCGCGGAAAATAAGCATGGCACGGCCCGCCGTTTTCTGCGTCTGGTTGCGGCGAATCACACCTTGGCGCTTACGCCGCCGATGGGGTGGAATTCCTGGAATGCCTATGACATTCATAATACCGCCCAGCGGACAATGGGTTCGGCGGATGCAATGGTTCGCAGCGGTCTGGCGGCCAAAGGGTTTAATTACATTAACATAGATGATGGCTGGCAGAATGGCCGCACCGCCGATGGTGAAATTAAGACCACACCCGCCTTTGGTGACATGAAAAAACTGGCGGATCATGTACACCGCCAGGGGCTGCGGTTCGGCATTTATTCCTCGCCGGGTCCCACCACCTGCGGGGGACATACCGGCAGTTTCGGACATGAAGTGCAGGACGCGAACACCTATGCGCGGTGGGGTGTGGATTATCTCAAATATGACTGGTGCAGTTATGGTCAGGAAGTGCCAAAACTGACGGACCTGGAACAATTCATCCGGCCTTATGCGGTCATGGGTGAGGCTCTGCGTCGATCCGGGCGCGATATATTCTTCAGTCTGTGCCAATATGGTATGGGCCATGTCTGGACGTGGGGCGGCAATCCGCCGGTATGGGGCAACAGTTACCGCATAAGCTATGACATCAACGATTCCTGGAAATCCATGTGTGCCAACGGTTTTGACCACGGCGGGCGCTTATTTCCATTTGCCGGTCCGGGGCATTGGAATGATCCCGACATGCTGGTGGTGGGGTATGGACATTTTGAAGATGGAAAGCTGCATTGGACCAAGCTTACGCCGCATGAGCAGTTGACCCATATTACGCTCTGGTGCATGTTGGCGGCCCCGCTGCTATTGGGTTGCGATCTGGAGAACCTTAATAAGTTCACGACGGATTTAATAACCAACACCGAAGTTCTGGCCGTGAATCAGGATGCGCTTGGCATGCAGGCCCAGTGTGTGGATCGGCAGGGAAATGCGGAAATTTGGGCCAGGCCGCTATGGGACGGAACGACGGCGGTGGCATTGTTTAACCGCGGGGACCAGCCGCGCACGTTGCACATTTCAGGATGGGATATGCTGGATCCGGTACGCACTCGCGGCACCCTCGCATTACGCGGATCGCAAGCCGTGCGTGACCTGTGGCGGCGCAAGAGCCTGGGCAAAGTAGCCAACTTCAGTGCGAAAATCCCCATACATGGTGCCATGATGTTGAAAGTTGGCGAGCCGCATCGTGAGAATGCTTAAATACATTGGTGTATGCAGATATAAGCAAACTATGTGCGCGGCTATGTTGGTCCGATGAAACCATTGCGGACCGCCCGGGCCACGCGCCCTGCCAATGGCCAAATGCAAGCCGCGTGGTGATTTTTGGGGCACTGGGGAGGCCGCGGGAGGCAAACGGAGAGGCTCGCGGAGCATGAACAGCTAACCGGTTGCGACACGCAGCGGGTCAGGGCGGCGGCGCGGTTGGCACGGGGGAACTGTCGGATGGGAAGCCATCCGCTGGAACTTCTACCCCCAAGGACTGATAATCGTTCTGTGATAAGGAGATATTCATGTTGGCAACGCGTTTTGCGGTGCTGGTTGCGGCGCTGCTTTTTCTTGCACCTGTTCCGGCTCACGCATCGGCCGCTTCGGCCCGTACTGAACCCAACCAGATATTTCCGGCCCAAAAAGTGTTTGAATACCGGAATCCGATTTATCCTCTGGGAAAATCCGGCATTGATGGCGATAATACCCTCCGAGACCCGTGCATAATAAGGGTTAAAAACACCTATTATCTGGTCTTTACCATGTATCCATTCGGCAACTGGACCGCACGGGATTTGTCCAAACCGAACCAGAACAGCTCGCCGGGCATCCGCATTTATTCCTCAACCGATTTAATGCACTGGAAACCCGGACCGTGGCTTTACCAGTCGGCAAAACTTCCGGACAATTGTCCCTATAAGAATCAGTTCTGGGCGCCGGAAATTCATCAGATCAACGGAAAATTTTATATTATTTTCGGTGCATCCAACTGGATTGCAAAGAAATACAATCCGGGAGATCGCTTCGGCTACTGGACCTACGTGGGCGTGGCTAACAAAGTCACTGGTCCTTACCGGCACACGTCCTTGTTGCCTGGCGGTTCGGGTTGCGACAGCGATTTATTTCAGAATACCGACGGAAAAGTGTACGACATTTTCCCGCTGGGCAACATGTACATCCAGCAGGTGGATTTAAGCGACATGGCGCAGCACAAAATTTCCTTTATCGGCAAACGCGTGCTGGCCGTCACGTGCAGCAATAAAGACATTGGTCTGCCTGTTTCGACGACTTATGTGGAAGGCCCGTGGACCACCCGAATCGGCAATCTTTATTATCTGTTTTATGCCGAACCGTACAATAAGCTCAATCCGAAATATCCAAAACTGTATGGATATCGCACCGGGTGTGCCTACGCCCGGAGTATCATGGGGCCATGGAAAAAAGATCCGCGTGGGACCGTTTTTTGGGGCGGCCATCTTGCTCTGTTTCAGGGGCCGGACAACCGCCCGTGGTTCAGTTACCGTATTGAAAAGTCGCGGCGATACAATGGGCTGCTCGGCATAGACCCGCTTATTCTTGCGCCTGACGGAAAAGTGGGGCACGACAGCCCCACACTCGGCCCGCGGGCAGTGCCATTGCCCGCGGCGCATTAAAGATTCCAATTGTTGTGTTGGAAAATGCGTGTCGAAAAGTCAATAGACCGCAGGCAATTATCCACGGCCTTCACGCCGCCGCCGGGTCAGCAGGAAAGGAAAATACGAATGCCTCAATTTTTGAACGGTGCCAGCCGCGATGCTTCCGGGCAATCGACCGGCCTCCGATTGCCGGCGCAGCTATTCTGTGTGCTGTTTCGGGTGCTGCTCGTAACGCTTGTTGCAGCAATTGGCACAAGCGTCACGGCCGCGGTCCCATACATCGTTCATGTGGGTGATCCGCATCATCCAGGTGCCTTGTCCGTGGCTGTGCAAAAAGCTTATGCCGCCGGCGCTCATGAAATAGTCATAAATCCGGGCGTCTATCATCTGCCAGCTACCGGTCACCCGACCTTTCATCTGAAACACTGGCAAAATATCTGCATTTCAGCAAAACAAGTTGAACTGATCATGCGGGTTGCGCATGCCGGTGTCTGTTTTGATCTGGACCATTGCCGCAATGTCATTCTGGATGGTCCCACCATTTCTCAGACACGTGTCACGTTTTATCAGGGTCGGATCATTCAGATCACCCCGGCAAGCGGCGGTTACAATCTGGACTGGAAACCGGATGCCGGCTATCCGGAGCCGAAAATCGGCGACAAACATTTTCCCACCGGCTTCGATGTGGTGAACGGAAGAACCCGTCACCTGCGCGTCGGCAGCCCGGATATAGGCACAGCAATTCATTCGGCGGAAGCGCATGGCGTATTTAGGCTGTTTTTCCGCATGAAAAGGCCGAAATTCAAGGTCGGCGACTGGCTGGTGGCGCGCTGGGGGAACCCGCGGAATAAGATTCTTCTGGACCACAGCCACAATTGTACAATTCAGCACGTCACCCTGATGCGCAACGGTTTCGCCCCCATTTTTGAAGCTGGCGGCGGCGGCAATCATCTTCTTTACTGTCATTGGGTTCTCGGGCCTAAACCGGCCGGCGCAACGGAAAGCCCTGTGGTGACCAATCAGGCGGATGGCTTTCACTCCGTGGGCGCAAATCCTGGAACCGATATCGAGCATTGTGTATTCAAAGGTGTCTTTCTGGACGACTGCATTGCCATTCATGGCGAATTTCAGACGGTATTACGCGCCACGGGAAATACCATCCGTGTGAAAGACAACCGCAATTCCGGTCTGACCGCGGGCCAGCCGATTCAAATTTCAAATAAAGAGGGCTTTTTTGCCACCGGCCTGGTGCTGGCGGTTCAAAAAAATTCGGATCAGACCAGTACCGTCATTCTCAATCACAATCTTTCCGTGCCTGTGGGCAGTTATGTGACCAATCCGGACCGTTGCGGCCAGGGTTACCGAGTCATCGACTGCCTGCTTGGCGATACCCGTTCGCGCGGCATGTTGCTGAAAGGTTCCAACGGACTGGTCATCGGCAATACCGTTCGTGGCTGCGGCATGGCTGGCATTTCCATCGGGCCGGAATTCTGGTGGCATGAGGCCGGTTACTGTCACAATGTGATTGTCGAAGACAACCATCTGATTCGCGACGGTAAAGGCGGTCATGGCGGCTATTTTTCCGCCGTATATGTGCATGGCGATGGCGCTGTCGGCAACAGCGATATTGTCATTCGACATAACACTTTTGTTTCCAATTTTGCCGGCGATATTTTCATGCAATGGACCGGCAGTGGCCAGGTAGCGGACAACACATTTACGGGGCCGCCTTTGCTTTCGGCCACGGGCGATCGTCGGCCGCCAGCAATTGCGGTCCGGAATTGCGGACCCATTCAGCTTGGTCACAACACGATTACCAATCCAACGGCCTACGCGCCCGCTGCTAAGAAATAAATTCCGGGCGAATTTCGCCGCCTGATTAGAATGTCAGCAAGCCGCGAACTGCGGCGGTTTGGGCAACGCTGAATGGGGCACTGCATCTTTATTTTAATTGAGAGTTTCAATTCATGATGCCTCCGCAGTCAACCCGCGGTACAATGCAGATTAGACCGCCCCAAGATTGGCGGGTGGGCAAATGATATGCGGCGGGCACAGGGTATGCGTTATGTTTTTAGCGGGTTGTGGCGAATTGTCGTCATAATGGCGACGGTTTTGCCCGCAAGCGGCAATGCCGCCGCGGTTCCCGCGACAAATCAGGGCAACGCTGCGGCTCACCTGCGCAGCAAAATGATTGTCATGCGGAAGCTTCATACCTGGCGGGCCAAGTTTGTGTGTGAAAAACGTCTGGCGGTTCTGCGGCAGCCGTTTATCAGTTCCGGCATCCTGGCGATTGGGCGGCCGGACAATGTACGGTTTGCCACCCGGAAGCCATATCGATCGACAGTCATTCTGACCGGAAATCATATATATTTACGCAGTCAGACCAACCGCCGTTGGCACAAGGCGGATCCCTCGCGGAGTAAATCCCTTGGCTTCATCATGGGGCAATTGGCCCAATGGTCACTGGGACACGTTGGGCGTCTGGGGAAAGAGTATCGCATTTCCTATGCGATGTCAGCGCTTCGGATACGGCCTGTAACAGGGCCGCGGCGACGATCCCGCCCGCAAAAAACCGCTCCCACGCGCATCGTGTTTACACTGGTTCCGCGACGGGGAATATTGTCCAAGGCCATCCGGAATCTGCAACTGGGTTTTGCGCGGCATTCCAGTCGGCTGGTGTATATCGCCATTCACCAGGTAACCGGTGATGCCACGGTATATTGGTTATATAAGCAGGAAAAGAATCCGCCGTTACCGGCGAATTATTTTAAGCCGACAGGATCGCCTTGAAAAACATCCCGCCCATAGATCCGCCCGGCCTGGTCTCCTGCGGACCGCTGCAGCGAGCCATGAACAGGTGGTACGGTTTTCTTGCGGCCCGACGGCTGATTCTTATTCTGGTTCTTGTCGCAATCAGCATTGCGATGTCTTTGGCTTCACGGGGAATCAGGTGGCAGACCAATGTGCTGCTGTTTTTTTCCGCGCGCAGTCGCACCGTGCATGACCTGACCAATACCCGCCAATATCCGGCTCTGATCAACGCCATGCGGATGGACGTTCACTTCGCGCGGAATCACCGTGGAAACGCAGCGCAAGCCGCGGGGACGCTGCAAAAATCGCTGTTGGCAACCGGGCAATTCCAGAGTGTATTTTCGGGTTTTACGCCGGAAGCCGGGCTGAATGCGCAATTGAATCTGATGTCCATTGCGCCGGTCATGCTGGACAGATCTGCGCTGCAGAGTTTTCGCCATCATCTTGCGGCCGCATGGTTGAACCGGCATTTTGCCGTCGTCGCCGCAGACCTTGCCGCGCCCGATGGCCAGCTTCAGGCTGCACAGCTTGCGGCGGATCCATTGGGGCTTTCCGCCATTTTAAGCAGTCAGTTGCGCCGGCTGAATCCGGCTCCGGCCGCCCACATGGAAAATGGCATGATCGTTTCGGCGGATCGCCGCCATGTCATGTTGATTCTTCTGCCAAAAGTTCCCGCCCAGAATATTGTGGCTTCTTCCCAGATGTTGGCCGCGGTGCATAAAGTTGTTGCGCGGGAACAAAGCCGAATGCCCGGACTGCGTGTCTGGCTGATCGGGCCGGCGCGCAACTACGTGGAAAATGCGCGGCGGGTCAAGGCGGATGTCACCCTGGTTTCCATCGTGGGAACGGTGCTGGTGGCTATCGCCATACTGCTGTTTTTTCGCCGCATTTCCACATTGCTTATCTGCATGATTCCTCCCGTCATGGGTGTGGGAACCGCGTTGGGAATCGCCGGACTGCTGCATCTTCACCTGCCCTTGCTGGTGCTGGCGTTTGCGGGACTGATCTGTGGATCCACCACAGATTACGGCATTCAGTTGCTGGCCGCGTTGAATCGCGCCACCCGCGAAAATGGCAAATTCCTGCCGACACACAGTGGCGCGGCCGCCCGTGCTATGCTAGGCCCGATTTCGCTTAGCGTCATAACCAGTGTCACCGGTTATTCGGCAATTATGTTCAGTTCCGCGCCGGGACTCCGCGGACTGGGGCTTTTTGTGGCGGCAGCCACGGTGTGCATCTGGTGTGTCACCTTCCTTATTCTGCCGGCATTTTTTGGACCGTGGGTTCTGGCAAAAGCTTCCGTCAGAAATAACGCCCGGTGGGCCTTCCCGGCCGGCGCTGGCCGATGGCTTCGCCGCAGTTCCGCAGTTGCATTTGTTCTTCTGACCGGAGTTCTGCTTTTTCATGCCGCGCATGTGGCTTACAACCGGCACGGCCGATCACTGGATGGCGTGGGTGCCGCGTTGCGTCGGCAGGAGCATGAATTTTTTCAGACCTGGGGAAACCTTCGGCACCGCGCTGTGGTAATCGTGTCAAATCGTCATGCGGACAAGGCTATGGCCGCGCTTCATCGGCTGGATCAGGCGCTAACCGAATTCCGCAAGGACGGTCTGATTTCATCTTTTCAGTCGCCGGGCTTCCTGCTGCCCGATTCGACAATCGTTGGACGCCGACTGACCCGATGGCGAAACTTCTGGACTCCCGCACGCCAGCTTGCCGTTGAAAATCGCCTGGCAACCGCCGCCGCAGCCAATGGATTTCGGCCTGCCGCGTTTTCCAATCGCGTGGCCGCCATTGCCAAATTACCTGAAATTCCCGGTCCGCTTGAGCGTTTGCGGGAATCTCCAGCGCGGCTTATTCCAGGCCCGGTTGACCTTCAGACGTCCGCGGGACGCACCACCCGCATTAACCTCGCCGCAGAGGTTCAGCTTAACAGTGGCCTGTCGCCCCGCATGCGGACCGATTGGGCCGGGGAACTGCGCCTTCGCCAGCCTGGGGCGGCCATATTATCCGGCGATTTGTTGTTCTATAATGCCACCGCCCGCGCCCAGGCCGAGGCGGAAAATCTGTTTCCCTGGGTGGCACTTCTGATTCTGCTGCCCATGCTGCTGTTCTTTCGCCGCATTGATTTGACATGTGTCTCCGCGATTTCCATGCTGGTCGGATTTATCTGGCTCCTGGGGGCGGCACAATGGTTCGCTGGCGGGTTGAACCTGCTGAGCCTGGTTCCGCTGCTGTTTATGATGGGAGTTGCGGTGGACTACGGCATTTATTCCGCAAGCGACCCAGCTTGGCGAAACCCTATGGCCGCGGGTGGCAATCGCAACGCCGCCACATTTTTATGTGCCTTGACGACATTTCTGGGAACCGCGGCGATGCTGGTTGCGGGGCATCCGGCGCTGCGGGGAATCGGGCTTACACTCGCGGCGGGCATCGCGGGCGGCTATCTGGCGTCCTATTTCCTGGTCAGCCCAATGACCCGCTTGATTTTCCGTCTGCGGACGCATCGGCTCGATCGTGTTGTGTTTTTTCTGATAGCCGGTTTCTGGCGGCTGGCGGGGCTGCTGATGCTTCTGGCACTGGCGGCGCTTATAGCCGCTCAGGTCATCATGTTTCATGAAAAGCCCGCGCATTTGGGGCCGATTCCGCACTGGCCCGTGGTGCAGACCGGGGCGCAGGCGTGGACCTGCGGTCCGGCCCGCATACGTCGTGACCATGGCGTATGGGATATGCACATTGGCGGCACGTCGGAACAGATAGGATACGAGGCTTCCGCACTGGGCGCTCCCATGGACCTGCGCATTGAAAACCAAATGCTTGATCGCATGGACGCGCTGGCACCAAACTTATTTGTTCGCTGGTTCCTTTTGCGGGCCATCGGCATGGATATGCTTTTTCTGCCGCAGTATATTCCTGCCGATATTAAGCGCGAACTTTACGCTGAGGCGCAAGCCCACCCGGATGAACATGGCTATCTGATGCCTCTATATCCGCGACTGCTGGCCTATCATGCCCTGGACGATATTTCGCAGAATCTGGTGGACAATCCCCTGATTGATCGTCACGCGGTCGGTTGCACCGGCGTGGTCGCAACGCCCGCCTGGTCCGGGGATGGGCATCTGTGGCTGGGCCGGAACTTTGATTTTGAATGCGGACCGGCCTTTAATCATCAGAAATCGATCACTTTTGTAAAGCCGCGTCATGGTTATGCTTTTGCCACCGTGGCGTGGCCGGGGCTGGCCGGTTGTGTCAGCGGCATGAACGAAAAGCATATTGGCCTGTTTATTAACGCGGCCGCATCGGCGAGTTTCCGTCCAGTGGGCGAGCCGACAATCATTGTCGCACGCCAGGTGTTGCAGCACGCGGCCAGCATTCATCAGGCCATTGAAATATTTCGTGCCGCCCATGTATTTGTGTCCAATATTATTGTGGTAGGAAATGGTCGCAACGGTCGCGCGGCGGTCCTGGAAATATCTCCGGCTCATTTCGCATGGCGATATATCCATGGCTTCACCGCCGTGGCCAATCAGTTGGAATGCCCGGTATTCGCGCAGGATCCGGTGAATCTGGCACGCATTAAAAACTCGACCTCCAACTGGCGGCTGCGACGCGCTACGCGTCTTATCCGCGGTCTTAAGGGTCATGTAAATGAATTTTCCATGGCCGCTCTCCTGCGCGACAAGCGCGGACCGCATGGCCGCAATATCGGCTGGGGAAATCGCAACAGCATTGACGGCCTTATTACCACGCACAGTGTGATTATGGACCTTACAGCGGGAAATATCTGGGTTGCCGCGTTTCCATTTGCCGAAGGAAATTATGTCGGCTTCCGGGCAATGCCAGCGCTCCGCGGCCCAACCACCGTTGTGGGCGCGGGGCCACCACTGCCCATTATTCCGGCAGATCACTTCCTGACCAGTGGCCACGAAAAGTTGTTTTTGCGATCGCGCGCACATCTTGTGGCCGGTTATGCCGCCCTGGCTGCGGGCCGCTTTGCGCAGGCCGCCGCCCTGGCCACTATGGCAATTCATGAAAATCCGTTCTTTTTCGGCGGATATTCGTTGCGCGGGCGCGCCGAACTGGCGCAGCGGAAATACGCGGCCGCAGCCGCTGACCTTGCCCATGCCCTGCGGCTGGATCCCCCTTATGCGGCGCGGCGGGCCTCTTTACGCAAAGCTCTGGCCGCGGCCGGCCGCAATGCCAGGAATGGTGCCAAATGAATCATAATGCCATTGATCGCGCTGCCATTACAACCAAGGTGCCGGTCCTTTCAAGGATGCTTCCGGCCATTGGCGTGGTATTGTCGCTGGTACTGGCGGGATGCGCGAATTGGCGCACACCGCCGCGGGCGGTGTTCCGCGGCGTGGCACCTTCTGGCGATGCGGTCATCCTTTCACTCCAGCAATTACAAACGCATTTCAAACGGTCTATATTTGCAACGTTGCGTGTGCATGGTCACCGGATAAATCTGGTGGGGCAGTGGATCACAACACCTTCGCCTCATTTTAATTTCGTGGCCTTAACGGAATTGGGAACGCTGGCGGTTCAACTGCAGCGACTAAAAGGCCACACCATTATTCGGCATATGGCTGCGGAATTTCCCCAAACGCTTGCAATTGCGTTGGGAAATGACCTGTATATGGCGCTGGCCGCGCCAGCCGTGGCCGCCCGGTCTTCACCAGTCATTTCCCTTCATCGCCACGACGCTCAAATCCGCGTCACAGGGTCCGGCAATTGGCATGGGGCGCTTTATTTTACCGGCACCGCGGGACATCTTGCGCTGACCCGCCTGACGTCGAAAGCCGGTCGGGTCATTATTCGGTACAGCCGCTATCACAAAAGTTTTCAGCCCGGACGTCTGACCATTCTGGACACTGGCCACGGACTGGAGATGACTCTTGATTTTACGGGTGATGTTCCATGATGAAAGGCAATCTGAAAAGATCGGTATCCGCCTTGCCGGCGGCGGCTATTATTCCCGCCGGTCGTCCGCTGTTCTGGCCCGTCAAACGCTGGCAGGCGCTCCAGCGGCGACGGTTTGCGGAGCATTTGAGATGGGCGATGCGGTCGGACTTGAACCGTCGGCTTCGCCACATTGTCGGCGCGTGTCGCGGTGAATTGTCCGTGCTTAATTTGATGGATATGCCACTGACCACCAAAGCTGATCTAGCCGTGGCTCAGGCCGATGCGCTGGCTGTGCCGGGCCACCAGATCGCCGAATGGGTCACCACCTCCGGCACCACGGGTCAGCCATTGCGTGTCGGCCTGACACAAGCGGACCTTCAGCGGTTGGCGGAAAATGAGGCTGTGGCTCTGAATATCGCCGGGCTGAACCGGGGCGATATGCTGGTGGTGGCCGTGGCAATGGACCGCATGTTTGTCGCGGGCCTGGCCTATTGGCTTGGCGCTCAAAAGCTGGGTGCCACGTGTGTGCGCGCAGGCTCGCAATATTTCCCAAATATTCCGCTTCTTAAGCGGCTGATTCCGCCACATATCCGGGTATTTCTGATTACGGTCCCATCCCTGGTCGCTCATGCGCCGACCGGTCGCGCGGCTGGTGGCATAAAGCTTCAGGCCGCCATCGGCATTGGCGAACCCCTTCGGGATGCTGATCTTCACCCCAATTCGCTGGCCAAATGTGTCGCCAGAAGTCTGAATCTGCCGGCGGTTCGTGTTCTGAGTACCTGCGCATCGACGGAAACGTGCACCACATTTGCGCAGGGGCCGCGGTGTGGTGGAGGCCATTTGAACCCGGCGCTGGGTATAGTGGAAATTCTGGATCAACAGAATCAACCGGTCTGGCCCGGAACCGTTGGCCAGGTGGTAATCACGCCACTGGGCGTGCAGGGTATGCCGCTGGTTCGTTTCGCCACCGGAGACCTCGCAGCGCTGTATACCGACCCGTGTCCCTGCGGCCGCACCACTCCGCGGCTCGGTCCGATTCTTGGTCGTCAGGCTCAGATGTTAAAAGTACGCGGAGTCACGGTTTATACGGCCGCCATAGTGGATCTGCTTAATTCAAAGCCGGAAATTCATGATTATATTCTGGTGGTGCGAAGCCGACACGATTTAAGCGATGATATATTGATCCATATACAGTTAAACGTTCCCGCGGCTGCAATTCCGGCATTGTGCCGCCAGATACGGCAGGCCGCATCCGCCAGCTTGAAAGTGGCACCCGATATAAAGCCAAGCAGCGCGGCGCAAATGGCCCGCCTGCGGGCCGGCCACAATTCCCGCAAGCCAATCCGGTTTCTGGACCTGCGGTCAGTCCGGTAAACCAGGATACGAAGATTACCGGGATATGCCGCTTAACAGCGTCCGCAATCGGGCGACCGAAGTTGTGGGGGCCTGGCAGGTAAAATTGCGACACACATACGCTGTTGCCCGGTTACCGGCCATTTTCATGAAGGCAAGCCGCGGCAGGCATGTCATCAGATATCGTCGTCCCTCTCCGGCAATCGATCCAACCACAATTTCATTCGGGGTGTACTTTCGCCACACCGCCCGCAGCATTTGCTCAACGCCCGAGGAATCCCTGCGACCGGCAATCACAATTTCGCCAACTGGTGTGCGGGCATTCGCCAGGGCGGCCAGCATGGCGGGCATGGCATCCGGGTGGTCGGCCAGCATGGCGGTGTAAAACGCGGTGGTTTGCCGCAATTCATGCCGCCAATGTGGATCGCGCGTCAGCGCGGACACAATGCGCAGATTGTGAACCGCTACCGCGTTGCCCGAAGGCGTTGAGCCGTCCGAACGGTTTTTCCATCGGCGGTATACACCCGTGTCAGTCGATGGTGTGGTGAAATACCCGCCTGATCGCGCATCATAAAACCATTTGTCCTGGTCGCGCTGCAGTTGCAGGGCAAACTTGTACCATTGAATATGCAGTGTGGTCTGATAAAGCGCAAGCAGAGCCGAAATGGTATCGGCATAATCGGAAAGCATGCCGGGAATTGACGCACGTCCGTTGTCCCAACTGCGGAACAATATGCCTCGCCGGGCATCGTACATATGATCCTGAATAAAGCCGGCGGCCTTTTCCGCGGCCTGTGTGTAGCGCGGATTGCCAAGGGCACAACCCGCCTCCGCCAGGGCCTGAATCATTTGTGCGTTCCAACTTGTGATTGATTTATTGTCCACTAAAGGATGTGGACGCCGCCTGCGGGTTGCAAGCAGCAGTTGTCGATCCCGATGAAGCGCTCGCAAAACTTCCGCCAACGGCTGATGATATATTGCGGCAATCGCCTTTGTCGCCATGGCAATGTGCAGCGGCCGACCGCGTTCCGCCTGCCCCGGCTTGGCGGGTTCAATACCATATCGCAGGCGGATATCGGCCGTATTTTGACCAAGAACGTGCCTGATCTGGCCGAAGGTCCAAACATAATATGCTCCATCCTTTTCCGAGGTGCTTCCATCGACGGGGCGACTGTCCGCACCCAAGGCGGTATAAAATCTGCCGCTGGCCGCCTGCATATCCCGCAAAGTAAAGGCCAGCGTGCTGTTTGCGACCTTCGCCCAGCGGGGATGATGGTTCATTCGCCAGACCGTCAGACAGGTTTCCGTTAATTGGGCCTGATCCGACAGCATTTTCTCGTAATGCGGCACGCGCCACTTCCGGTCAATGGCGTAGCGGAAAAAGCCACCGCCAAGTTGATCATGAATTCCACCACGGTCGATGGCCGCCAATGTTTGAGTCACCATCCGCAGCGCCTTGCGGTTAGAGGTCCGATGGTACAGGTTCAGTAGAAAATCCAGTGTCGGGCATTGCGGGAATTTAGGACCTTTGCCGAATCCGCCTTCTCGGAAATCAAAGTCGGTCATTAACATATGCAGATCAGCTGCGCACACAGTCAAAATATTTTGCTTGCCGCTTTTGCGGATAGAACTCCGCCGCATGGCATTTAGAACAAGCTCAACGCGCCGGGCAAATGCGGTCAGCTTGCCGTGATGGTGCAACCATAACCCGTGGATTTTTGGCAGAAGTGTGGACAGGCCGGTAATGCCATATGCCGTCTTTGCCGGAAAGTAGGTTCCACCCGCAAACGGCCGGCCATGTGGAGTAAGAAACACATTCAGCGGCCAGCCGCCTGAACCGGTGGATATTTCTACAAAGGCCATCATCTGATGATTAATATCCGGACGCTGCTCGGAATCCACCACCACCGGAATAAAATAGCGGTTTATCAGGGCCGCAATCTGTGGATTGCGAAAAGACTGGCGGTCCATGACGCGACACCAGTGGCACGCCGCATAACCGACCGTCAGAAAAATCGGTTTGTTAAGTTTCCGGGAAGCAGCAAACGCCGCCTGGCCCCATGGACGCCAGCGAACCAGGTCTCGGGCATGTGCCCGCAAGTAAGGCGAATCGGCATGAATCAGCCGCCACGCGGGTGGCCTGGCGACCACAGGAACGCCGGCGCGAAGTATATGAATAATCAGCCGCGACGCAATCGCCAGAACGCCCAGCGCGACCAATATCCGTATGATCAGCAATCGCCTTTTTCGTGTCATGAATGCTATCCGTCTGGGCCGTTGACGATCCTCGCGGTGTGCTTCAGCAGGAAGCGATTTTTCAGCTTTCCAAGGGGTTTTGCGGCGCGTAAGATCATTCTGTTGCCTTTTGGGCGCTGGCCGAAATATTCGCGATTTCCGCGAAGCGGGAATCTGCGGTGTCCTTCCGGCATGCCGGTTCGCCGGCGGCCCATTCCTATATAGTAGTCGCATTTCCGGACAATACCTGACAGAAAAGTGCAACACCCGTCCAATTAAGAACAGGTGACCTGGGCAGAGCGGAGGGCAACACGTTGGCACTGCATATTTGTGCCCGCAATACCGCATGGCGGCTATTTGCCGGCGGTGGTTTGCTGATGAATCATCTTTTGCAATGCGTGCCAGCCCGCAAGTTGTCCCGGCGTAAGCGTGGCTTCTTTTCCATTGGCCACGCGATGTTGCACAGCGCGCAACCAGCGGCGGGTTTTGCGCGGCAGATTGGGCTTTTGATTCACCACCAGTCCCGTTACCAGTTGCCGCTGATGCGATCTGACTATTCGCAGTTTGTGGCCACTATGCATCCGGTAATCAAAGTCCCGGAGTGTATTTCTGGCGCGATATATAACCAGTGCGGTCATGGTCCGCGTTGCTGATTCATCAAACGAGAAGGTGATGTCATCGGCATAGCGTGTATAAGCGGCACCATTATTTTGAGCTATTGCCGCCATCCGAACATCCATCTGGTAATTCACGAGATTGCTTAAGGCCGGGCTGGTGGGGGCACCTTGGGGCAATCCATCATTAAGCGTAGTCAACTCGGTCAATCGCCTTGCCGCCTGAGAATTCCAGCCAATGGCGCGAAAATAGTCCTCCACCCGCCGCGCGGTGGTGGTTCCGAAAAAGTCCTTTACATCCAATTTGATAATTAAAGCTTTCCGACAATGGGGTCCGGCGTTGTTCACCACAGACTTTCCTTTGCGGAACGCGGTAGCCGCCGGATGAATCGCCAGTGTTGCCAGAAGTCGGTGAAGTATCGTCCGCTGAAGGTCCGCCAGAGTCTTGTCCGGCACATGCAGTTGCCGCAGACCACCAGACCGTTTGGGAATCTGCTTAGCCGAATAGTGAACCGGCAGATTTGCTAGAGCCGATTCGTCCATTTTCAGGCGTCGGGCCAATTCGCCAAGTGTCAGCGGCCCGTCCGGTTTTCTGTCGCCGCCAAATAGCTTTGAAAAAAAACCCATCGGAGCACCTTGTGTGGATTATCGTTAAATCCAAATTCAATGGATAATAAAAAAGGCCGGGTTTTAACACCCGGCCCCTGTGTCTTGCACACCGGTGCGACCGGTGTCGCAGATTCTGGAAACAGAGCCATGAAGGCCCGGCTGACGAAACATCAGCCCGCGCTCTGCATTGGAGCGCCGCCAAGACACCTGACAAAATGATACCTTCCGGAACCCAGATCGCAAACCGGCCAGCCGGAAGGTGAACCCACGTGGGAGGCGGACGGCGACGAATGGCGTGTCCTAAGGCCTAAATGTGGAGTCGAAGCCGCGGCGAGACGCAAAATCGGCGGAATTCGACCCGTCGGAACGACTCAAGCCTTGATGCCTCTGACAGGATTTCCCGCCGACATGCGTGCGATGTTTCAAGTTCCCGATAGAACAGTACGCCTGAATATCCGCTGAACCACGGCCACCAACAACAGGTCCGCGATAAGACTTTTTGGTTGAAGGAGGCATCTGGCGACAGGCTCCGGATGGAATTATCGGCTATAATCCGGCGTGTTGTGATTGGAGCCGGCGGAATGCCTTACAACCTCGTGATTTTTGATATGGATGGCACGCTTACCCACGATGCTTTGGATTTCGATTCTTTGCGACTGGAACTCGGCCTGACCGAACGCGTGCCGATACTGGAATGGATTGACACGCTGCCTGAGCCTCGCCGCGCCCGGTCCATCGCGGTGCTGGAGCGATATGAAAATATGGCTGCGGAAAAGTCGACACTCCGACCAGGTGCGCGGGATCTGCTATGTCACCTTCGGGGGCGGAATATACGCAGCGCATTATTGACCCGCAACAGCGGTAAAAGCATGAATCGAATTGTGGCGCGATGCGATCTGGCGTTTGACTTGGCTGTTTCGCGCGATCAACCGCCGTTCAAGCCGCATCCGGAGAGCATCGGGATGATCCTGCGAAAACTGAATGCCAAACCGACGGAAACACTGATGGTCGGGGATTATATTTTTGATCTTCAGGCGGCCGCCGCCGCAGGCGTGGAAAGTGTGCTGCTTCTTGATGATCCCCAGGCACCACCAGCTTTCGCCCATCAGGCAACGTTTCATGTTTCCAGGCTGGACCATATTATTGAACTGATTAAATCCCCGGGGCAGTTTCGAGTACCGGTCCAATCGGCGGGCGGGACTCAACGGAGTTTGACATGTTGACTGGAAAAATACGGCCTGAGGATATGAAGCCGTGCCGTTTGGCGTTACCGCTTTTTTTCGCCATGCTGCTTGGCGGTGTGGCCTTATGCCGCGGAAGCAGCGATGCCCAAGGGAATCCCGCGCCGGCCACCCGTACCGCGACGGTTTCCCCTCCTGTGGGGGCAGCCGTCTATAAATGGCTTAAGCGGCTGGACGAACGCGGGCAAACGCTGCATAGTTTTTCGGCGGATATCCGCATGAGCGTGCACCATTTGCGAACCGATGAAAAAGATATCAATATTGGAAAAATCTGGTATCAGACCGTGAAAGGCCGCACACGGTTTGATATCCGTTTCAACATAATGGTGGTGGATGGTGCGATCGCCCGTCGTCATGCGAATCACGATATTGTGTTTGACGGGCGCTGGCTGATTGATCGCGACGGTGCGGCAAAAATCTATCGCAAGGTTCAGGTGGCTCGTCCTGGAACGCATTATAATCCGTTGAAACTTGGTCAGGGGCCAATTCCCATTCCGATCGGGCAAAGTCCGGCGGTGGTGGAAAAGCAATTTACGGTCTCGCTTGTGCCGGCCGTAAAAATGGACGCGGGACTCATTCACCTGAAACTGGTTCCAAAAGACCCCAAGGCGTTTACGTTTAAGCGGCTGGAACTTTGGATTGACCCGAAATTGGATCTGCCGGTTCGCATTTTGCGCATTGATCCCGATTCCACACCCACGTTGGCGGTGCTGACCAAAGTGAACGTGAATGCAGCAATGCACCACGATTTCCATGTACGGCCCCCGCCCGCCAACGCCGGATGGACAATTGATATTCAAAAACATTAGACAATCGGTGCCGCGATTCTGTCGGGATATGCCGAACCGGTTGCAGAACGGCTCGCTCCGGGACATTGCGAATCTTCAATGGTCGGTCTGAAGCGTGTGCAGAAACGCCATATGGCGGAAGCGGCTGTCGGCGCGCCCGGATGTTTTTCAGGTTCCTTCTAAAGAATCGGGCAAGTTCCGAACAGGCGGCCCGCCTGATTTACTTGCCTGCCCGTACTCCGGCGGGTAATTTTGCGTTAAGAATCTTCGGCTGATTCGGCTGGTCAGCCGGTATTGAGTATCCGGAATATGCCCGGGTCTGTAAATACCAGGGGCCCGGCATGGCGTATAAATTCGTTCAGCCGCGGGGAAACATGAATTCCGGTTGGAATGTTTCGCGTACCTTGGACCAGATGAGTTGGAGTTTTCATGGCTGTTCCCAATCCTCCGCTGCCAGTTCTGCGTTTTGCCGGATTGCTGGCCTGCTCTGAAGAAGCGCTGACCGCGGCCCGCAAGGAACTGTCCCAGTGGTATGGCCTGATCGACGATATGTCGCCGGTTATCCCCTTCACATTTACCAACTATTATGAAGACCAGATGGGAACTGGACTTTTGCGGCAATGGGTCCGGTTTGCCACGCTTTTTGCGCCCGAACAACTCGCCAAGTGCAAGCTCGAAACGAATATGGCCGAAGTGCTGCTGGGCCGCCAGTGTACGCAATCTGTACGCCGTCCGGTGAATGTGGATCCTGGTTACGTCA
The DNA here is from genome assembly GCA_027451365.1 of Phycisphaerales bacterium. Classification (GTDB taxonomy): domain Bacteria; phylum Planctomycetota; class Phycisphaerae; order WQYP01; family WQYP01; genus JAJYPG01. The sequence goes on along the minus strand of DAIDJN010000018.1, from coordinate 40,465 downwards.
CCCGCTACAAAGTGGTTTTAGCCACCACGAAAGATCACAGCCACCGGGTCTATCTTTCCGAAGGCATTTATGGCGAAGTGACGCTGCATTGGAGCAACAACCAGTGGACCCCCTGGCCATGGACCTACGCCGATTATAAAACGCCGCAGGCAAGCGAATTTTTTGTGCGGGCGCGCGAGTTTTATTTTCAACAGTTACAAAGGACAATTGCGGCACCGGCACGTGCGGGAGTTTGATCGAAAGTTCCGGGCCAAGGCGGCCAATGGACGACTTGGTTGGCGCGCTGTGGAAAGGCGACAATTCCCCGCCAGCGGACAGCGGCGGCCGAAATTGCAACAGGAGTTTTGATGCTGGCGGTTGCCACAGGGTTGCTGATAAGTGCCTTTCTGCTGAGCTTGGCGGGTACCTGGCTGGCGCGCCGTTTTGCCGGAAAACTCGGGATGATTGATCAGCCGGGAGAGCGAAAAGTTCATCTGTCGGCCAAACCTCGGAACGGCGGCATGGCCATATTCTGGGCGATTACCCTGCCACTGCTTTCGGGTGTGGCAATTGTGAAACCTTTATCGCAAAAGCCTTTTGTAAACTGGGTTCCAGCATCTTTAAAAATTCATCTGCCCGGACTGGTGGCGCATCGTGGACTGGCGCTGCTGCTGATTGGCTGCACGCTGGCCATTCATCTGCTGGGCCTGGCGGACGATCGCCGTGCACTGGGGCCGAAGGCCAAATTATTCTGGCAATTTTTGATTGCCGCGGCGCTGGTCGTCGGCGGTGAATTTTTGCATACTGGCGGTTTTCGGGTGCTGACGCTGCTGGATCATAAAATGACCGGCGGTGTATTTGTGTCGGGGCTGATCAGCGCATTCTGGCTGGTTCTGCTGACCAACGCGTTAAATTTTATGGACAATATGGACGGTCTTTCGGCGGGCGTCGCGGGCATTTGCGCGCTGATGTTCTTTATTGCCGCCATTCAAAGCCATCAGTGGTTTATCTGCGGCATGCTGCTTTTGTACATGGGTGCGGTACTGGGATTTCTCTGTTTTAACTTTCCGCCGTCCAGCATTTTTATGGGCGATGGGGGAAGCATGGTGCTGGGCTTTTTTCTTGCCGCACTTACCATTCGAACCACCTATTACACCACACCTGGCCGATGGTACAGCCTGTTTATGCCGCTGGTTGTGACGGCGGTGCCGATTTACGATCTGGTAGTGGTCAGCCTGGTGCGGGTAGGGCGCGGGCGCAGCCCCATGGCCGGGGACACGAATCATTTTTCCCATCGGCTGACGCGCCACGGATTTTCGCAGCGCGGGGCCGTGCTCGTTATTTATGCCGTTACCCTGGCCAGTGGTCTTTCCGCACCGCTGCTTGCCACCGCGACCAACGCCATGGCGGTGCTGATTGCAGCGCAGTGCGCGAGCATTCTGCTGATTGTCGGCATTCTTGAACGTGTGGGAGACCACACGAAATGAAGAGCAATGACCGGCCAGGCAGCGAAGCGAATCCAATGTCGGGCAGATCGGCAATCCGGCGGGCCGATTGCGCCGGCACTGCGGTATGGAAAACCGCCACATGCTGGGTCGTGCTGGTGGGCTTGCTGCTGATTCTGTGCATCCGCCTGACCACCAATGAACCGATTGAGGATGGCGCATTTTCCGGTTCCGGGGCCGCCATCGGCGCGGTAACCCGCGGGATTTATTCCAGTCCCGGACCGCGGGATATTCTGACGATGGCGGTTTGTGCTTTTTGCCTGGCGGTAGCGGGATTTGCGGCCGCCGAAAAAATGGCGCGGGAAAAGCTATGGCGGCTGGCGGGCATATTCCTGCTGACAGGCTGCTGCACGCTTTCGGCATTACAGGCCTCCAATCGATTCGCTGCAATAACCGGCGTTTTTGATATGGTCATGGGAATGATCAGCGGTTGGGCCATTGCGGTGGTATGCAGTACCGACCGGCGGCGGCAATTTGTCATCAGTGTGCTGGTGGCCCTGCTGGCGGTCATATGCGCGAAGTGCCTTTACGAGAAATATTTTGAATTGCCCGCGACGTTGCATTACTTTCTGCACCATAAAGAGGCGTTTTTCCGGCAAATGGGCTGGGGGCCGGGCAACCCGAACATTCTGCTTTTTCAAAGTCGTGTGAAGGCCGGGGCGGTGACCGGCTTCCTTAATTTAAGCGATGGTTTGGCCGAGGTACTGTTGCCCTTAAGCCTTATTTGTCTGCCAATGGCGTTGTTTTTGTTTTCTCAGCGGCGGAAAGTAGCAGAGTCGTCCGCCGGAAATGTGGCACGCGGCAAGTACGCACAAAGAAAAGATACAACCAATAGCGACAATGAAATTCCGCCGGCTGTTATTCCGGGTGCTCCGCTGTGTATCCTATTTATTCTTTCCTTGGTTGTGCTGGTGTTTACGCTTTCCAAGGGCGGCATGGCATCGGAAGCAATCTGTCTTGTGGCGCTGGGCGTCGGCTGGGTTTACCGTGAATCACTGGGGCGCCGGCGCTGGTCGGCCGCAGCCGCGGTTCTGGCGATGGCGCTGGTTTTGGCCGGAAGTATCATAGGTTGGGGAATACTCCGGCATGGGCTGCCGACCAAGGACCTGCTGTATCGCTGGCAATACTGGACCGGTGCAGCGCGGATGGTGGAACATCACCCAATGCTGGGAGTAGGGCTTAATAATTTCGGCTATTATTATACGCACTACAAACTGCCCAGCGCGCCGGAAGATGTCAAAGATCCGCACAATCCGCTGGTACGACTGGCCAGCGAAGCGGGGCTGCCGGCGGCGGCTTTATGGGGAATCCTGGCGTTGGCCGCATTTCTGCTGGTTATTGGTAGACCCGCCATGGAGCAAGCCGATACCGCCGCGCGTCGCTATGTTCATCCTGCATTTCTGGCGGTATTTGTATTGGGCTGGTGGATCATTCAGATGGCCCTGACCGCACCGGCAAAGGACAGTCCGGGCGAGGCTAAGTTTCTGCTGCTGATGGCCGGAAGCTTTGCATGCATCGGTTTTCTGGGCATGGTGCTGGCCAACGGGGCTTGGGCATTTCTGAACAGCGAACAGAAGCGGGTGGTTCTGCTGGCACTGGCCCTGGGCGCTGCGGGCATGTGTCTGTACGACCAGATCAACCTGGCGCTGATCACCGGTCCGGTGGCGATGTTGTTTTGGATTTGTCTGGGAGCCGCGCAGCCGGTCGCGGCTGATTCCGCGCGTGAATCGCGACATGCAGTTACCTGGGCACCCCACGCGGCGGCCGCAGGCGCTCTGCGGCACGGTTTGCTTGCGCTGGCCGCACTGACTGCCGCTGCGGCCATTTGTTTTATCTGGCTGCCGGCGGAAACCGGTCGGCTGGCCATGGACCCGCAGCCGTGGCAGCAGGCTTATATGAAGGCGGCGGTAACCCACCGGACGCGCGCCGCCCTGGTGGCGGTGGATCATGTGCTGGCCTGCAAGCCGCGTTCGCAAATCTGGCTGGCCCGCAAGATTGAACTGACAATTGCAATGGGCCGCAATCCGCGGGCAGAGGTGCTCAGACTGTTGTCGATTAACACCACCAATCCGCGGGTGCGGATCGGATACGCAATGACCGCTCGTTCGGGGCTGACGCTGCCGGAGCGGATTGCCCAGTTAAAACTAGCCCTGCAACTGAACAGCGACCTGCCGAAAAAAGAGCTTACACGGCTGAACCCGCGTGAAATTAAGCGGATCAGGGAAGAAATTGCCGTACTGATAGCTCGCGAGCCACCAAGGGTTCCGTAATGGGAAACTGATTTGACCTCTCTGGCCATTCCCGAAGCAATCCACCGGCGCAAATTCCCGATTGGCTTTCTGGTGTTATATCGAATGTGGTGGGGGGGTAGTCGACGTGTGCTTTGGTGCCGGTGCGATATTGCACCATGTCTGTTTCAGGCAACGGGCGATTGAATTTCCGCTGTGCCCGCCTGCTGCACCGCCCGAATTCGCTGTTGGAGGGAATCCAGAAAAAAATTGAACTTACGGTCATCCATCGCGCCGGAAATGCGCAGAATATTTCCCGTCCGATAGATGGCCAAGTGCCGCATTTTTTTTCGTCCCGCCTGAACCATGCCCCACAGGTCCAGAATTCCAATAATGGTCATGATTGATCCGATGATCCAGTTGTGATACGACGCGAAGCTGACGATCGCCGCCAGAGCCAGGCCCATCAGCATGATAAACATGACCAGCAGCGCCAGCACGCGATCGGTTTTCCAGGTCAGCACGAACGCGATCTGGTCATAATAGACACGGCGCACGCGGTCGCGGCCATATTCGCCTTGCAGCGTGGTCAGCACGTCATCCCCAAGGACAATCCGCGTGCGCGTAAACATATTGGAAAAACTGAATTTCAGCGGGTCGGACATACATCTCCCAAATGTTTACCGTCAGGCGGATCCGCGAATCCCTGTGATGACCATATACCATATCATTCCGACGGATGAAAACAGTGACGCTCCTCCTGCCAGCAGGAACACCACCAGAATTGTCCACAGCCGGAGGGAACTGCACTGCGTGCGGAACAGGGCATCGACTTTCCACTGTCGCCGCGCGGCAAACCATTGGAATAATCCATAAGGAAACCAAATCACGGCGGTAAACCAGATGATTCCAGCCAATGGCAGAACCAGATAAAGCAGCAGCGGCGCGATGACGGCGCGATCCGGGCGGTTGAGGTAGCGGTCGAAATTTCCGCCAATTACGGCTTTGCCCGCCGATGATTCCAGAAACTGCACGCTGTAAGTTGAATCGCGCAGCGGCACGCTGCAAAGCGCACAGATAAAATTGCCCGTGCCGGCGCAGGTGTTGACCGCTTTTTTATCCGGATGAAAAGCGCACACCGCGTCCTCGGCAAGGGCCAATTCCGCCCGCACGGTTTCATGCAATACCGGACGAAACACGAACTCATCGGTTTCCAAACCGCATAACGTGCATCGCGACTGCGCAGTGCCGATGGTAACCGGAAGTGACCGCATGATGCCCTTGCAGCCGGCCACAGGACAGGGGGGGCCGCCGGCCGGCGATTGGACGGCGGCAACTGCGGATTGCACAGCAGGCTGATCAGATTGTGACGGGTCAAAATCCGTCGGCGAGGTGGGGGAGGCGGAGATTAAATCCGTTGGCGAAGCCTGCGGCGCTGCTTCCGGGGTGGCCGGTGTAAGGTCTGCCGCTGGCACATTTTCGTCAGTCATGAAATAAAGTCTCGTCCTGTTCCGACCAGATGGTTTTATCATAACTTATCCGACGGTGTGTGCAATGCGAACCGTCGCAACCGCGATGCCAAATCGAGGGCTGCGCGTATTGATCGTGATTTGTCCAACCGGTTGCGAAACGGATATTGGAGCTGCGCGGTCAATGGCCGATTGCCGACCTGAAGCGATGCCGGACTTTACGATTACCGGGCCATGGCCGCGGTCCCACCGACGCTTGCAGCCTTCGTAAAAATGCGGGCCAGCCCCCGATGGCTCTTAATCAGGCGCAATGTCACATCCGGTGCCGAGTCGGTTTATAATGCTTGCAAGGTCGGCCGCGGGATGAACTGAAATCTGTCCCATGACGGTTAAAGCGAAGGTGATTCGACATGATTGTGGATTGTTATACAGCCATCTGGCAAAGCCCTGAACAGCTTGGTCCCGACGCGCTGCGCCGGCTGGCGCGGCCGATGGTTTTCGGTTCAGATGAACTTCGTATGCTTCCCAAGGCGGATACGGCCAGCCTGATGTTGTCGGCGGAAAGCGTGGACTGCTGTTTTGTGGTGGGATTCAAAAGTCTGGCGATGAAGGCGGAAATTCCAAACCGGTTTATCGCCGATTATTGCATGGAGCATCCGAATCGGATGTTTGGATTTGCCGGACTGGATCCAACCGACCCGGATGCGCTGGACCAGATTGAACTAATCTCCCGTGAGCCGGGTCTGAAAGGATTGGCTATTGCCCCGGCCGCCCAGGATTTCCATCCGTGTGACACCCGTGCAATGCGAGCTTATGCGCGCGCGGCGAAGTTGAAAATGCCGGTCATTTTTTCGCCGGGAACTTACCTGTCGCAGCAGACCCGTCTGGAATATGCACGTCCGATCCTGCTGGACGAAATTGCCCGGACACATCCGTCGCTGCACATCATTATTGCCAATATGGGGCGGCCATGGGTGGACGAAACGCTGACGCTGCTGCAAAAGCATGACCACGTTCTGGCGTGCCTGGGCAGCGTGCTGCAGGAGCCTTGGATTGCCTACGATACACTGGTTCGCGCGCACCAGATGCAGGTAACGGATAAACTGCTGTTCGGAAGCAATTTCCCCTTCCATTCAGCGGCAGCGGCCATTGAGACAATTTATAACATTAACGCATTTGCACGGAACGCTGGGCTGCCGCAGGTGCCGCGGGAAAAGCTGCGGCAGATTGTGGAACGTGACACGCCATCGCGCCTGGGCATCGAAGTTGCGGTCGGTCGTGTGCTGGCAAACGTACCGCGGAACCGCAGAGTCGCGCGGGGAACCTGAATCGCGGGGCGTGGCGATTTAAGGAATTCGTCAGGCTTCGCGGAAGAAGCATTATTGCGAACTGTTCAGACCGATTTCCACTGCGCCGGATGATTGGTTATCAATCCGTAAAGTTCCCGCAAACAGATTTCCTGATACCACCGCCTGGCGCACGGACTTTCCCAATCGCACCTGTGTTCCCGGCTGCTGGAATTCACATCCGTTGATAATCAGGGGCGCCCCGGCCGATTCCACCGCGGCAAACGCCGGATTCCACTGAACTATTGTGCATGCGTTAAATCCGACGGTTCCGCGGCCCGCAAGTTTCGCAATGCCATCAGACGGTCCCCAGAACGAACTGTTTACAAAACGGACCGGCCCGTTGTTGGCCGCCTCCACCACCACCTGCCTTGGCTGCATGCCTCCCAGCGCAAGATGATCAAAAGAAACAAATTCTCCATTGGTAATCAGAAGGCCGGGCGACTGTGATTGTTCAACGCGCACCGCGTGCATTGAAGCATCCGCGCCAATCCCCAGAAAATTCCCATTGCAGGCACCGGTTTTTCCCTGAATAAACCGGTAACCCGTTTTGTAGCCGAATGAAAACGTATTAAGGACATATTCCCAGTCTGAACGCCCGAATACAAATGATTCGCCGTGCCGGTACATAAAGCTTTGAACGGGCCGACTTTGCGACCACCAGGGATTGAAATGCACGTTTTCAATGCGGCCAATATCATAGATATTGTCGACAAATATGCCGATCCGCAGGGGCTGGCCGGTGACATTCCGGATAAAATGCCGATGCGCGGAATCCGCGTTGATTCCTTTCCACGAGTTGAGCAACTCCACATTTTCCACGGTTACATTTTCACCGTTTAATCTGAGTGTCCATGGATACGCGACCGGTGTTTCCAGTGGATTCTGCCCCGGATACCAAATCGCCAGCCCCTGAATGGCTGCATTGGTGGCCAGGGTTATCAGCGGCGGGCCATCTTCTTTGCCGTGACCGCCAATTGCCCGCAGCACGGTGCCCCGGGCCACCGTGCCGGCGAGCTGGTCAGAAGGAAATCCGGTCGCGGCGCGGGAGGTCGGCCCCCGGGCGGTGCCGCACAGCGCGACAGATTCCGGAATGTGCAGGTTGCCACCGAGTGTAAATTCTCCGGCCTGCAGAGCCACCACGCCGCCGCCCAGCCGACTTTGGGTGTCCAGAGCTTTTTGAATGGCTCCGGTGGCATCGTGGCTGCCATCGGCCACCGCTCCAAATTCCGCCGCATTCAAATACGGTCCTGTAAATGCTTTTCGCATATCCGGACCTGCAGCCAACCGCAAGTCCAAGGTTGGCCACGCCCCGGCCATGCCTGCTGCGCCAACTGTTCCCAGAAACCGCCGCCGACTCGATCGATCCATAATTCGAACTCCAGTTTGAAACTGCAAGGAAACAGTTTATCCGCAGATTCGATCTGTCGCCTGAATTCACGCGACAGGCAGGCCGGATGAATCCATCCAGCCGCCCGGTTATAGTTACCTGTCATGAAAAAGCGTGCGCCGCAAAAGCAAGGTCCCGCCCGACGAACCGGTTCGATATCAACCAATCCGGTCAGGACTGACTGGGACCATGTGGGGGAATGGTATGATGAACTGGTCGGCGACCAGGGCAGCGTGCATCATGAACAGGTGATTATTCCCGGAGTGCTGCGATTAATTGATCCGCATCCCGGTAAACGCATTTTAGACATTGCCTGCGGGCAAGGCGTGGCCTGTCGCGCACTGGCGGGCCGCGGGGCCGCGACTGTCGGTATGGACCTGGCCCCATCATTGATTGAAGCGGCGCGACGCCGCACGGCATCGCCGGAATTGGAAAGTTATTACGTCGGCGACGCCCGCCATCTGGAAAATAGTCCGCTGGCCCCTGCATCTTTTGATGCCGCCATCTGTATTTTGGCTATTGCCAACATGACGCCGCTCTCGCCAATATGGAAAGGATGTTTTCATTTGCTTAAGCCGGGCGGACGTCTGGTGGTGGTACTGCTGCATCCTTGTTTTCGCATCCCCAAAAAAAGTGACTGGGGTTGGGATGACCGCGATCAATTGCAATATCGCCGCGTGGACAGCTACCTGACTTCGGAAAAAATTCCCATTCAAACCCATCCCGGACAGGATCCGGGGCAGGAAACCTTCACCTTTCACCGCCCGTTGCAGGCCTATATCAATACCCTTGGTTCGGCCGGCCTGCTGCTGGAAAGGCTGGAGGAATGGATCAGCCGCAAGACGCCACCGGCCGGTCGGCGATTTGCCGGACTGGACGCGAGTCGCCGCGAAATTCCTTTATTTCTGGCGTTATGTGCCAGAAAAGTTTAAAACGGACCATTAAAAGAGACTCTCGCCGGGTAAAAATAATTGCATTCGTTTGACATACCCGCCGCCCGCGCCTTAGCATACTGGGCTTGGAAATATCCCCATTGAGGGCGTAGCTCAATTGGTTAGAGCATCGGATTGTCGATCCGAAGGTTGCGGGTTCGATCCCCGTCGCCCTCGTTAAAACTCCCTGTTACAAGGCGTCTTTCCGCGGCAGAGTGGGCGGTTTCCGGCCTTCTTCGCTTGCTGGCGCGTTCCAATCTCCGTAACACGATAACATCATATTGGTGTATATGGCATTTGGGACTACTGCATATAGAATTTGCGCCAATAATAATTCGCTAAATTGAATTTATTATGAAGTTTTGACGACGTCTGAGAATATTTCACTTCCCCCTTTTCTTTTTGCGCGAAATTTGCGAAAATACCGGGTGAATGCAATCTGTCTCGTTCATGAGATTGCAGAGAGCCACGGAAGGTGTCGCCCATGACTGCCGGATTACTTAGCCGAACCCAGATGCAAAGCACCTGTCCCGCCATTTTTATCAGCGAAGAATTATTTGAAGAGGGGCGCATAGCCCAGCGCGAGGGGTGTGTTCTGGATTGTCAGGTGGACGAAGATGACATGCTGACCGGCAAGGTTCGGCAAAACCAGTCCAAGCCCTTTGCGGTAGTGGTGAAGATAAAATCGGACACAACCCATGGTATTGTAATGGAGGGGCATTGTACCTGCCGTCGAAGTTTTAATTGCGAACATGTGGCCGCCGTTATAATTGAGTATCTTGGCGCGGCCGATGTCATCAAACGCATGCCGCATGACTTCGTCAATGGGGCCATTGCCCATCCGGACAATTCCGACACCCAAACCAAATCCGGCACCCAACCCAGAATTGTTGCCGCACCGGTGCAATCGGGGCCGGAGACTCCTGCTGTGGCCGAACATCCCATGCCCGCCGAGCTGGAAAAGTGGTTGCGGCTGGTGCGAACACAAGATTTCGGGGCAGACCAGGCCGCAGCGGTTCCGGAAATTTCCAACCGCGAAAAACGCCGCTTTGTTTATATCCTGTCGCCTGACCCGGACCATTTCGGACAAATTACGGTAATTCTAGGCAATGCGCATGTTTACAAAGACGGTTCCGTCGGCAATGTGCGGACGTTTAATCCCCATCAGGCGATGCGCAACCCGCCAGCCAGTGTTAAAGCCGTTGATTCTTCCATTCTCAGCACGCTTCTGGCATGCTCTCCGGGAACGTTGGACGGACTGAATACGCCGTTTCCCTACCGCCTGGCGGCTGACCTTGTTGCGGCGATGGTGTCAACGGGGCGCTGTTATTGGCGGAGCGTCAGTTCGCCGCCGCTGAAACCCGGCAAACCGCGGCCGGGAACGCCGTGCTGGCTCGACGGGGCAAAAGGCATCCAGATACCTGGTCTCTCGGTGCAGCCGACGGGCGAAATAGTGCTGGGCCTGCAGTGCCTGTATATAGACACAAATACATTCGAATATGGCCCTATACAGTTGGACTGGTCGCCCATGCGGCTGACGTCCTGGCTTTCCGGTCCGCCGGTGCAGCCGGAAAACGTACCCGCCCTGCGGCGGACGCTTGCGGACCTGGCCTTTCCCGCGCCACGTGAAGTGCGTGTGGAAATAAGGAACGACGAAGTTCCCGTTCCGATCCTGCACTTGTTTTCTGCCCAGAATCCGTGGTATTCCGAACGGCTGTCCTGGAAGGAATCTGAAAAATATTTTCATTACGCCGAATTCTGGGTGGAATATATGGGGCAACGCGTGAAACCCGGCATGGGGCCTGAACAAATGCGCCTTAATATGCCGGACGGCATTGCCGTGGTGCGCCGCCGCATGGACGTTGAACGGGGCTTTTACACCACGTTGTGTCAATACGATCTCCGCGAGCGCAATTTAACATACTATCAGGGGCTGCAGGGAAACAAGGCCTCCACGGTCAGCTTCTATAATGAGGGGTTAAGTGACCCTTGGAAGACCTTTGTTCAGCGCGGAATCCCGGCGCTGGTACTCGAAGGCTGGCGGATTGAATTTGACCACAGTTTCCGCTGTCGCACGGTCAAGGTGGATGATTATTTTCTTGAAACCACGGCCACCGGCGACAACAACTGGTTTGATCTGGAACTGGGAGTGGAAGTGGAAGGGGAACGCATCAATATACTTCCGCTTTTGCGCGCCGCACTGGCCATGACCGACAAAAAAAGCAAAACCATCGCCATTCGACTTCCGGATGGCCGCAATATTTCCATTCCGCGCAAGCGACTGGAAGGCATTCTGGGTGTTCTGGTGGAACTGCTGGACCCCGCCGCGCAGGCGACCGGTAATAAAATGCGAGTCGACCGCCTGCGCGCCGCACAGCTTTCGCTGATCGACAACAGTTGGCAATGGAATGGCGATGACCGGCTCAAATTGCTGGGCGACAAATTGAGAAATTTTTCCGGCTTATCCGCCATAGCGCCGCCCGGCGGCCTGAAGGCCGAGCTGCGGAGCTATCAGCGCGACGGCCTGAACTGGCTGCAGTTCCTGCGGGAACATGATCTGTCCGGGGTACTGGCGGACGACATGGGGCTGGGGAAAACCGTGCAGACACTGGCACACATAGTGTGCGAAAAGGAATCGGGCCGAATGGACCGTCCCACACTGGTTATCGCTCCAACCAGCGTTATTCACAACTGGCGCGCCGAAGCTGAGCGTTTCGCGCCGGACCTGAAAACCGTGCTGTTGCATGGTCCGGCGCGACACGACCTGTTCGCCGCCATTGCCTCGCACGATCTGGTGCTTACCACCTATCCGCTGCTGGCGCGGGATAGCGAAGAACTTAGGAAAACGGCGTTCCATCTGCTGATCATGGATGAAGCGCAGGTCATCAAAAATCCGCGGACACTCTACGCCCAGACTGCACGGGGAATTGAAGCCCGCCATCGGCTCTGCCTTTCGGGAACGCCACTGGAGAATCATCTGGGCGAGTTGTGGGCGCTGTACGACTTCCTTCTGCCCGGATTTCTCGGCGATGCCAAAACATTCCGCCGTGTTTTTCGTGATCCGATCGAAAAAGCCGGCGACACACATCGCCGGGAGGCCCTGGCCCGTCGCATCGGACCCCTTATCATGCGGCGGCGCAAACAGGAAGTCGCGCTGGAATTGCCGGCCAAGACCGAAGTTGTGCGCACCGTTGAAATTTCCGGTGATCAGTTGGATTTGTACGAAAGCATCCGCGCGGTCATGCAAACCCGTGTGCAGGATGAAATCGCCGGAAAGGGAATCGCCCGCTCGCATATTGTGATTCTGGATGCCCTGCTTAAACTCCGGCAAGTCTGTTGCGATCCGCGCCTGGTCAAATTGCCCAGCGCCGCGTCGGTTCGTGAGTCATCAAAACTCGAATACCTGATGCAGATGCTGCCTCCGATGATAGAGGAAGGCCGTAAAATCCTTCTGTTTTCCCAGTTCACCGGAATGTTGGACCTGATTGAAGAGGAAATCGTCAAACGCGAAATCGATTTTGTCCGGCTTGACGGCCAGACAGTGGATCGCACCACACCGGTGGGCAGATTTCAGGCGGGCGGAGTGCCGCTGTTCCTGATAAGTCTCAAGGCGGGGGGTACCGGCCTGAACCTGACCGAAGCGGATACGGTTATTCATTATGATCCATGGTGGAACCCGGCGGTGGAAAACCAGGCGACAGATCGTGCCCACCGCATCGGCCAGACCAAGCCGGTGTTTACGTACAAGCTGATCATGCGCGGCACCGTGGAAGAAAAAATTCAGGCCATGCAACAGCGCAAATCGGCACTGGTGCAGGGCCTGCTGGACGCCGGCGCGGGCGCAGCGGCACAATTGACGCCGGATGATGTCCGCCAGCTTTTTGCCCCGCTGGAACAGACGGATCTCCCCTGACCACCCGGGATCGCCTGCAGATGACGGCCTTTCGGTTGCCGCCGGGGGAATTCCGACTTTATACTTGGTTTGAATGCACGACCAGCCCCCACAGCCGAAGAACACATCCCCGTCCGCATCCGACGCGCGCGAGCATGAGCGGCTGGCGCGACTGCATCAACTGGCCGCGCTGGGCGAACTGGCCGGTGGTCTGGCGCACGAGCTTAAAAATCCGCTTTCCACCGTGAAACTGAATCTGCAGTTGCTGCAGGAAGATTTGTCCGGAAAACCCGGTCTTGAGACCAGCCGCGCCCGCACCGCCACTTTGCGCAAGGAAGTGGACAGGCTGGCCGAAACAATCGACGATTTTTTACGCTTTGCCGGTCGACTGGAATTGCATCTGGTGCCGACGCATATCAATCGGGTGGTTCAGGAAATGGTGGACTTTTTTCAGCCCCAGGCGCACGCGGCGGGTGTTCGCCTACATGCCAGCCTCTGCGCTGAAAATCCGCTCCTTCGGCTGGATTGCAATTTGTTCAAACAGGCCCTGCTGAACCTGCTGCTCAATGCGCTTCAGGCGATGCCCGGCGGCGGGGATCTGATCATCCGCACCCATCTGAATCGTGTCAATGTGTTTGTGGATATTTCCGATACAGGCGTCGGAATAAGCCCGCAGGTCATGCCGCATCTGTTTGAAGCCTATTTTACCACGAAAAAGGGAGGCACAGGCCTGGGTTTGGCCACGACCCGCCGGATTATTGAAGAGCATCAGGGGCATGTGCTCGTCACCAGCGAGCCGGGCCGCGGCACCAACTTCCGCCTGGAATTGCCGGTGGATGCGTCTTTGAAGAATCTGTAACACGGCGGACTTTTCGGACAGCGTAAATGGTTATAAATAATTCAATATATATAATAAAGTAGATATATAATATTTATGGTGTCGTCGGATGCTTCTGGGCGGGGGAATTCGATGCTTTGTGGCCCAGCCAGATGGCGGGAGCCGCGGCGGCAAATATGCACACCAGCGGCATGACCGGCACGCGATAGCGCACAGATCCCAGGAACACCGCGTGCATAGCCGTAAAATACAGGATGCCGATCAGCAGTATGCCCGCCGGGCCGCGCCAGGCGCGCAAGATCGGCAGGCCGGCCAACGCCAGAAGAAATAAGGGGACATACCAAACACACAAAAGGGCGTTGAGCCAGGGCCGCGAATATCCGCGGGCATGCAGCCAGGGCGACCAGGTGCGGCCGATTTTGACAAAGCCCAGCCGGACCATGCGAAACGGGTGATCAAATACATCGGCAAAAGCGCGGCGCGTCCAGGCGGCATCCCGCTGACCTTCGGGCAGATTTTGAATGGCGGGCGGCCGAACAATATCCGACTGCCGCGGTCCGCCGGTGGCGCCGCTGTACACGGATTCGTAAAGGCTGATTCCCTGAAGGGTGGTGAAGCGAAAAAAATCATGGTGAAACAGGCGGTAGTTCCGCAGCCACCAGGGCAGCAGAATAAGCGTTATGATTGCCAGGGATGCAATGGTGCCGCCCACCGCGTGGCGCAAATGTGGTGAACGACGATTCATCCATATAAGCCAGCCCAGTAAAGGAAAAATGCACAGGGCCACTTCCGCTCGAACATATACGCCAGTGGCAAAACAGATCGAAAACAATATCCACCGCCACGCGCTTCCCGGTTGGCTTAGCAATTGAATCAGAAGCCAAAGTGCCAGAACAAACAGCAGCATGAAAGGAATTTCCGTCAGGACCGCTGCCGAAAAGCCGACACAAAGCGGATCCACAGCGGTCAACAGAGCGGCCAGAAGTCCGGCGGCGGTCCCTATTGGCCGGCTGATGGCGAATACGACCACCGATACCAGTGCTCCAAAAACCGCCTGAATCAGCAGGACCAGATGTATATTCAACCCGCCCGCCAGGCCGACCGCCGCCAGAAAAACCGGATAGCCGGGCATACGTTTGGCGTACATGCCGGTCACACGATAACTCTGGCCATGCAGGATGCGATGGGCCAGGGCAAGATAATCAATAGAGTCAGGCAACAGCATGGGATGCAGCCATGCCAATGCCGCCCGCAACCCCAATCCCACAAAAAAAATAATTGCCAACGCCGATATAACGAATTTCCGGTCGGCGCAACACCGTTCCAGAGATTGCCACATTCGGGAGAGCCGGCTTTTCATGCTGTAGCCTTTCGGGTTATGCGGCGAGTTGGAGCACGCCGGGGCTTTTTACCGGGTTTCCCGTCAGACTTTGGTTGGCCGGACGCAGCCGACCGGACGGATTTCTGTCGGTTTGGTGCTGGTGGACCGCCACGGGAGATGCGCACGATGCCACGACGCGATTCAATATTCACAGGGCCGGAAAATTGCCGACGAACCGGGTGCGGCGTCTGGCGCAACTGATCCAGCAATTCGGTCAGTATGGTGCCGGAGATTCGATCTTTTTTTCCGCCCAGTGCGGCAATGCCGCTCCGCAATACCATGGCCGCAGCATCCCCAGATGCCGCAAGCAGTCGGCGGGCGTCGAGATCCCACGCTCGCGATGTTTTCCGCAGCAGACAGCGCCGCAACAGGTGGCGGCTATGCCGCATCAGGAAGCTGTGTGTGCTGCGCTGGCGGGCGGCCATGTTCACCAGCACTTTGCGAATTCCCGGCTGATAGCTTTCCAGCAGGGGAAGAAGTTCCAATCGTATTCGATTGCGCAAGAACCGTGCGTTCTGATTGCTTTTGTCCTCGCGCCAGGAATGATTCTGGCTTTGGAGCCAGTGGCGCAATGCGGCGCGCGACCAGCCGAGCAGCGGACGAACCAAATGAAGCGTTCCAAGACGGCGACATGGCCGGATGCCGGACAGACCGCCGGTGCCGGCACCGCGCAACAGGCGAAGCAGGACGGTTTCCGCCTGGTCATCGGCGTGATGGGCCATGGCCACGACAGTGCAGCGGCGTTTCCGGGCCATGGCTTGAAGAGCGGCCAGACGCGCCGTGCGGGCGGCATTTTCACTGATTTGCGGTTGCCGATTCCCGGTTGTGCGCGGGTGCCGTGGCCATGTTAAACGTCGCAGTTCCAGCGGCAGGCCCAGGGTCTTTGCCGTTTGTCGCACAAGGGCCTCATCGGCACGGCTTTCGCGGCCCCGCAAGCCATGATTGACGTGGCCGATAATGAGTTTCCATTTCCAGAATCTGGATTGATTCACGCAGCAAAGCAGATGCAGAAGCGCCATGGAGTCCGCCCCGCCCGAGCAGGCAACCAGAATACGGCTCCGCGGCGCAAGCAGAGCATTTTTATGTAGAAACTGGTCGAGCTGTTGAATTAGACCGGTGGGAGCGGGCATAATGGTATCCATGATGTACAGCAGGAAGTGTAACGGGAAATCCGCTCCGCTGCCACGACGGGCTGCCCGGCCCATCACGTGCGGTCGCATGATGGGGCGGCTGTGCGGCTGCCTGCTGGTGCTGGCCTGTGTTGTCGCTTGCGGTCGGGTGAACGGCCAAAGCCTGAATTCACTGCTCAACAATGCGCAGAACGCCAAGTCCCCGGGCACGAAATTCGCGCCGGCCCAGGCCAATCCGTTTGCCCATGCGCACGAAGGACTGGCGCTGGGCGTGCGCCAGGGAACAGTGGAATTAAGTGACGGGCGGGTACTCACCGGAAAAATCTGGACAACGCTGCGCACGCCGTTCCGGGTCTGGCTCGATAACATTAAACAATACCGCGATATGGATATACGGTTGATCAAGTCGATCCATGTTAACATTATTCGTGCCCATCTGATCCGCCAGTGGCGATGGCAGCAGGAGGGAAGCGATATAAAAGTCTATTCCGGCTTGACCAAGCCGCGGATCAGTTTTGCATACCGCTTTACCATGGTGAATGGAAAGACGGTCACCGGAACGCTGATTGCGCCACTGTATGTCCGCACCGCGCACCACCGTTACAACCTGCTGATGTACAAACGCATAGAGGGAAAGCTGGGCGAAAAACTCGGCGGAATTGTTTACGTGAAAGCCGTTCATTTGAAAGTTACGCCGGCTATTCAACAGGCGGCCGCGCACATGACAAGGGTTTTGCCGGTTGTGAACTGGCGGAAACTGATCAAAGGTGTGCATTTGACCAACAGCAGTGTGGATAGTTCGATTCCCTAATTCGACTTGGAAAACCAGGTCAGAACGTGAATGCCCATTTCAAATTTAAGACTGCAGCTTTGTCATTTGACCTGTCCCCGTTTTAAGGCCGATATTTGTCGGCCAAGGGCCGCGATTTATGGGATAAAGGCCTGGCATTGCCGCCGCCACTGACGGGCGTCCACAGCGCCGGGGCTGGATATTTGCCCCAGGCCTCGCGAATTCCGCTGTTCGGGAAGATATTTTTCTTGTAACATTATTCAAACGAAAGACTGGTGACGGCCGGTCTGACTAAATTTTGCAGCGGAGAAAACAGAATGGAACGCACACTCATTATTCTCAAGCCCGACGCGGTGGGGCGCGGACTCGTCGGAACCATTATTTCACGGCTGGAAGCCAAGGGGCTGCAAATTGCGGCCATGAAACTCACGCGGCTTACGCCGGCGCTGGCCGCCGATCATTATGCCATGCACCAGAGCAGGCCATTTTATCCTTCGCTGGTGAAATTTATGACCAGTGGCCCTGTGGTGCTGCTGGTGCTTCAGGGGAACAATGCAATTGAAGTGTGTCGAAAATTGATGGGTGCCACATTCGGGTTTAAGGCCGAACCGGGTACCATTCGCGGAGATTTCGGGCTTTCCAGCAGTTTTAATCTGATTCATGGCAGCGATTCTCCGGAAGCCGCGGCGGCGGAAATCAAACGGTTTTTCACGCCCGGTGAAATTCAGAATGACGGGATTGCATCCGCCGCCTGGGTGTATGATATGGACAGCGGCAAGCCACAATAAACCGATGGTGTCGGCCGCCACCGACAGGAGAAGCTTACATGATTGTAAAACGTGAATCGCAGATAGATTCCGCCCCGGTCACAATGCCCGGAGCCGCCGACGTGCGTATGCAGATGCTGCTGGGGCCTGCGGAAAACTGCCCGAATTTTGCTATGCGAAAATTCACGGTGGCACCGGGCGGCCACACACCGCATCATCAGCATAATTATGAACATGAAGTTCTTGTGCTGGCCGGGAAGGGCGTGGCGATTGGTCCCGGCGGAGAAACTGTTTTGAATCCGGGCGATGTGGTCTATGTGCCGGCCAATGAGATGCATCAGTTTCAGAACCGATCGGATGCCGATTTTAAATTCATCTGTATGGTTCCGGCCAGTGTGCACAAGCCGGTGGATTGCTCACGCTGATGCGCCCGAGTCCGCGTGCTGGCCGGCGGGGTGAACGTATGGATGCCCAAATACCGCAACCAATTCATTCGCCGCCGCCGAGCGACAACTCCGATGGCACCACGGTGAATGTGGCTGGTCACACATTGACGCTTTTTACTGAAGCCCCGCGGCTGTTTACGGCCATGCTGGATGATATTCATTCTGCCCGACATTGCATCTGGCTGGAAACCTATATTTTTGCCAATGACCAGAGCGGCCGCACCATTGCCGCGGCCCTGATGCAACGGGCCCGCGACGGCCTGGATGTGCGGCTGCTGTTTGATGCGGTGGGCAGCCAGCGCACGGGAGCGGAATTTTTCGCCGAAATGGCCGCCGCCGGCGTGAAGGTGCATGCCTATCACAGCGTGTGGGAAGCCTTGCGGCGATTTTCTTTTTTCACCATCTTCAACCGGCGCGACCACCGCAAACTGCTGATTGTCGATGAACGGTCGGCGTACTTTGGCGGCATGAATATTGTGGACCACGGCCGTGATTTGCGTTTTCTGAATGTGGATGAACAGCATGCCCCGACCACCGGCTGGCGCGATCTGCATATACGGTTGGTTGGCCCGCAACAAGCCGAGGTGGCGGGGAGTTTCGAACGTTCCTGGCGACACGCCAAGCGCGAACATTTGTCGCGCCGGCCGAAACGTTATCGCCGGGTGAAACTCGTGGATGGCGAAGATTCCATTCATTTTTTTGACAGCGGTCCGGGGCTGAAATTCAGTCGCGGTCCGCGTGTATACCGCCATGTATTGCGGGGTGCCCGCAAGAATATAGTTATCGCTATGGCCTATTTTATTCCCGTGGGCCGGGTGATGGGGCAACTGCTGGCCGCGCGGCGCCGCGGGGTTCGGATGAGTGTTATTCTGCCGGCTAGAACCGATGTTCTGGTGGCGCAATATGCCGCGCGGCACCTGTACAAAAGGCTGTTGCGGGCCGGCATCCGCCTTTTTGAACGTGACAATCGGGTGATGCACACCAAACTGCTGGTGGTGGACCGCCAGTGGTCAGTGGTCGGGTCCTCTAATATGGACCCGCGCAGTCTCTGGATTAATCTGGAATTTCTGGCGGTGATCCGTTCGCGCCGTTTTGCACGCGCGGCCTGCCGTATTTGCGGATATGAGATGCGCCACAGTCGCCGGATCACCGCGCAATATCTCGCCCGCCGATCCACCTGGCAGCGAATCGTCGATTTTCTCGCCTATTGCCTCCGCTGGTGGTTGTAGAAAGCCCGACCGCTGCACCTGAACGCCGGCTCAAATGGCCGGTGCCGACGGTTTGGGCCGCAATTTTGCAATCAGCTATTATCCTGTAACGGCGGCACGAATCGCCAGACATTTTTTTAACAGACTTTCCAATTGATCCAGCGCCAGAATGGTGGCGGCATCGGATGGACTTTTTTCCGGTTCGGGGTGTACTTCCACAAACAGGCCATCGGCACCTGCCGCGGTGGCCGCACCGGCCAGCAAACCGACAAATTGGCGCTGTCCGCCCGTGGCGGTTCCTAAGCCGCCGGGCAGTTGTGTGGAATGGGTGGCATCCATGAGAACCGGCGCGCCCAGCGCCTGCATTTGGGGAATGCCGGTCATGTCGTTGACCAGACGGTTGTAGCCAAAAAATGTGCCACGTTCGGTCAGCAGCACGCCCGGATTTCCGGTGGAACGAACCTTTTCCACCGCGTTGCCCATTTCCCATGGGGCCATAAACTGGCCTTTTTTCACATTCACAGGCTTGCCGGTTTGACCGCAGGAAACCAGCAGGTCGGTTTGCCGACACAGGAATGCGGGAATCTGCAACATGTCCACTGCGCTTCCAACGGCGGCGGCTTGTGAGCTTTCATGTACATCGGTGGTGACGGGTACGCCAAGCTTCTCGCGGATTTGTTCCAGCACACGCAGGCCTTCATCCATGCCGTGGCCGCGGAAACTCGACTTGCTGGATCGATTGGCCTTGTCAAAGCTGGCTTTGAAAATGTAGGGAATTTTATGGCGGGCGCACACCGCGGCTGTCTTTTCGCCGATGGTCAGACAGACCGACAGGCTTTCAATCACGCATGGTCCGGCAATCAGCAAAAAGTCATGTCCGGCATTCCAATTGACTGAACCGATTTTTATGACCGCCATGCAATCCTCACGTAAATAACATTGTCAATAAAATTAAGATAGCTTGCCGACGGCCTTTGCGAAAGATCCGAGGTGGCACGGGGCGCCCTGACTCCCATGCTGCGGTAAATGCCCAGGTGGCGCGTGCGGCGGTTCGGGCGGGCCGGTCTTATCTTGCGGCCGGCACCGGCGCAAGACGAATTAAGAGTTTTTTCGCGGCACCCTTTTTCAGCTGAATTCCTGCCGGCGGAATGGTTGGCATCGGCCCTGGTGTTAACACCGGCTTCCTATTGTCACCGGATTTCGCAGGCGGGGTCCACTCTTTCACATGTTTTTGCTTGAAGAATTTCAAGAGTGTTTCAATCGCCTTGTCCTGGGAACCTTTGTTATGAAAAAGCCATCGCCCGCCAAAAAAGGGCGAATGGAAAAAGCCCAGCGACGTCAACTTCTGGCCTGTGGTCATGGACAACAGATACACCACATTGGTGTGGCTGTCCCAATAGGTGGGCGTGTTGTTGAAATTCATCTGACTGCCAAACTTGCCCGGCGTTTTCAGCAAATACAGGAAATAGGGAACTGCGCTCACCGGTTTGGCCAGTCGGAAAAGCCGGATGTATCCGAGTACCTGCGTATTGCCCGGATTCGCAAATAAATTTGCCAGTGGTCCATTCGGGTTCTCTGCGGCGTGTCGGGCCACCGTGGTTAACAGGCCGGTTAATTCCGGCGGGTTCCAATGTTCCATCAGTTGTTCGGCATATACGCTGTCTTGAAGCTGCACCCAGTAATTATTGGTTTTCGGGACAATAATTTTCTGTCCGTGGAACATGACAAACCGGCCTTGCGGATTATATGGAATAAATTGACCGCCATTGGCGATCACTTTCAGCCAGACCACTTGCACCATGGCTGGTGTCGGTTTGCGGTTCCAAACGGCATCCATCGCCGCCAGATAGACCAGCCGATGCGAATCGGATAAAAGTCGCAGTAAAAGCCAGTCCGCGTTAGCGCCCGTCCAGGGGGCGATGGCTTTGGCCGCCGCGGCCCGCACACTTGGATGAGGTGAAAACGCTTTGGCGACGGTATTGATGTGTTTAGCGGCAAGTCCCCACTCAAACATTCTGGCTCGCGCCGCCACCGGCAGCGACAGGACGGCCTTTGCCCAGCGGGAAACTTCCACATTGAAGCGGAGAATTTTGGTGACACGATTCCCTTTTTCCGGGCCGACCGCCTGAATCATGATGGCCATCTGGCCCGCTAAGAATTGCTGAATTTCGTGATTGCCTTTTTGCCGCGTCTGGTAACGGTCAGAGGATAAATCCTGCAAAGCCGCCATGAACGCCGGGGAGAGTTCCGGTACGTTCGCGGCTGAAGCGGTGGCCGCATGTTGAGCAAATGTCCAAATAATCACCAGTGCCGTCAGGGGCAGGAATCGACCCATGGCGCAATCCAACGTGCCAGTCCGATAGAAACTGCCGCTGAACCTAACCGAGCCTTGACCGCGGCGGAATGGAAGACAAATGGCAGTCCAATCCATTAAACAATTCAAATACATGATGTTCAACCTTAAAAGAGCGGGTCGTAATCGCCGCTAAATTAACAGACGCGCATCTTAACCGTTTTGCGAAGCGGAAGGCAAAGCCAAAGGCGATCGCAAATTACGATTGCGTAAAAGTAAATTATATTAACAAATTATTTATATTAACCATAAATAATTACGTAAATACAAAATTTATTTAAAATCAGAAAAATTAAAGATTTTTGTTGACCCAGGCCTGGTTTCAATATAGACTCCATTCAGTGCACCCCCTCGGCTGGTCTGCCGGGGTCCCGAACAAGTTTGCCGTTTGTGTTCATGGCTCGCGTTCTTTGCGAATATGGACATAGCTGAATGCGTGAGAGGATCCTGGAATTTAGTCGGAAGTTTGCCTGGGAGGTTGATCGGATTTGCCCTTGGACTTTTCCATGGATTTTTTCATGGAATGTTTAATGGTTCTTTCGAGATGCGGCACTTCACGGCGGACGGCTACAGCGGATACTAAAAGCCTGTCAGCTGCGAATGAAAGCGGATTATTTGGGCTGGCGCTGTTGTTTTGCGCCATCCGACTGGTTCCTTTTGGTTCTTTTCTGGAGAGCGTTTATGAAATTGAATTCCATTTGTGCACTTGCGGTTTCCGCCGTTCTTTTCGGTGGTGCTTCAGCGGGCTTTGGCAACATTGTGGTCACCATTACCACCAGCGCCGGATCCACACGCCTGACTTCCAACGGGAATAGCAATATGGGCGATGGCTCCTTCGGCGGGTTTTCATGGCAGTCCATTACCGTAACCCAAGCCATGGGAAACAATTCGACGGAATTTGCCCTGGATGTCGCCGGATTAAGCAACACTGGCAGCAGTGCGGCTTCCATTACTTTCGCCGGCGTCGACAATAACTTTGTCCTTGCGCCTGCGGCCAGCGCGACCCTTCTGATGTCGAATGGCACCGTCAACTCCTTTTCCAACAGCAATGCCAGCGTGTCGGTAACCGGGTCGGCCCAGGATGTTTCCCCATCCGGTTCAATGGTCTCCAATCCGGTGATTACCAATCAAAGCACTGGCACGGGTGCCCTTTATGCGGATTCCGCCGCCAATTTTGCCAACCTTAATCCGGCTCTCACAGGAAACTTTGAACTCGGCAATACCCTGGTTATTAATAACCTGCCGGCCGTGCAAATTATCAACGACATTAACGGTGCTTCTGCAGTAAATGCCGCGGCCACTCCCACGCCAGAACCAATGTCAGTGGCGTTGATGTCCCTTGGTCTAGTTCCGCTGCTGCTGCTTCGTCGCCGCGCGCGGGCCTGAACTGATCTGCGGACTGCGGACCGATTCGCCGCTGGCGCAATGAATTTTCAAATACTCGCAAAAGGCTGTCGATAAAATCGATGGCCTTTTTTTTCAGACCTGAAATGTGGGCCGGGCTGATTCCGCGCAGATACACATCATCTGTCTGGTTATTCCAATAATATCCACCGGCCTTTGCCCACCAAAACTTTTAACGGGCCTAACTTGTATCCCCAAGTCGTTGCAGGTAAAATCCAATCGGTCGGTAACCCGCCTAAGCTGTGACCAAAACTTCTGATGTTCAATCCCCCCCTGATTAAATTCCATGCGCCGGCGTTGGCCTTGAAAATCGGGGGATAGGGCCAGTGGCTTTGTATTGCGGCGCAGGGAAAGCCCGCCGCGAATTGTCTTTTTTTTAGGAGTGCCCCCATCATGTCAAATTCCGCACAATCCTGTTGTTCAGGCCAAAGTTCGCTGTTTTCAACCAGCCTGGGCATTCTGCTGATCCGTCTGGTCCTTGGCGCGGTATTTATTTATTACGGCGGCCAACACCTGTTCGGCCTGTTTGAGGGGCGCGGGCTTCATCAGTTTGCAGTGCAAATTAAAACCGATGGTTTTCCGATCCTGCCGCCCGCCGTGTGGGCGGCGATTTCCGGCGGGACCGAATTTTTCGGCGGAATTCTGCTGCTCGCGGGTCTGTTTTCGCGGATCGTTACCGTACCGATTATCATTGACCAGATCGTGGCCCTTTGGGTGATGCACCGCGAAGGCTTCGGGGGTGTTGATTTTAATTTAGCCCTGATCGCAATGTTGGCGATGGTTCTGCTGGCGGGATCCGGCATGATGTCTCTGGATGCCCTGATATTCCGCTCCGCGGCACCCGGGCCTCGGCCACTGGCAACCGCATGAATCCGGCGTGGGGACGGCCGAATCGCCGGTCCATCCCACGCTGCGCGGCATGTATGCCATAGACCGGCGTTAAAATCGGCTTTTGTGGAGTATTGTAAAATATCCGGACAGGTCAGCGAGGCCTATACGAAAAGCCTGGCCGACCGGCTTGGAAATTTCAAATCCAACAACTGCGGGCAGATTTTCTATTCCGTTAACAGGGTTGTTTCCGCCGCCGGGCAGAAATGAATCGCCCCGGCATGATCGCGCACCACCAAGCCGGCCAGCGGATCTACATCCGCAATCTGGCCTGGAATTTCCCGCCCCCGGCACCGTACGCGCACCGTCTGGCCCAGCATCTGTGACCGCGTTTTCCACGCGTTGGCTATTACCGCTGGCGCGGCGTCCGCTCCGGCAATGGCGTCCAGTTCGCTTAGCAGCGCGTCAATAATCGACAGTCGGTCCCAGGCTTGGCCCGTGGCCAGGCGCAGCGATGTGGCGCGCTGGCTTAATTCCGGCGGGAAGTCCGCCGACTGCTGATTCACGTTCAGTCCCAGGCCCAGCACAAATTTTCGTGTCGCGGGTTCCTCCACCCGGCCGGGAACGGTTTCAATTAAAATCCCCGCCAGTTTTCGACCGTCTATCAGCAAATCGTTCGGCCACTTCAGGCTTACCACGCAGCCGGTCTGCTTTTCCACAGCCGCCGCGCACGCGACTCCGGCGGCCAGGGTCAGCGTTTCAGCGGATAGCGCAGCATCCAGAAGCAACACCGACATTAAGATTGATTGTCCCGCATTGGCCGACCAGTTCCGGCCCCATCGCCCGCGCCCGCGAGTTTGGCGGTCTGCCAGCACCACCAGCGGCTGGCCGTGGTTGCCAATAGTTCCCGCGGCCTGCAGGCAGATATCGTTGGTGCTGCCAACGCTTTCAAAAACCAGTGTGTTGCGGCCCAGTTCACGCTTCGGTCGCCGGCCTGACTTTTCCAGTATAAATCGCCAGAACGGCCAGCCAGTTGCCCGCAGGGCCACCGTGTGGGGATCGGTTTCCAGAATGCAGCCGCGGGCCGAGAGCTCCGCAAGGCCCCGTTGCACCGCCGCGACCGAAATGCCCAGGCCTGTGGCAATCTGGCTAACGGCCAGTCGGCCATTCTCATATAAATACGTTGCAATCGTATGAACCTGGCTTTCGATGTCGCCTTGCGGGCCAGCATCCGCTTTCGGCTGATGGAGATGTGTGTTATGCATGGCGGGGGTCGCCTGTCTGACTATCGGGGATAAATTCCATGGAAACATCAAGCCACGGCGCACTGTGCGTGAGTGCGCCAATACTGATGCGGTCTACCCCGCTGCGGGCGGCGTCGCCAATGTTGGCCAGCGTAATGCCGCCGGAGGCTTCCAGCAGAGGCCGGCGCTGCGCGTTCAATCGATCGCGCATTTCCACAGCCTGCCGAAGCTGGGCGGGGGGCATGTTATCCAGCAGAATGATGTCTGCGCCGCCCGGCAGCGCGTCGGCCAGTTGTTCCAATGTATCCACTTCCAGCCAGATGGGAATTTCCCTGGCGGTTTCCTGACGAACGTGGCGGGTTAAATCAGCCAGCGAATGGCCCGGTCCCAACTGCTTGGTCAGTGCCGCCAGATGGTTATCCTTCAGCATCACACCGTCGTACAGGCCCATGCGGTGGTTCAGGCCGCCACCACAGCGAACCGCATATTTTTCCAGATGCCGCCAGCCTGGCGTGGTTTTGCGAGTATCACAAATTTGCGGACAGGCCATATTCGGTCCGCAGCCGGTGCGCGCCGCCTTTACAAAGCTTCGCGTCAACGTGGCAATACCGGAAAGCCGCCCCACAAAATTCAGCAGTACACGTTCCGCCGAAAGAATCGCCCGCGCCGGACCGCGCACCGTGGCCAGCATTGTTCCGCCCCCAACCGCGTCGCCATCTGCAACGCACAGGTGCACTTGAATTTGTTCGCTGTATTCCTGGGTTATCTGCGATAAAAGACCAATTCCGGCGGCAACACCGGCCTGTCGGGCAATAATACAGCCCTGGCCTTGAAGATTGTCAGGAATTGCAACTTGCGAGGTGATATCTCCCGCGACTGGTCCGGACGGCGTTCCCGGTTCGGATATCGCCTCGGCTGGGGGGCCATAGCCCAGGTCTTCCCGCACCGCCATGCGGATCAGCGCAGCGGCCTGACCCGCCAAATCCTGTTCCATGGCCAGAGTCCGCAAGGATGGCGGGGGGTATGCTTCAGTCGAGTGACGTGGAATCATAAGCGCGTCCATATTCCAGCACAGGTGGCAACAATTGCCCGGCGGTCGGGTGCGATAATCCGTCCCGCCGCTGGGCATGATAACGGCTTGGCGGGCAAAATGGGGCGGTTTTTGCCGGAATCGCTCCTTTTTTTTAGAAATCGAGCCGTTTCCGCCTATATTTTACCGGAAGTCGGCCAAAAACAATCCAGATTGCGGCCGGCATTTCATCGTCCGGCCATTGTCTATGCGGGGCCGTGCCCCCTATCCGCCCCAGACCGCTTTCCCTATAACAACTACAGGAACCAGTTGGCGCGTGCCATCCTGAAGAGTTCCAAGACTTTCGACCCGGCTGTTATCCGCCGGGTCTGCGGAGGCAATCACATGCCAGTGTTTCAGTATGAAGCGTTGAACGCCGCCGGGCAATCGGTCAAGTCGGAAATTGACGCCCAAAGCTCCGATGACGCAATTTCCAAAATTCGCTCGCAGGGCTATTTCCCGATGAAGATCAAGGAAAAGACCCTGAAGAAAGGTAAAACCGCGCCGGGCGGGGGGGCGCCGGCCGCCGCCACCGGGGCCGCCGGTGCAAAGAAAAAGCCGGGGTCCATCAACATTAACTTTGGTGGCGTTTCCCTGAAACTTATAACTCAGTTCACGCGTCAGCTTTCCACGCTGCAGGATGCCGGCCTGCCGATTTTGCGGTCCCTTAAAATTCTTCACCAACAGCAGCGGCCCGGCCTGATGCGCGACACGCTGGACAACATTGCCTCCGATGTGGAAGGCGGAGCCACCCTTTCTGAATCCATGGCGCGGCATCCGAAAGTGTTTGACAAGTTGTACTGCAACATGGTGCAGGCCGGTGAAACCGGCGGCGTGCTGGATGTGATTCTTCAGCGCCTTGCTGATTTCATGGAAAAAGCCCAGAAACTCAAACGGCGTATTCGTGGTGCCATGATTTATCCTATTGTGGTCATGAGCGCCGCCGTGATTATGGTAACCGGCATCATGTATTTCGTTATCCCCAAATTCCAGAAGCTGTTTGCTTCGTTTAAAACCGGTCTGCCGGCGATTACGCTGTTCATGATTCACACATCCAACTGGATTGCCCATCAATATGGCTGGGCGGAAATTATCGCCACACCTTTTGTGATCTGGCTGCTGCTGAAAATTATCGGCAAGACCAAGCCGGGCCGATATGCCATAGACTTATTGAAAATGAAAATTCCGGTCATGGGCAAAATTGTTTCCAAGGGAACCATCGCCCGCTGGACCCGTACACTCGGCACACTGCTTTCAGCCGGCGTCCCGATTCTGGAAGCCATCAGCATTACCCGCGATACCTGCGGCAACATGGTGTTTGAAAAAGCCCTGCAGAAAGTGCACGACGCCATTCGTGAGGGCGAAGGCTTCGCCACACCGCTGCGTAATTCGCGCGTCTGCGATGCCATTGTCGTCAATATGATTGACGTGGGTGAAGAAACCGGCGACCTAGACAAAATGCTCATGAAGGTCGCTGATAATTATGATGAAGAAGTCGATGTGCTGGTCGGTTCTCTGGTCAGCCTGCTGGAACCGATCATGATCGTCGGCCTTGGCGGCGTGGTTGGAACCATTGTCGTGGCGGTCTTCCTGCCGTACATCAAACTGCTGTCCACCATTGGTGGCGGCGGGAGCTGAACCCAAACTGTGCCCAAACAGGGTACCCCCACTTGGCCGCGCGGCCGGACGAAGAAATGAGGATGGTATGAATAACGCGAAGAATACAGAATGCAGAATACAGAATACAGAAGATGGAAGTCAGAAGACAGGAGTAAGAAGGCAGAAGATTCCTTCATCTCCTTGCTGCAACCTTCTGCATTCTGACTGCTCTCCCAAGTCGTCCTCTGTGTCCTCTGTGTTAAATCCCATCGTCGCCCCCCCGTCCTTCGTGTCTTCGTGCCTTCGTGGTGAATCGTCGTCGTCATCGGTCGTGTCGTCGTGTCGTCGCGGTGAAATCCCGCCGTCGTCGCCCTCTGTGTTCTCTGTGGCTAAGAATCGTCGCGGTTTTACGTTGATCGAACTTCTGGTGGTGATTTCCATTATCGCCATCCTGATGGCCATTCTGCTGCCGGCGCTTTCCAGTGCCATTAATTCCGGCTATTCAGCGGCAACGGAAGCGGAACTTGGGGCTATTAGAGCAAGCTGCTTAAGTTATTATTCCGCCTTTAATGCCTATCCGGGTCCGTTCAGCGAGTCAGATATTTCGAAGGGCTATGTGACGATTGGTGGCAATAAAATAACCGGAACCCAGAATCTGGTTCTGGGGCTGATGGGGACGGTTTATCCAACCGGCCAGACGCCCCCAACCGGCGTGACCACCTTGGCGTATACTGGTTCGACCTCAGGCGTTTCAGGCGGCTATGTGGACCTTACCCCCGGTTCCGGCCCTATCGACTACAGCAACAACGGAGTGCAGAAAAGCGCCTATTACAATCCATCCGCTTCCAGCGGAGATCTGCAGACGTTTCCCACTCTGACCCCAGCGGGCGCAACCTTCAACACGCTTCCCACGCTATTTGATGATTTCCCCGCCGGCGTGCCCATCCTGTATTTCCGCAAAGTGCCCGGCATGCCAGGGACTACTGGCGTGCCCGTGGGCACAGATTCTGGGACCGCGGCCGCTTTTTATTTGAATTGCAACAGTACTTATACCCAACAAAATATTATTTCCACCAAAAACAATTCCCAAACTTCCGAGCAATATTCTTCGTTTAACCCTACGGCCACCAACGGATCGTCCACCATTGCGAATAATGCACTAGCCAACGATGTCGTCAATATTAATGATCTGCCAGCCGGCACGGCGGTCAACGCGGTCGGCAATCCCGTGGTGGGCGGCTTCGTGCTGATCAGCGCGGGGGCCGACCATATTTATGGCCAGAACCTCAATGGCATAACCGCAGGAAACCAGGCTCCCGCCTCCGATGATGTCGTCGTCTACGGCGGACAATAATAAATCTCGATTTTGATCGGATTTATCAATGAGTAATGAATAATGAGTAATGTTATGACGAACAACAGCCAGACAACGCAGAGCACGGACCAGGTGCCACAGATCACGGATCACAGTTCGCTGATCAATATGGATGCAGGCCAGCGGCCTGCCCTTGCGTCTTCGTTTTTCGTGTCTTCGTGTCTTGGTGGTAAAAGCCCGTCACCGTCGTCCTCTATGTCCTCTGTGTCCGCTGTGTCTAAAAATCGTCGCGGCTTTACCCTTATTGAATTGCTGGTGGTTATTTCCATTATCGCAATTCTGATCGCTATTCTGGTGCCGGTGGTTATTTCCGCACAAAAACAGGCCTACATTAGTGCCACCATGGGCGATATGCGCACCATCAGCACCGGCCTGCAGGCGTATCATTCTGATTTTAATATGTATCCGCAGTCCGGGCTGGTATCCAACACCAATACCGCGTACGGCAGTCTTATTGGCAGTGGCAAAGGCTATGAAATTCTGGCCGAGGCATTACTGGGGTATTTGCCTGGCAAATATGATGGCGCGCCGGGTAACTCCGGCAATACGGGATACGCCGGCGGCTCCCTTTCCCAAACCAAAGGTTTCCGTGTGGGCGTTTCCAACACGGTTTACGGTCCTTATCTGGATATTGGTGCCAATAACATCGTGGACCTTGACACCGACGATTATTACATCGGCGATTCCTTCCCACCAAGTGCGGGCAGTCATCCCAATCCGATCCTCTATTTTTCAGCCAATACATCGCCCACCAGCACAGCTGTTTTCAGTGCTACCGCCGGCGAGGGGATTTTCAATTCCACTGACAACAGCGCCACCGCCACAGGACCAACCGGCAGTCAGGCCGCCGGCTCCAACTACGCGGCATTTTTGCCGCTGATCGGTGCCAACATCAGCAATACCACCACCGGTTCCACCATAACCGGTTCGCAGAATTATCTGCTGGTCAGCGCCGGCCCGGATGGAACTTATTTTGATGGCGACGACATTGTGTTTGGACAATAAACATAGCAATAACTGTCCGGCGGCCGAAGCCGCATGACCGGAGTATGGAACGAGTACTGTTATGACAAACAACGACCCACAATCAACGATCAGAGATCAACGATCAGAGATTCCTACGCAAATCAATACGTATTCCGGCAATCTGTTCGTTCGCGCCCGCCAGTCGTCATCATCCGCGGTGGCTGAAAAACGCCACGGTTTTACCCTTATCGAACTCCTCGCTGTTATCGCCATCATGGGCATTCTGGCCGCGGTCGCCATACCCGGCTTTGTCGCGCTGTTTCGCAACAGTGGCCAGGTGCAGGGTGTGAACCAGATTTCCGCCGCACTCGGCGAAGCGCAAACCCTGGCTCTGCGAATGCATACCTATGTGGCCCTGGTCATGTACGAACAGCCCGGCTTCACAGGCGAAACCGCCTTTGCCTACGAATATGCGCCCATTGGCCAGGTCAGCTATGGCACCGTGAACTTTATTCCCTACCTACCACGATCAGTGCAATACCTGCCCAAGGCAACCTATACGGCGGGCCTGGTGGGAAGCGCCGCCTACGACGACGCCGGCCTTCAGATGCCCAATATTGTTGAATCCCAATTTGCCGGACCGCAGGCGGGAGCGGATTCCGGCACGACGCCCTCCGGCGGCCTTTTCACCATTCCGCGGGTAGTGGTATTCAACAGCAGCGGCCATCTTATTGTGTTAAGCAGCGTTGCGGTAGTGGAATTGCCAAATAGCCAGATCAGTACATCCGCCTACCCCGCCTATACGGTTTCTGTTGGCCCCACCACCCCCGCAGTGCTGGTGTTTAACGTAGGCAACTGGCCGCAGACCATTAGCAGCACCGCAACCCCCGGTTATAGCAGTCCGGGCGCTTACGCCCTCGGCCACAGCAACACCCTGACGGTGAACACCTATACCGGAGGGATCATACAGTGAAGAATACAGAACACAGAATACAGAATACAGAAGCCAGATCACAGATCACTGATCACAGATCACGGATCAATGAGGATGCAGGCCAGCGGCCTGCCCCGTCCGTGGTGGGGTCTGCCCATTTTCCTGGCACTATGGGGGGCGGGCCTCCTCGCCCGCCTGGCGGCCGGGACGGCCGCCCCCCAGTCTTTTTTTCCAGGCTTCGTGGTGAAAATCCGTCGTCGTTTTCTGTGTCCTCCGCGACCTCTGTGGCTAAAAATCGTCGTGGTTTTACCTTAATTGAAATCATGTTTGCCATCGCGATTCTGGGGGTCGGCCTGATAATGGTCGCCGCCACATTCCCCATTGCCATCAAATGGACCACGCAGGACGCCCAGAAAACCATCGGTCAGACCATCGCCCAAAGTGCCGTCGCCTATCTGACGAACGTCTATGGTCCGACTACCGCCAATGCGCCGCCCTCGGCAATAGCCTGGACAGCGGTTGGCAGTGCCAGCATGGCCACCTACCAACTCAACAGCACTGTGCCCTATAGCAGCACGTTGGGGGGGACTTCCGGCAATCCCTACGCCCTTTATTCCTGGACCGCGGTCATCCGTCTGGACCCGATATCGTTCGCCGATCCGGCGGCGATTCCGACATGGGATATATATATATTCGTATTTAATCAGGGTGACAGCAAAAGCACCTACGGCGGCGGCAGCCCCACGCCAACATTGTCCACCGCGACCGTATCCGGCATGCCTATTGGCACAACGGGTGTGGATCTGACCACCGGCGGGGTGGTTCGCACCATAATTAATGCCAACGGACAATATGCCGTCACCGGGCTGACAACCTCGGCCCAAACGCCCCCGAATGATTCAATTATTTACGCACCGCCGGCTACCGGCCCAAGCCCGCAGACCGCCAGCCCGACGGTGTATATATACGCCACCACGCTGAAGTTCTGATGGCAATGCGCGGTGACGATTGAGTATTGAATAATGAGTGACCTTATGAAAAACAACAGCCAACGATCAACGAACAACGAACTGCGACCAACACGGGCTTCCTCTGTGGTAAAATCCGTCGTCGGCCCGTCCGTGGTGGGGTCTGCCCATTTTTCTGGCACTATGGGGGGCGGGCGTCCTCGCCCGCCTGGCGGCCGAGACGGCCGCCTCCCAGTCATTATTCCCAGCCTTCGTGGTGAAAATCCGTCGTCGTCCTTTGTGTCCTCTGCGGCTAAAAATCGTCGTGCCTTTACTTTAATTGAAATGCTGGTCGCTATGTCCATTCTGGTGGTCATGATGGGCGCAGTGGGTGAAATTTTCCAACTTGCGGGCCACGCAGTTCGCGTGGGGCAGGCCACGCTCAAAACCATGTCTGACGTGCGGGCTGTACAGGCACAAATTGCCTCTGATGTTCAACACCTTGACCGCGGCGGCTACCTGATTGTCCGCCAGGGATTTTACGCCCCAATCTGGACTATCGGTCAGGTATATCAGGCCGGTGATGAAGTCACCGCGGCAGGTACCTACCCGGTTACCACTGTCTATTTTTGCATTAAGGGAAATACCGCCAGCACAGGCAATCAGCCCGGAACCTCTGGCGGCACACCGCTTTGGGCAACGTACAATACAGCAGTTTCGGGTGCACCGGCACTTTTGTGGCGGGATGATCAACTTGGCTTTATCGCCAACGGTTCGTTTCACAGTCGCACTGGAAACAACACCAGTTCGCCGTTAACGGATTTTGTGTCCTCCAATGCTGCCGCCATTTGGTATGGACAGTTGTATGTCAGCCAAGGCGAATTGGCCAACGGTACTGCTGAACCATATTATTGGCCGCAGGCCAATGTGCTGCCTTCCAATGCCCAGCCCTCCGGCCTGACTTCGGGCCAGTTCTACTTGGGGCGGCATCTGTTTCTTTTGACGTCAACGAACACAGCCGGTAACTTCACCGATCCGGCCTTTGCCAATATCACCTATCCGGGCACTGGAAGCCCGGCACCAGGTACCCCGACAGGTGCTGGCGAAACAGCCGCGCAAGCCACATCTTCCCGCTTTGATGTGGCGACCATTTCGCAGGCGGCGGCGGAACAGGCGGTCGGGAATCTCGCCCTTCAGACCGCCGCGGATGACTACTGTTACCGTTTTGCCTCGGTTTCATCTCCGCAGGCTTCCACGCAAGGTGGTCATGGATCTGTCACCGCCGCCCTGAACGGCTATTTCCGCATGACACCTATTATGCTGCAAGGCGTTCCAAGTTTTGCCGTGGATGTCGGCTATCCGAATGCGTTTGGGCAATTGCAATGGTACGGGCCGGATGCCTTCCCACTGTCAAATGATCCGAATCTGGTCCCGACCGCCATTTCCGAAACCGGTGATGCCTATGACACGCAGACACTGGTTTTCACCCAGGCCAACAAACAATACTGGCCCGTGGCCCTGAAAATTACCTATCTGGTCACCGACCCCAACAACCGCATGAGCACCCAGACCATAACCCAGATAATTAATTTTCCGCAATGACCAGAATAACCACATGCTAACGCAGGCGGTTGCCGCCTTGTGGCCAGAACATTAAGAAACAGGTGATGTATGAAGAACACAAAGAATACAGAATACAAAACGCAGAATGCAGAAGATGGAAGTCAGAAGACAGGAGTAAGAAGGCAGAAGATTCCTTCATCTCCTTGCTGCAACCTTCTGCATTCTGACTGCTCTCCCAAGTCGTCCTCTGTGTCCTCCGTGTTCTCTGTGACCTCTGTGGCTATTCCCGTCGTCTCCCCCCCGTCCTTCGTGTCTTCGTGTCTTCGTGGTAAAAATTCGTCATCGTCGTCATCCCCATTACTCATGACTCAGGACTCATTATTCATTGACCGGTCCGCCCGCCAGCGGGCGTCCGGCATGATTCTTCTGCTGGTTATCGCCATTCTGGTTCTGCTGGCCGTGATGGGCAGCGTATATGTGCTGATGGCCGGTGCCGACCGCCAATCCACTAATGCCTCCACCGGCAATGCCAGCCTGGCGCTGGCGCAGACATCAGTGTTGAATATTGTGCGCGGCCAGATTGGAACGCAATTAACCGATGGCAGCGGGGCCTATTTGAATGCCGCAACTCCTATCAAACCTTACACCCGCACGTGGGATATGCCTGAATTGGGCACTACTACGGGTATCGCGCCCGGGACACCATCCTCGTTTTACACCGACTCACAAGACCTGTACCGCAGCGAACCATGGCTGGTGTCGCTGCCGGTCTGGCTATCGGAAAGTTACCTTCCGCCCAATACGAACATGCTTTGGACCGGCGTGGACCCAACAAAGATTCAGACTGCGCCGGCGGCAATCGAAATTGGCGCATACACTGGGGGCCAGTCTGCTCCGACCCCACCCATCACAGGTAACTATACAACTCCACCATCCGGTTTCACCCCAACTGTGAGTCCGGGCGTGAACTATCCACTTTTTTCCATATTAAGTCCATTCCTGTACGACCCGGGCACCGGCCTAAATGACATTGGCATGTCATATCAGCTTTCCGGCGGAACTGCGGTGACCACACCGGGAACGCAGGGGACGGTTTATGTGCCCAATGCCTCGGTGGTTTTCCCGGCCTGGAGCAACAGTGTCTGGCCCACATTCAACCGCTACGGTATAGATGATTCCTGCTGGAATCTGCTGCCTTACAGTTCTCCCAATGGCACACGCTACCGCTTTGCCGTGCGGATCATGGATACCAATTCCATGTTGAATCTGAATGTGGGGCAGGCCTCTGGCGCGGCCTACAATCCGGGCGGACAATATTTCAATGGCTATGGCCTTGGGTATGCATACGATACAAGCACCAATCCTCCCTATTGCACGGTCAATAACAACACCGGTGGCACAAGCGATATGTTAAGTTTGCTGAAGGTGGCCATTGCCCGCAGCAACAATGGCAGTCTTGCCAATTATAACGTGGATTCGGTTTGGCAGCAGGCCCTCTGGACGCGCGATGCCGGCGGGACTGATTCCGCGGCAATTGCACTTTTTGGTACCAGTTCGGAACTCGCTCTGCGGGCTTTTCAGGGGTCCATACCGGCCACTGGCATAGCCTCCGGCGTGACTCAGCCATTTTATGATTGCCGGGTTGGGTCTGTTTTGCCATATACCCTCGGATTCAATCCTCCCAATGGGGGAGGCTTCGCCAACCTGGGCCAGCCCTGGAAAATGTTCTTCACCACCTATTCCAAAGACCGGCCATTGCGCACCGAACCGGACGTGGCCAATCCACCACCTTTTGGCCTGACCTCTTCGGCAGCCTATTCCGTCAATGGTGTCAGTTGGAAGGAATGGCCGCAAAGCCCCGGAAAAATTTTCGTCAATGCTCCGGCGGATTCGCCGGCACTAGTGGCAGGCAGCGCCACGAATACGAACGCCGTTGGCGCAGATGTTGCTGGCGGTGTCGCCCTTACCGCCGCCCAAATTGCCCAAGCGATGGCGGAATCTGGCTTCGGCACCAGCCAGGGCCAGGCGTTCGCCGCCAATTACATGACCTATCGCATGGGTGTGGCCAACGGCGGCACCAATGGACCTTCATTTATCGATTCATCCGGCCCCTGCATCCGCGGCTATAATGGTACCAGTGGAAATTTCTCCGGCATTGGTACATTTGCCGCCCCGACCAACGAAATTGTAGCCGGAGTGGCGGCACAGCCCTTTATTATTCAGGCGGCGGTTTATGCGACGGTAACTAAAACCAGTGTCACCTACAAAAACTATGCCGTGGTGCTTTACAATCCGTTTGGCGCACCGCTGGCGCTGACCAATTGGGAGCTGGAACTTTACAACGGCTCTTCCTATTCCGCGGCCACGTCCATAAGCTCCACAATTCCCGCCAATGGGTTTCTGGTAGTGGTGCAGCAGAATGGCAATTTTACGGTGAGTCCATCGCCGACGGTAACACTCCAAAAGGGTACCATGATATTCGCCCAAAGTTCCAGCCCGCAGGAGGTGGTGCTGCTGCGGCCATTCGTGAATCGGGCCGGTACCGCCAGCGAAATGCCGGTTGACAGTTTCAATATTGAGCCGCTTATGACCGGCGTCGTGGGCAGTTTTACGGGCGGTACTGGAGTGTATACAGTGCAACGCAACTGCGTACCCGGAGCCACCACCACCGCGGGCGATTGGTATTGCGATAACGCCAACCAGACACTGACGCCTGGTTTTTGGGCGGGTAACCTTGGCATTACAACCGGCAATACGCAGGTCAGTCCCGCATTCGGCATCCCCCTCTATGACCGCTTTGCGGATATGGGTGATTGCTTGGGATATTACAACAGCGTATCTGACCCCTCAGGCGTTAGTGCCGCCACCGGTTCTCCTCTGCTGAATATTGCCGATTTTGAAACCAGCCCGTTTGTGGCGAATTTTGCGTCTGTTTCCGGTGCCAGTTACCTGCCGCTAAGCCCGCTTGCCGTACAGGTGGCCGCGCTTCCCAAAAACACCAATGAACCAAATACCAATCTGCAATACGAAGCCAACGCCCGCTTTGATTTTTATGATGATGTCGCCGCGACCGTCCCCCAACCCGCCGCCATCAAGCTGCTGGATTACATCACGTTTGATTCAGCCTTTTCCGATGGTTCCGTCAATGATGGATCGAATATTTATAACAAGCTGGCTGTTCCCGGCCGCATAAACATCAATACGGCGTCGCTGCCCGTGCTGGAAGCCATGATCGGATCGTTTGATGGCAGCACGAGCGGAACCAATAGCCCACAGGCGCTGGCTACAGATATTAACCAGTATAGCCTGCGGCTCGGTACGTTCAGCGCCATCAGGGGGCTGGGCTTTCATTCTAAGGCGGAATTGACATGGGCCTTGGCAAATGTGCTCAATGGTGTTTCGCCCACATCCATCGCCGCCCGTGACAACGCCACCGGCTTTGCCGAACTTTACAATATGGCCACCGTCCGCAGTGATACTTTTATCTGCTATACCTATATTCAAGCCTTGCGTTTGAATGAGGCCTATATTCAAAATGGCGGAGCGTACAAGGTTACCGATTGGTACAACGCGACACAGGGTATCCCAGTTCCGGCCTCCACTTCGAGCAGTCCCACCGAGGGTGGCCTGACGCCGGATTCCACGAATGCCAACGCCGAATTCATTCTGGAAGGGCAGAAGCGATTTGTTGCCCTGATCGATCGCACCAATGCCACCAGCAATGGTGCCGGTGCCACCAGCCCCAACCCGCCTGATCCGCAAGTGGTGGCTCTGCAAGGCCTCCCGCAGTAGGCTTGCGGCAATGTTCCGGTGCCACATGGCGACAGGCCCACGCGGGAGTCAGGCCAAACTGGGGGGCGGGCGTCTCGCCCGCCGACATAGGGAGGCGCGCAAGGCGGCGCGCAGGAGTCATCAGGGCAATACTCGCCAGAACCCTTAAATCGCAGCAGATGCTGCAAAATCGGAGCGCCCGGCAAAATTCGAAAAACCCCCACCAATGGGCGTGCCAAGCCCAGAACACCCCCCGAAAACCCCGCGAAATAACGACAACTCAAAACTAACCGGCCCAAATTCCGGCCCAAACGATGACGATTTTGAAACCGTTTGCCAGCTTTGGCCAATGCTCTCCCCGGCCGTGCAGCAGGCTATCGCCGAGCTCGCAAAGGCCGCAGCTTCGCAGAATAAACCGCCTCCAGCCCCACAGCCGGAGGCCGCCAAATGATCTTATCGCCGCAGAAGTGTGACACGGTGACCAATCCGACTACTCGCAAGACCGCCAGGCTCGCCATGATCCGGGCTTGTGAGCAATCCATCCGCGATCGCCGCTGGCGAAGCTACCATGTTGACGGAAACCTGCAGGATGGACAGCCTGAAATAATAAGCCCATGGCTTATACAGACATCCATCCAAGACCGTCGACGACAACTGGAATTTACTCAGAATCATGTCATCGTCAATGCGGATGATCCCAACGAAGTCCTGCCGCTCGAGCAGCTAATCAGCCCAGAACGAAAGCAGCACCGCAGACGAGGAAAGCTATTCGCAACACTTCACGGATTGGCCGACCTCGCGGCACAGGACGGATTAACAGGCAATCTGTTCGTCACCGCAACGCTGGATACTCAATGGCATTGGGCATCACCCAGGTACCAAGGCTTTACACCGACGCAGGCAGCAGCAAAACTCGACCAGATGGCCCGCCAACTTCGCCAACGGCTCAATCGCCATGGAATCAAAACCACCTGCCTTAAGGGACGCGAATCCCATCGCGACGGAACCCCGCACGACCATTTTCTTATTAAATGCCATCCCGCAGATGTACCAATAGTACAGCGAGAGCTTAGCCGTGCCTATACGACAAGCGAAGGCCCAAACGCCATCCATGGGCTGAAAATAGAAATCGTGGCCAACAGCGATGCCGCCGAATCCTATATCGGCAAGTACATAACAAAGAACACGACCGGCGGCCCGGGATATGAGGGGCATTTATTACGTGAACACCACCGGCGCACCTGGGGCTATAAGGGCTGGCATTCATGGGTAACGGGACCGAAAGAATTCAGAAGCAGGAAGCCACATTCCACAATGTACCACCAACTTCGGTCACTCCGATCCATCACGGAACACCACGCCCCGCAAATACGAGAGATGATAGGGGCAGCCTGCCGGAATGAAATGCTTCGAGCGACCCAGCTTGCGAAAGAATACGGTTTCCGCACCGCCTATGAAACAAGGCGCACAGAGCACGGCACTTCCTACACAATCCCACGATGGCTGAACCGGCTCAATTCCAACGAATCCATAGACTGTAAACCCAAACGCTGGCTGATTGAACCAGCAAGCCCATACGCCGACAATCTAAAAGCACCCACCCCGCTTACCCAAGACCAAAGCAACGAGAAGGCTATCGAAGCCATCAACCTCTGGGAAAACGGTTGGACTGCAGGAAACCGGGAAATGGCTACCCCGTTGAAACTTTTAGGGATAAGTAGCCAAGACGGCCCCGCCGGGGGCGGGCAGGGACCGGATGGCCCCGTCGCTCCGCTGCCGGGTCATACCGATCCACCGCCCGCCCCCCGGCCCGACTCGCATGGAGGCACCCGTTTTCCATATAAATGTATATATCTCAATACAGCTTAATGCCTAATCTGCTAACGCCAGTCGGCCTTTTCGCAATGGCGAATGTGCTAGAAGCCGCCTGAAGCCGAAGACCATCCAAAAAAGGCCCAAACGAAAGCCCTTAAGCAAGGAAGGCCTCCAAAGTGCTCCGCTCTACCGCCGCGGAGGCGGCTTGCAACTCTCTTCCCTCCGATCGAGCTACGGTAAAATCGCTGTCAACAAATGTATCGGGGTGGCTAAATTGCCCGATGGCAGCCGAAGACAGCCAACCGAGGGTCCGACCGCAGTTGTTAATACTACCAGCCCGTTCTACCAACCGATTTTGCGGAGAAATGTGGCCACACTTGCCGGGCGGTATGGGCGAATCATCGCCCGCCGTATTTGGTACAACTTGACACAGCATCATTTAATTGCTAATTTTCGCTCCAGTGGTTGGCCAAAGCCGATTTATGGGTGCCGCATG
This sequence comes from Phycisphaerales bacterium, assembly GCA_027451365.1. Classification (GTDB taxonomy): domain Bacteria; phylum Planctomycetota; class Phycisphaerae; order WQYP01; family WQYP01; genus JAJYPG01. The sequence continues at coordinate 800 of DAIDJN010000018.1, read as the reverse complement.
TACGTGTGGCTATTCCTGTATTGTGGCGTTGGGCCTTTTGTCGGGGTGATTTATCATGGCTCGCCAATGCTATAATTTGGCACCCTCGAACTGTCGAACCTATCCGGCTGCCTCCCGGCCAGTTGCAGTAGGCGCAACAATTGGGGGGGGGCGCAAGATGAATGTCACATCTTCGCCGTCACCCAACGACCGGTCTTACCATAAGACACCGCAATCGAGTTCAGGCGCTTCTGCAACTGATTGTTCCCGGTCATTCTCGGCATTCTTTCCCCAGTCAAGACACAACCCGCTAAATGGTGCCGCAGGCCAGATTTCGGCATGGATCGCCGCCCTGTTTATCCTTATTTCCGCACCGGCTCCGCTTTTCGCCTCTTCACCCAATCGCGATGTCAGCCGCAAAGCGGCAACCCCAAAAGTTCAAATGAGCGGACCGGAGGCAAGGGAATCCGAAAAAGCCACCGGCTGCCCCACGCGCTTTGTCGCCGCAATTGCCCCAGATGGTCGTGGCGGGGTTTGGGTTTCCGGTGAAGATTTTGGAATTTACCATGGTGTCGCGGTGGGTTCGAATAGTTCTGATGCCATTGGCGTCAAAGCTGCCGCCGCTGCGGCGGCCTTGGCTAAAAAACCGCCAGGTCTGCCTCGCTTCCATTGGCACCATTTTGATGTCGGCAATTCACCCGGTTTGGCCAGTAATTTTATCACGGCGTTATGTGTGGATGGCCACGGGAGATTATGGGCAGGCACCAATCGCCACGGCGTATCCGTGTTTAACGGTAAAAAGTGGAAGCATTACAATATCA
>DAIDJN010000017.1:0-61414 GCA_027451365.1 Phycisphaerales bacterium | reverse complement strand
CAAACCCGCCAACTCACCAATCGTCCGCTGGCCCTTCATCGCCTCCATGGCCACCTTGGCTTTGAACTGCGACGTAAACTGACGACGTTTTACCGACATAAAATAGACTCCGAAAACTCGGAAAAAACTACCTTAGCAGCGAGCCCAGTTTTTGGGGAGTATTACAGCCCTCATGTCTGAGAAGAAGTCGCTGGAGGAGGTTCTAACGAGATCACAAAGAGGCCAGTGCCTGTGGCTCGAACCGATGCGAAACTGGATAAAAGACGCGTCATTGGTTGCGAAAGTCGCAATCAATGACGATATAAATGCGAAAAAAGCAAGCCTTCAAAAAAAATCCGGCTCGGACCTCTTTCTTAAAAACCGCCGTGTCGAATTTACCGCCGCAAAACCCTTACGCTTCGCTCCGCGAAGCGCGGCTGAATTTTTCCGAAACTGACCTAAGTTTTATAGCTGCGAATATCAGCGACTCCAATGGTAATCATATAGATTGGTCTTGACCAACCTGGCCGTATTTCAAATCAGAACTGGATAAGGAATTTCGCCGGTACCAGACTATCTTGCCGGCCGGACTTTTAAGGGCTTTTTGATCACGGCCCGCTGATCAAGTAACTTAAATTCGGAGGGAGTCATATGTGTGAGCCGTTGAAACAACGTCGCAAAATATTTAGGGCTTGAAAAATGCATCTCGTAAGCGACCTGTTCCACGCTTTTACCCTCCAATAAAAGCAACTTTGCTTTGGCAATTCGCACACGGTGAATTTCTTCCAGGGGAGAGCGGCCAACCAGATCAAAAAACCTTTTTTCCAATCGGCGGCGGTTACCCGGCACTTTCTGCACAAGTTCCTTCACGCTTATGTTGTCCAGTGAATGGCCGCGAATATATCGGACAGCCGCGGCAATCTGGGCGTCCGGAACGTGGAGGATATCCGTTGATTGCCTGGTCACGACGCGCAGCGGCGAAATGAATGTTTCCGAGGGCGCTGCGCCGTTGTCGGCGAACATTTGTGCCAATACGCCAACCGCCGCCCGCCCAACCTGCCGAAAGCCGGGCACAATGCTGGAGACCTGCGGATGCGCCAAATGACAGAGCAAGTCGTCGTTATCTACTCCCAGTACGGCAATTTGTTCCGGGACATTCCATGCCGTACCTGCCAATTCCTCGAGCAACTCAGTTGCGAACAGATCATTGGCGGCGAAAATTCCAACAGGAAATTGCATCGACGCGATCCAGTCGCGAATGCCGGCCCTCCAGTTCTGCTTTCCACGGTCATAATACGGAACATGCAGTGACGATTTGCGCTTCCGTTCTTGCGGGCGTGGGGACACACGCAATGCATCTTCAAACCCGGCGCGGCGTCGGCGGGAATACTCGAAATACTCCTCACCAAAAAACGCGAAATGCTGGAGTCCAAGGTTTTGAAAATATTCAGCCGCCAGGCGTCCCACGGCCACGTCGTCGCTGGAAATCGACGGCCATATTGGTCGCTCATCGAACGGGTACAATTCAATTTTGAGACATGGGATTCGCTCAAGCACACTCCGAAGAGTGCAGGTGGGGCTTTTATCATCATTCAAAAGCAGGTTCTCATAGATGATCGCATGCGGCGCAAAGGATAGTATATCACCTTGCTGGCGACGCCCGCCGGGGTCGTCCATCCGCGCGAACAGTTGTAACCGCCATCGCTGGGGGCTTCGCCGTCGCCGAGCGTCTGAATCGCCAAAGCCTTGATACGGCGCAGCGGCATTCAAGATGCCCCGCATCGTCTCCCGCGCATAGCCGTGTTGTACGTTCAGACTCAAAGCAATCCGGATGGTTGTACAATCGGGCATGATGGCAAACTTTCTAGCAGACACGACTCAATTGTCTGGATTTATACCCTCATGAAAGGGCCTTTACAATTCACGAATGGGTGGCCATAAGTATCGGACATCCATCCATCAGGCCCATCGCAGTATTCGCGGTTTCACCCCATAATCCGCCTGATTCGGAAATGTGTATCGCCCCAGCGTGAGTTCTAGAACAGCGTCTGATTGCCGGTGACCATGCGACAGGCTTTCGCAAAATCATACCCCATTGCCGCAAGTTCGGGTTGTGAATGAACTTGTTATATCTAGACTATAGCATGTTGAGAAAAAAATGCGGAAAATGCCCGTGTTGTTGACGGGTGCCCCATTTTTACGCCGCATGTTGCGGCCAACCCGTTTATCCATCCGGCTGATGGATGTCACAATTCGCTTCCGCAGGGAGCCAAAGGAGTATGTATATGAAAACTGCACCGAATCTGGTATTGCTGGCGGCTGCCGCCGGGGCGTTGGGTCTGATATCTGCATCAGCCCGCGCCAGTCTGACAACAACCCCGGTCACTACCGCGGGAACCTATTCCTACAATTATTCTCCATATGATGGGGTATCCGTAAATGGTGGACCGGCCTCCGGCACGTCAACCACTATTCCAACGGCCGCCAACGCCAGTAGTGCCGACCTGTATGTGCAGGTGGGCTTCATCGCGGGGGGCACCTATGGCGTCTCCAATGCCACCACCAATTCCGACACGATGACCTGGGATTTTCAGACGGCCCCCGGACTCGCATTTGGCTCGGGATTTACCTTTTCCGCCGGCGGTTTGAACAACGACACAAACAGTACCATGACTGCCGCCTACAGCACGAATAACGGCGCGACTTATACCACGTTTTTTAACAACAATAATAAATCGCAAGGTCTGGATTCAACACAGTTTGTCTCCGGAGTGAATCTGACGGGAACAACGCAGCTTCTGGTGCAGTTTACCCTGCAGGACTCTGCCGCCAACCAGGCCGCCTTTTTCTGGGGTAGCACCGACCCGATGGGGCGGGCATTCATACTTTCCGGAAACGTTGTGGCCACTCCGGAACCTGCGACACTGGCCCCGTTTGCAGCAGGCGCTGTCGGCCTGCTACTGATGGCCCGTCATCGTAAATTAGCCCGATGACATGGGGCGGCATGACGACTGTTTTGGCGTTGTGTGAAGCATGACAGCCGGGATGCCATTTTACCGAACAAAGCACTCCCTGGCGGGTTGGCAGGGGATTCCCTCCAACCCGCCTGTGGTTAAACCTGTGGCCATTGCTGCTTGAACTGATGCAAAGGGTGGAATATGCAATCCAATTCGAAACGATTTAACGGCTTTACACTTGTTGAACTGCTGGTCGTCATTTCGATTATCGCCCTTTTGATAAGTATGCTGCTTCCGGCGCTGGCCAAAGCCAGAAGCCTGGCGGTCCGCATGCAATGCGCCTCAAATATGCGGCAGATCGGAATCGCAATGACCGAATACGCCGATGAATACGACGGGCTGTATCCTCTGTCAGATACCGGGAACTGGCCCTTCGGAAATTTCGCCGCGTATAACTTCAACGGCACTTGGGCGAACTATCCGTATTGGGGCTTTGGCATGCTTTATTATTCCTCATTCGGCGTTCAGGGCAACAACATGCTTAATCCGCGGCCCGGAATTCTCAAGCCGACGCCTCAGGGTGTCTCGATGATATTTTCTACTCAGCCGGGGGCATTCAGCCAGAGCGCATTTGTCCCGTCTTCTGACTACAACAGCAATGGAATTTTGGACAACTGGACCAATATCATGAGCGGTTACTCATATTGGCTTGATAGGGGAAAGGACTGGCAGTTAACCGAAGATATGGCCGGTTATCAGGCAGAGCAGCAAGGAGGGAATGGCAACACAATTGAATTGTCGTACATCTATCTTCCCGCCTACAACGCCACCAATCACGTTCCCGCCGCCAGCCCGCGATCCAATCCTGGATCCATATTGGTCACCGATAACGTTCTTTTCACCGACCAGACAGGCCAACGGGGACTTGCGGGATTCGATTGCCCTGCTGGTGTCCCCGATTCCAATCATGTCACCGGCACTGCCGGTCATAATTTACCTAGCGGCTCGCACGAATTGTACAATGATGGTGCGGTTGTATGGGTACCGTTGTCGGACATAAAGCCGCGAATGCAGATTCAGGCCGGATTGGTCATGGGCTGGTAACTTCCGGCGGGATGGTGTGGCACCTTGTTTGTTCAATCCGCCAGATTGGGCCTAAGGTCGCAATTCGATCTGTCTTAACGATGGCAATTCGGCCGTTGGTCGCGGGCATTTGCAAAATGACAAAGCCTATTGGATGGCCGGACGAGAGCCATTACCATTGGTTCGACACATATTGGCCATTGTTTTTCTCGCGTCGACATGGTCTAATTCTCCGTTGCACAATTATTGAGTTTCAGCACGCAGCTGCGGACACTTTGGAGCAATCATGTCGTATTCCAGCCGTATTATCGAAACTTCAATCCAGCGCTCAATTGTGGCTTTTTTTATATGTCTTGGTATTGCCTCTATGACGGCTCTTATGTCGCCAGGCGACTTGATGGCATTTAATGCGGCGTCGGCCAATCTGATCGCCAACGGAGATTTTTCCGCCAATGCCGCCCAATATGTGAATGCTCCGGGGTATTCAAAAAGCCCCAACCCGGTCGCTCCGGCATACTGGAATAACCGCAAAAATATAAATGCCGGCATCAACGGACCGGATACCCACACCAGTAATCCTTTTGTGCCGGGGAATACAACCGGCGTCCGCGATTTTGCGCTTTTGCAAAGCACCGGAACTGCCATATCCCAGACAGTCAAGACGTCTGCTGGCACAGCGTATACCCTTTCGTATTCCGCCGCGGCCCGCGCCAGCGATGTTCCCTCCAATCGTGACAGCCTTAAATTGCGCATAACAGACGCTGCCAGCGGGAAGCGGATCGCCGTCGCGATTCCAGCCATTACCCAGTCGGCATTCCACACATTTCAATTACATTTCAGGGCCAGATCAAATTCCACCATCATTCAATTTCTAAACAACAATCCAGCCAGCGCGCTTCCGGGCGGTACGGTGGATGTATCCAATGTACTCCTTGTTCCATCGTCGGGTGTACCGACCGTTGAGACAGTGGCTGAAGAATATTCGCCCATTGGTCTGACCGCCGGTCAGATCAACCAACGCGCAGACGCCTTGTTGCGGCGCATGACATTGACGGAAAAAATCCAGCTTCTTTCCGGGCTGCATGGTGTCCAGCGGCTTGGCGTTCCCCCCATCCGATGGAGCGATGCAACCAATGGCGTGGTGGATTGTGGACCATCGACTGCCTACCCGGCGGCTTCTTGTATGTCCGCTGCCTGGAGTCGAAAGCTGGCGAAACTAGAGGGGCGTCACATCGGTTTGGACGCACGCGGCAAGCAGGTAAATATTCTGCTCGGCCCTGGCGTCAATATACTGCGCCAGCCCCAGAATGGCCGCAGCATGGAATATATTGGCGGCGAAGACCCCTTTCTGGCCTCGCAATTAGTGGTGCCTTATGTTCAGGGACTGCAATCAGAAGACGTGGCGGCGTGTGTGAAGCATTATGTCGGCAATGAAATTGAAACCATGCGGCCATGGATCAACTGCATCATAGGTCGGCGGCCTTTGGAGGAAATTTATCTGCCTCCATTCCGCGCTGCGGTTCGCCAGGGGCACGCTTGGGCACTGATGACAGCCGCCAACTGGGTCAATGGCCACTATGCCGGTGCCAATGCGTTTATCCTGACCACCGTTTTGCGCCAGCAGTGGGGATTCAAGGGAATGGTCATGACCGACTGGTGCGGCGCCTACAACACGCTGCACAGTTTGCGGGCCGGCTTAAATGTGGAAATGCCCTCCGCCAATGCCTACTCTATTGCCAACGTCACCAGTCTTCTGAATCAGCACAAAATATCCATTGATTTAATCAATCAACGGGATCGCCAGATTTTACGGATGATTGTGGCCATGGGTTTCAATGATCCCAAGAATCCCTTTGCCCATCGGCCCGCCAATACGGCAGCGGATGGCGCGGTCGTGAATCAGGTGGCGGCTGAAGGAACGGTCCTGCTGAAAAACCAGAATCATCTGCTTCCGCTGACGCAATCCAGAAATTTAAATGTGGTCTTTATCGGACCATGGGCGACCCGTACAATAACTGGTGGTGGGGGAAGTTCACATGTTACACCATCCGTGACGCCGATAAGTCTGTATAACGCCGTCAAACAAGTGGCCGGAGCACACTCGCATCTTGCGGCCATCCCATGGAATGATGCATATAAACGTGTATGGGGAAAGGGATTGCTGACCACACCCGACGGCAAGCCGGGAGTGGTGGCGGATTATTACGCCAATGGCGGATTTGGCGGCCAACCGCAGCGCATTATTCAAAGCAATATTTCACTTAATCCGCAAGCTTTGGTCCCCGGTAAGTCGGCAGGCGAGACGGTCGGCCGCCGCGGCGCGAATTTGATGCAGGCGGTGAGCCGATTGACCGAGCACGCCGGCAACGGCAGTCAGCCAGTCAGTGTGGTCTGGAAAGCGGCGATTCATCCGCGGACTACTGGTCTGTACAGTTTTGCCTGTGCGGTGAACGGTTCGGGGGAAGTTTATCTTAACGGCAGACGCATTATTGATCTGTGGCTGCCATTCTGGCAAAACCCCGCCCAGCCGCTTAAAGGCGCACTGACCACGCTGCGTCTTCGCGCCGGCCAGACTTATCAGGTGCGGGTGGTATACCGCAGCTTTGGCGGCAAGCCCGCGATGATCGGGTTCGGCTGGATTCCGCGTAAAAGTATTCATCTGTTTACGGCGGCACAGCACCGCATGATTCGTCGGGCCAGCGTGGTCATTGCCTGCATGGGTTTCAATCAGACCATTCAACGGGAGCAGGCGGATCGGCCATATAACCTCACCGGCCCGCAGAATGAATATCTGCGCGATGCGGCATCCCTGAATCCCCATACAATTGCCGTCGTTTATGCCGGTGCGGGCGTGGGTATGGAAAAATGGATTCACCGTGTCGCCGGCCTGCTGTGGGGGTGGTATCCCGGTCAGACGGGAAATATCAGTATTGCCAAAATTCTGTTCGGGCAAATTAATCCCAGCGGTCATTTGCCGGATACTTTCAGCCGCCATTGGCGAAACGAAGCCGCTTATCACCATTTTCCGGGCTATCCGGGCGTGTTTAATCATCGCTGGCAGGCCGAACCGGCCTACGCGGGCTTTCCCAGCGGTGTCGGAGCCCGGTGCAATTTTGTCGAAGGCATTTATATTGGCTATCGCTGGTATGATTACCATCATATCCGCCCGCTGTTTCCCTTCGGGTTCGGGCTTTCTTACACCACGTTTTCGTTAAGCCAATTGCGGGTTCATTCACACGGTGACGGACCGCGAAGAACCATTGCTGTGCAGGTCGCCATCACCAATATCGGCCACCGCGCCGGAACTGCCCTGGTGCAGCTATACGTGCATCCGCCCCAAAGCGGTCCGGGCCAGAGAGTTGTTCAGAAACTTGAGGGCTTTCAACGGGTACGACTGCACCCCGGACAAACTCGACATGTGACGATTCATTTAAACTGGAAGGCCTTCGCCAGATTCAGCCGCCTAAACAGCGACTGGGAAGTTGCGCCAGGCGTTTATACAATCGGTGTGGGCACCTCCAGCCGGCAGGAACCGTTGCGCAGAACCATTACATGGTAATCGAATCTCGTATTGTGAGGGTGTGCGGCGCTGTGGCGATCCATAACCGATTCCGGGCCGTCTTGAAATTATAGCCCCTTGATGGCGGACAACTATTGCAAAATGATGCGAAAGAGTTGCTGAATCCGCGGTCGTTATCCACCGCGGCACCCGTCGCCAAAACGCAATTAACGGATAGCGCACGGGTGCTGAATCGACGCAGCTTGCTTGCGTCGATTGGAGCCGTATCGGCTGCGGCGTTGGCGGGGACGCCTGCCGCCGCGCAGACCGCGGGCAAGTCTGCGCTGCAACCTGTGGCCTTAACGACTGAACATTTGGCAGACCCGCTTGGCCTTGACCGTCCATTTCCCCGGCTGGCCTGGAAACTTAAAAGCTTGTTTGCCGGTGTCCGGGGGCAATCACAAACGGGGTGGCAAATCATTGTGGCGTCGCGGATGGATTTACTGACGCCCCAAAAATGCGACCTGTGGAATTCCGGAAAAACAATGTCGTCTGATTCAGTCGATATTGCGTATGCCGGCAAACCATTGTCCTCGCACCAGCGCTGTTTTTGGCGGGTGCGCATATGGGACCAAACCGGTGCGGTATCAGATTGGAGTGCCCCGGCATTCTGGACCATGGGGGTTCTGCATGCCAGTCAATGGATCGCAAAGTGGATAAGCTTCCCATCCGCCCATACGGTCTGGAATGACTATACCCTCCGAATTGATTTTAAAATTGCGAAACATGCCGCCGGCATCACCTTCAGAAACCAACCCAATGGCGACGGATATCTGTGGCAAATCAACACCTACGGATCGTCGCCCATGCTCAAGGAGCATGTGCTTCAAAACGGTGCATATCGCGTACTCAAGCAGATATCATTGGGAAAGTTTGCGACCAACGCCGAGATGGACCATTGGCACACGCTGAAAATTGTATTAAAGAACGCCCGGATTACGACCTTTATCAATGACCATGAAGTGAACGTGACGGATGACGACACGTTTCATTCCGGTTCCGTCGGCCTTCGCGAGGCCGCGGGGGAAACAGCCGAATTCCGGAATCTTCTGGTAACCGCCGAGAATTCTCGGGTATTGTTAAGAGCGTCGCTGCAATCGTCAGAATCCAATCCATTCTGGGCATATATTCCCGGGATCACGGGCCTGGTCCTGTCAAATTCTGATGCGGTTCTCAGTCGTGCGCATCGCACCGCCATTTTCCGCCGACCGTTTCGATTAAAGCGTAAAATTAAGCGGGCCTGGATGTATAGTTCCGCGTTGGGCATTTACGAACTGTTCTTGAATGCAAAGCGCGTTGGGCGTCAGTTGTTTGCCCCGGGCGATACCAATTATTTCAATCGCGTGGACTATCAGACCCATGATGTCACACAACTGCTGCAATCGGGCGAAAATGTGATCGGTGCCATGTTGGCACCTGGTTGGTATTGCGGCCATATCGGCTGGTTCGGAGAGAATCTGTTCGGCAGTGTCCCGGCATTTTTTGGCCAGTTGCACGTGGAATATCACGATTCCACTGTCCAGATTATCGCCACAGATACCACCTGGTCCGTTTCCCGAAGTCCTGTGGTATATGCGGACAATCTAATGGGCGAAACCTATGATGCGCGCCTGGAACAAGCCGGCTGGAGCGCCTTGGGTTTCAAACCCCGATTGGCCTGGCGGACCGCGTCGGTTGAAGCCGACTCACAGGAATATTCACATCGCCTGGCCGCCCAAATGGAGCCGCCTGTCCGGGCCATTGAAGAATTCCCCTGCAAGGCGATTACCGAACCAAAACCGGGGGTTTATATCTGCGATCTGGGACAACTTATCACTGGCGTGGGCCGACTGAAAGTTCGTGGTCCGGCCGGGACAACCATCACCATGCGCTACGGTGAGTGGCTGAATCCGGACGGTACGCTGTTTACTGAAAATCTTCGGGCAGCAAGGGCAACGGATCACTATATTCTAAAAGGCCATGGCCGCGAAGTGTTTCAACCCCATTTCACCTTTCACGGATTCAGATATATCGAAGTAACCGGATACCCCGGAAAATTATTAGCTGGCGATATCGCTGGTATCTTAACGGTTAACGACCTGGCCATTACCGGAGAATTTCACACAAATCAGACAATGATCAATAAGCTGCAATCCTGCATATTCTGGACCGGTCGAGATACTCAATTTTCCATTCCCGTCGCCGTGCCGGACCGGAATGAACGCCTGGGCTGGGCGGGTGACATCAATTTCTATTCGCGCACGGCGGTCTTCAACTTTGATCTTCAGGCCTTTTATGCCAATTGGCTTGGTGATTTTAATCGTGATCAGGTCGCCAACGGTATTTTCGGCAATGTCGCGCCATTGTGGATGCCGCATGGTGGCGGCTATGGCGGCGGCTGGGGCGATGTCGGAATCTGCCTGCCATATCTGCTTTACGAATTCTATGCGGACCGGGATATTGTGCGCCGCTGCTGGCCATTTATGGAAAAAAATATTCATTACATGAAATCCATAAGTCCCAACGGAATCCTGCCCGGCAGTTTTGCGCCGGCGGCCGACTGGCTGAATGTAAATCAGCCCACGCCGCCCGATTTAATCGCCACAGCTTATTTCGCCTGGGATGCGATGCTTATGTCGCGAATGGCGGATGGCATCGGAAAAACTTCCCAGGCGGCGCAATATCAAAAACTGTTCAAACACATTTCGGCGGCTTTTCAAAAACGGTTTATCAAAGCGGATGGCACCATTGGCAATGATTCGCAAACCGGTTATGTCATGGCATTGTATATCGGCCTGGTCCCCAGCCATTTGGTATCGTCAGCCATCACAAAACTGGTCGCGAATATTCATGGACGGGGCGGCCATCTGGCGACCGGCTTTGTCGGTTCACAATGGCTGCTGGACGTCCTGACGAAAACAGGCCATCATTCGTTGGCATGTCAACTGATTCAACGCGAAACCTGTCCATCCTGGGGCTACGAGGTGGCCCGCGGAAGCACCACCCTCTGGGAAAGCTGGAATGCGGTCACAAAAAAAGGTGTGGTTTACGCGCCATCGCCGGATGCCATGGCCAATCCGAATTCACTTTGTGCGCCGCCTCTGGCTGGCTCGGTTGGCGATTGGATGTATCGTCGAATTGCGGGAATCGCTCCGGATTTCCAACAGCCCGGGTTTCGTCATATTCTGATCCATCCGCGACCGGGCGGTCATTTTCGATCTGTTCAGGCGGGTCTGAATTCGATACATGGTAACATATATATTGACTGGTCTGTGCATCGCGGCCATTTTGCATTAAATGTCGCGATCCCGCCGAACACGTGGGCTACCATATGTATGCCAGCTAAAAATCAAGGCAGTATTACCGAGCATGGAAAGGCGGTCGGCCGGAGCACGGGCGTTGACGTGAAAGCTTGCTTCCGCGAATCGGCCATTTTGCAATGCCAGTCGGGTTCGTACAAATTTCTGTCTAAATTTATTTAAACACCTGTTTGGTGCAAGTGATGGCGGTGCCGTGACGGACGGTGATGTGCGGTTGGGCCGTCTGCGTACAAATATCGCGTCTATGGCATTCTGCATGCGGGCTGCTATTCAACGCGGCGCATCATTCCGCGCACGTTGGTGCCGCAATCGGGTAATTGCAAGGTATCGGACACATTACCCAAACGGATACCCATAGCCACAATCTTGCCCGGGGTGGCCCGGCGGCGATTGCGCCTTTCGTCTGGCGCGGCCAGCAAGTCGCCGCCAGTCTGTGCCATGGTCAAAAGGTCAAAATATGTTTGCAATAATCCTCCGGGCTATCTTGCGGGTTACCGAGGGATTTAAACGTCGATGGCATGCGCCGGGTGTTCGGGGACATTTCAGAGCGTTCAAGGCCGCCCCAATTGATGCGGCATAAACCAGCCACCTTGGCATCCCTGCATTATTCCACAAAAAACTCAATCGCTTGCCCTTTGCCGCCGCTCCAGCGTTAATTGCCATTGGCATGTATTTGCCGCAGTATGGCGCGGCAATTCAGGCCGGTAGTGATGACCCTCTTTACTTGGCGGGTTATGTCCTGCCTGTGTCTCTCCAACAACAATTCAACAGAGTCTGTTTAGCCGTGTTGATTGATACCCATCCGGCTGCGGAAACAGCTTCGCCTCGCCAAATTCGGCTGACCCTTGCGAAAACGGTTGGCAAAACCGGAATGCAACTGGTCGCCCAGCCAAGGCCCCACGGCTGCGTTCCCGCGCGGCCGCTGCCGCGGTGTGCGTGGCAGTTCGTTGGCTGATTCTGGCCCCGTCGCCGAACGGCTGGTAATGCCCCAGTGGGCTACCGCCGCCCGCCGGCGCGAATGCCCAGCTGGCCTGGGTCGGCTGTCCCGCGCTGGTGGTGGGGAGATAAGGAGGCGATCATAACTGCGGGCATTCGCCCAATCGATGGCCGTGCTCGCCAGTTGCCGCCATACCATGATGACTTGGTTCGGGTACCTTCTGAATGTGCAGGCCCGCCACCGGGTTGTACGTAAAATAGCGGAGTTTGTCACGCAAAATGCACCAATTTGTATCCGGAATTCTGTCCGCTGTCTGATGGGCACACAATTTTGGCGCAAAAGTGGTAAAATAGGGTCATGGCTCGCAAGATTCCAACAATTGATCTTTCCCGGCTGGGCGATGATAAATCGCTGGCCATTGCTGCCTATGGTCAAGCCGTGGCCGCGTATCGATATATCGTTCTGGCGGAGAAGTCGGAAGATGCCAGACTGCGGCAATCTTTCGAGGATATGGTTCGTCAGGAAAATGCTCAGCGCGACCGTACGCAGGAACTGTTAACCCGTCTATTTCCGGCGGCCTGCTTTTTTTTGTCTTCCGCGGATAAATCGCTGGTCTGCGTGGGGCCGCGCCTGGTCGATGCTCGCGATGATGCCCGCTTTGATGAAGCCATGAAACTGATTATCGCCAGCGAAAAGCGTGCGGTGAGCTTCTACACCCGATATTCAGAGGCGGCGCAGGCGGCCGAGATTCGGACCTTGTTCCATGAACTTGCCACCCAGGGGTTGACGCGTGTGCGAGAATTAAGGGGCGTGTTTCATGCCGCCGGCAAGCAAATCGTCGAATCCTGCCCAATTCAGTGGTCAAGCAATTGACACGCGGCGATTGTCCTGACATGTCCGCAATAAAATTCTCCAGCAACGCGTAGGCTGGGCGGGTCGCGGAGTACTATCGGGTTCGACCTTCCGGCCTTACAATGCGGGCAGGTTGGTAGTAAGTAGCCGCCGTTCGCCGTCTGCTGAGGGGAAAGTTGGCGGCGCACCGGGACTGGATTTTGCCCTCGGGTTTGCCGGGGGATTGCCATATCCGGCAAGTTCAGGCTAAACTCTCCTTGTGATTAAATGTCGCCGGGACCAGCCCGGCGCGCGGGAAGAGAATCGATTGAATCGTTGGTCCCGATGGACCGGAACCAGAGTCCTGTTTTAGAGTGTGCAACACGTGCCACCGCTTTATTTATATGTGCTGCAAGGTCCCGATAAGGGCCGAAAATTTGAATTTTCCAGCAATGACCCGGTCATGCTTGGACGTTCAAGTGAACTCGTGCCATTAAGCGATTTAACCGTTTCCCGTCGGCATGCGCAACTGGAATGGGTGGCCAACGCATGGACGCTCGTCGACGCCGGCGGTGCCAACGGCGTGTTCGTTAATGGCGTAAGAATCAACAAATCTTCAAAGATAAAAATCGGCGATCAGATCCGCATGGGCTCCACGCTGCTGGTTTTTGGTGCGCCTGTCCAAAATGTCAGTCTTGCCGAAAGCGATGAAGTCAGCCCGGGCCAAGGTCCCGGACCAGCCGATTCGGCCATCATCAGCACTGTGCCCAGTAACGATGATTCCGTGGTCCTGGCAGCGCCCGAACCTTCGCAGGTGGCAATGGCGCACTTTCGTGTTCTGCTGCAAATATCGCTGGCGATATCCAGCGTGTTTGACCAACAACAATTGTTGAACAAGGTCATGGACCTGGTTTTTGAACAGTTGCGGGCTGACCGTGGCTTCATCGGTCTGTTGGACGACGCCACTGAACAGGTTGTTCCGGTTGTGGTGCGTTACCGCAATGAAGAACAGGTTGGAAAAATCGCCGTCAGTCAAACCATCATCCGCCATGTGATGGCGAAGAAAGAAGGGGTCCTGTCCAGCAACGCCATGACTGATCAGCGGTTTCAGAAAGGCAAGTCCGTCCACAATCTTTCCATCCGCAGTGCAATATGCGTTCCTATTAAAGGTCGCGAAAAAAATCTGGGTGTACTGCATATAGATTCCAGTGTTGCGAATTATTCCTATACACCTGATCAGTTGCGACTGCTTACCGCCATCGGTCTTCAGACTGGTCTGGCCATTGAAGTCGCCCGCTTGTACCAGGAAAGCGTCCGGCAGGAACGTCTGGCTGCGACGGGGCAGACGGTTGCATCGCTTTCGCATTCGATTAAAAATATTCTTCAGGGAATCCGTGGCGGGGCGGACATTGTGGAAATAGGCTTAAACGCCAGTGATATCAATCAGATTCGAACCGGATGGGGCGTGTTGCAGCGGAATCTGGATAAAGTCCAGGGACTTACCATGAACATGCTTGCGTACAGCAAGCCGCGCAGCCCGAATTATGAATTGACCAATCTCCCTTACGTTCTAGGTGAATGCCTGGAACTTATTAATTCGGTTGCCAATGATAAAAAAGTCATTGTCCTGACGGAAATCAATAAAGACCAGCCGCCCGTTCCGGCGGACGCCGATGGTATTCATCAGGCGGTTTTGAACCTGCTCACCAACGCCGTCGATGCGGTGGAACCGGGCCGCGGAGTTATTACTCTGACCAGCGATGTGAACGCGGCAACCCAGCAGGCGGTGATTGAGGTGCAGGACAACGGCCACGGCATTTCTGAAGACAGCCTGAAACGCCTTTTCCAGCCCTTCTATTCCACCAAGGGCCAGCGCGGCACCGGGCTGGGCCTGGCGGTTACAAAAAAAATCGTCGACGAACATGGCGGAAGCATTACCGCATCCTCCAAGCTTGGTGGCGGCACCACGTTCCGCATTACGCTTCCCATGCAGCACCATGGCGTCGCAGATTCCGGAAAGACGCTCGGCCCGCCCGCGTAAAGTCGCTACGGAAGCAGAAACCGGGGCGCGGCTGGGAGTGCGAACGCCGGTGGATTGTCTTTACCTGGATTCAAGATAATAACCGGTGGATTCAATGAAAAAAAAGAACGATAAAAAAGCAAAAACGGCATCCACTTTCTCCTCGGCCGGGTCTGAAGGCGCCCCGCCCGCCAAGTCCTGGCAGGCCAGAATCGGCACCGGTGCCAGCGCACTGGCGGAGCGGTTTGTTGAATCGCTTTCCTTTGACACCCGCCTTGCGGAACATGACATCCGCGGGTCGCTGGCCCACGCGGACATGCTGTGCCGTGCCGGGCTTATTTCCGCCGACGAACTGACCGGTATTCGGCAGGGGCTTGCGGATATTCTGGCCGATATTCAGACCGGCCGCTTTACTTTTGATATCGCCCAGGAAGATATTCACATGGCCGTGGAGGCGGACCTTATCCGGCGCATTGGCGAACCGGGCCGCAAGCTTCACACCGCCCGGTCGCGCAACGACCAGGTGGCGCTTGATGTCCGGCTCTGGTGCCGTGCGGCGATTGACGCGCTGACCGGACTGATTGTCAATCTGCAGAAGGCCCTGGTTCAACTTGCCCATGACCATGGCCAGACAGTGATGCCCGCGTTTACCCATTTGCAGAGGGCCCAGCCCATCACGTTCGGACATGAACTGCTGGCCTATGCGGAAATGCTGGATCGCGATCTCCAGCGGCTGGCGGATTGCCGACGCCGAACCAACGTATCCCCGCTGGGCAGCGGAGCTGTCGCCGGCACCACCCTGAATATAGACCGTGCGTATACTGCAAAACTGCTGGATTTCGCCGATGTGGCTCACAATTCGCTGGATGCGGTCAGTGATCGGGATTTCGTGGTGGAACTGGTGTTTGATCTGTCCATGATCGCCATGCACCTTTCCCGCTGGGCCGAACAGTGGATTATATACACATCTACAGAATTTGATTTTATTCGACTTGCCGACAGCTATACCACGGGCAGCAGCATGATGCCGCAGAAACGCAATCCGGATATGCTGGAATTAATTCGCGGCAAAACTGGCGGCGTCTACGGACAACTTGTGGCGATGCTGACCATGCTCAAAGCTCAGCCCCTGGCCTACAACCGTGACATGCAGGAGGACAAACGCTGGCTGTTCGCCGCATACGACTCCGTGGAGGCCTGCCTGTCCATCGCGACTGAAATCGTGCGTTCCACTTTACCTAAGCCGGCCGAAATTTTGGCGCGCCTGAATGAAGGTTTCCTCGATGCCACCGTGCTGGCCGAGTATCTGGTGAAAAAGGGCGTGTCCTTCCGCACCGCTCATCAGGTGGTCGGGGCGCTGGTGGCCCGGTGCGAACAGGAAAATATCCGCTCGCTGGCCGGCCTGCCGCTGGAAATGATGCGGATGCATTGTTCCGTCATCGGACCTGATGTGCTTGATGTGCTGGGACCCGCACAGGTGGTGCTCGCCTATCGGTCGCACGGAGCCGGGGGACAGCGGCAGTTAAAGGAACAGTTAAGCCGCTGGAAAAAAAAGCTTGGCTGATCGCCGAGGCGTTCGCCGGTGCATGCCGGTGAAGTGAATTCCCGCTTTTGTCTCGTTACAAAGCGTTGCCCGGGCGGGTGGAAAAGGAGTTTCCCATGCGTGTGTTGGTAACCGGTGCCGCCGGTTTTATCGGATCCAGACTCGCCGCCGCACTTCTTGCCCGCGGAGATACCGTCACGGGTTTGGACAATTTCAACGACTACTATCCGGTCATCCATAAACATCGGCATTTGCGGGATATTCAAAAGAACCCCAATTTCACACTCATTCGGGCCGACCTGCGCGAAGCGGACAGAATGCTGGAAATTTGCCGGGCTTTTCAACCTGATTCGGTCGCGCACATAGCAGCAATGGCATCGGTGCGATTCAGCGTGTCCCATCCCCTGATTTATGGCGCTGTCAACGTGCAGGGAACCATGAATCTGCTCGAGGCCGCCCGCTCTGTGGGACGGCCGCACTTTCTTCTGGCATCCACCGGATCGGTGTATGGTCAGTCCACGCCCACTCCCTTTTCGGAAACCGCCAGTGCGGACCGTCCGCTGGCGGCCTACCCGGCAAGCAAGCGAGCTATGGAACTTTTTGCCCACAGTTTTCATCATCTCTGGCAGATGCCGATCACCATTCTGCGTTTCTTTAATGTCTATGGCCCGCATGGTCGCCCGGACATGATGCCCTGGCAGTGGACCATGGACATTGCCGCCGGCAAGGAACTGACCCTTTACGATGCGGGGCGTCTGCAGCGGGACTGGACCTACGTGGATGATATTGTCGCAGGGTTTGTAGCCGCTCTGGATCGCCCCAATGGTTATCAGATTTATAATCTCGGGTGCGGAAATCCGGTTGCGAATATTGATTTCGTTCGTGAAATTGAGCAATTGCTCGGCCGAAAAGCCTTGGTGCGGGACGTCCCATCGCCGGCTTCGGAACCGCCGGTGACGTATGCGGACATCGGCAAGGCTCGGCGCGACCTTGGTTATCAGCCGGTCATTCAGGTGCGCGAAGGCCTGACGCGATTCATTGCCTGGCTGCGGGAAGAAGACCTGCTGACCTAGGTGATGCAATGCGGACTTACGCCTTGGCCAGATCGGCGGGCGGCAGATGCCAGCTGGCCTTCCTGGTCAAGTTTGTTTAGCAAGTCGGATGGTTCACCGCCTTGGTGATTTTGAAAATCATGTTTTCACTTGCCTTAACGGTAAAGCATGGTAAACTATTTCATGTCCAATAAAAGCGGACGCTGTGAAAAGGCAGACGCAAGTTGGTCCGCGAATGGTTCTGAATTGGCTGGGTACCAATTCAAAATAAGTTCGCGAAACGGGTTTTAGGATGAACCCAACCGACTGTTCATAATCATGCGTCGCTTCAAATTTGGGTGAACAGTTCAGTGTTTGCCCGGCAAAAAAATGAATATGGCACAGGAGGAAGAGAGCCAACGGGCCAGTGACGGAAATTCACTTGCACAAAGTGGAATTTTCATCAATCTGGCCAAATGGAAAGCCGCGGCACGGATGTCCCGGCTATAATCGAACGGATTCGTTATGAACGCTTTGCCCAAATCCTTTCATACCTGCCCCCCCTTTACCCGGTGGCTATGCGCCATGAACCGTTCAGTTGCCCGTCTGAATTTACGCGCGACGCGGCTTCAAGACGCGGATTTTTCATCCGCGGTTTCTGCCGTATCAGTTGTTCTGACCGTCCGATTTATCGCGCAGGTATCTGTATTCCTTGTGCGGTACAGGGATGTATTCGTGGTTAAGGAGTGAGCTATTATGGCCAAAACACGCACCACCACCGCCGCCGTTGAACAGGACATTAACGATGTCTGGAAAGGTTTCAAACTTAAGAAGACCGAAGCCACCCGCAATCTTCTGATGATGGAATATCTGCCGTTGGTTAAATACAACGCTGAACGCATCTATGCCAAACTTCCTGATGAAGTTGAACTCGACGACCTGATTCAAGCAGGCTCATTTGGCTTGAAGGACGCGATTGAGTCATTTGATCCGAATCGCGGTGTCAAATTTGAAACTTACTGTGCTCCTCGCATTCGCGGTGCCATCCTGGATGAACTCCGCAACATGGACTGGGTGCCGCGGCTCGTGCGCAGCCGTGCCAGCAAAGTGGACCAGGCCAGTCGCCAGTTGGAAATGGAGCTTGGCCGCGCCCCGGCAAACGAAGAAATTGCCAAACGTCTGGGCGTATCGGCCGAAGAGTTCGACAAAATGATCAAGGACTCCAACACTGTTTCGCAGGTAAGCCTTTCCCGCAAATGGTTTGACGCCGACAGCAGTCAGGAAGGCCGCGAAGTGGATGTGCTGGAGGATAAAGCCGGCGGTTCGCCTCTGGATGAAATTCACCGAAAGGACCTTAAGGAATTAATTACGCGCGGCCTTTCAAGGCCGGAAAAAATGATCCTTGTGTTGTATTATTACGAAGATTACACAATGAAAGAGATCGGTAAAGCTCTGGATCTTTCCGAATCACGCGTCAGCCAGATGCATTCGAGCATTGTCGAACGCCTGAAAGGGCAACTTTCGCGACATGAGCGTGAATTTGCCGAGTAAGCCCCAATATCCCGGGGTCATTCGCTTCACACCGAAACGCTTTGTATCAAATTCCCAAGCAGCCGTCACCGCCCGGTCCGTTCCCGACATAACTTTCCGATCATTCATTAACCGGTCGAGACTGGTATAACCTGCTCGCCACCGGCCCACACCTTGCTGGGCAGTGGGGCAGTTTTCACCAGCCATTCCGCGAGGGTTTGCGGTCTATCGCGCACTTCCGCAGGTGGGGAAAATGCCAGAATGTCCGCATAATAGCCAATGTGCAGGCGACCGGCCCGCCCGGCAAGTCCAATAGCCGTCGCCCCGGCCGTCGTCATCATTTCCAGCAGCGTATGCGGTGAAATGGAAGGCTCGCGGCTCAACAGCCACTGAGACTCACGCAGCAAAGATAAATCCGGATTGCTGGCCAGAGAATCGGTCGCCAGACATACATTCACGCCCGCAGCCATCAGCCGCCGCCACGGATGGTCGCTGCCAGTGGAATGGCCGAAGTAATGATGCGTTCGCGGACAGAATGCAACCGAAGCACCAGCGGCGGCAATCCGCAAAATATCCGCATCGGAAAGATAATTGCAATGGGCCAGAACCATGGGTAGCTTCGCCGTGCCCTGAGGCTCCAGCAGGCCCCATTCCGCGGCCCATCCGACCGGTCCGGCGGCCGAAAGCGGTATTTTGTCGTCAAGCAGGTCAAGTCGTTTCATCAATTCCCAGTCTCGGCCGAGAGGTCCCCCCAGACTGCTTAAAAAGTCAGATTCCTCGGTCAATTCGGCCAAGTGCATGGCGAGTGGCATATTTCCCGCGATTGCCGCATCCACAATCCGCCGCAGTGCCGGCCCTTCCACCGAATAAGGCGCATGCGGAGAAAGCCCGATGTTCAGGCGCGGTGTCTGGAAGGATCGATCTGCCGCGATAGTAAGCCGGTGTTCCAGAAAATCGCGTGATCTGCCCAAACCGGTAATCTCGCCATAACTGACCGTCCGTAGCGGCAGACCCGCCAAAGTTCGGCGCGTCAGGGCGGGAAATCGGGAAATATCGCCGACCGTTGTAACGCCGAAAGCCAGACATTCCCTGGCGCCAAGGCTGGTTGCAGCGGGAATTTTGTCCTCCGCCTGCGGCTCCGCGGGAAGCTGTGAAACAAGCTGTAATACCCAATCGGTAAAATGCCGTGGTGGTGGAATAAGTCCGCGCGCGAAGCTTAATTCAAGATGTGTATGGGCGTTAATTAAACCAGGGACAAGTATATGATGAGGCAGGTGAACCAGTGGCAAATGCCGGTGGCCATCCGTCATCTTCGCCAGCGGTCCGGTTTCGGCGATGATCCCCCGGTCAATGCGCAGTGCCGCTTGTGGCCAGAGTGTGTAGGCGTCGGCCAGAACAGCATCCGCCGCAAGCAGGAACCCTTCGGTTTTGTGTGTTGGCGGATCGGTCATGGTGAATCACAAAATGCGGGTGTATTTTCATTTCTGCAGTCGATGCCGAAGGTTACTGCCCGCCGGCCAGGTTCTGCAATTCCGAATTGGAATACATGCGGAAAATGCCATCATCGGCCTGAGCGATATTCGCCATGTCTTTTCGTTCACCATCCACTGAAATGGTGTCAATGCGCTCGGAATGGGACCGGGCTGCGGCGACAAGTTGAGTAATATGGTCCGGCAGTATGGCTTTCGCGGTGACAAAAATTATTTGATCGCCGCCCAGTTTCAGTGAACCGGGCATGCAGATTGCCGCGTCGGAACTGCCGTAGGGGGTAAAATTCATCAGCTTGGACAAAGATGTCTTGGCGGTACCGGCGGTGAGCCAGCCGGATTTTGGAATCAGGTGCAGCCGGTTGCCGCGCCAGATGGCAATTTTAAATTTTTGGTCGCCCGATAGTGTTGCTACCGCCCGTTTTACCTGGTCGGCCACAAGATTAAAACTGTTGGTATTGGCCGAGGACCCGTCAAGGCTGAAAATAATTCTCTTCCCGACCAGCGGAATACTTAAAAACCGTGGGCCTGATTGCGCCACTTTTGAGGCTGGTCCGCTGAAAGAACCACCGCCGACCGAATTTCCATTGGCGGCTGATCCGCCGGATTGATGAAATACCGCGATGAGAATAATGACCACCGCGATTACAAACACAATCCCCGCACCAATAAATATCCACAGCAGCATCGGGCTGCCGCGCTTTGTATCTACCACCAGTGCCTCGCGAATGGCGGGCGGCGATTCTGGTTTGGGTTTACTCTTTCGCTCTGGAGCGGTTGGATTGGTCTTCGAAACTTTGGTTGCTTTGGTCGCCGTATTTCCGGGAGGCTTGAAACTTCCAGATCGGCCGGGCTTCAGCCCTGGCTGTGGCACCGGTCGCCCGGAATCGGATTTAGTCCCATCGGCAGTTCCTGGGGCCATGGCCGCAAGGGCCTCAAGGCCGGTCAACGCGTCACTATCGGCTGCAGAGGGCGCATTGCGACTCGGGGAACCCGGTGAAGCAGGGCGATTACGCGCACCGGAACTTGCAAATGCGCCACTGCTGTTGGCCGGGTCTGCCGGACGCGGGGCTTTTTGACCAGTCAGTGTGCCGCGGGATAAACCGGGGTCCTGCAATGGAGATTCGGGCCGTTCAGTCTGTTTGGCCGCCTTGCCGGGTTCATCGGGCCTGCTGGTCTGCTTTTGTTCTCCTGCGTCTTTAGGTACGCGCAGTAACGTGCCGCAGCCACCGCAACGGCAGACACCGCCACGAAATCCGTCATCCAAGTGCAGGATTTTGCTGCATTGATGGCACTGCACAACAATCGCCATGAATTACGTTCTCCATCGCGCCAGCCAAAACAAACGGCCGATCCACCGGTTTGGTTCCTATTTGCCATTACACGTCAGCATTGGTCCGCAAGGCGGTTTCCTTGCGAACCGATGCATGCTTGCCGATAAGTTTAAGTCCGCGCGGCTGGAATTCAAAGCGATCATATCCAGACCTTTCGGCAATGCCGCGGCAATTGCCGCTGGAACAGGCCAAATTCGGCCGTAGTCAGGAAAATTAGCGGACCGTTGGCCCGGTGCCTGATTCATGCGGCAGATTCAGTTTAGCGGTTTGACTCTGTTCTGTCTGGTCGTTAGCATTGCCACAGTTAGCTTCCAAGGGCGATGGAGTTCGCCTGAACCGCCTTCTAACGAGGGCTGATAACTCCTGCACAGCCAAAGCGTTGCTGCGGGATTTATCGGGCCTTTCCCTGACCAATCCGCAAACGCAGAGGCTCTCCGGGAATTTCCGGATAAGCCGGTGCCCAGGTCCGGTACAACCATGCTGTATTCAGCCCGGTTATGGAAGCTGTCCCTGGTGCAAGCGATATGTATAAGGGCTCGCATGATGACAAAAAAACTCTTGATCGATTATGTTGCGGTGGGTGGTGCCGGCTTTTTCGGGGCGATAGCCCGCTTTTTTGTCGGGCGGCTGTTTCCATTTTCCGCCTTTCCTGTTGGCACGCTGGTGATCAACGTATCCGGAAGTCTCTTTCTGGGCTGGTTTTTAACGGTGGCTGGTACACGCATTCCGATGTCTGAAAGCACACGCCTGGCGGTTGCGGTTGGCTTTGTAGGGGCCTATACCACGTTTTCAACCTATATGTTCGACGCCAATCGGATGCTTTCCGATGGACAGGCTTGGCGATCCTTTCTTTACATCGCAGGCAGCGTGGTGTTGGGGCTTTTTGCGGTACGTTTCGGTGTTATGATTGGGCATTGGATGGGTGGCTGAATCGCGGTGACATAAAATTCACGAATAGATGTACGAAGGAATTTCGCTATGAATGGTGAACGGGTGCTGCTGCGGCTGTTTCTTTCCAGTGCGGAAACATACCATCTGGCACCGGTGTATGAACGATTGATTCTGGAGGCGGCCCGTCGCAAACTTTCTGGAGCGACCGTGTTGCGCGGCCTTTTTGGTTTTGGCGCCAGAGGAATGCTTCGCCCTTCAGATTTTCGGATGCTCAGCGCTGCGCCGGTGATTGTGGAATTTGTAGATACCGGCAACCGGATCGCAGACTTCCTGCAGACAATTGTAGCTCTTGAGATGCGCCACGGGCTGGCCACATTGGAGCGGGCGGCGGTGGTGATGTACCGGAAAAACGGTGGCGATCCGCACAGGTCGGAACTTTCGGGCCAAATCGTGGCCCTTAGCACAATTCCTCAAATCAAGGAGACGGAAAACATGCGTATAAATGAAACGGGGGTGCTTTTGCGGATATTCATCGGTGAGTCCGACACCTGGAAGGGCCAGCCGTTGTTTGAAGCAATTATTCACAAAGCGCGTGAAGCGGGTCTGGCGGGTGGCACGGTATTGCGCGGGTCAATGGGTTTTGGTGCCAACAGCGTACTGCACACCAACAAAGTTCTGGTACTTTCCACAGACCTGCCGATCGTCATTGAAATCGTCGATTCACGCGAAAAAATTGATACTTTGCTGCCCGCACTGGATGACATGGTTCAGGAAGGGATGATAACCATGGAAGAAGTGCGGATTCTGGCTTACCGGCATAACCGGGCGGATGCCGCGCCGTCCGGTCCGGATTTCTGATCGCTGCAACAATGTGTGGCCCGGGGCGCGGCCGGCAACGCGGCAAGCAGATTGGCCCGCCGCGATGCTCTCGTCGCGCCACGCTGTCTTGAAATGGCACAGCCGCTGAAAGCTTTTGACCGTAAAAAGTTCCCAGGCGTGACACGCATGTGGAACAGAATGAACTTTAAGATTTTACAAAATCGATGGCATTAAATTTCTTCCCCAGCACGCTGGCACTGTCGGCTTTTAGCCATTCGGAAAGTATACCGGCGTATACAGTGCGGAAATCCGTGGAAAATTTCAGGTCGCCCATTTGCAGATCCGCCGGGGCAAGTGAAGGCTGCCGGCCGATTAAACCGCCGTGAATGCCGCCACCCAGCAAAAACATGGGTGCCGCGGTTCCGTGATCCGTTCCCTGACTCGCGTTTTCCGCCACGCGCCGACCGAACTCCGAAAAGGTCATCACCAGTGTCCGGTCTTCCAGGTTCTGTGCCTTAAGATCGGCCATAAAAGCAGCCAGACCAGCGGATAAATCCGCCATCAGATTGTCATGGCGCTTCTGCTGCTGGGCGTGGGTGTCAAACCCGCCGATGGAAACGTAATAAACCCGTGTGGGGAGTTCCGCGGCGATCATTTTTGCGACCAGCGAAAGCGACTTTCCCAGTTCAGACGGCGGATAACTGGCATGATTCTGGGCTCGCCCGACGGCATTTCGCACTTCTACACCGGATACTTCCGCATCCAGGGCCGTACGTTCCAGAAAATCAAGCTCCGGATTTCCGCCGGAAATTCCCGTGGCTGCGGCATGATTGATGCCATTTACCGTTTCATACGCTGCATGCAGGTGGCGATGATAGGCGTCTTTGCCGCGGCCCGGAAGCCATTGGAACAGTTCCGGCGTCTGGAACGAAATCGGCTGAAATTTATCACCCTTTAGCGTCAATGGTGAAAGCGGACCGATGCTGATTCCCGCGTCAGGCTTTACCGGATCCGCTCCACAACATTGCGCATCAAAATAACGCCCGAGCCATCCGCTGTTGCCATTGATGGCGGGTTGACCGGTTTGCCAGATGGCCATCGATCTAAAATGTGAACGATTCGGATTCGGGTACCCCACACCCAGCACCACGCCCATGCGTCCGTCATCATAGAGCGACTTCAGGCCTTTCATCGCCGGGTGCAATGCCAGTGTTTTATCCAGCGGCAGCAGGTTTTGTGTAATAGCCAGCCGGGGGCGGGCGCGGCGGTAATCATCATTGTCCACAGGAATAACCGTGGAAAGTCCGTCGTTTCCGCCGCCCATCTGTATCACCACCAGAACGCGAGAATCACCGCGGCCTGCAGCGGCCTGGGTCAACGGCAGATCGTGCGGATTGTTCATGGCAAAAGCGGTTCGCTGGACGAACAGCGGAAGCGTGGCCGCCGCGGATAACACGGTCAGCCCGCGCGACAAAAATATGCGGCGTGTGTGAAGAGAATCCATAAAGAGGCTCCTTTCCGTTTCGGATCAGTGCGGCGTAACGCCGATCAACAGAGTTGATATTCCGGCATGGCCATTACAAGTTCCAGCAGGTTCAGCAGTTTCCAATGGGCTGTGCCCATATTCAGCGCTTCATCGTGCGCCGTGTTTGAGTTGGAAATACAACGCAGCAGAGCTTCGCGCTTCTTTGGTTCAATTTGATCCTGAATCAGCAAATCAACAAAAAAATCAACCGCCGCCGCGGTCGTGGAAATGTTCCGTTCCGCCAGCAACCGCTCCGGAGAAAAGCCAGTTTCAAATGGGGAGAATTGCGTCCTGGCCATCATCGCCGAAGGGTGGTTCCCTGGTGGTCTGCCTGCAACCATATACAAAGGTACCGCATAACGCGCATAAAGTGTGCTGGTGTTGATCCAGCCACGGCCGTGCGGCCAGCCGCCAACATTTGGCGCTTCAAATAACTGCTGGCCCATGCTGGTCATGCCGGCCAGTACGCTGGGGGAATTTGCCACTGGAGTTTGCAGCGCCCGCAATGCGCCGGTCACCAGTTCAATTGGAGATTTAATCTTTCGTCGCACGACCTGGTCGGAATAAAACCATCGGCTGGAAAAAAGCGTTTTAAGTACCGCGTCCACATGCCAGTTGGCCTGGCGCAGCGTTTGCGCAAGCGCCTGAACCAATTGCGGCGGGGGATTATCTGAACCAAAAAACGTGGCGAGCTTCGTCGCAAAATGAGTTGCCGTTGCCGGCTTACTGAAAATAATATTCACAATGTCGCGACCGTCGAAATCGCCCGTTTCTCCAAGAAATGTCTTGCGGCCGAAATCATGCTGTTTGGCACGGAAAACAAAGGTATCGCCCACAAATGTCCAGCCGGTCCAGGCCCGTGCCGATTCGCGCACATCTTCTTCGGTGTAATTGCCGATGCCCATTGTAAAAAGTTCCATAAGTTCGCGGGCGTAGTTTTCGTTGGGATGGCCCTTGCGGTTCTGGTTGTTGTTCAGGTAGCGCAGCATCGCCGGATCGCGGCTGACGGCCACCGTCAATTCCTTGGCGCTGCCCGTAGCAAACTGGCGGAACAACTGATTCTGCAGATACATGTGGTATGAACTGTTCACCATGGAAAAAGCGCTGACGAATAATCCGTGCCAGAAAAGGGTCATTTTTTCTTCCAGCGGACGAGGGGTTTGTACCATGCGGTTGATCCACCAGCATCGCATTTCCTGCATTTTGGCGAAATTGGCCGCATTATAGAGCTGAAAATATTCCCGCTTTTCGGGGCGCGAAAGCGACTGAATAAACCGCCGGTGTTCCCGCAATGATTGGAATTGCGGATGCGAAAGCGAACTGAACTCAAGCGCGGGAAGCGTATCAGGCATCGCCCGATAATTGATCAGATGATTCACCGACGCCTGGGGGCCCATTTGAACCAGCCGGTCAATTTCGGCGGCACTGCCGCCAAAGCCGGCCCGATTCATAAGGTGGCTGGCCATGCGCCAGTTCCATTGAAAGGTCGGGTCCGACCAGATCGGTTCCAGCAACTCGGCGGCGTTCTGAATCATGATTGCAGCTCCAGATTCTCACCCCGGCGGGGGTGGTTACAAGCCTCTGAGGGGTTATACGAACTGCTGGCCGACTGGTTGCAATCGCAATCGCCTGATTTATATAATTAAATCGGTCCAGCAGTTAATTTGGCAGTATGAATACCAAAGGTTTGACGGCACCAAACGCACAATCTCCGAATATCGGCATGGGGCGCTGAAACTTGTCCCCAACCTGACCGTTTAGAATTTTATGAAGAAAAAGCCTCCCACCATTCGCCTGAAATTCGTTGCTATTATGGCAATCGGCCTGTTGACGCGCGTGGCCATGGCTCATGCCGATTTTCCAATCGGAACAAGTCCCAGAATAGCGGCGGTAAAACTTGCTCCGCCGCCGACTTGGCGCATTGGCCAGAAGGCACCGGCGTTGCACGTGGTGAATCTGCGCGGGCAGCCCGTTCCTTTGGCGGCGTTCGCGGGCAAGCCGTTGCTTCTGGAATTCGGGTCTCTTACGGAGCCGGCGTTCCGGCTAAGCGCCGGAAGTGTGAATTGGCTGGCGAAAAAATGGCGAGGTAAAATATCCGTGCTTATTGTGTATCAAGCAGAAGCCCATCCGGCGGGCACTTCCGATGCGCTGGTTCTTAACCAGCGGGCCGGATTCTCCATTCCGGCCGCCACCAGCGCCGCCGACCGGCGGAAAGCCGCCGCGGAAGCCGCAACACGACTGCATTTCCCGGCAAGCGACTTATCGATTGATTCAATCACCAATGCCACATCCATCGCGTATGGAAGCCTTCCCAATATGACATTTCTGGTGGATGGAAAAGGAAAACTGGTTTGCGCATGGCCTTGGATGGCACCATCGCAAGTGAATGGCGCAGTCGGCGATCTGCTGGCCCATCGTCCGATTGCCTCGCGACTGATGGGCCCCGGCTTTAGCCGCCAGTCCGGTCCACCATTGGAATTTGATGCCGGTTTTCTGCCTCCCGGTAGCCTGCAGGGACTGGCTGCGGCATTTGATGATGCCGGTGTCAGCCGGCCGACGCTGCGTCGATTGTTGCCGGTATTACAGCGATTTACCAGTTCACTCATCCAAACTCGCGAAGCCATTGTGCAATTGCGCCGGCGCGGCCAATACAGCCAGTCATTTCGACAATCCTTGCGGGAAATTCTTGCCAAAGCTCGTCAACGCGCGGCGGACTTCAAAAAAGCGCTTCATCGAACTGTGTCTGCGGAGCAATACCGACAGATTTATGCCGACTTGGACCGCGGCAAGTTGCGGCGGCTTTTTGATTACGCAAAATAAAATAATGTTCTGATCTGCTTGTCGGGCATTTATACACGCCTTGTGCCTTGTGACTTCCCTTCGAGCCATCGCGATAGGGGGCTAGTCGCATTTATTCGTATTCATGAAAACAATTTAGTGTTTGCCATTGCGTGATTCCCTAACGAAGGTATATAATGCCGAATTCGGTTGGAATCCGTAGCTTTGGTTGCGCGGTTCCACCGGGGCCAGTATCCAGGGCGCGGGCTTATAACGCGGTTGCCTGGTCTGGCGGGACCGGTGTTTCGAGGAGTTGTTTCACCATGCCACATGTGATTACCGAACCATGCATCGGTACAAAAGATACGGCTTGTGTGGCCGTGTGCCCCGTGGATTGCATTCACCCCCGCAAGGATGAAGGGGAATTTACTCCAGCGGCGCAACTTTTTATTGATCCTGACACCTGCATTGATTGCGGATTATGCGTGGACGAATGTCCGGTGAAGGCCATTTTTCCGGAAGATGATGTTCCCGATGAATGGAAAAAGTATATTGCGGTGAACGCCGAGCATTATAAAAAATAGTACCGGAATCATTCTTTTCACGGCTGCTTTGCGCAGGTGAAGCGTCGGAAGAACCGGTATACTATCTATAAATAAGCGTTTTTGTGTGTCCCCAGGCATGTGCTTCGCTTCGCGCGGAACACCCATCTCCGACGGTTCAACATGGCGTTCATGTTGAATGACATAGTCGGGTGCGTGCCCGGGCCAGAATAGGAATTATTAAATGCCCCCAAGAACCAAACCGCGTTTTCAGTCTTTTGCCCGCCCTAAGATTCGCATTGCGAAAACCAGTTCCACTGGTAAGGTCTATGTGGATTACAAGGACATTGAAACTCTCAAGAAAATGCTTTCCATTAACGGAAAAATTCAGGGTCGCACCCGCACGGGGGCGGCTGCGTTTGAGCAGCGCATGATTACGGATGCAATAAAGCGCGCCCGCTTCATGGCAATGCTTCCGTTTGCTGGCAGTTCTCAGCCGGGCTGATTATATCCGCAAACTTGCGGTCCAACCCAGCAACCTGTTAATTGATGCGGGCCGCCGTTTTGGCATCGGCTTATGCAAGATTGACGGTCGCTCTGCGATTCATTTGGCATGGCGACGGAAGAGCCTTCTGGGTGCCGGTGTTTCCTCCCGATTGCTACTTTTGTGCAGACCGATTCTTTGCCTTGACTGCCGAATGCCCGCCCGTGGCGCGTTGATAAGAATAATTCGGGGCGTTTGACTGGGATTTTTCGCAAGTTTAGGTTAACATAAAGGAATATTCTAAAACAAGGATATTCTCTTATGCTTGATTCGCGAAACTCTGGACTGGTTTGTCGTGTGGCGGAGCGCTTCCGTGCCATGGGCGATGAGAATCGCATTCGCATCCTTTCCCTTCTGGTGCAGGCTCCGGCCAATGTCACGGCGTTAACACGCGATCTGAAAATGAATCAGGCTTCTGTTTCCAAGCATTTGGGAATTCTGCGTCAGGCTGGTTTGGTGGATTTCGAGAGGCTTGGTTCGCAGTCTATTTATCGCATTGTAGACCCTTCCGTTCAAAATCTCTGCAAGCTGGTGTGTGATGGCGTTTTGCAGCATGCCCGGCAGCAGCACGAGGCTCTGCACGGCCCAACTTCCGGCGAAGTAAAGTCGGCCTGATCTTTATTCCCGCCCAACTGGCCGGATTCACCGGGTCGGCACAAATTGCTGGTGGAAAATCGCCAGACCATCGAAAATAATGTAACCATGTCTTGGTCACCGGCGTAAGGGCTGTCGGTTGCGTTCTTTGCATTTTGACAGGAGTTACCTCATGGTGTTCACAAATCCACCCGCACCGCAGTGGCGGAATTCCCTAAAACGGCGGCTTGTGAAATCCGCTGTTGCCGGAATTCTTGCTGTCTCCGCCGCATCGGCAATCGCCAGCGGCCGATTGTCCGCCCAGCCACTGAACCCCGCCCTGATTCCCGCTGGCACACATTGGATTATTTATATTAATTCGGATGCACTGGTGAAAACTGGCATGGCCGATAAGCTGGCGGCCATGGCCGCTGACATGCAAAAATTTGCACCGCGCGCCGACGCTCACATGAAGCGACAGCAGGGAAAAATCAAAAAATTATGGGCTGCTATTTGCAAGGACTCGCACGACATACTGGTTTATGGGACGGCCGTTGGCCACAAGCAGTTCGTCATGCAATTACATGTCAATCCTTCAACCTTTCACGCCGCCGTGGATCTTCAGGCAAAAGCTACCGGGAAGACCGTAGTCTACCACGGAATTACCATGCGACGAATGCAGCCGGATGGCCCAGGTCATGCGTTTTATTTGGCACAACCTGCATCCGGTGATGTGCTGATCACACATAACGTCACCATGATGAAAGCCGCGCTGAAATTTCAGGCTGGCGGCCATGCTTCGCTGGCGGCCGATTCGCCGCTGATTGTAAATATGAACCCAGGTACCATTTTTTACGCGGCGGCGACGGGCTTTGATAAATTGCCCGAACATGCCCATGTTCCGCCATTCGTGCGCGGTCTGCATACGATCAGTCTGGCCGCGTCGGCAACCAATGCCCGCACGGCGCACCTGCATGTGACTGTGGCCGGAGCTACCAAAGCTGCTGCGGAAAATATGTATAAAATGGTGGAAGGTGGCTTGGCGATGGCGGAAATGATGGGCCAATCGCAGTCTGCTTCGCCAGAGGCCAAACTGCACGCAATGATGCTTTCCACTTTGAACCTTAAGCGCAAAGGTCGTGATATAAACGCCGACTGGGCCCTTCCGATGGATATGCTGGAGCAATCCATTCAGGACCGTATGAAGGCCATGCGGGACAGCCGCTGGCAGCACTGGAAGCACCACCAGGGTAACGGACCTGGCCCGGCACCGGGCCAATAATTCGGTTCATTCGGTATGCGGACAGGAATTTACGCATGGCAGAAACAGAAAACCGGCCGGATGATGCCACCGATGAAGTGATGGCGCTGGCTGCCCAGGCGGGCAGCCACGACGCTTTCGCCGAACTGATGCGCCGTTACCAGTCTCCTTTGCATGGTTTTTTGCGGTCGCGGCTTGGCCTGGCTGGCCACAGCGAAGATTTAGTTCAAGAGGTGTTCCTTCGGGCCTATCAGCATCTGCCGCATTACGATTCCCGCCATCGATTTCGCGCATGGCTTTTTACTATCGCCTACCGAATGGGAATTTCCGCATTGCGACGTCGGCGGCTGGAAAGCCGCCACGCCAGGCAGAGCGCCAATGCGCCGACAATAACATTGGATGATTCGCCCTCACAAAAAGCGATCGTGACTGAATCCGCAGAGAATCTATGGATGCTGGCCCGCCGTGTTTTACCTGATCGTCAGGTGACGCTGCTTTGGCTGTGCTATGTGGAGGAACTCGATGGACGTGAGCTTGCCCGTGTGATGGGAATGACCGGAATTGGGGTGAAGGTCGCGCTGCATCGCGCACGGAAGGTTTTGCGAAATTCCCTGCCGCCATCCGGCCTTGGCGCGCAATCATCTCCCATATCGCCAAAGTCAACCGTGGCTTTGGCTTCACCTTCGCCGCCATTGGTCACGCGCAGGCCGCTAGCGGGGCAACGCAAGCCGCCTGAAGGCCGATCCGGCCCAATCCGTTCCGTCGCGGTGGATCATCGCCTTGCCGCTGAAATCAGGGCTGTTGGAGAACACTTATGAAGTCAGTTCAATCTGAAGATATTTTGGCTCAGGCTCTTCGCGCCGATGCGCAGCGCATGACACCTGATTTTTCCCGGAAACTCCATGAGGATACGCTTACCTCACTGAATGCTGGAATCGCGCCCTCGCCGCGTTTGGTTGGCAGCATCCGTCGATCAGGTTCTGCTTTTTTCGTGCCGGCTGGTTTTGCCGTCGCGGCAATGTTTGTTGGTGTCTTGCTGGTCTGGTGGACAAAGCCCGTTGAAAAATTGCCAAACAATGCCTCCGATTCCGTGGCCGTCACTGAAGCCGAGCCTGTTCATTCTAAATTGATGTCCGACGATTACGCGCCTGCCCGCTTCATGAATTCGCCCGGTGAACTGATGACCCGCAGTCTAACCCTTGCGCAGCAGGCTATTTCTGAACAATACGCCATGACTTACGCCAGCACCGTTCGGTCCGCGCAGGAAAGCCTGCCACATTTCGGATTTTATTCCATTCCGGATATCCGCCCCACGTTGTCGCATTAAAGTCAAATACGGCATTTAACGTCAACCGAGGCTGCGCCGAACCGGCGCTACTTGGCCGCAGGAGCGATTGCCGTCAGCATCCGCAGGCATTTTATAAATAACAGCGGTGCCGCGGTCAGCCGCCCGTGGTTGTGATTAAATTCCGCGGCCGCCAGCGTCCGCCCAGCCAGGGCGATCTGGCCGAGTTCCGATCCGAAAATCGCATTTGGTGGGGGGGGGGTTAATGCGCGCAGGTAACTGGTGCTCCACAAACCTGCCTTGGCGTTCAACTGCGGATTCAGTTCCTTCGTCATTCGGTAAAGTGCCGCGACGGCCCCGGAGGCATCGCGAAAGTTCGCCCACTGGTCGCCGCCCTGGGGCATGGCACCGGCGGGGGCGGTAATGCTTCGATACTTGACCACCATGGATTCCTCACACTGCTTCAACAGCAGATGCAATGCCCGCTTGGGCACCTGCCACCCGCCCCAGCGGTTGAGCTTTTCGGCGGGTGCATTGGAATCCAGCAGTATCGCAAGTTCCGCAGTGGCCGCAAATAGGCTTCGCATCTGGTTAAGGCTGATGACCATGTCATCAGGTGCCACTTTTCGTGTACCCAGGGAATCCGTGAGCTTATGCTGAAGTTTAAGGAAAGCGCGCACCGCGGCTTCAAACCGGCCACCACTCATTTTTCGCACAATATTTGCCTGTGGAAGGCTTTGCATGGACAGGTGAATCTGCGCCAGCAGGTTCAGGGCTGCCTGAAAATGGTCGAAATTTGCCGCACCCGATCCTGCGGAGTCCGGATTCTTGCTGATGGATTTAGCCCAGCGCACCATGTTGGCCTTTACGCCAATGATCGACGCCGGATGGTATAAAATAGCCTGTTGCTGGGCTGCCGGCATGGCATTGAGTCTGGTCAGATTGGCCAGGACCATTTTCAGGCGGTAAATGCACTCAGAAATATCGCGGGCTGAATATTCCCCGGCCAGAATCGTCGCAAGGCGATTGAAATCGTCGGCACCGGCCTGACGAACGCGAATCTGATCGGCCCGGAACATGGCGCTCGGCGGCGCAGAAACGTCGGTCGAAAAAATTCGATATGCACGCAAAAGTTCGCCAATTTTTTGAAGCTGGGCGGAATATTTCGCAACCTCGGTATCCATCTGCAATTTCATAATCGCGCGATGGATGCGATGTTTAATGGCATTATTTTCCGCCGTGGGAAGATTGGCCTGGCGCAGTTGTTCCAGCGAATTGACAATCAGATTGATAAACAGAAGCCGGCGGACGGCCGCAGCGCGGGTGCGCGGGTCACGAAACAAAATAAGTCCAAGCAGCAACCGGTGGTTGAATTGCTGCTGCGTGGCCAGGCTGAGCGCCGCCCCAGCCTGTAAATGTGCAGCCAGCGACGCACATCGCACAATAACGGGGTAATACATTTCGGCTGCCGGCTCAGTTCGCCGATCCGCCATTTGAGATTGCAAAGTCAGAAGAATTTTGCGCAGGGCTTGCCGCATTTCCGGCGTCAGGTTTGCGCCCTGAATCCAGGTTATTTCCTGGCCAATGGCGGGTAATGCTCCTTTGGCAACGGGAGCCGGCGTGGAATTCGGTCGCGGAATTTGAACGGGCCAGACTGTTATTTTGTCAGGGTTTATGGAGGGGTCTTCCACCTGAATTAGCGGGCCAAGCGGACCGAGAGTTTTTCCCAGATATTTGTCAATCGCCGCACGGGTCCTCAATTGCGTGTTGACATTTCTGCCGGCTCGTAAAAATTGTCGCAATCCCTTTATAACTGCCAGGCTGGGCGTTTCTCCGGGCGCATTGGCGCTGGCTGGTAAAAGGTGGGCGACCAGACGATCAAAAGCGGGTAATCCCGCGGAAAGTTGATCTGCCTTAAGCACCATAACAGCCGCCACCTGCGGCCGGTTTGTCCGCAGGCTGTTGCGGTACAAATTGCGAATCACCAGCCGGTAGGTTTCCTGCAGGTTGGCCGCGGTAAGTCCTTGCGGGTCCACATTGTCCATATTTAAAAGCAGATTTGCGATGGAACTGTCTATCTCCCGGACTTTGGCTCGTACCCGACTGACCGGCCTGGTCAATTGCGCAAGCTGATCGGCGCGTGATTGACCTGCAGAAGAGAGGAACAGCAGGCAGGCCGCACCAAGAACGCATTGCCGTTTTACCAGAGTGCTTTTGCGGTGGAGTGTGTGTGCTTTATTTTTCATATTCCTCATGCACCTTTCTGTACAATACATCCAATTGGCAGACCATTTTCCTGTAGTCAAACAGATCGGCGGCGAGCCTGTTTCCCGCTTGGCCGAAATTCTCCCGCTTGGCCGAATTTTCCGCCATTTCCGACAGGGCTGCCAGCAACTCCAGCGAATTTCCCGGTTCCACCAGAAATCCCGTCTGGCCCGGCCGGCAAACTTCAGCCGCGCCATCGCAGTTGAATACCACCGTCGGCAGCCGGGCCAGCATTCCCTGCACGACTGCCCGCGGCAGACCTTCGCGATAACTCGGATGTGCCAGTATATCCATCGCGGGTAAAATGTCTGCAACTTCCTCGGGCCGTACCAGGCCAGTCAGGGTGAAACGCCCTTGCCAGCCGCGCTGTTCGATAGTCCGCAAAAAACGCTGCTTGTATATGCCATCTCCCACCCATAAAAAATGTGCGCGATTGTGACGTTGAAATAGCCCGTCGGCGATTTTTAATAAGTCGTCATGACCTTTCAGCGGTTGCAGGCGGGCCACCGTGCCAATCACCAGGGCGTCCGGCGCGATGCCCAGACGTTGGCGCGCGGTTTGCCGGGTGGCCTGCGGATGGATGTATTGATCAATTTCCATGCCGCTGTATATGATCGAATATTGTTCCGGCCTGCCCACTCCGGCCGCCATCGCCTGGGTTCGCATCGCCTCGGCCACGCAGACTATTTTGTGGCAGCGGCGAGCGGCATATCGCTCAAGCATGATCCACGCCTGATTGATCGCTGGATTCTGATAAGGATGAAACGGCAGGCCGTGCACAGTATGGACAACTGCCGGCACGTTCAGCCGCCAGGCGGCCAGACGTCCCAGTATGCCCGCTTTGCTTGAATGGGTGTGCACCACTGCGGGCTTGATTGCCATTAATTCGCGTTTTATGGTCTGGTAGGCTTGCCATTCAGCGCGCGGGTTCGGATTCCGCACCAATGATGGAATTTCCTTGATTTCACATCCGGTCTGAATAAATTTAGACAGGAGCGATCCTTCCGGGCCAAGACTCGGTCCGGTAAAAAGAATGACCCTGTGACCGAGTTCGCGCAGGCCCCGGCAGGATAAAAGCGTATTTTCCTGCGCGCCACCCACAATCATTCGCGTGATGATATGAACAATTGTCAAACTGCTTTCCCGATAAGTGTCGCTGACGGTCCGTGCGCCGCCCCGGCCTGTGGTTCACCCTTGCCCGCGCGGCTGCCACAGAGGCCAGTATAATCTATGCTGCGGCCAACTGTCCGAATGCAAGAAAAAGGGGCCCGAGCGTTCAGGTCCGTTCGTCGGATCCCAGGGTTGGTGTTGCCGCCGGGGTTTCCGCTGATGCGTGTGGCCCGAAGCGTATCCATTGCAGGCACAGACCGCTGGCCGGAGCACACGGGCCGCATTCGCCCTGTTCGCCAGCCTCCAGCAGTTGCCCGACCTGCGCGGCTGGCCAGTGGCCCCGGCCTGTTTCCAGGACGGTTCCAACCATGTTTCGCACCATGTGATACAAAAAGCCGCTTCCTTCCACGCTGAATATGACCAGCGGACCGCGCTGGTGAATGTCGCAGTGAAAAATGGTGCGCGTGGTGGTTTGTCGGTCATCTCCACGGCCCTGAAAAGCTGCAAAGTCATGTGTACCCACAAACAGTTTACAGGATTCACGCATGGTTCCCAGATTGAGCCGCGGCCAGAAGTGATAGACAAAATAGCGATGAAACACCGGCCGGTCGCGGTCGGCCCATATCAAATAGCGGTAACGTTTTTTCACCGCGCGGGAAACATCAAATGCCGGTTCCACGGGTTCAAGTTTGCGAATTAGAATGTCCGCGGGCAGCCGCGAATTGATCGCCAGCCGCAACCGCCCGGGTTCAATATGCGTTGTAATATCCATTTGCGCTACCTGCCCCATGGCATGTACGCCCGCATCGGTGCGCGATGAGCCAGCCACTGTAACCGGATGGTTCACAATTTCTCCGGCCGCCTTTTCCACAGCGCGCTGCACCGTGCGTACCGGATCTGGTTGGCGCTGCCAGCCGCTGTAAGCCGTGCCGTCGTAGGCGATGGTCAATTTATATCGCGTGGGCATAAACGGCTATTCCATCGGTTCAGGTATGCGGGTAAGTGGCAAGCGGGCCACGACTACAGCTTGCCACCGGCGAGAGTCTTGGGCGGTGCGCTGGTCGAAATGACCGTTCCCGTGTTCATGTTCGGGCGGCGACGGCCTGCGGCAGCAGCAACTCAGCAATTTGAACGGCATTCAACGCGGCACCCTTCAAAAGCTGGTCCCCGGCCACAAACATCGCCACAGACCGGCCGGTCGGATCGCTGATATCCTGTCGAATGCGTCCCACCAGCACGTCTCCCTGTCCTGAGGCATCCCGTGGCATCGGAAAATAGTTTTTCTCCGGATGGTCCACCAGTTTTACGCCCGGAGCATGCGAAAGAATTTCCCGGACTGTTTCGGCCGACATTCGATCCGCGAATTCAACATTCAAAGCTTCACAATGTGCACGCAGCACCGGCACACGCACGCACGTGGCGGAGATACGAATGTCTGAATCCGCGAATATTTTTCGCGTTTCCTTGACCATTTTCATCTCTTCCTCGTTGTAGCCGTTGGATAAATCCACGGCCGCATTGTGGCTGAAAAGATTGAACGCGTAAGGGTGCGGAAGAACTGTGTGGGCGTACGGTTTGCCATCCAGCGCCGCACGCGTGCTTGCCCGCAATTCTTCCATGGCCGCCGCTCCGGCACCGCTGGCGGCCTGATAAGTGGCGGCAATAAGCCGACGGATTTTATTGACCTTGTGCAAGGGCCAGAGCGGCACAATGGCAATAATGGTTGAACAGTTCGGATTTGCGATAATACCTTTATGATCAGCCACTTTTTCCGGGTTTATTTCAGGAATTACCAGCGGTACGTTCGGGTCCATGCGGAATGCCGAACTGTTGTCCACCACCACAGCGCCCGCCGCCACGGCAATCGGGCCGAATTTTTTACTGATGGATCCGCCCGCGGAAAACAGAGCTATATCCACACCGTGGAAACTTTCAGCGGTCAATTCTTCCACCTGAATGGCTTGTCCACGGAACTGCATGCTTTTTCCCGCCGACCGGGCAGACGCCAGCAGTCGAAGCTGCCCTGCTGGAAAATGTCGCTGTTCCAGACAGGCCAGAAATTCCACACCCACAGCGCCGGTGGCACCAACGACTGCTACAACAGGTTCCGCATTCATAATGAATTGATCCTTCCACCGAATTATTTAATCATAATATTCATACAACTCAGGCGACGCGCTGTCCCTCTGCGCTCAGGCTTTCCTGAACAGCGTATGGGTGCATGGTTCCGGACGTGCCCTGACGCAGCGGCTCGTTCATGGGGTAAATTCCTTCCCAGGTCGCCTTTTCCAGATATTCCATGTGATTGTTGCGGATAAAATCGATTGCATCGTGGCTGTTTTTAGCCTCATACAGCGATCCGGATTTTAATACCCATTCAAATCCATCCACTTTGGGCAGCAGAAGCCGACGGGCATGATCGTAAAACTCCCGCAGTTTCCGTCGTCCATTGTTTGTATCCGCCAGCATGGTGTCCCGCAGGTCGTTAAATCCGATATTGGCTGCATTGCGGCGCGCCAGGGCCTCGGTCATATTTGCGGCCCGGGCGGCTGCGACGTAGGCGGTCGTGTCTGCCATAATATCCGGCGTGAATGTCAGGATGAAATCACCGCGTTCCGGCAGGCCGCCGTTCTGCATAATCAGCAGAATTTCCAGGTTTTTATTCGGATTGACCAAGCGGTGAATAACGCCGGGCCGAAAGAAGACGACTTTATTGGGCTGAAGCTCAATCTTCTGATAACCATTAAGCGAAAGAAGCTCCACGTAACCGGTACCGGAGAGGACATAATAAATTTCCGAACAGACGCCATGAAAGTGAGCGCCACCAGTAATCAATCCGTCCGGTCCGGGTTCGTCATAGACGCGAAGATGACTCAAGCCGATTCCGGAAGGGAGAATGAGTTGCCGAATATCCATAAAAGCGTATCCCAAGCGGTGCGTTGCCGGCGCGCTGCCTTAAATTCAAACCATCGTAAATGGTAGCAGAAGCCTGCCACCCGAACAATACCGGCTCCGGGCGTTGAACTTCAGGTTTTTTCATCGCTCTGGCGTCAAGGGGGATCCGATTCATGCGAAAAGCGCCCAGGCGCATTAAAAAGCCCAAAGCGGAATGCCAAACCGTCTGTTTTGCCGCAAACCAGGAATACCCTCGGGCCGATCGTTGGGTTGTTGGGAGTTTGCAAGAAGGGGCGACTTGCCCGAAGATAACTGTTTTCGCGTAGAAAGGGCGAATATCGGAACCATGCTCCCCAAACCAACCAGATGGCTGATTGCCGCATCCCTGATGCTCATGTTTATCAGTGTGCTCCTGATTGGCATGGCCAGTTCCAGCAAAAGTCGCCGGATTGCGGAAGCCACACCGCCGCTGCATTTCCCATTGCCGGGCTTGCCGCCCATTCGGGGCTTCTGCATGCAGTTATGCCTTCCGGGGCATCTGGCGGTTTATGAACGATCTCTGCGGCATTTGAAAGCCATGGGGTGCAATTGGGTAAATCTGGTGGTCAATTCCCGTCAGAAAGGCATGACTGCCGAACATATTGAGTTGGATGCGAAGCATTCGCTTTCACCGGTGGATATTCGCGCACTTTTACAATACACCCATACCCTTCATATGCAGGCGATGATGATGCCCATTGTCCTGCTGGATCATGCCACCGGCTCGGAATGGCGCGGTGCGATTACCCCAAAAAGCTGGCCAATCTGGTTTGCCGGATACAGGCGTTATATTGTGCGAACCGCACGATGGGCACAGGCCGGCCACGTGAAGATTTTTTCGGTGGGAAGCGAATTGCTTACCAGCGAAAGTCATCAGCGGCAATGGCTGCGGATTGTGGCTGCGGTGCGGCGCGTATTTCACGGTAAATTAACCTACAGTTCCAACTGGGACCATTACGGATCTGTCAAAATATGGAAGGAATTAGATTATATCGGCATGAATTCGTATTACGATCTGGGGCGAAACCCGCATACACCGGTGGGTGAAATTATGGCGACCTGGCGGCCGATTCAGCGGAATCTGCTGGCGTACGCCCGCAGAATGCGCAAGCCTCTGCTGATTACCGAGACCGGGTGGGATAACTTACAGAATACTCTGGAAAAACCCTGGGACTATGTTGGTACCGGGCGGATTGAACCGGGTGTGCAGGCGCGCGCCTATGAGGCATATATTCGCGTCTGGCGGCATCAGCCACCGGGTCTGTTCGCGGGTGTTTTCTTCTGGGAATGGTGGCCCGGCACGCGGCCGACGCACTATGGGGCCTATTCGCTTCAGGGCGAACCGGTACTGCCGCTGGTGAAACATTGGATTAGCGGCCGTTAGGCGGACAGGAAAGCCGTGTGCGCAACTGGAGCACTGTCGCAGCGGAAAATTAAGGTTATATTCAAGCTGGCTTGAAAGGAATTTTCAGTGACATTAAAGCGGACGGACTATTGTGGAAAATTGCGGAACACGGATAAAGGCCGCGCAGTCACCGTGGCGGGCTGGGTGCAGTCGTACCGTGACCATGGCGGCGTGGTGTTTATTGATTTGCGCGATCGCCAAGGCATTGTCCAGGTGGTGTTTCATCCGGATCAGGCCGAAAGTTACGCCATCGGACGGCAGCTTCGGCATGAAGATGTTCTTCTGGTACAGGGAGAAGTACTGCTGCGCGGTACCGGCGCGGTGAATCCGAAAATTCCAACCGGTGAAATTGAAATTGCCGCTCGGCAGGTGCATCTGGCCAATAAGGCTGAATCACTCCCATTTGCACCAGGACAGCATGAAAGCGTGAACGAAGACACGCGGCTTAAATACCGCTACCTGGACCTGCGTGGCCGGGCGATGGCGGAAGCACTGACGGTGCGCCACCGGGTTACAAAAATCATGCGTGACTATTGTGATGAACATGGCTTTCTGGAAATTGAAACGCCGATGCTTTACAAAAGTACGCCCGAAGGTGCCAGGGAATTTCTGGTGCCTTCCCGTAACAGTCCAGGCTCTTTTTATGCCCTTCCACAAAGCCCTCAGCTCTTCAAGCAGGTGCTGATGGTCGCCGGAATAGACCGTTATATGCAGATTGCCCGCTGTTTTCGCGATGAAGACCTGCGCGCCGACCGCCAGCCGGAATTTACCCAACTGGATATGGAATTAAGCTTTGTGGACCGGGAGGACGTCATTGATCTCATCACCGGTTTGCTGGTCCGGCTGTGGAAACAAGTGCTCGGGATCGACCTGCCGGCGACGTTTCCGCGCATGAGTTGGCGGGAGGCGATGGATCGCTTTGGCATAGACCGGCCGGACACGCGCTATGGACTGGAACTGGTGGACATAAGCGATATCGCCGCCCAGACCGGCTTTGCGGTGTTCAAATCGGCGGTCGCCGATGGCGGCCGGGTGAAGATGCTGTGTGTGCCAGGCGGTGCGGCACTGACCCGCAAACAGTTGGACACGCTGACTGATGACGCAAAAAAATTCGGCGCCAAAGGGCTGGCCTGGGCCAAGCTTGGCGGCGAAGCGGGGGCTGGCGCAATGGGGGGGCCAATTGCCAAGTTCGTCGCGGCGGAGCATCAGGCCGAAATTCGGAAATTGACCGGTGCCCAGGATGGCGATCTGTTGCTCGCTGTGGCCGATAAACAGGAAATCTGCTGGCGTGTGCTCGGCGAAGTTCGCCAGATTCTGGCTCGTCAATTGAATTTAATCCCTGCCGACAAACACAACTTCCTTTGGGTTGTGGATTTTCCGAGTTTTGAACGCGACGCGGTGGCCGGGCGGCTGATTGCCCGCCATCATCCGTTTACTGCGCCGCTTGATGAAGATATCGGGATGCTGGATTCAAATCCCGAGCACGTGCGGGCCAAAGCTTATGATATTGTCCTGAATGGTATCGAAATTGGAGGCGGATCAATTCGTATTCATCAGCGAGATCTTCAGTCCAAGGTGTTTTCAATGCTGGGTATCAGCCCGGAAGAGGCGGAAAGGAAATTCGCCTTTCTGCTTGATGCCTTGCGTTTTGGTGCCCCACCCCATGGTGGTATCGCGCTGGGGCTTGACCGGCTGATTATGCTCATGCTGAACCGGCAAAGCATTCGCGATGTCATTGCGTTTCCGAAAACGCAAAGCGGCGGCGACCTGATGACAGGTGCCCCTAGTGCCGCCGATACCCGACAACTCCTTGAATTGGGAATTGCGGTTTTGCCATCGGCCCGTACGGTCAAGGCGTAATAAGTGAGGCATTCTGATTTGCGGCCGAATCGCGAAAAATTCCCGATGGAAAGGAATGTTACAGGATAAATTAAACCTTAAAGGTTGACAGAATCATGCCTTATGCGGTGAAGTAGGGGCAAGGCGGAAGGGAGTTTGCGCAGTCGGGCCACTAAAATGACCGACGGTGCTAACAAGTGGATTGCGGCCTGATGAATTTGTTGCCAATTCCCGTCATGGCAGGGTGACCGGATTTTATGGAAATGCGACGTTATGCTTACCAAGCCCCGAACTAAAACCGTTATTACCATGGGACCTGCATGTGCCGATCCGGCGGTATTCGCCCAACTCGTGCATGAGGGGGTTTCCGTGGTGCGTCTGAATTTTTCACATGGCGACCTGGTTCAGCGACAACAGTTTCTTCAGACTGCCCGATCGGCCATCGATGCGCCGCCCATGGCAATTCTGGGGGACGTCTGCGGTCCAAAGATTCGCCTGGGCAAAGTGGTGGAGGGCGGAATGCGCGTCGCCGCCGGTGATGAAATATCCATTGTTCGCGAGCCGGTCCTGGGACGGGACAATGTGGTAAGTTCCAATTACGCCTGTCTGGTGGATGACGTGCAGTTGGATCAGAAAATTCTTATTGACGATGGCATGATCCGCTGCGTAGTGATTGACAAGAAATCGGATATGCTTCGGTGCCGCATCACTACAGGCGGACTGATTCAGTCCAACAAGGGCCTTAACCTGCCGCATACGCGCTTGTCTATTCCCAGTATCACGGAAAAAGACTGGAAGGATATCGACTGGGCGATTGCCAATAAACTCGATTATCTGGCGCTTTCCTTTGTGCGCACCAGCGAAGATGTGCAGACCGTGCGGCGGTACCTGGATCGCCAGCACAGCGACATGGATATTATTTCAAAAATTGAAATGCCACAGGCGGTGGACGAAATATCAGCCATTGTGGAGGTTTCCGACGGAGTGCTGGTGGCCCGCGGTGACATGGGCGTGGAAATGGAATTAACGGCCGTCCCGTTTATTCAGAAGGCGATTATTGCGGCCGCGCATGAGGCGGGCAAACCTGTGATTGTCGCCACGCAGATGCTTCAGTCCATGATTGATAATCCAACTCCAACGCGCGCGGAGGTTTCCGATGTGGCCAACGCCATTCTCGATGGTGCCGATGCGGTCATGCTTTCCGGCGAAACCGCGGTCGGAAAATATCCACGGGAAGCCGTGGCCGCGCTTAATGACATTGCCCGCAAGGCTGAACAGTACATTGTCGCCAAGGGAATCGAAACGCGCCCCCCCAAGCTGCTGCAAATGAGCTTTCACCGGACTGCTGCGATCGCCCATGGCGCGCTGGCTATTGCCAAGGATGTCAATGCCCGGCTGGTCGTGGTTTGGTCGCAGGCGGGCGGGTCGGCTCGCTATTTATCAAAGAACAGGTTTCCGGTTCCTATTCTGGCGCTTTCCACCGATCCGGCTGCGGTGCGGCGAATGGCGCTTTATTTTGGTGTCACGCCAATGTGCGCGGAAATTCCCAAACACTTTGACGACCTGCCCGCAATGGTGGATGATTTACTCCGCCGCATGGGCTGGGCGCAGACCGGTGACCGCGTCGTCATTGCCGCCGGCGCTCCACTAGGCACTGCCGGCGCGACCAACAGCCTCGGTGTGCATACCATTGGCGCTCGCGGCAGTTGAAGCCTGGCTTCTATGTCGGCAATCTGTATTTTGCCCGGTAAGGCGGAAAGATAGTGACGCAATGATTCTGCGCAGCATGATGATTATTTTTGCAGTTCTTGGCCTGCTGATTCCGGCGGGCTGCGGCTCGCGGTACGATTATCCGATAGCCACTTACGGGTGGGCTTCGCCAGATTATTCCGTCGTGTTTGGTCAGTTGGAACCGTCCCCCGGTAACCCGGGCGAATGGATCATTCTGTTTGGAACGCGCAATGGAAACAATGCCTATGGCGGAAGATTTGTGCTCCGGCCTGCAAGCCTTTTGCGCGGCTATTCGGCTGGAGATCATGTGGAAATTACCGGGCATCCGGATTTAAACACGAAAAGCCCCGATATGAATGGCACACTTTATCAGATGTCCGGAATCAGCCTGTGGGTGAATGTGGGGCGGCCAAGCTATCTGACCCGCTGATTCGCTTCGCGGAATCGAAAGAAATACATGGAAAGAATGTTGCATAAAAATCCGCGCAACCGGCAAAT
Organism: Phycisphaerales bacterium; assembly: GCA_027451365.1. Classification (GTDB taxonomy): domain Bacteria; phylum Planctomycetota; class Phycisphaerae; order WQYP01; family WQYP01; genus JAJYPG01. Next base: position 17,824 of record DAIDJN010000017.1, on the reverse strand, counting down.
TCCCTGGGTGACCGTGGCGATCTGGGGCGCTGTGATGGTGATGGCTCTGGTGGTGGGCATTCAGGCCTGGCACAAAGAGGTCAAAGACCTGGCCTTGGCCAATCCGCTGGATATTAATGACTTTAACCGCTGGCTCCGAATGCTGCCGGGGTTTCTGCATCATCATGCGAATTTTAAAAACGATCTTTGGCCAATGCCGCCCTTCACAATTGTGCTTTTTTCCCCATTTTCGCTCCTGTCTTTTCCCGCCGCGCAGTTCGCATGGGCATTTTTCAAACCTGTGCTGCTGGCCATCATTTTTTATAGCGCGCTGGATATTGTTCGTAAAAGCGCGGTGCCCATTGCGGTTGTGCCCATGACGCTGCTGCTGGCCGTCTGGTTCTGGCCCGTGATTGGTGACATGCAGGAAGGGCAGGTCAATCTGCTTATGCTCACGCCCATGGCGGTGGGGCTTTGGCTGGCGCAAAAGGAGACGGTAAAGGCGGACTGGCTCGCCGGTCTGATGCTGGCTATGGCTGTCGCGATTAAAGTCACGCCGATCATATTCGTCGTGTATTTTCTATGGCGGCGGCGCTGGCGCGTGGCGGCGGCTATGGCGCTGGGAATACCGTTTTGGCTGTTTGTTCCGCTGGCGGTTTGCTTCGGGCCGGCGCAATCCATGCTCTGGAATCATCAGTATTTTGACATCATGATTCGGCCCTATATCCTCCATAGCGCCGTCAAGGTACCCTCGGGTGAATCAATTCCAAGTTTTCTGCTGCGGCTGCTGGCCCATGTTCCCGCGTTTGTGGCGTATCCGCACGGACATGCCAGAAATTATTATGTGAATCTTTTTGATCTGTCACCAGCCAGCGCGCAGCGCGTGATCCGCTTTGTGCTGGTCGGGATTGGATGCGTAGGACTCGTCTGGATGCGGCGCAAATTGCCGACGCTCCGTTGCCGTCGCTATGTTCTGGAAATCGGTGCCGTGGCGGCATTTATGCTTTGGGCGGAGGAGTGGAGCTGGGTTCCGCATTATGTTACGCTGATATTCACGCTCATGGCTGCGGCCATGGTGGCCAGCGACCGCGAAGCGCCGCGCATTGGACGCATTCTGTCCATGATGGCCCTGGCGGTGGCCGCCGTGCTGATGATGCTGACATCCGATCTGATAAAAATATTCGGTCCCCATGCGGCCAATTACGGTCGCACGCTGGACCCGGCCTTATTCGCTGGTTTTGCACTGGTGCTGGCGTTTATGGCATCCGGATATTCGCGCCGCATCGCCTATTCGCCGCCGGAGGTCATCGGGGTCGCGGCAGATGCCGGCCAAATCGGCGGGCGGTTGCATGAATCAGGCGACTGATTTGTGCAGCACCAGGTCATCCCGATGCACGACTTCGTCATACCATGTCGGGGTTCCCAACAGACGCGAAAATTCCCGGGATTTGTGACCGCGTATAAGTTCCACATCAGCCCGGCTGTAATTCGTCAGACCGATTGCCAGTCGCTGTCCCTGCTGATCCAAAATAGCGACCGGGTCGCCGCGCGAAAAATCCCCTTCGCTTGAAACGATGCCCCCGGCCAGCAGCGATTTGTTGTTGCACAGTGCTTTGGCCGCACCGGCATCCACAATCAGTGAACCGCGCGGCCGAGCGGTCAGACCAATCCAGCGGCTACGCGCGGAAAGTTTGCGTTTTCCAGGTAACAGCAGTGTACCGAGTTCCTCGCCTGCCAGCAGTTTGCCCACAATGCCCGGCGTTTTGCCGTTGGCGATAATGACCGGCTCGCCCGCGGTCTGAACCGTGCCGGCCGCAAAAAGTTTTCCACCCATGCCGCCGGATCCGCGGCTGCTTTTTTCAGGCCGGACCATTCCGGTAACAGATTCATCCACATCTTCAATAATTCCCCGCACATCGCCATTGGCGTCCAGCAGGCCATCCACCACGGAAAGCAAAATCAGCAGATCGGCGCGCAGGAGATTTGTCACTTGTGCGGCGATCATATCATTGTCGCCAAAACGGATTTCATCGACCGCAACGGCGTCATTTTCATTGATGATCGGAATCCCGCGGGATTGATGCAGCGCGGTAATGCAATTACGCAGATTCAGATAGCGCAGGCGGTCTTCGAAATCTTGCCGGGTTACCAGAATTTGCCCGGCACATAGGCCGTGTGGCCGCAGGGCATTGGCAAAGTGATTCATAAGAAGGCTTTGCCCGATTGCCGCGGCGGCCTGCAGCATCGGCAAATCTTTGGGGCGGACGGACAGATTCATTTCCGTCATGCCCGCACCGATCGCGCCGCTGGAAACCAGAGTGATTCGCAGATTGCGCGATTTGTGCAGTGCGGCGACGTCTTTTGCCAGCGCGTTGATAACGCACAGGTCCAGTCGCCCGTCGGCTCCGGACAGGGCATTGGTTCCTATCTTTACCACCACACTCGTAACTTTGGCTGCCAAACCGGCGCGATTCACAACGCACTCCTTTCCATACCGCGGGTTCATGCCGCGGACATCAGCGATATATTGGAGCATAAAACCGCCGGAACAACCAGCCTCAAAGAAGATTCGGTCACATTTAAGCCGCCCATTTGTTTTTTTTGCGGCTGGTGTATTTGTCTTGGCAGCGCCGGTACGCGACGGCAATGGCGGATTATTGCGATACGCTGCATTGTTTGATCAAGCCAAGGCCATAGCTCACCAGGTAAATGATTGGACCTTTATCTGAAATTTGCGGACGCATCGGGATGCTTCTGAAGTCGGGTCCTGCAATCGGGCCAGGTCTAAAGGGCCAGGCGCGCAATGTGCAAGGTCATCAGATCCGGTCAGACGGGATTGCTGCGAACTTGACATGGCGGGTACCTTTCAATAAAATAAACTAAGTTGTGTTATGTATCGGGGACTAATGACCTGGCGGTCACACAGACGAGCCTTCATTACCCTGTTGCCCATGTGACCGTGAGGGCCGTCATCTGTATTAATCGCGGAAACGTACGATGATCTGCGATTTCATCATTCATAGATAAGCGGTTATTTAATATTTTTGTGCAAAGCCGGATGAATAAAATAATGGAGTTTGTTGTGCCCAATTTCAACCACATTCCGTCCCGATCTGGCCGCGCGTCTCAGGGTTTTACACTGATAGAGCTTCTGGTCGTGATCTCGATTATCGCTCTATTAATCGCGCTGCTTTTGCCAGCTTTAGCCGCCGCCAAAAGCGCTGCCAATCGCGTGGCCTGTGGCTCCAATGAGCGTTCAATGGGGCAGGCAATGCAGGAATACCTGCAGACATGGAAGGGATTCTATCCCGGCGATGAGGTGGTGGATGGAACCGGTCCATCCAATAATTTCTGCTGTTGGGTGCCGCGACTTATGACAATGATGGGACCGGGATCGGCTAAATTATTTTACTGCCCGTCGCGTACCATTGACATGGATTATATAGGCTATGTCTGGCCCGTCCCCAGTTCGGGTGTCATTCCCGCCGGCTATGGTCGCGGTACACTTCTCCGCGGCTTTGGATATCAGAATGGACAGGAAGTGCTTTATTTGGGCGGCAATTGGATCGCCACGCAAGGTCCGCAACTTTCGCTTCCCGCCTTTTCTTATGGTTACAACGATTGGGGAACGCTGGGTGGGTTTCCGCTTCCGGGGACGTCATCCTACGGTCAGGGGCTGGGAGGCGATATCGGTGTTACTTTCACCGGAACCGCGGGAGGCTACGCTCAGGTACCTGAATCGGCAGTCATTGATCCGGCGGCGATGATTGCGATAACCGATCGGATTGATGATGCCACCCACGGAAACCCGAGCTATACATTTATCTATAATTCCGATCCGACACGCAGCAATATTCCGTTGCCGCAAACCAGTATACCTGGAATTGTACAATGGGCCGAATGGCCCGGGGCAATTCATGGGGGCGATTCAAACGTGGTCTGGGCGGATGGACACGTGTCGATTCATTCGCAGAAGGAACTGGTTCAGGTGAATCCGAATCAGGGCGGCGGCCAGATGAACATGGATTGGAACAATGACCATCAGGTTCACCCGCCGGAGACCGGAACATATTAACATTCTGGATCACAAATGCCCTGATTTGAATCGGCCTGTTGGGGCCGGATCGGCGCAATCATAACGCTGCCTTTCCGTTCGATGAGATTGGTACGATTTGTTGTATATCATTCCAGAGGTTTCACGGATGGTTTCAGGCGGCGAAAAAATCACAAGACGCCAGGCCTTGCAATCCGCCATTGCAGGCGGCGTCGGGATGGCCATTGTCCGTTCAGTCACTGCAAGCGTGGAAGAATTTAACCAGCCCGGTTCCGCGGGAAATGCCGCCGTTCCAATGAAATGTTACGAATTCAATCTTTCTGATATAACCATCAGGCCGGGGCCATTTCACGAAAATATGATTCGCGATCTGAATTATCTGCTGGCCTTTGATTGCGATCGCCTGCTGGCACCATTTCAGAAGGTTTCCGGACTGCCCGCCAAAGCGCCGAGTTTGGGCGGATGGGAAAATGGCGGGTGTGCCGGGCATATATGCGGCCACTTTCTTTCTTCCGCATCCATGATGTATTCCCACACCAGAGACCATCGTCTGCTTGAAAAGATTAACTATCTGCTCCCCCGTCTTGCGGAATGCCAGGCGGCAAACGGGCGCAAGGATGCGCAATTTCGCGGTTATTGTTTTGGCGTTTCAGGTGCCCGGAATGCTTTTAAAATGGCCTTGGCGGGTAAAATAAATGTCGGTGATCCGCACGCGCTTTTCAGTTTTAGCTTTAATGGCATTGGTGGAGTCTGGTATGTGGTGCATAAAGTAATGGCGGGTCTGCGCGATGCCTGTCTTTATACCGGCAGTGATCAGGCAAAGAATATTCTAATTGGCATGACGGAATGGACCGCGCAATTTCCAAAGGCTCTGCGCCCCGCCCAGATGCAGACCATGCTGATCAGCGAACAGGGCGGAATGAACGAAGTGCTTGCGGATGTCTATGCCATTACGGGAAACAAAAAATATTTGAAACTGGCCGAACAGTTTAATGAAAAATCCCAACTTGACCCGCTGATGCACGGAAAAGACATTCTGACCGGAACCCATTCCAATCAATATATTCCGCGCGTCATCGGCATCGCACGTCAATATGAGCTGTCGGGCAAACGGCACTATCGCGCCGGAGCGGAATTCTTCTGGCAATCGGTGGCCCGTCGGCGGTCTTATGTCTTTGGCGGTAATTCAAACCATGAATTTTTCTTTCCGCTGGGGGATGCCTGGCGGCAACTTTCCGTTGGATCGGCTGAAAGCTGCTGCACCTATAATATTCTCAAATTGACCAACCATTATTTCTGCTGGAACGCCACCATGGAAGCCGCTGATTTTTTCGAACGCGGTCTGGTCAATCACATTTTAGGCTCCCAGGACCCGGCCACCGGCATGATGACATATTACCTTTCTATGCGGCCCGGGCATTTTAAAACGTTCTGCACTCCTTGGGATTCCTGCTGGTGCTGCGTCGGCACGGGTATGGAGAACCACGCCAAATATGCGCGGGGCATTTACTACCACAGCGCGGATACGCTGTGGGTGAACCTTTATATGGCCTCGGAACTGCGTTGGAAAGAAATGGGTTTAACTATTCGTCAGGAGACGCGCTTTCCTGCCGAAAATGCCGTTCGAATGCACGTTGCATGCGGGCAACCGGTGCTGGCGACAATAAAGTTGCGGCACCCCTTTTGGTCCACCCCGGCCATGAAGGTGAAGCTGAATGGCAAATCTATTGATGCCGGCGCTCCCGGGACATATCTTGAGCTATCAAGACAATGGGCCAATGGCGATTTGCTCGAAATTGAATTGCGGACTCCATTGCGAATTGAACCCATGCCGCATCATCCCTCCACCTTTGCCATTCTCAGCGGTCCGGTTGTGCTGGCTGCGGTTCTGGGCACAGATATGATGCTGCCACCTGTGCCCTATGCAAATGGAAATCAATACCAGTGGGCCAGCGTGCCGGATCCCCAAACCGTACCGGTGATGGTTATATCCGGAAAAGCGATTGATTCGTGGATAAAGCCTGATCCCGTCGAGCCGCTGGTCTGGCACACCCATGGTGCCGGACGCCCGCGGGATGTTAAGCTTGTCCCATTTTATAAAGTCGCCCATGAACGCTACGCGGTTTATTTTGATAATGTGACTGAAAAGCAATGGATGCAGCGGCAAGAGCAAGAGAAAGAAGCGAAGGAATTTAGACAGAATTTGTCGAAAAATACGGTCGACTACTTCAAGCCGGGGAATCCGGGTTCCGAAAAGCGGCATGACTTGCGGAATGTGCAAAACAGCAATACCGGCCGGTTCAGAGGCAAGACTTGGCGGGATGCCTCCCATGGAGGAGGGTTTAGCTTTAATATGAAGGTTCTGCCCACGACGCCGATGACCCTTGTCATGACGTTTTGGGGTTCCGATGCTTTTGGCCGCGTGTTTGACGTGCTGGTGGATAATCATCAAATCGCAACACAGATATTGAACTTCACGCGGCCCGATAAGTTTTTTCACCAGGAGTGGCAAATACCGGAACGCCTGACCAAAGGCCGGGCCGAAGTGACCGTCCGGCTTCAAGCGCACACCGGCATGATGGCCGGCGGGCTGTATGGCTGTAGGACGGTGAAGGCCGGGGAATTTGGCCGGCCTTAAGCGACCGACACACGGTACCGAATGAAATCAAAAAGTTTGTGGGCGACCAACAGGAAAAAAACTAGTTACCAAAATACGTGTATTCCAATTTATCGGGATCAGCCTGCAATCTGATGGCTCGCCGACTGGTGGGCTCGTGTTGGAATTCACACAAAGGCCACAACGGGGTCCTGCCTTCAGTGGCTCGCCGACGCGGGGGGTTATGTATAGCTGCACGAAATCGTGGAGTGATGATGGGGTTTAACTGCAGACGCAGGATTGACGGGCGGGCCGTCCAACAGTGGGTAATTTGAACGGTCGGAATTGTGGGATGTTCAATTGGAGCAGGCTATACGACCGATAACCGAAAAAATGAAAATACTTAAGAAAAAGACTTGACAGTATTTATTAAATGTTATATACTAAACCTAGTTAATCATATTTGCCGGGTGTGCCGGTAATTTGTGGTGTTCAACGTGTTGAGGGCCAGAGGCCCCAGAGGAGATCTTATGTACCCTATTAAAAACATCGCGGCGATCATTTTGGCAGCGGGTGCGACTGGATTTGTTTCCACGACAATTCGCGCTGGCGCAATAAATCTGAATTTCTCAAGTGCTGTCGCCGGAACAATTCAGGATTCCGTCGGCAACGGCACTGGTTTTACCGCGCGGCTTTCCGGAACCGGCGGATCAATCGCTACCAAGGATCCGAATCTGACGTTGAATACGGCCGCGTCGCCAGGCAATCTTTCGGTTACCGCCAACAGCGCATCGGATTTTAACGGTTCGCAAAACCTGGGAACCCTCGAAGCTCTGGGTGTCAATCTAAACTCACTTGGCTATACCGGCATCCAGAATTTCAGTGTTTCCGCGACGTTCAGTTTTCCGACCGGGAGTAATATCGGGAATAATTATAACCAGTTCGGTGTCTATGTCGGCACATCCGCCACGGCCACATTGCGGGATGGATACATCGCGTTCAATACCAAGACCACAAACAGTTCTACTCCCGCTGCCTCGTTCGTGCAGACAAATAACACCGGCTCTGATGTCGGCGGCCCATCAAATGGGGAAACGTTTACCGCTGGCGATATCATTGTGACTGCAATTTCCAGAACAAACGGAAATTGGCTCGAAACGGTCAGCGACACGACCGCCCGCTGGTCGAACACTTACACCACGGCTGCACCGTCCAACGTAAGCGGTAGCGGATTAAATGTTGGTATTTACGCAATAAACGGGTATGGCAATACCAATCCTTATACGCTGCCTGTCACCGAATTTACCGCATCCGTTTCGACGCCCGAACCGGCATCTGCGGCACTTTGTGCGACTGGCGCCATCGGCTTGCTGTTGGTGCTGCGTAAACGCAAAAGCATATTTTCGGCCTGATGGATCATAACATACCGGGTTTTCGTCGCGGCATATTTATGCTGACAAGCCGCGTCGGCACGTCATCATGCAGATTCACCGTTGAATCCGCATCCTGAGCAGCCAGCACCGGACGAGGCAGTACATCCAACACCATGGCCGTTTCGTCGCAGCCGTCCCGCTTGGGACATTTGATGCAATCGCTCCAGACTTTCAGCGGCAGCGCCTCGCGATTGACCACTTGAAACCCAAATCGGCTAAAGAAATCCGCTTCATAAGTAAGCGCGAAAATCCGTTGGATTTGCAGATCGCGTGCTTCCTGAATTACCGCCTGCACCAGTTGCCGGCCCAGGCCTCGCTTCTGATATTCCGGCGCCACGGCCAGGCTTTTGACCTCGGCAAGGTCCGCCCAGACAATTTCCAGCGCACAAACGCCCGCCACAATCCCCGGTTGATCCGGCAATTCAATGACCGTAAAATCGCGCAGTGTTTCGTAAAGCTCCGCGTGGGACCGGAACAGCATTTTCCCCCGCCCGGCGAAATGCGAAATAAGTTGGGCGATTCGGGGGACATCGGCGATAGTGGCGCGACGCAACATCATTAATCCTTTCATCGCCGCGGGCCTGTCGCCTGATTGCGGCCGGTGGCTTATAATCCGTATATGTTAACAAAACGTATCATTCCGTGTTTGGATGTAGACCGCGGCCGGGTGGTAAAAGGGGTGCGCTTCTTCGACCATGTGGACGCTGGTGACCCCGAGGAACAGGCTGTGTTTTATGACCAGGCCGGTGCCGATGAACTCGTATTTTACGATATCACCGCCAGCCATGAAGGTCGCCAGATTATGACCGATGTGGTGCGGCGCGTGGCCGATCGGGTATTTATGCCCATTACGGTGGGGGGGGGGATTCGCACCCTCGACGACGCCACCGCCCTGATTCAAGCCGGCGCCGAAAAGGTCAGCCTGAATTCGGCCGCCGTCAAAAATCCCGGGCTACTGGCGGAAATTTCGCGTAAATTCGGCCGTTGCGCCACCGTGCTTGGTCTGGATGCAAACCGCGTGGCCCGGCCGGACGGTACCGAATTCTGGGAGGTTTTTATTAATGGCGGCCGGTTAGGGACGGGCCGTGACGTGTTGTCCTGGGCGATTGAAGCGGAAAAACTAGGTGCGGGCGAAATTGTGCTTAACGTTATGAATTCCGATGGCACGCAGGAAGGGTATGATATTGAAATGACCCGTTCGGTTAGCGATGCGGTACATATTCCCGTGGTCGCCAGTGGCGGGGCGGGTAAGCCGGAGCATCTGCTGAATGTTCTGCAGGAAGGAAAGGCGGATGCGGCCCTGGCGGCATCTATTTTCCATTTCCGCACTTGGTCTATCCGGCAGGTAAAAGATTATCTTGCCGACCATGATGTGAATGTTCGACGGGTTTAGGGCCGCGCCGCGGCGTGGTCCTACGCGGCTGTTTAGCCGGGGCCGCGTCGGTTGGATTCCGGGGATTGGATTTATGAAAGAAGCGATCATGCACACCGCGGCGCATCAACCGGATAAAGCGTCATTTGACCGGACCGGGTCGATTGGCCGAATCGCTTGGCGATGGAAGATGTTCACAGCGGCCGTGGTCTTTCCGGCGATTGCGGCAATTGCCGGATGTCAATCTGCGCAACAGTCGGCCGCGCCGCTGCCACCGCCGATTTCCGCCGTACAGCAGATTTCACAGCTCAACCGCCGCGCCCTGCGACTGGCCACACTGCGGCTCGTCGGATCCCTTAAGCTTGATTACACGGATCGACTGGGCAATAGACATGAATTTCAAACCCATTTTGTGATGATGGTCGATCAGCAGGCTCGGCAAGAAGGAACTGGCCCGGTGAGCCTGCTGCTTAGCGGAACGTATCTGGGCGAAAACGTTTTTGAAATGGGAATCAACAATCGCATGTACTGGCTGGTGAATCGGCGGAATAAAATTGCCTATGTGGGACACCCTGGCCGATCTGATCCGCATGCCCGCGCAATTCCAATAGATCCCCGGCAGGTATTGCAGATGCTGGCGGTGGGTGAATTGCGGCAAACCGCAGCGCAAAGCGTGGTCATGACCGGTTTCCCGCGCGACCGCTACAATCGGCTGTTTGTCGTTGAACGTCTGCCGAATGGAAGTCGGTTTGTGCAGCGCGAACTGGTGGTCGACCGATTGACCGGGAATGTCGCACAAGTGGCGATGTTCAATGCGGATGGAATTTCCGAGGCGCGCTCCAGTCTTTCGGATTACAGGCCTCTGGAGCCGCGGGACGGAACGCAACCCGTGATGGTGCCCATGCACATTGACCTTGTTTACCCGGCGGGAAAAGCCGAATTACATCTGGTGGTCTCTAAGGCGACGCTGCAATTAAAAGTGCCGGCGAAATATGCGTTTGCCAGTCCGGATTTTTCCGGCTTGCGGATAGTGGCCGTGCGCAGCGTTCTGAATTCCGTGGATTCGCCGTGAACGGTTCTGGTGTTTCTCCGGCTTGCCAGCTTAATGTGTAATGATTGGTAATATGTATGATTAAATATAATTGTATGATTTCACGCGGCCTGTTTCTGGCGCTGTCGATTTCGGCCCTGGGAATTGCCGGCTGCACCCACGTGGCCGGGATGGTGGAATGGAGCGGCACCAAAACGCCTGTGCCCGATGCACAGTTTTCCGTCGGACCGCCGGAGAGTCAGTTGTCAGGTGACCGGTTTAGCGGCCACGCGGATGGGACCTTCTCATTTTATCTGAATCCCCTGGATACGGACGACCTGTGGGTATGGTCGGGCCGCGGGCGAGCCTCCCTGGGGGCCATGCACTTGAGTCCGCGACAGGTCAACGATCATATGGTTATCCAATTGCCGCAGGATCGGTGAATATTCGCTATGCCGAACTTCTCTTGGTCCGGTAACGTTTAAGGTGTTGGAAATTCACGGAATTACTTTGACTCGCGCCTGAAAATAGACTAGTCTCCTAATTCGGAGAAGGCTACTTCCTCGCTTGAGCATAAGAGTTTTGAACTTCGATTGGAGAGAAATGCCGATGCCCATCGTCAGCCTTATCGGATCAAACAAGTTGAGTCCTGCCTGCATTCAATTCGGCGACCACGGCAAACGGCAGCGGCTGCTTTGGGCCTGCGTGGCTGCCGCATTAACGGTGGGTATCGCCGCCGGCGCGGAGGCCAGCCCCACGGGAATCGGCATGACCGGATTGCCCAGCGGCCTTACCGGTGCCGGGGTCAATATCGGTCAGGTGGAGGCAAGCCTTAGCAGCGGTGGCAGCGGAACACAGGCTTCCCCATACGCCGATCAATTTGAAGTCAGCACTCCGAATTCCGGACCGGTCGTGACCTATATCGGAAATGCTCCCGACTATTTCTATCCAACCGCACCGGGCGCTTCAAGTCCCGGCACGCAACCTAATGTGGACACCACAAGCGGCGTGCTGCATGATTTTACCACCGGCTCGTCGAGTTCTTATTACCAATACACTGTATCCGGGCACGCCAACAGCGTCGGCGGTTATTTGTGGGGGGCCAACGGCGTGGCACCCGGTATTTCCCAGGTGGATAATTATTCCGCGAGCTGGTTTGAAACGGATGTTATCGGCGTGTACTATTCGCCAAGCCGCGGCAATTATATCCCCATTGCCACACTGCATAACGATAAAATTGTGAATCAAAGCTTTCTAAACACTTTTAATTCGGGTACCACGCAGCAGCAGGAACTGGTCCAGGAACAGCAATCCAATCTGAATTATGATGCCTACGCAAATTACTACGGAACACTTTTTGTGACCGCGGTCGGTGATGGTGCCACCACTTATTCCAATGGGTCCTTTTCGCTGGCGGTCAACCCGCCGTCTACAGCGTACAACGGTATTTCCGTAAGCGCTTCAGCATTGGCCGCAAATAATTCCACCAACGGGCCTACGCTAACCGGCCTTTCCAGTCCGGACCTCATTGCCCCCGGTACGGCTTCCAGCTATACCACGCCGCTGGTTTCCGGTGCGGCGGCGTTGCTGGTTCAGGCGGGTAATCAAATGGGTAACACGTCTGCCTCGCAAGCCCAAACGCTGAAGGCTCTGCTGATGAACGGTGCGGATAAGGCGTCCAACTGGGCTCCTTCCGCCGGAAATTCATTAAGTCAGAATGTCGGTGCGGACAGCCTGGATGTCTATCAGAGTTATCAGAATCTGGAAGCTGGCCAGCACGCCGCCAGCGCGGTCAACAGCAATTCGACGCCCATTACCAGCGGTACGGCTGTACCACTTGAAGGGTGGAATTTCGCCACGGCCTCTTCCACTGGAAGCAACGTGAGCCACTATTTGCTTAATCTTCCCGCCGGTGCCGTCGCCGGTCATCTGACGGCAACCCTTGTATGGAATGCCCAGACTTCGCTATCTTATTCCCGCATTTCCGGCACCAGCCTTTACGGCCTGGCCATGCCATCCGCTACGTCGCCGGGTGGTTCGGCTCCGTCGCCGGAGGCTTTCAACAGCCTGTATTTGTATCTATATAACGCCACCACCGGCCAGTTGGTCAGCCAGTCCACCAGCATCAATGACAATACGCAAACCATTTTTCAATCCATCAGTTCGCTTACGCCGGGCGACAAATATGACCTTGAAGTTTTTGACGCCGGTTATCAGCAATCCACTGCGCCAAGTTTCACGCTCAACACGTCCGATCCTTATGCGCTGGCTTGGAACGTGGCGGCCACGCCAGAGCCGGCCGCATTGCTGTTGCTGGCGGTTGGTTTTGCGCCGCTGATTCTGCGCCGTTCGGCCCGCTTGCGCTGATTTTGACGCAACCCATGAATTAGCTCGCAAACCCGCCGGGAATTCATTTCCCATGGGTGGCACTAAGCAGCTATCGCGGGGCCGATCCCGCGCAGCCGAAGGTTCCCTGCCATACCTTCGGCCGTAGCGCACCACCCGCACGCCAGTTCTCCATTCCGGTCGGACCAGTTAATTGACATAGAACCCCTTAAGGCATTATAAGTCGTAAAACTAAGGGGCGGGCTAAGCACACCCGCGACCGAACCTCCGATAATATTACAATTGAGTATTTGGGCGAACTTTTGCGAGTGTCCAAGAAAGCCGACCAACTCTATGACTTTATCCGACGTGGAATTGAAACCGGCAGATTTCGTATTAACGAGCGGATTCCGACCGAGCGGGATTTAGCCAGCCAGTTTGGTATGTCACGACCAACCGCCAGCGGTGCAATCAAGCGACTGGTTCAAGATGGCCTCATCCGAGTCGAGGAGTATGTTCATATGTCATGTATGTCTCGCTTCCGCTACGGAAGCACCTCAGTGGCGATGTTTGCTATCTTTACACTGTTCGTCGGCTGCCTGCGTGCGGCCGCGGCCGGTGCCCCCGCGCCTGCCTCCCCGCCGGTCGATTGCGTCAATACCTTCGTCGGGACCACCAATGGCGGCCACACCTTCCCCGGTGCCACGCTGCCTTTCGGGATGGTGCAGCTCAGTCCCGATATGCCACGTCGGGAAATCGGCTACGGTGAGTCGTACGACTATACGGGCCATCACATCGATGGCTTCAGTATGACCCACCTCAGCGGAACGGGCTGCCTCAGCTATGGCGATGTGTTTTTTACCGCCACAAGCGGTCCCGTCACTATCCACCCCCGGCAATACCGCTTTGCCTTTGACCATAAGGATGAAGCCGCTTCTCCCGGCTATTACCGCGTTTTAGAGCAAACTTGGGGAATCAACGCTGAACTTACCACGACTCTGCGATGCGGCATGGCCAGATTCGAATTCCCGGCCGGCAAGCAAGAGAACATTCTCCTGCCCATCAGCCATGTGATGACCTCTTATAGCCATCCGTGCCATCTCCATTTTATCAACGATCACACCCTGACGGGCTACGTCACCAGCGACATTTTCTGCGCGTCGGGGCCGGCCCGGATTTACTTTGCCATGCAGGCCAACCGCCCGTCTCAAAAATACGGTTTGTGGAAAGCTGGCAAAATGCTTCCCGGAAAAACTACCGTCAATCAGAAAAAGGAGAAGAATAAAATCGGTGCCTTTATGAGTTGGCCCGCATCGCCCAAGCCGCAGACCGTCGAGGTCCGGGTGGGCATTTCCTATGTCAGCGTGAATGGCGCGATGAAAAACCTCAGGGCTGAAATGCATTCGTGGGATTTCGACCGGTACCGCGATGCGGCGGCGAAAATCTGGAACCGGGCGCTTTCGGTCATCCATGTTCGGGGCGGCTCGGCTGCGCATCGGGCCTGCTTCTACACCGCGCTCTACCACACCATGATTGATCCCACCGTTTTTGACGATGTCGATGGACGTTACGTCGGCTACGACAAGAAAATCCACCGTGTCCCCGTCGGCCATAATCATATTTACGCTAATTTTTCAGGATGGGACATCTATCGCTCGGAAATTCCCCTGCTGGCACTCATTGCGCCAACGCGGACTGCGGACATGGCGCAGTCCATTGTGGAAATGTACAGGCAAACGGGCCATATTTGGCGGTGGCCGGCCGCCAATGTCCCCGGGAGTTGCATGGTGGGCGACCCGATGACCATCTGGCTGTCGCACGTGTGGGAAGCTGGGTTGCACCACTTTGATATTAAAACAGCATACGCGGGGATGGTCGCCATGGCTAATTTACACCACCGGGGAGCGTTCCCGGCCAGCGGCGGGGTGTCCACTGACGAAGAATACGATATTTCCTTTGCCGCTTTGTCCAGGCTGGCGCTTTCCCTTGGCCACATCAGAGAAGGCGACCGCCTCGCAGAATGGGGCCAGCAGTATCGGGAAATGTTCGACCCCGTCGATGGCTTCATTGTGCCGCGTCTGCCCGACGGAGCTTGGCTTCCCAATTTTGATCCTGATCGATACGACTCGGTGCATTTCGTCGAGGGAACCGGTTGGGAATATTTGTGGTTGGTGCCGCAGGATGTCCAAGGGCTTATCAACCTGTTGGGAGGTAATGTCGCATTTTCGGATAAGCTCACGGCGTTCTTCAAAGGTAACCATTATGATCCCACCAACGAACCAGATATCCAGGTGCCATTTCTTTACGACTATGTCGGCCAGCCCTGGAAAGCCCAACACATCGTCAATTACGAGGCCAACAGAACATTCACCAACACTCCAGGCGGATTGGCTAATGGCGGCAACGACGACTGCGGCGAAATGTCATCCTGGTATGTCCTTTCGCAAGTTGGGTTTTACGCGGTCGATCCTGGCGTTCCGGACCTCGAAGTGGTTACGCCGCGATTCTCGCGGATTACCATCCGCCTGGCAATACCGTATTCGGGAAAAAAGTTTATCATCGATGCGCCACGGGCGGGCGGAAAGAACACCTACATCCAGTCGGCTTCAATTGATGGCCGACCCCTTAATAAGCCGTGGTTCCCTGAAACGGCAGTGACGAAGGGCGGCCTGTGGAAAGTTGTCGTCGGCTCCAAGCCCAACCGCAGTTGGGCCACTTCGCCGGGAGATGCGCCACCCTCCATGTCGGCCGAAAGGCAGGGTGTCATATTCACGAAGAACGGTGCTTATGCTAAAGTTTTCCGCGGGGCGATGCTTAATAGTAATATGAATGCCTACTTTCGACGAGTGCCACGCATTCACAAAAAGACCGTTACGCTTACCAGCGGCCACGGCGGCGAGGAGACGAGCGTGTGGATCGGCCACCGACTGTTTCTAGGCGGGCGATGGAAGGCCCAGTTCCAGTATGTCGTCCAAAATACCGGTGGGGATGGATTCTATTTTGTCGTGCAAAATTCCAAAGATGGGCTACACCTTCTTCAGGGCGACAACGGTGGCGACAAGGGGCTGATCCAGAATGGAAAATCGCCTCGTGGCTCGCTGGGTATTGGGGTTGAAAACGACGGCCAATCCGCGCTTGAGATCGCATACCGCCTGCCCAAGAGCCGGAACTCGCCCCGCATGCCGATTGCAATCGGGAGCACCGGGGCTGTTAATTTTAATTTGGCGGGCGCTCCAATTACGATAACTATCTCGTCCGACGGTGGACGCAATCTGGAATTTCAGGCAATGCAGGGCGGAAAAACATTTCACGCCACCTACCGGCTGCCCGCCCCATTGACCACCCTGCTTCAGGGCCCCTGCGGATATGTTGGATTTACTGCGGGTACCGGCGCGGCCGACGAAGTTCAACAGATCAAGGATTTTTCGTTTCACACACAGCCCTTCACCTCGATTGGCGTTAATGGTCTTAACCAACGCCTCGTTGTGCCCGCAAATGCCGCGCTTGGCGGCAACGGAAAGCCGGGTTTCGGTGGGTACGTTTCCAACGCTTTAGACGGAATTGCCGACTTCTACTCCGCCGGGCTGACGGGAGCGCCAAAGTTAACAGGGTTACCCGCCGATGGCGTGGTCGGTCCGAGCGCTGCGAACTTCCGGTTGCAATCCTCCCCATCCGGCGACGCATTGTTTCTCACAGGCGACAGCCGTAATTCCGGCAGCCTGAAGTTGAAGCATCCGCCATCCCTGAATTATATCGCTTTCCTGGCGACATCCGCCAACGGGGGGCAGGCGGTGGGCCGCGTTACCCTTTTCCTCAAGGATCCTTCGGGGCACACCATTGACGTGGCAACCGACTATGCGGCCCCGGATTGGTTCTTCCCGGGACGCGGGGGTGTGACTCCCGATGGAAACAGCTACGGTGTGGCAATAAAGGGGGTCAATCGCGTTGATATCGGCACGGGCAAGTTCGACCAAGCATACGACGGCGGGCATCCGTCCCTTTTCGTGACCGTTTTAAATCTCCGGGACCTGACTGGAATAGTCGGCCACGGGAAAAAACTCCGCCACGGGATGAATTTGTCCATGGATAAGGTCCTGCGCCTGAAATTTAGCCGCCCGCCGGGCCACTGCAGTACGGCAGTATTCGCAGTCAGTGGCATCTCGGCGAATACCCCACCGACGATTGTGGCAAGACTGGGCTGTAATTGTCCCCAATAAAGTTCCGCCGGCAAAATGACTCCGCAAAGCTCATTTGCCGCCAATGATCATCGCACGTTTAACCGCAATGGTGCGCAATTCAACGTGGGCGAAACAGTCGCGGGTCTGCCTTTTGAAAAAGGCCTTGAACTGACCAGCCAGCTCAAAACCATTACCGGCGAATCAGAGAACCTCGCCCGCGTGGCCCTCCGCTGGATTCTGGATTTTCCCGCGGTCACCACAGTCATTCCCGGTGCCACCCGTCCGGCCCAGGGCACCGGCAATGTGGCCGCCTCCGATGCCGCGTCTCCGTCGCCCGCCCTGCACTAAAAATCCGCGCATTTTATGAAACCCAGGTCAAAGCCCATATTCGCGGACCATATTAACTCCAAACCGCCGCCATCCACCGTAGCGATTCAGATCGGAAAGGCATGGCGGAAACGGACGGCAGGTTATTTTTCTCCCGAGAATAGCTGGCTGACCGCCAACACAGCATCTTCGGCCAGCGGGGCAATAAAAGCGCCCACAAACGCCTCCGACGTAAATTGACATCCTTGATCGCTGTTGAATATCTCCGGTCGCTGTGGCACCGACAACCGGGGATGGCCGACATCCACCGCCTGACGCTTCTGGTCAGGCGTTCAGTCCAGACTTTTTTTTAGCCAGGATAATTCCACCTGTAACCGACCTATCTGCTCGTACAACTGCGCCATCAACGCCGGCGAGGAATGGTTGGACCCCTGAACAGACGATTCCTCAAATGCCATCGCTGAACATTCCACAAGACGCTTTTTCCACGCGGCAATACGCGAGGGATGAACCTGATACAAACCCGCCAA
>DAIDJN010000016.1:0-36531 GCA_027451365.1 Phycisphaerales bacterium | reverse complement strand
TACGAACAAAGCTAATACAACCCTCGCGAGGCCTCGCGACCAATACAAGCGGTATACCATAGCGCAGCGCAATGCGCAAACTACGTATATGCGAATATTATACATTGTGAAATCAATACTTGTCTATATGATTTTGCCCTGCCTGCTCCAAACCCTCCTCGCTTGATTCTACATGCGATTGCCCTGATCATGACATGGACCAGAAGTCAGGAATTCTAAAAAATGGCCTTCAGGCAGTTTGGTTAGCCGACATTGTTTTTCGACTTTCCCGAAATTATTCGGGCGCGAATGGAAATCGCGAACCGGCTGCCGGGATCAATTCGGGACATCACATTTCATAAGGTTTTGTTTGCGTCCCGCAACGTGCGGGAAAGCCTATGCCACCTCTACAAAATGCCCGCTTTCCTCGGCTTCGCTTGCTTGTCTGCTCAATTATTTCCCACCGTGGCGGCTGCCGTGCCGCGGCATTCACGAAATCTGCGGTCTGATGAAATCCCTCCGCGTCCGCCAATTCCTTATCCGGGCGGAATATCGTCGTGGTCGCGGTGGTGAAATTCCACTCGGTGTTCCGGTCTCTTTCACGTGAACCGCCTGCACAGCGGATTTCCAGTTTTTCCGTCGCCAAAATCCACCTCTTCACCGCGTGTTTGAACCTGCGGCTGGCAACGGGCGATGGTGTGGGTTATCTTACCTGCCATGAGCAAAGAACCGGCCATTCGAGTCATGATAGTGGATGACGAAATAGACCATGCCGACGCCATGAGCGAGACCGTGGCTCGCATGGGTTATCCGGTGAAGCAGGCGCATAATCTTAATGATGCAAGAAAGTATTTTATTGACGAAGATTTCGACTTGGTCATCACGGACCTGCGCATGGATGGCCCCAAAGACGGTTTTGATCTGCTGGATTTCGTCCGCCGATCCCGTCCGGCAACACTGGTCATTGTGGTCACCGCGCATGGCGATGTGGCCACCGCGGTGGGGGCCATGCGCGCTGGGGCTTACGATTTTCTGGAAAAGCCGCTGGATATGGATTTAATCCGCGCCCAGGTTCGGCGGGCCGCCCAGGCAATTGAATTAACACGCCAGAATCAGAGCTTTAAACTTGCACTTGATCATAAATTCGGCATGGAAGGAATTATTGGCAATTCCGAGGCAATGCGCCGCACACTTCAACTGGTGCGCCAGATAGCGCCGACGGATATCAACGTACTGATTCTGGGCGAATCGGGAACGGGTAAGGAACTCGTTGCCCGCGCGATTCATCAGAATTCGCGCCGCGCCGCGGGACGTTTCGTCGCTTTGAACTGCGCCGGCCTGAATGACAGCACATTGGAAGATGAACTCTTTGGCCATGTACGCGGAGCATTTACCGATGCGCGTTCCGACCGGCAGGGGCGTTTTGAATATGCCGATGGGGGGACCCTTTTTCTGGATGAAATTGGCGATATGCCCCTGACCATGCAGGCCAAACTCCTGCGTGTGCTTCAAGACCGCCAAATTACCCGCATCGGTTCCAATGATCCGATTCAGGTGGATGTGCGGTTTGTGGCCGCGACCAATAAAGACCTCGAAGAAGCCGTTGTGAAAAGGGAATTCCGCGAAGACCTTTATTTTCGGATCAAAGGTGCCACCATTCCCCTCCTGCCGCTGCGCCAGCGGCGAGAAGATATTCCCGCGCTGATCAGCCATTTTATCCGCCGGGTTTCTGAAAAAATGGGAAAAAAGATAGAAGGAATTTCCCCGGAAGCTCGCAATCTCCTGATGGCGCATCCATGGCCGGGAAATGTGCGACAATTGGAAAACGTGATTGAAAACATGGTGGCGCTGGCCTCCGGTCCTCGCCTGGAACTCAATGATGTGCCGGTGGAAATCCCAGGCCGCTACAGCGTTGAAACCGTTGCCACCACGGCTCTGGTTCCGTTGCACCCTTCTGCAAAAAACACGGCCATTACCAGTCTCGTTGGTATCAGCCTCGCGGAACTCGAACGCCAGGCGATTGAAAAAACATTGGAAACCGTGCAGGGGAATCGCGAACAGGCGGCCAAAATGCTCGGCATTGGCGAGCGGACATTGTATCGAAAAATTAAAGAATATGGCTTGCGATGGTCCGGTGAACCGGTCGCGGGCACTGAAGGCGGATGATATATGCGTGACAATCTTCGGGTGGGAATCGGATACGATCTGCACCGCACGGCTCCCGATCGTGATCTGATGCTGGCCAACATTAAAATTCCTCATTCTATGGGCCTGGCGGGTCATTCCGATGCAGATGTGGTTCTTCATGCACTGATTGACGCTCTGACCGGGGCTGCCGGTCTGCCGGATGTCGGTGAAATGTTCCCCAATACCGATCCGCGATACGCCGGTATTGACTCGGCTCGCCTGCTGGCCGCCGCACTGGAAAAGCTGTCTCAAACGCCTTGGAAAATTGTAAATGTTGATGTGGTGGTCATCGCCCAGACGCCCCGCCTTTCCCCATTCAAGACCGCGATGAAACAGCGGCTCGCCGAACTGCTTGGCCTGGGTTCCGATCGTGTGAACATAAAAGGCAAAACCAATGAGCATGTCGATGCGGTCGGTGAAAACCGTGCCATCGCCTGCCATTGCGTCGTGCTTCTGAGTTGCGAATAAAAATCATGACCGCCGGCATGGCGATGGAGTTTTCTTGCGTGTATTGGGAATTGATCCGGGGCTGCACCTGACCGGTTATGCGCTGGTGGAGTTTCATGGAACGCGCCGGCAATTGTTGGAGGCAGGCGTGGTCCGCTTGAACCCAAAATCATCCTTATCCCAGCGGCTTGATGAACTCTACACGCAGGTAAGCGAATTGATCGTTGACTTGGCCGCCGAACATGTAGGCGTCGAGCAGCTTTTTGCCCATTACAAACATCCTCGCACCGCTATTCTGATGGGCCATGCGCGCGGTGTGATCCTTCTGGCCGCGCAACGAAAGCGGCTGTCCATGACCAATCTTCCCAGCACGCTCGTAAAGAAAACAATTACTGGCCACGGTCATGCCGGCAAGGGACAGATTCAGCGGGCCGTTGCCGCATTATGCGGTCTGGCCAAGCCGCCATCCCCACCGGATGTGGCCGATGCCATTGCGATCGCCTGGGTCCTGGCGGGTCTATTATCCAGGCCGTCCAGAACCAGGCGATAACCATGATGCCGCAATAAATTGCCACCGAGGCCAAACGGGGAGACAGCGTGGGGCTTCAAACCGCGGGACGGGCCTTCCACAGGGCATGCCATCCCGGTCGTTGGGTAACATGCCCGCGCCGCAGGCGATAACCGGTCTGATAACAAATTCCTATTCCCAAGCCAAGTCCGGCTCACCAGGAAAACGGCGGAACCCCTCCGAATCCAACGCCGGAACAATTGAATAAACCGATCGAAATTCATACGAATGCCGGCGCGCCGCCAAGCCGCCGAGGTTTTACCTGTTCGATTGCAGTTTAAACCGCCGGATCAGATTGTCGGGTCAGATGGTTCCATCCCATTCCGGCGGAAGCGCCAGAACGGGCAGGTGACTGGTATTGAGAATTGACCGTGGAACGTTGCCTTCAATCAGCCGCTCCAGCATCCCCTGTCGAGAAAGGCCCAGAACAATCATCGTCACCTGATGCTCTTGCGCGGTTTTCAAAAGGGCATTTACCAGATCATTGGAAAACAGTAGCAGGCTTTCCACCCGCGGGGTGGTTTTTTTCAACTGTTCGCAGATCAGTTTCAAGGTTCTTTCACCGGGGGTTTCCGGATGGGAGGTTTCCGAAAGTCCCACCACCACATGCGCCGCCAGGATAGGGGCGTCCAGCCGGTTGGCCCAGCGCCCCAGCGCGTCAATTCGCCGGTCGACTGTCCATTGGTCGGAAACTGCCAGTAAAATTTTACTCATGTTCGCAAGCCAATGTAAATTTCCCGCGCTGCGGGCTTCCCTTATCGATCCTAAAAATCGCCGTTAACCATGCTTGGTAGTGCTGAACTTGCAGCATCAGACTACACCCGCATTATACTCGGTCACCGCGCTTCAGGCACATCGGGCCTTGAATACCACGGCCGCCACCAGCACGAATGCCTCAATTTGCCGGAAGGTTTTCCGGCTGCGTTGCCGCTGGTTTTGGCGGTCGCGGTACCAAAACCTGATCCGAACGAATGTCCACATACGGCTTGCCGGCATCCACGCGGCCGTAATGTCTGTAAATTTCCATCATCGATTTAAGCTTCCGGCTGGCTGGAACCTCATAAAAGCCTTCCTTGCCGGGCGGAAGGCCCCACAAAACCTTTGTATTCCATCGGGTGATTAGAATAATTTGCGGTGCCGTGGGCTTGCTGGAATCTGTTTGCAGGGTATCAAGATTTCGGACGTTGACTGCGGTTATCTGGCGGGCGAACGGTTCTGGAGTCAGCAATTTTATCAGCGTTAATCCGGTGCGAATACCGGGCGCGGTAAATTTTTTCCCGGGAGGCGGCAAGGCACCGCTGATACCACGTATCTGAATCAGCCAGCTTAGGGCGGAAACATCTGTCGGAAGATAGACGCCCGGAAGTCGCGTGGCGTGGGCGGAAATCAGGTAATAATGATTTGCCATTTCCACCAGGCCGGCCGGTCGCCGGTAGCGGGCGTACACTTCAATCACCTGTTCATGGGCCAGCCAGACGCGCCGAATCATGATGACGCGCTTTATCCAGGCATTCATTCCTTCAGCCTGGTGGGTCATAAAGTGCCGGGCGATCGCCCGCAATATCCGTCCATCAAGGGGGTTCCGCAGAGCCGCGGCATATTCCGGATGTCGCTTGTTATTGCATGCGTAACCAACTGCTTCTCCGGCCAGATCATCAAGGATTGGGCGCGACAGCCACGGCGGAGTGCGAATCAGGATCAGACGCCGAAGCGGAAGGTTGTTCTGCTTTTGCAGCAAATCACCCGCGTAGCGATCCAACCGCGCGAAACCTTCCACCACTAGAGCCAATATCGCCAATGCAATACAGGCTGTCAGCACACCGCGAACCCACGGTTGCTGCCAGGGCGTTTTGGAAAGTCGTTGAAATCCGCTGTCTGCCATGCTCTACTTTTGCTGGTCCAGTCATGCCCGCCTTGACACGGCAATGGTCAGGCGAACATTGTCATCAGACTGATATGGTATCACGAACCGCCATTTGCGCCAGCCGGTGGCACAGAGTGTCAAAATCTATGCCCGCCTCGGCCGCTGCCTTGGGAAGCAGGGAATGGTCCGTAAAGCCCGGCAGGGTATTGATTTCCAGAACATACGGTCGGCCTGTTGACCCATCCACCATGACGTCTACCCGTGACAAATGCCGCGCCCCGATCCGCTGATATGTATCCACCGCTGCCGCTGCGGCCTGTTCCAGCGTGGCCGGCGGAAGGTTAATCTTGAAATTGTATTCCGTATCATTCCGAAGATATTTGGCTTCGTAATCGTAGAATGCTGTTTTCGGGCGGATTTCAATAATTGGCAACGGCATGCCATCCAGAATGCCAATGGTCAATTCCGGTCCCTGGATATATTTCTCCACCAGCATGGCTGAATAATGGTCTAGCGTTTGGCGTAAATGCGCCTCTGCTTCGGCTGGGTTCTTGCATATCCGGCACGCCACCGAACTTCCTTCCGAGGCGGGCTTGATCACGCACGGGAATATTGTTGCCGATGGATTCCAGCCCTTGCGTAAATCGGCACCCTTTACCACCTGCCATGCCGGCGTGGGAATGCCCGCCTGTTGCAGCATGGCTTTGGCCGCTTGTTTGTCCATGGCCAGACGGCTGGCGGCCGAACCCGATCCGACGAACGGAATGTTGCGCTGCTCCAGAATTTCCTGAAGGTCGCCATCCTCACCGAATTCACCATGCAATACCGGAAACACCAGATCGCATGGCTTATGGTCCAGTGCGGCCAAATTTGCCGGGCCGATATCCGCTGTGAATACCTGATGGCCCCGGCGCTTCAGCGCAGCGGCCACCCCAAAGCCGCTTTTCAGGGAGACTTCGCGTTCGGCGGAAATGCCGCCACAAAGAAGAGTAATGTTAAGCCGTTGCGTATTGTCGTCCATGACCGTCCCCTGGAATTCACCGATCGATTTTTTTACATTTTGTCTTGCGACCTGTCCTAAGTCGCGACGGCTTAATGCGGCCAAGCCCAACCAAATCGCTTTACCAGACCACTACTTCCGTTTCCAACTGAATGTTCATTTTCTCCCGCACGGCCTTCTTGACCAGGTCCACCAGTTTGAGCACATCCGCGGCCCTGCCGCCCTTGTCCGCCACGATAAAATTAGCATGATGGCTTGAAACCTGCGCACTTCCAATACGTGTGCCTTTCAGGCCGGCCTGATCAATGATCGCACCCGCGGATTTTCCATTGTAATTCCGGAAAATGCAGCCGGCGCTGTTGGCGCTAAGCGGTTGAGAGCTGTTTTTGTACATCCATATTTCCTTCATGCGGGCGGCGAGCCTCTCCGGATTGCCCGGTTCGAGTTCAAACGTTGCGCCAAGGATAAATTTTGCATTGATATTGCTTTTTCTATATTCAAAACAAAGGTCTTCGCGCTGGCGCGTGTAAATGGTTCCTGTGGAATCCATGACCGTTACATTCAGCACGGAAGAACCGATATCGCCATATGCGCCACCGGCATTCATCCGCACCTCTCCGCCTACCGTGCCGGGAATTCCCGCCAGGCATTCCATCCCTCCCAAGCCGGTCCTCGCCAACTGAATGAGAAGTTTGTGCATATCCGCGCCGCCCCCAGCTCGGACTTGTGCCCCCGCGATATCCACCGCAGTAAAAGCCGGGGAATTCAGCCGAATCACCGCGCCATCCACGCCCTGGTCGTTGACCAGCAGGTTCGCACCTTTCCCCAGCACATAAACAGGAATCTGTTCCTGATGCAGGCGGCGAACCACCTCGGACAATTCGTCTGTATCCTGTGGTTCAATCAGATATTTCGCCGGTCCGCCCAGCCCAAACCAGGTCAGCGGCCCCAGGGGAACATCTTTTTTTATGATGGATTCAAATCCGTTTTGCCAACTCATGTGTAATCTTCCAAACAGGACCGGCCCCCATCGAGACAATCAGATCTCCGGGTCGGGCCTCCGCCGCCAGATAGTCCTCTATTTTTTCGAACGAAGGCAGGTACATGGCCTCGCGTCCGTTTTCCTTCAGCCGCTGAACAAGATGTTCCGCACTCACGGTTCGGCGGTCATCTTCGGTATCCCGCACGAAGTAAATGTCTGGCACAATGGTCAGGTCTGCGTGTGTAAAACTGCGGGCGAAATCGTCGAGCAGTGATCGCGTGCGACTGTGCTGATGTGGTTGAAACACGCAGATCAGCCGTTTGGGTGAATATTTTCCGCGCAAAGCCAACAGCGTGGCGCGAATTTCGGACGGATGGTGTCCGTAATCGTCTACCAGTGTCACGCCGCCTTTTTCGCCCACAAGCTGGCTTCGCCGGTCTACTCCGGCAAATTCGCCAATGGCTTTACGGATCGCTTCCCAGGGAATGCCGCAATGATGGGCAATCGCCACGGCCACCAACGCATTGCCCACATTGTGCCGCCCTGGAATAATAATCTCCAGCCAGCCCATCGGCTTTTTCCGGAAATGCACCAGAAAATGGCCTTTACCGCCGACCATGGAAACCTGCGTTGCCGTCCAGTCGGCTTCAACATCCACTCCATAGGTTTGCACCGCCGCGCGTGCGGCCAGCGCCGGTCGCTGGCAATTCCCCGTTCCGGATTGTGTAATTAGAAGACCGTCCGCTGGAATTTTGCAGACAAAATCGGCAAATGCGGATGTGATTTCATTTATGTCCCGGTAGTAATCCAGATGGTCCTCTTCAATATTCAGTACGGCGGCAATACGCGGTGCCAGATTAAGAAAGCTCCGGTCGTATTCACATGCTTCCACGACAAAGAATTCGCCTCGCCCGCCACGCGATGATCCGCCAAGCTGCCTGCTTTTAGCTCCGACCACATAAGAAGGGTCCGTGCCCGCCTGGCTTAATATCCAGGCTGTCATGGCTGTGGTGGTCGATTTGCCATGTGTTCCGGCAATGGCAATACCATGTTTGCACGCCATTACTTTGCCCAAAAGGTGGGCATATTTGTGGATTTCAAGGCCGCGCCGGCGGGCTTCCACCAGTTCCGGCTGATTATCGCGGATTGCCGCGGAATAAACGACAACTTCTGTATTGGCCGGGAGGCCCTCACTGCTTTGATCATGGCTGATTTTGACGCCGATTTCCTGGAGTTTGCGGGTGGTGTCGGATTCTTCTATGTCTGTTCCGGTGACCATGGCCCCGGCACCATGTAACATGTGGGCCAGACCGCTGATTCCAGTTCCTCCAACGCCGACAAAATGCACGCGCCGCCCGCCGTAGGCTTGTTCCAGTGTGGCGGCTTCAGGGGTTGCCTTCAAATCAGGAATCGTGTTCATCGGTATCGTTTTAAGGCCCATTACTGTTGTCATATTCCGGCTTCCATGCCAACGTCAACAAACTTTATGTCCCAAGCGGGGACACGCCGGTTTGCACAACCCGGCTTGAGTTATTTATCGGTCTTTTTATGCCCTGTTCGATAAGCCAATCCGCAACTTGGCCTGCCGCATCGGGTTTACCCTGCCGCCGTGCACTTTCCGCCATGGTACGCAGTCGGGGCCGATCCATCAAAAGCGCGGAAAAAACTTCCTTAATTGCGACGGCGTTTTTCCGGGCGTTCAACTGGTCGGTCAGCAAGATTGCGGCGCCTGCCTGTTCAAGGTTACGCGCATTGGCCCGTTGATGTTGATCGCGGTGATGAGGATAGGGCAATAGGATGGATGGCAGGCCGCAGGCCGTAAGTTCCGCACACGTTCCGGCACCCGCCCGCGCGATTACCAGGTCGCTCGCTGCCCAGACTGCGGCCATGTCGTCGGCGTAGTCCAGCAGGTGCCAATGACGTGCGCCAGTATTTTTCTGCCGCGGGCCATCCGATGTCGCAACCATAGCCGATCCAATAGCCGCGGCCTGTTCCATTCCCGTCAAAAGCAGAACCTGCCAGCCGGCGAAATCTTCATGCGGCCGATTCAGGAGATCAAGGAATTCGCGGTCATGCCGCAATTCCACCATCGCATCGTTAATGGTCCGGGCACCCAGAGATGCACCGGTTACCACCAGCGTGCGTCGGGCCGCGTCAAGGCCGAGTCGTTTTATAGCATCCTCGCGCGGAAGCCCCACAAGTCCGGAGCGAACAGGGCATCCGGAAACATGAATAAGTGATATAAATTTGCGGCTTTGGGAGTCCGCCATTGGCCATTGGACAAAAATGCGGTCCACGTGCGCCATCAGAAAACGGTTGGCCAGACCCGGCAACGCATCCGGATTCAGCAGGCCCACCGGAATTCCCATGCGATGGGCCACATATGCGGCTGGCCCCGCGGCATACCCGCCCAGCGCGAGCACCGCGCTCGGTGGCCGCCGCATAAATTGATTCTGCCAGTAGCGGCAGGAATCTCGCCAGGCAATGTAGAAGCCCGGCAAGCTCAATGGATTCCGCTTCAATGGTTGAACTGTTTGCGCGATGTATTGTTCCCCATATCGTGTCAGCAGTCGCCGGTCCACCGCGCGCGGAGTTGCCGCCCAAATGACGTCGGGTGGTCGGCCGAGCCGTTGTTCCATGGCCTCGGCAACCGCGACGCCCGGATACAGATGACCGCCGGTGCCCCCACCGGCGAAAATAAATGAAAGCCGGCCAGGCAATGTGCGGGCGGCTGGGGTGGTATCAAGCGATTCAGTCACAACGGTTTTCCATTCAGATCCGTACTCCCGCGAACCCGGTTGCGCGGTGTGTTGGTTAAACTGGCGATGCTGCGGCAGGCGGTGTGCCGGCGGCGGACTTCTTCAGTGCCGATGAAAGTTCCGGTGCAGCCATTGCCGATTCGTGCCTCGTGCCGCCATCCTCCAGGCGGCTCACGCGGTCAATACTCATGAGCAGGCCAATGGCCCCGGCGGTCATTATCCAGCCGGTGCCGCCAGACGAAACCAGCGGCAGGGCGATACCTTTGGTCGGAACAGTGACAGTAACCACAGCTATGTTCATTGCCGCCTGCAGAGCGATGGTGGCGGTGCAGCCGAATGCGACCATTTTGCCGAACAGATTTTCGCAGCGCTGGCCGATGCGCCATCCGGCAATGGTCAGGCTTGTAAACAGAAGCACGATGATCATGCATCCGAAAAAGCCGAGTTCTTCGGCGACCAGACTGAAGATAAAATCGGTGGAATCTTCCGGCAAATAACCCATTTTCTGAATTCCGTTGCCCAGACCGCGGCCCCAGAATCCACCGCTGGCGAAAGACAGCAATGACTGAATAGGGTTATATCCGGCTCCGCGCGGGTCCATGTGCGGGTGAAGAAATATAAGCAGCCGTTCAACGCGGTAAGGGCTTTTCAGGATGGCAAAATAAAGCACCGCCGCCGCCGGAGGAAGAAGCATCGCCAGATGCCGCCAGCGGCAGCCGGCCATCAGCATAAGCACGCCGCAGACCCCCGCAACTAATACCGTGGTGCCGAAGTCTTCGCGCAGAATCAGCAGGCTGGTTAAACCGATGACGGCGATAAGCGGAACAAAGCCGCGAAAAAATTGCCGGATTTTATCCTGCTGGTGAGCCGCATAAACGGCTACAAACACCACCAAGGCCCATTTGGCGATTTCCGATGGTTCAAAACCGACGGCATGCGATCCGATGTGAATCATAAGCCAACGCTTGGCACCGTTAATACTGGCACCGAATCGTGTGAGCACAAGTGCCAGGAAAACAAGGGAAAGCGCCATCAGCCATGTCGCGGCAGACCGCCAGAGTGTTTTGCCGATTAAACGGCGGTAGTCCATGCGCCATATAAAAATCATAAATGCTGCGGCAAGCACCGCATGAAGGGCCGGCGCACTTAGAAAGAATTCGCGGAAAAAGTTGCCCTTGCCGGAAGAGATTCGGGCGTTGGCGCTTTGCACCATCAACATGCCGAAGCCCAGCAATGTCAGACAGATCAGAAAAAGCAGTTCATCCAGATTAAGGGAAATCGGCCGAAGCGAAATGGAAATTCCCCGGCCAGCCTGTTTGATTCGCGCCGCGGTGGGGGAGTCAAGAAGCGCCAGCGGAGATTTTGGCCAACTGATACGGGATGGCCATTGAACAGGTTCCGATCTTTTCGCCATTGCGTGGCATCCTGCCGGTCGGTTAATTAAATCATGCCGCCGCCCGTTAGCCGACGTTCCGGCTGCAAACGATTATTGGCTGGATCGTGACGGCGGCAAACCCGTGCGGGGTCTTCCTGACCTGCCTACACTATACCCGATTTTATTTGAGAAAAAAGTGCAGTTGGACAATTTCCGATCAGTGGATTGTCAGCGGCCTTAATTGTCAGACGGGCGGATCGTCAAGGCCGCCTGGATCGATCAATGCTTGCCGGCGGAAAGTTGTAATATCCGCTGCCAATGGTCGGGCGCAACCGGCATGACGGATAATCGCCCCAGTCGCAAAAGGTCCCAACCGGCAAAACTCCCGTCGGCCTTAATCTGTGCCAGCGTGACCTGATAGACGAACGATTTTTCCGGTATCAGGTCCACCACCGCCAGTTTGGCGTCACTTTGCTTTGGATCTGGGTAGGCATCGCGCGTGACGGCGGCAATTCCGGCGATGCATCGCTGATCTCCGGTATGATAAATAAGGGCCTGATCGCCTTTTTTTATCTGGCGTAGGTTTTTTAACGCCAGATTGTTGGTGACACCGTCCCAAACGGTTTTTTTATCCCGCTGGAGGTCGGCGAAGCTATAACTGTCAGGCTCGGTCTTTAACAACCAGTAGGCCATGCTAAGCTCGCTCTCCATGATCATGATCATGATCTGTCTGCTCGGGCGATTCGGCGGGGGCCGACGCCGAGGGACGCGGGCTTTCCGCCGTCGGCGGCCGAGGCGCGACGGGGGCGATGTCTTTAGCGGAGGCATCGGTGGTGCGGACCTCTCCGGTCTGCGGCGTTTCGGCTACGGGTGGTAATGATGCGGCGGCAATTCGGGGCGGTGCCGCCTGGTTCGATGCTCCACCCGGCGGGATGGAGCGACCTGATTCGCGGTTGTCTTTGGAATGCGCTGGTCGATCGGCCTGATTCCGGGGGACGCGCGGGCCGGAATCACGATTGGGAGGGAATGCGGACTTTTGCGGTTCAGTGGGATTCAGTGGGCCGCGACGACCTGCCACCTGCGAGCCTTGTGCGGCGGGCGGCATTGGAGCGCGGTCGAAATCTCCGGGGAACTGCATGGCGCGGCCACTGGGTAATTTTGGTTTGGGCAGGTTAAACGCCTCAATATTTTCCATAGGGACCGCGACCTGGGACCCATCATCATATTGCACCAGTACAAGCTGCGTCAGTATTTGGCTGTCGATGACCCAGCCTTCGCCCTGTGCGGTGCGCAGACGGGAATTTTTTGGCGGCAGTTTTTTCCGAAGTTCTTCATAAGTCTGGTCTTCATAACGCAGGCAGCACATAAGCCGCCCGCAGCGGCCATTTATTTTTACTGGATCGAGTGTGGCCCGCTGCACCTTGGCTGACCGCATGGAAATGGGTGTCAGCACTTTGAGGAATTGTTTGCAGCAGCAGTGCTGGCCACATTTGTCGTAATCCGCAACCAGGCGGGCCTCATCACGGGCACCCACCTGGCAGAGTTCAATGCGCGTGTGGACGCGTTGAACCAGTTCCCGCACCAGGGATCGAAAATCGACCCGATGTTCGCTGGTGAAATAAAATAAAATTCGCTCGCCACCAAGCAGATATTCAATGTCCACCATTTTCATGGGGATTTTGTGCTGACCCACCAGCTCGCGCGCCATGGTCAGGTGCGCCGGCTTTTGTTCATCCAACCGCCGCTGCTGCGCCAGATCCTGGGCTGTGGCGACGCGCAAGACGCGGCCTGCCTCGGAAAAGGGGAATTTGTCACCACCGGAGCGGGAAATGTAATCAAGGAGTTTATCGCGGGTGATGGATTTTCCGCATCCACCGTTGCCGCAGACGGTGGTAAGCATTTCTGCAATTTCGGTGCCGCGATTGGTGCGAACGACAAGTTTCGATCCGCAGCCGACTTTGGTTTTCAGGTCACTTTGGAATTCTCCAATGTCGCGAAGGAACCCGTAACGAACAACAATGGTTTTGGGCGGGGCGGGTTCGGGTGCCCGTTCTTCCAATGGCATAATTTCCAGCGATAAAACCATACATGCGCAGCCTTTTCAAGACACTTGTGGCCGTTCCACCGGGATATCCGATGGATTTATTGTAACCCGGAACGCTCAAAAACAAAAAGGGGGTCTGTGGACGCGCCGGTCGGTGATTCGCTTTAATTCGGTGCCGTATGGGCTGCGGGCGATGCGTTTTTTTCTTGTGTTGGGGATGGTAGAGGGGTATAAACAGGCCATTGCAAATGGGTTTGCCAGGTTCGCGGTTTGATGATTGTGGTTCAAACGGGGCCGTAAAATGGTCAGGAATGCGGATAGCATAGAAAACGCGATTGGTCCCCAGTGGCCGGGCGGGCAATATGCGTATGGGATTGGCGGAACGGACGAGCCACAGAGATCGCAGAGGGCACAGAGGGTTAGTTGCGGCCGCCGGGGCAGCGGCAGCACGGATACACCGGTTCGGCAATATATCTGGGGAACATCTATTGACGAATGCATCCAGTTGAACCTGTTGGTGGCCGCCGGGCCGCAATCAGTGCCTGCCGGGGCGTATTATTTGTTGCAGGATTTGCTGTACCGGGCGGTGGCGCTGACGAATTCCGGTGGCGGCATCGTAGAAGCGTATGACACTGACGCCTACGGCAATACGTTAATTTTTATCGAGCCTGGCTCTGACGGCCGCTGGTTTACCGATGATGATGTGCAGTCAGATTACGGTGCCAATGAAATAATCTATTGCGGTTACAGATCGCCCGGGATTGTGCTCGCGGATGCAATCGCGGCCGGGAACGTCGAGGAGGTCGAGACCATAATCGACGCTTCGGGCGACGTGCTGGCCAAAACAGAGGTGCAAGCGGCCGACGAACTCCTCGCGCTTAACGCGAGGTGTCTATCGGTCTACTATGGATACAAGGATCTCGGATGCAGGGGGTGCAAGGGCAGTCGATGCCTGCGGAGACCAATCGCCATGGCAAATTTTATTTGCCTTGATATCGAGGTTAGCTTGCGCCTTGAGTACTTCAGGCTAAGACGCGATTTTATTTTGGCTGGCAGCATTGCCTTTGGGAGTACATTAAATGAGAAGTGGCATATCGAGCAGATTATTGAAAAGCAAGCGGCGGCAGATTATTGCTTGAAGAAAAGCTTTATTTTGCCGAATTAAGGGCGGTGCTCCGAATGAATTCCGTCGAAATTAAATTTCTGGGCCTATTATGGCAACGGCTCGTTGGGGGCCAGTTCGATAGGGATGTTTTTTTGCGCAAAATTCGCGAAACTGGTGGACATGAAATCCTGTGTTTTTCGCGGGATCAATTGCTGGCTCTGCTGGAGGGCCGGTTTTTGGGGGATTATGAAGAGGTGTTTTTTGTATTCGCTGAAATAATGCCATGCTATGTATCATTTGAAAATGAGCCGGAGAAGATCGTTTTTTGGGCTTTTGCGGTTCTGATGATAGCTGACGCCGCTATTGTGACCAAGAGAGAAGTCTCGATGCAATTCGATAGTTTTATGGATGCATTCATCCGATTCCGTAGCAGGCTTACGACGGACGAATCAATTTTTATTCTTGCCCGGTTCCTGAACTCGGAACATGGCTGCGGTCCTCCGGCAGATATTGGTGGCTTCGAGTTAGAGGCGCTTGGCGTTGAGATGAAGAAATTGGCCGCGGCCGGCGATTTTATTGGGCTTAGCCAATTGGCGGGTATCTCCGACGCTGAGCGTGAGTGGCTGCTTGATATTGGACGGGCGGTGAAGGCCGGCGATTACGTCGCGGTTCGCCAATTAGTTCGAGAGGATCGTTGGATTGCCGGACCCCGGTCCGGGGAGGCAAAAGGGTGACATCCGTTGTTGGCGCAACTCTTAGAAATGGTAGCGCGCTCGAAAACGTATTCTTCATTCTGTTGAAGCGGATTTACCTGAAATTCAGGCCTTCATGGACTACAACTACATCAATTGGATGACCATTTGGGCGCAGCCAGGTGCGGACGGGTCGATCAGCTTTGTGCCGCGCGCCAGCAATGTCCGCATCAGTTATATGGGCTATGACAGCCGGGGGAATGGTACGGTGTCGGTGGATGGCAACGGCGAATCGGGCGTCAAAATAATGGATGATCTGGGACGTGGACTGGCTTGGCAGTTAGCGAATGCCGACGTATGATTTAAATTACCGAAGCAAGGTCGGCCTTTCTCAAGGCAGTTTATGGTTGCACTGGATAAACAATTTTTTCACGACCACGGTACCAAGCCGCGAAGTTGCGGCCGCTGGCGCGATGAGTCTTGGCAGGCTGGAAAAACTCCTGGTCGCCGGACCGCAGAAATCCTGTCTGTCCGTCGCCACCGCGATACACCCAATTTCTCCAATACCTCCTGTGCGAATGAAATAATCTACTGCGGCTACCGTTTTGATTCTGAAACGCAGCTTTATTACGTCCGCAATCGGACATACAACCCGGTACTTGGCCGTTGGATTCAGCGTGATCCGATTGGGTACGATGGCGGAATTAATTTGTATGAGTATGTGGAAGGCGGGCCCGTCGGAAACCTGGACGGGAGCGGGCTGGCGCATTGGTGCTCTTGCGGTCCGGATATAACGGCCTGGCTAGCGGTTGAAGTGAAAATATTTCAAAAATGGATTCGCGGTCTGCAGCCGCTGATAAACAAATGGGCCCGGCAAGAGACTCCGTGGTACGAGCCCACAATAGTGAGGTGGAAGAGCTATGAATATGCGTTCCTTGCAGAGATCGGGATCAATCTTAAATATTTCCCCAATACACAGTTTTTCTCGGCGTCTTGCCGCACAGGAAAGCTTTGCAAGGACACCGTTACCCTCGCTGGGAAATGCATTCATACGAGTGCAATTGGTAACTTTATCTACGGTGTGGCCGCGAGCGAGTTCCTCATGACTTGGTACCAAACGTATGCGGGAGCGGTGGGCGCAAATGCGGGCCCCCAGACTCAGGGAAACCACGACGCCGTCTCTCTGGGATACGATTTCGATGCATCTTCAGCATCGTTGCGCAATTATTTGGGTATACACGCTTGGCGGTTCGGTGTGGTAGCGACGAATGCGCCGCACCAATGCATCCCCTGCGGCAGTGCGGTAGCTCCCCAGTCGAATCATGTCCAACTACCACCGCTCGGCCCTAATTTGAACCGACAGCCGTTTAATATTACCATTCCGAGGAGGTTGTAATGAAGAATAATAGTTACACCACAAGGTTTTCGATTTTCATGACGGCGTTCTGGGTTGCGGCGGCAGTGCAGGTTTGCGTTTTCACGGTCACTTCGATCCTTCCAGCGACAGCCCAGAGGAGCGTGACGCAGGTATTCGATCTGGCTTATGGGCCTGTCATTTCATATTCGCATTCACTGCTTCCGCCGTCGACGGAGTTTTTGGGGGATTTCGGCGTGGGGATCGCGTTTATTGCATTATGGGGGCTTGTCTATGCGGCGATTGCAGGTTGTATCGCGGTCGGGTGCTCGTTGGTTTTGCGCAGTTTTGCACGGCGGGGAAGCGGGCGAAGTGAATGAAGGAGAGGAAAGACTGGTCGTTGAATTTTAATTTGAAGCGAGGGAGGGCGAAACGGGGACGTAGCTTTATGCCACTAAGTTAAGCCAAATCGCCATATTTTTCAAAGAGTTGTGCTTTGAGTACGGCCCGTGGTTTGGTCATATAGGGGAACTGCTTTTTGGGGCGTTTGAGTACACGCGGTTCCAATCGGCCGGAACGTAAGGGGGTTGACGATTAAGGGCGGACAATGATGCAGATCACCATGGCGTATCCATGCGAGGGTATCAGCAAAGCTCAGACGATTGACGTTGACACCCTGCCGTCGCACCGCCTGCAACATGATGATGCGGATAAGGTTGTATACCAATAGAAATATCAGCCTTTCCTTACGCACCCCATCAAGGGTCTTGCGCTTGAGTACATCCATGCCCAGTGTGATTTTCAGGTGGCGAATGTTCGTTCCTATCATCCATCGTGAGAGCCGTAGGTTACTGTGGATTGGTTTATTCCGGTGCGCCTTTGTGTCGTGGTCATGATTATTGGCTTCCGGTTATACGATATCCAGCGTCCTGGGCGGTGAGCGCGGCCCTCGCTGTTTCTTTTCAGGCGAGACGCCCGACCCCCACGGTATTTTTGGATACACGGGAGAGCCGCTTATGAAACTGGCGTGCGCGCTGCACGGTGCTCTTTAAGATCAGGTTGTTGTATCTTTTTCGTGCCTGCCAGGCGGCAGTGCCCGCAGGCGTCGTCCGGCAAGTGTTTCGAATTTGCACATGGCGCACCGCCAAATCATTGTGGGGCGTGGGCATCTTGCCTGCCAATCGGCAAGATCCGATATTCGGCACGCTCGCCCCCATCGCGGCCCGCTGTCGGCGGCCTGCCGGCAACGCCTGAAAACTTGTAAGACTAAATGTGTCGTCCCCATTCGCCATCCGCATGTATCATCCCCTAACCCGTCATTTACCTGCCAGCACCATTCTTTCAAGACGTTGCCATTGTAACCATTCATGGCTTATCTGTGGACCAAGCTTGCCTGCATTGGCCACTATTTTTGGGTACCAGTTGGCCATCCAGCCAGCAGTGTTAATGATGCGGGCCTTTTAAGGCGACTATCGAATCAGTGGAACCACCGCCGCGGTTATTCTTTACAGCCTCCTTCAGACCTGCAAACGCCATGGCGTGGAACCCTGGGCTTATCTGCGAGATATCCTGACCCGAATTCCGGCACAGCCCGCGGACAAACTTGATGCACTGCTGCCGGACCTGTGGCAGGCGGACCGGATCAAGAAAAAGAACCAAGACGCTCACCGGGCCAACATCGCAACTGCCGAATCAGCCCCAGCCGCAGCGGAAAAATCCGCAGCGTAAAAACGCGGCCCAGAGACGCGGACGGCCCGCAATCTGCCAGAATCAAAATAGCCGAACCGTCGACCGCCCGTCCGACCCCAGCAGTTGAAATTAAAAACAAAACACGCAGCCTGAGTCTACTTGCACTTCGCGGGGCGTTTACCATTGGCGCCCGGCGCGGACGTTGGGCCCATGACAGTTCCGCGGCCGCGATTTTATTTTGATGATGGCACAAGCTTTAGCCGCGGATCGCCAAGGATAATCCAGTCGCGGCTGATGTCTCTCTGCAGGGCCGCATCCGCGATGGTCAGGAAGTGATCTCCCGGTTTTAACGGTACGTTTATCAGAATCGCGCCATCCTGCGGCGTTACGTCCAGCTTCTTATACCGCAATCGTCCATCCACAATGACCCAGACATCCGTCGAGGATTTCGGAACATGCTTCACCGTTGTGGTGAAAGAATCTCCGACCACCGCGCAGAACTGTGACATTTGCAGTCCAGGATGCAGCCTTTGAATGCGGCGCAAATTGAGCGTAAAGCCCTTGTTCGGATGCATGTAGATAATGCTGTGACCTCGCCTTGAGTAATCAATGTTCCCGAGAATTGGTGAGACTGGCTGAATGTGCCGCAGTTTAAGGGCCGGAAATTTGCCACCTGCCCAAAGCAGATAATATCCATTGCTTTGGGCAACTGGAAAAACAAAGGTATCGCCTGCGGAATCAACCTGAGTGGGCTTATTTCCCCCAGGCACAAAACATCCGTCCACCACAGGCAAAAATGCGAGACGATGATAAATAAAATCGCTCTGGTAATTTCCGATCTGTGGTAACATTCCACCGGTACCAGTTGCGACGTTAATGCCATTATCCACTTGGCGCGTCGTGCCATCTCCGCCACACAGAATGTCCACCACGCTTAGCGTTGTCGGCTCATTGTCAACCTGTTTTACGAAGTGTTGTTCCCATGCGGTATGGCGCAATGGTTTGATGCTGTTGCCTCTGACATACGACGCCTCTCCAGATGTTAGCATCCTGCTTATCGGGGCAATCCCGGTCGCAGGGCGATTGCTGACCCGCACGCGGCCTTCGTATACCCCAACAGTTGTCTTGCCGCTCCTGTGCGCGTGTACGGCAAACCACGTTCCCAGATCGCGAATTACCGCCCCAGACGTCTGGATGGTGAAATGCCCCCCAACCGCTCGGGCAACAAGTCTGCCCTTGAGAAGCAACAGGGCGGATGCGGATTTAACCGAAAACCGCGCTGGTCCCTGAACGATAACTCGCGGTCCCGCGTTGAATGCTATATTGACAAATCCTGATTGCAGATTCAGGATGTGGCCGGCCACCAGGCTGTTGCCCACCGACAGCGGGGTGCGCCAATGTGCGCCATATTGGCTGGTTATGGAAGCCATACTGGCTTCGGCGGCTGATTTATCATTTGAGGGAAGTCTTTTGCGACCGGGTATGGTCAGCAGAAGAATCAGAATCGCGGCAGCCACCAGCATTGCCGACAGAACGCTGCGCCACGATGCCAATGATCCGGGGGAAGTGCTCTGACGATTCGGATTGTCCTTTGGCGGCAATGTTCCGGCATGAAGAGCGTCCCGGCGGAAGACCTGAACGATACCACATCGCGTCAGTGCAAGGTCGGTAAATTCCGCACGGCGAAGGTCGCTTTCCAGAAGGATCAGGCGTAGATCGCCCGCGTCTTTTTCGGTCAGGGTGTCATCCAGATAAAGCGATATAAGGCGTGCGAATTCCGCATCATCGCGAATGCTGGAACTGTCCATCGGTTTATCCATATTAGTGAATCCGATATTAGTCGATAATCGCCATGCGACGGACAATGCATTCCTTCAACTTCGCATGGATTCGCATAGTGGCCATATATATTGTCGGCACTTTGCACCCAAGTTTTTCGGCGATCCGTGGTGATTTAAGCCCCTGTTCATAGCGCATGGCCAAAAGTTCCCGTCCGCGCGGATTCAACTGTTTCAAACAGTGCCGCAGAGCATCAAGCAGGCCCGTCGGCGCGGATTCATCCCATTTTCGCCAATGTGCATCGAGCAGGTCCAGCAGTTCGGTATTAAACAACTGGGCTCTGACGGAACGTGCTCGCGCCGCCTCCATGGATTTGCGCCTCGCCGCCAGACGCAGCCAACCGGCAAGGTGCTGTTCGTTGGCAATCGTTTCACGTTTTTGCACCGCCAAGGAACACACCTCCTGGAATACATCTTCGGCCAGATCGTCATCGCGCAAAATTGCCCAGCAGTATGCGAATATCTTTTCACGGTCGCGCACCAGCGCACGGATCAGGACTTCATCACTGACGGACACTGTTACCTTCTCCGGTTACCTTCTATCGCACTGCACACCGGCCAGCACCATTTCGGTTTGCTTTGCCACGATCTACACACCAAAAGTCCTTGGCAAGCCATACCTGCGGGATGGTTTTTCCGTCACCACCGCATGACCGGTAACTACCAATGGCCAATTGGCCGATAAACTATACCATTCAATTGATTAAATCCGAAAAAATACACGAATCACGTATAGATTTTGCCGTTGGGGCCATTAGGTATCAGTCGTGCGGTGCGACCACATTGGTGTGGTCACCAATCAACTGTTGCGAATTTCAAGCGATTCGATTTTGCGATGATCTGAAGGCGTTTGCTGGAAAAATGCGAAAAGAGCACTTGCAGGCTTCGCCGCACCGCGTGTTCTAAGTCTGTCCGAATCGACGGAGGGGACGTTCTTCTTCGTTTGAAACTTATCGAATATGCCGGTCATCTTGAGGATCGCCGTCATGTTGGAAATCTGGCTCCGGTATATCGGAGGGAGCCTGGCCTTATTAGGAGAATCCATATGGAAATCTTGTGCAAGCGTTTGTTGGCGGCGGCTGTCGCGATGGCCGCACTTCTAACGGTGGCGGGTACCGGTCGGGCTGGAGTCGTGTCCATTGGTCTGAATTTCACCGGTGGCAATGGTGGTCCGTTTAAGCTTGATGCGACGCCTCCCGGCCTGCCGGCTGGGGTTGTTTCACAAAATAATTGGAATGATCTGGCGGGTTATTCTCAATCCTCGCCTTCGGCGGCCTTTCAGGATAACACGGGTGCCGCGACCACAGCCACCGCAACCTGGTCCGGAACGGACCTCTGGGGAACTTATGGTTCCAGCCAGAGCAACGCCAATCTGCAACTGCTCAATGGTTATGTTGACACTCATCATCAAACGTCGACGGCGGCTATCGTAACCGTCTCAAATATTCCATTCGCGACCTACGAAGTCATTGCATATGTGAATTCGGATCATCTGAACACTGCGTCAGATCGTGCTTTTGGCAATGTCGCTCTTTCGGGCGCATCCGGCGGAAATGCGACTTTTTATTACACGGCGGTCGGACCGGTCAGCTACACGTCTGCACAGTTGCTCGCGGGCGACGAATTCATTCAAGCTACCGCCACCAGTGATGTGGGCACCAACAATCCGCTGGCTGATTATGCGATTTTCACCGGGGTCACGGGAAGCTCCTTTACGCTTACCAATTCCGCTGAAGGCGCAGTGGGTAGCGGCAACAATACAGGATTAACCGGCCTCCAGATCGTGGATACCGCGGCGGTTCCGGAACCCTCCACTGCCGCTCTGGCGGCCATTGGTCTGCTGGGCCTGATTCTGATAAGACGTGGTCAGGAAACAACCTGACAAAATAAATTGCGTTCAGGCAGCGGCGGCAATTTCGGTGATACCGGAATGCCGCCGCTGTTTTTGACGGTGTTCGCTGTCAGGCAGGAGCTTACATGGCTTTGCACAAATCCGGTTTCACCAGATCATCGGCGGCCTTTACCCTGGTTGAACTTCTGGTGGTGATCGCCATTATCGTGATTCTGATTTCATTGCTCCTCCCGGCGCTCTCCCGCGCCAGGGAACTGGCGCTGCGAACAGCGTGCGCCAGCAATTTGCATCAACTCGGCGTGGGGCTGTTTGCCTATGCCTCGGAATATCATCTTTATCCGCCGCAACGGCTGGCATCTGGTCTTGAAATGACGCAAGCGTCCCCAAAACTGTTTGCATATCCAATCTCGCAGGAAGATAGTATGCCAGGAATGGAATTTCGGGCGCTCGCGAGCATCCTTGGATCGCAAAAGCAGCCTCTGCTGGCCACCGATCCACTTCCGCAATGCCTCGCTATTTTAAGTTGCCCGGAATTTGCGATCCCGCCTGCGGTGACCAATATTGCGGCGGGCAGCCCGCCGTTCAGCAATTTTCGTTCCCAATACAGTGTATTGTACCGGGATACCTATTGGCCCAACGAGACAGGCTTTTGTGAAAAATATGGTGATCCAAAGCCGCAGGACTATTATGCTGAACTCGGTTATTGCTATCTTGGCGGAAGTTATTGGTGGCCCGGTCCGAGTGGTGGCGGCGAAATGAACAATGTGGTGGATTCGCCCCTGACCACGGCAGATAATCCGAATTGGGGGCTGGCGGCGGATGTTATCAGCACAATCAGTTGGAGCCCATCCGCACATACTGCCACAAATGGCGGCAACGCGGGCGGCAATGAACTATATAACGATGGTCATGTGGATTGGATCAATTGGAACAATGGCAAGAATATGATTATGAATGGCGGCCCATTTTATCAATTTTATTGGCGGCGAACCGAGGCAATGCCTTGAATAATGCCGGCCTGGCTCGTGCTGGTACGTTTCGGGTATCATGGCGACATGTCGCCGCCTTCCAACATTTTCTTACCATTTAATTAACAGGATCGACTTCATGACCTTATCCAATAGTTTCGATCGACGTACCTTATTGCAACTTGCCGCAGCCGCTGCCATCGGCGCTTCGCTTGCCAGTCCCCCCGTTCAGGCGGCGGTCGGCCGGAATATCGACCTGGATATTGGCTACCCTGATCTTTCCCAACGACCCCAATCGCCGTGGCGCAGCCGCTTGAACATCAACCGTGATTGGAAGTTTACCCTTGGCGATCCCGACGGGGCGCAAGCCGTTGATTACGCCGACGAGGATTGGACCGCGATTGGTCTGCCGCATTCCTTCAGTCTGCCCTATTTTCAGAGTACTGAATTTTATGTGGGCTACGGATGGTATCGTAAAAAACTGGATATACCGGCGGAGTGGCATGGCAAACGTATATTGTTGGAATTTGAAGCGGCATTTCAGCATGCTCATATATTTTTTAATGGCCACCCGGTGGGTGAACACAAGGGTGGTTTTACCAGCTTCGCCATGGATATTTCGCAATTTGTCAAACCCGGCGAAAATCTGCTCGCCGTGCGCCTCAACAACATGTGGAACCCTGAATTGGCACCGCGGGCAGGCGATCATATTTTTGATGGTGGTTTATACCGGAATGTATTTCTGGTGGCCACCAGTTCACTTCATATCCCATTCCAGGGCGTTCGAGTTACCACACCGCAGGTCTCCGCGGAATCGGCCCGGGTGAATATTCAAACCCGTGTGATTAACAGCGGGCCTGCGGAAAAACGTTGTATCGTGGTCAATACAATTATAAATCCCAATGGTCTGACCATTGCCACGTTGCGCTCCAGCCAGTCGATTCCCAGCGGTGTTGATCATCTGTTTTCTCAAACCAGTGGGGAAATCAGCCATCCGCAGCTTTGGCATCCGGATCATCCCTCATTGTACCGCGTTCAGACCACTGTTCTGGATGGCGATACGCCGGTGGACGGCGAAAACTCGCCGCTTGGTCTGCGCTGGTTTGAATGGACGGCTGAAAAAGGATTTTTCCTGAATGGGCGGCATCTCTGGATACACGGTGCCAACGTGCATCAGGACCACGCCGGCTGGGCTTCCGGCGCGACAGATGCCGGTGCCTGGCGCGATGTGAAACTGGTGAAGGAGGCTGGTTTCAATTTCATTCGCACCTCCCATTACCCGCACAGCAGAGCGTTTATGGAGGCGTGCGACCACTACGGCATAATGATCTGGAGCGAAATGTGTTTCTGGGGCGTTGGCGGTTTTGGCCCGGATGGCGACTGGGCCGCGTCGGCGTACCCGGTTGAATCCAAACACTGGGCTGGCTTTGAAAAAAGTTGCCTTGATCAATTGGGAGAAATGATCGCCATGCACCACAATCACCCCTGTATCATTGCCTGGAGCATGTGCAACGAAGTCTTTTTTACCAATGCCAGGGTCTTCGGACGCATGAAAAACCTGCTTATGCAAATGGTCCGCCGTACGCATCAGTTAGATCCCACTCGACCAGCGGGCATCGGCGGTGCGCAGCGCGGTGGCGTGGATAAGCTCGGCGACATCGCCGGATACAACGGCGATGGCGCTGTGCTTTATATGAATCCCGGGTTTCCAAACATCGTAACAGAATATGGCTCGGTTTCGGTTATCAGGCCGGGCAGATATCAGTCTGATTTCGGTTCCCTTCAGACGACGCAATTCCCCTGGCGCAGCGGTGCCGCCATATGGTGCGCCTTTGATTATGGCACCTGGATACGCGGGACTGGAGACATGGGAATTATCGACTACTTCCGGTTGCCTAAGCGCGCCTGGTTCTGGTATCGGGATCATAACAACAGGGTTCCGCCTCCTTTGTGGCGCAAATCCGGCAAGCCTGCCCGCCTGCATCTTTCCGCAGATCGCACGGTTATTCACGGCACGCACGCCATTGAAGATTCGCATATCATCGTCGCCGTGATCGGGGATGATAATCAGCCGGTCCGCAATTCTCCGCGCGTGAAATTAAACATTGAATCCGGACCCGGTGAATTTCCCACTGGATCGGCAATGACCTTTGACCCGCATTCGGATATCCGGATTGTGGATGGTCTGGCCGCAATTGAATTCCGGTCCTACCATTCCGGGTTGACCGTTGTAAGCGCAACATCTCCAGGATTGGAACCGGCATTTTTGCACATTACCACCACTGGTGAACCGGCGTTTATTCCAGGCCGCACTCCGCGTGTAGCCGATCGCCCATACATCCGTTCTCCCCAGCCAAATCAGAAAACATATAGGACACGTGCCCACGGATTGATCAACCTGGCGCTTAATCGCCCAACGGAAGCTTCAAGCAGCAAGCCGGGGCACTCGCCGCGATTCGTGAATGACGGCAATAGCGCCACCTCATGGCAAGCCGCGACGGATCAACCAGGGCAATGGTGTCAGATTGATTTGGAAGGTGAATACCTTATTTCAGAAGTTAAGGTGACGTTTCCTGATAAGGATGTCCCGGCCCATGACATATTGATTTCTGCGGATGCCAGCCACTGGCACCGCGCTGCTTCCGGTCACGTGCCGATACATTATTTTAAGCCGGCCTTTTATGGCCGTTTTGTACGGGTCGTCATCCAACATGTACCTGCCGGTGCAACCGACGGTATTTCAGAAATCGCTGTTTACGGTCACCATGCAGGCTCGCTCCATCACTGAAACCCGCGGTGACCGGTGCCGCTTTTCGGCGGCAATTCTTCAACACTGCCGGAGGCCGTGTCGCCACTTACCCGGGTGATAAACTCTGTCTGGCGGCCAAATCCCGAAGGAAAACAGCTCACGCGGCGGTCCTGTTCAGACGCGCATTGTCTTGACGGATTTCACACATTTCGCATAGAATTGAACAATCTTATCGGGCGTACCGTTTCATGGCGTCCGGGTGTATGAAAATTCTTGAGGTGTCCGATGCTGCGGTCTATTTTCAGTGCCTTGGTGCTTGCCTGTGGTTTTGCGGCGGTCCTGCTTTGCCAAATGGTCTCTCCGCCCGCGCGGGCGCAGGCTCTGCGGCATAAAGCTCCGCCCGTGCTGGCATTCACTATGCGATCACTGGATGGTCGGCCAGTGCACCTGGAAAAATATCTGGGCAAAGTGGTCATGATTGTAAATACTGCAAGCAAGTGTGGCTATACGCCGCAATATGCGGGTCTAGAGGCGCTGTATAAAAAGTATCATGCTCGCGGTCTGGTGATATTGGGGTTCCCCGCCAACGATTTCGCTCATCAGGAACCAGGAACCGATAAGCAGATCAGTATTTTCTGCACACGGCATTACGGTGTAACGTTTCCCATGTTCTCCAAAATTCATGTCAAAGGTCCCAAGCAATGTGCCCTCTACCATTTCCTGACCGCGCGGAAGACAGATCCTCGATTCCCCGGCCCCATCGGCTGGAACTTTGAAAAATTCATCATTTCCCGTCGTGGCCGAATTGTGGCCCGATTCCGTTCCCCGGTGAAACCGGAATCTGCGGCGATCATGCGGGTCGTGCGTGCCCAGTTGGCTCAGTCGGCCCATTAATATTTCTTTGGGCGCGCCGGTGTTGGCCGGCCCCTCGTAAGCAACCCCAACCGCGCCTTGCGCCGCTGTATGTGGCGTGAAGGCCATAGCCAGTCCAGCGATACATCCTTCCATCGCCGTAGCGGCTCCAGCCGCATCGCGGCGTCTTTCTTACCTGCAAAATTGACGGATATCGGCGGGTTCATCTCTACGACGGATTTTCCAGCGCATCTGGTTAAAGATTGCCTACAATCAAGAGACTGTAGGTGTAACCTTCAACATTTGACATAAGGAAAATCGCTGTGCTGGAAACAAGAGAACTTGGTCGATCGGGCCTTAAAGTGGCGGCAATCGGATTAGGGTGTATGGGCATGTCGGAATTTTACGGCCCGGGCGATGACAGGGAGTCTGCAACGGTCATTCGTCGGGCTGTGGAACTTGGAGTCACCCTGCTGGATACCGCGGACATGTACGGTCCATATAAGAATGAAGAACTGGTGGGGCGGGTATTGCGCGGTATTGGCGGAGAGGTTCGTTCGCAAATTGTCCTGGCGACCAAATTCGGCATAACGCGCAGCGGTACAGATTCCTCCGTTCGCGGCATTAACGGGCGACCGGAATATGTGCGT
Source organism: Phycisphaerales bacterium (assembly GCA_027451365.1). GTDB lineage: Bacteria > Planctomycetota > Phycisphaerae > WQYP01 > WQYP01 > JAJYPG01. The sequence goes on along the minus strand of DAIDJN010000016.1, from coordinate 9,577 downwards.
GCGGCATGTGACGCAAGTCTCAAACGTCTGGGCGTGGATTATATTGACCTCTATTATCAGCATCGTGTGGATCCCACCGTACCTGTTGAAGACACGGTTGGTGCGATGGCGGATCTGGTGCGGCAGGGGAAAGTCAGATATCTGGGCATGTCTGAAGCGGGCGTAGACACTGTCCGAAGAGCTTTCCGCGTGCATGCTATAGCCGCATTGCAATATGAATATTCGTTGTGGACTCGCGATCCGGAAATGGACATTCTGCCGCTTTGTCGGGAATTGGGAATCGGGCTGGTGGCCTACAGCCCGCTGGGACGCGGATTTCTGACCGGCAAACTCCAGTCCATAAACGATTTGGCCGCCGACGATTTCCGGCGGCACAATCCACGTTTTCAAGGAGAGAACTTTAAGAGGAATCTGGGTCTGGTTGCACAAATCCGGACCTTGGCCGCAGAAAAAAACTGTACGCCTTCGCAGTTGGCGCTGGCCTGGGTACTGTCGCGCGGCAAGGACATTGTGCCAATACCGGGAACCAAACGTATCGCCTATCTGGAGCAGAATCTTCTTGCTGCGCAAGTCGTTATTTCACAAGAGGATACGAATTTAATCGACGCTGTTATGCCGCGCGGAATCGCGGTCGGGGATCGCTATCCGGCAGCGGCAATGGCGGCGCTTGGACGCTAAAAGAACTTCGCCAAAATGATAAAGTCCGAATGCGAATATTTTTATTTGACTTTTATTAAAGATTATTGTAGAATTCATTCGTCGACGTGAGGGATGGCTTTCTTCGGGAATCTCCCCTACGTAAAAAGTCACAGACGGGCCTAAAATGCCCGGGTTTTTCATGACCTCATGTGATTTGTGATTTTTAGACGCTTTGACGGTCGGATGGGAATGGGAGAATTGTTGTGAATCGTTTGTCGCAGTCGCGGCTTGCATCCGACAAATCTTCTGCTCGTGTATGGGTTTATAACTTGCTGGCGCGGAGGTTGTCTGCGTGCCCTGTTTCAGAGGTTGTTGATTTTTAGATCAACCATAATTGGAGAGTTACCATGGCTTTTCGCAATTTTTCTTATGTCGGTATCGCCGGCGCGTTGGCAGCTGTTGCGGGATTCGGGTTGGCGGCCACAGCCATGGCTACGCCTGTTTTGACCATCACAACCAGCAATGGCGGGTCCGCAACGCCGACACTGGTATCGTTGGGTGGAGGCGCTTATGCGTCTGCGCCAGGAACCGTGGGAGGGTTCACTTGGGGGGGAATCGACGTGAGCATTTCATCGGGCAGCTATGACCAACTTGATCTGCAGGTTAATTCCGTAACGAACAACAACCCGCCGGCAAACACGAATGCCACGATTACTTTTTCGGCTTCAGAATCGGGCCTTAGTGCCAGCCCGAATTCGTTTCTAGCAATTCAAGGATCCGGGTCTGCGACTGCGTCCAATGCCACTTCCAATCAAACCGCCGAATTTTTTGGTTCCGCAGTGGCCAATTCCGGCACCGTCGGAACTCAGAATTCAGGCGCTATTTCTCTTAAGCCGTCACCGGTTAATCCGTCTACTTCAATTGCCTATAACTCGCTCGGCCAGAACCTGAGCGCCTACTCTGGTACACTCACCCTTAACGCGAGCACCAGTCTTTCCATTGATGAGGGTATGAAGGTAAACAGCGCTAATGCAATAATGAACCTCAACACCACCACTGTTGGCACGCCGGAACCAGCCACGATGGGCCTCTTCGCCGTCGGCGGGTTGGCTTTGCTGGCCATGCGTCGCCGTCGCCTGGCCTGAAACGAGCCTTGCAAACACTTATAAACGTTTAAACCCGCAGCCTGCAACCTGCGGGTTTTTTTGCGCTCTTTGGCCTTAATCCGGGGGGGGCTTCACTTCCGGCTATTGGCAACTCCGTGGCGTGCGGTGCCGTGCGCATATTGGGTGGTGGCACGGGCGGATTAATTCATCAACTGCAACAGACATTCAACGCCGAATCGCTTCCATCTTTCTCTGATTACCCGTGTGGGCCGAGGCTATTCCATCCCCATATTCAAAAAAGTGCCCCGTTCAGTGGCAATTTCCGCCAACCTTTGCTATCTTACGTAATTCTGATTTCCCACACGAATCAGGCGGCGCAGCCGCAGTGTTGGAAATCAACCGTCAGGATCGGCTTTGTGCCCGGCTGGTAATGGACCGTCGGCGGGCAGTTCCTGGTGTAAAAAATAAATAGGCGGAGTTTGCGCGTGCCAAAACAGAAAACCCACAAAGGACTCAAAAAGCGGGTCAAAGTAACTGCAACCGGCAAGGTTAAGTTTCACAAACACAACAAGGGCCATTTGCAGAGCGGAAAGTCCGGCAATCGGCGCCGACGCTTGCGCGGCACCACCGCTCTGACCGGGCCGTTTGCCAAGAAAATGATTACGCTGCTTGGACCGGGCGCGTAACCGTCGGGTGAATTGGACATTGGCTATTTCCATCAGGCTGGCGACTTGGGGCGGCTGGCGGTGGAAGTGAATTTAAAAATAATATTCTTTTAGAACAAGAGGTTTGATATGCCACGCGTAACTATCGGAGCAGCCCGTCACAAGCGACACAAAAAACTGCTCAAGCGAGCCAAAGGATTTGTCGGAGGTCGCAGCAAACTTTACAAAACCGCCCATGAGACCCTGCTGCGGGCTGGTGCCAACCGCTTCAGCGGCCGCAAGGAAAAGAAGCGCGATTATCGCGCACTCTGGATTACGCGGTTGAATGCGGCGGCGACCGCCCGTGGCCTGCGGTACAGTCAGTTGATTGCGGGTCTTGCCAAAGCCAATATTACCTTAAACCGCAAAAGTTTAAGCGAGATCGCGATTGCCGATCCAGCCGCGTTTGATTCTATTGTCAATCTTGCCCGGCAGGCGCTTGGTGTGGCGGCCGCGGCTTAAATTCCGGAAGGCGGGTCCACTTGAAAATGCGGCATGTCCCGACCGGGGCAAATGCCCTTTCCGGTGATCTGACCGTGGCGTTGCTAGGCTCAACGCATATTGGCGGGTGGCGATGGATCTCGATCAACTTCTCGCAGACGCACAGGCGAAACAACTTGCCATTTCCACTGCGGATCAGGCCGAGGCATTCCGCATTGAATTTCTGGGAACCAAAGGCCGATTAAAACAGGCCAGTGATTTTCTGCGCACTGTTGAACCTGCACAAAAGCGTGACTTTGGCAAAAAGCTCAATGATGTCAAACGCGCGGTTGAAGAGCTTTTTCAGGCCGCGGCTGGCCGTGCCAAAACGATCGCATCTGCCGCTGATTTAAGCGTGGACATTACCGAACCGGGGCGGCTGAAATTTGAAAATTACCAACCCGGGTCGCTGCACGTCATTAATCAGACCATTGACGCGCTGACCGGCCTGTTTGCCCGAATGGGCTTTTCCGTGGTCGACGGACCGGAAATCGAAGACGAATTTCATAATTTTGAAGCTCTGAACGTGCCGCGCCACCATCCGGCACGGGACCCCCTGGATAATTTCTACCTGGACCGACCACCCACCGCCGCGCCGTTTATGCTCCGGTCGCAGACCAGCAGCGTGCAGATACGCGTCATGGAAACGCGCCGGCCGCCCATTCGCATTGTTGCCCCAGGACGGGTTTATAGACCGGACACAGTCGATGCAACCCATTCTTGGATGTTTCACCAGTTGGAAGGCCTCGTGGTTGACCGCGGTATCACCATGGTGGATTTAAAAACCTGTATCGATCAGTTTGCCAAGGGATTTTTCGGATCCGAGGTGCAGACACGCTTTCGGCCCAGTTTTTTCCCATTTACCGAACCCAGCGCGGAATTTGATATTCTGTTTCATTATGCCGATGGCACCACGCGATGGGTCGAACTTGGCGGCTGCGGCATGGTGGATCCCAACGTGCTTGAGGCTGTGAAACTGGATCCGGAAATCTATACGGGATTTGCATTCGGACTGGGTGTGGAACGGGTGGCCATGCGCCGCCATGGCATTGAAGATATCCGTGCCTTGTACGAAAATGACCTGCGTTTCCTGCGGCAATTTTAATTTTTTTCGGCCCGCATGATCGACACTGGGCCCTTCACTTTTTTCAGCTAAATGTTCGATATATCCGATGTTGCCCCACAGTGACATCAACATAAATATGTCTCGCTTGAAGATCGGAATTGCCCCGTCTGATACTGGCTGGAATCAAATCGGGCCGCCACCTTAATGCGGAAGCGGCTGCTGTGGAATTATCCGCGGCGCGTTGGTAATTGCCGTCGCCGGCAGCAGTGCCGGAAGGGGCACGTTGGTTTGATCCATCGGCAGCATCATGTACTGTGTGGGCCGCAGGGCAAGCCGCGGAGCATGTTTTTCCAGAAGCGCGGCCTGAATTTTCAGTGATTTAATGCCCGCTAGAATTGAAACGCGTTGCGTGGCAAGCTGCATGGCCTGGTTTTGTGCCTGGGTGAGGGCGGCGACATCCGAATAGACAATCGCCTGATTTCCCAGATCATAACCTCCGGTCTGGTTGGCAATCACTCCCTGGTTAATTTGCATAATATTGATCGCATTTATCAGGGCGTCGATCTGGCTGTTTACATTGGCGATCTGGGTATTGACACTTTGCAGGGCGACCAGATTGACCTGATATTGTGAATCAAGAGCACTTTTCCGGCTGTGGTAGTCTGCCAGACGCTTGTCCAAAATATGCGCTGTTTTTGCGTCTACCCAGCCGGCGCCAAAACGGTACAGGCCGTGGCGGGCCATGCGTGCCTGCATGTGGCGGTCGGCAATCCGAAAACTGGATTTAAGGTTGCGGTAAAGCGGCGATCGCTGTGATTTTTTATAAATCTGCAATGCCGCCGCCACGTTGTCCAGCAACATGCGGTTGCCGTTGTCAATATGGAGCGCTTTCTGATAGGCCAACAGCGCTGCGGGCTGTCTGCGCTGCCGAAATAAGGTAACGGCCTGGTCGTTCAGGGCAACTATATTCTTTGGATCCGCGTGCAGGGCCGCCGCAAACGAATGGCTGGCGGTCTGAATATTGTTGCGCTGGTACGCGATAATGCCGCGAAGAATTAATCCGTTGACATTTTCCGGGTCCACCTGGAGGGCCGCCATGACGTGGGCTTCGGCTTGTGCAAGTTTTCCGGCCACTAGCAGTTTTTGCGCCGCAGCAGTCTGGCCCGCACACAGGGCGACAAGTTTATCGCGTTGTTCCGGCGACATCCATTGGCCGCCCACATGGACGAACCCGGCTTTTTGGTAATGCTTGAATTGCGCTAGATATTTCCGGGCGGATGGAACCTTGGGTGATTCGGCGTATTTTATTATAAAGCCCTGTAACAGTGTGATGATTTGGGCTAAATTACCGCTCCGATTCACCTGTGATTGAATATAACGCCAATTTTCTGTGGCTTGCCGCGCGGGGCTGGCGGTGGTTTGCAGCGTAATGCCGACTACCTGATTCAATGCCACTTTAAACGGCTGCCCCTTGGCAGGGGCAATAATGTACTGATCGGAATCGCGATAAAGGCGACCGTTAATAACCCGGCCATCCTTGAGTGTGATGAGGTCAGCGTGAAGCGCGCCCAAGAACGTTATCAGTGAAAACGCCGCCGCACAGAAGATTGAATGCGTTCTGGTCATAACCCAAGTCCTTTGTCACAGGCCTTAGAGGGTATTTTACATCCAGTAAATATTGCATTATTGTAGTCTCTCTCATTGCGAAAGTAAATGGCCAAATAATGGATACACGCAGGCTCGGGCACCTGCTCTTAAACTCGGCCGCAAGTGGCGCTATCGCGCCGTCTGGTCTTAATAAATGGGATTAATGGCGATAAAGTCTCAAAATGACGGGTTTCACATATCGTCGCACCGGCTAAACTCCGGGATGGCTGGTCGTGGGCGAAGGCAGAATTGGCAAGCGAAGGGCAATTATCGATGAACGATCAAGAATAATTAACGGCGTTTCTGGCAGCGGTATAACGATGCGCCGATGATATTTTTTCACCAGGGAAACCGAGCAGGCGAAGTGGGATGGTTATCAGCGATATGCCGCGGTCCGTATGAATGACACATTTGCGGATTCGCATTGCCCGTTATAACGGCCTGTTTCCGCCGCCGCCAACTATCTGCGATGTGGCTTCAGCACCCGAAAGCAGTATATTCGCGGATCGCAGCGGTACCAACGGCTGTGTTGGCCCAGATATTATCGATCATGAACGCTGTTTTGCGTTTTGGGCGTGATATTTCCGGCGAATCTGCGCGATATTGACGGTTGGCCGGGGAAATGTCATTTTCAAGGCCTTCAGGTGATCCACCACTATCTGGCCGACGGCCAGGTTGCGGAACCATTTGTGGTCTGCGGGAATGACGTACCAGGGGGCCCAGGCTGTGCTGCAGCGGGACAGCGTTTCTTCATACGCCTTTGCATATTCCTTCCAGAATGGCCGTTCTGTATAGTCCGCGTCGCTTATTTTCCATTGCCTTGCGGGATCATCAAGTCTGTCATGAAATCTTTTTAACTGCTCATGTTTTGAAATATGTAGATAAAACTTAATAATATGGACTCCGGAATCGGTCAGCTCTTTTTCAAATTGATTGATGGCGTCGAATCGCCGCGACCAGACCTCTTTGGGAACCAGGTTATGGACGCGAGCGATCAGCACGTCTTCATAATGTGAACGGTTAAATATCACCACCTCGCCGCGCGCCGGAGCCGCCCGATGAATCCGCCAGAGAAAGTCATGGCTGTATTCCTCCGGAGTGGGTTGCTTGAACCCAACCACCCGGCAACCCTGTGGATTCATGGCGCCAAGTACATGGTGAATCGTTCCGTCCTTACCGGCCGCGTCCATACCCTGAAGGCAGATCAGCAGTGAATGGCGGCGGTCGGCATACAGCAATTCCTGAAGTTCGCAGAGCTTTTTCCGGTAATGTTCAATATCCCCGGCGGCTTTGTTTCGTCCACCATGATGTCCGGTAAATCCGGTATCAATTTCAGACAACCGAACCTGCCGACCGGGTTTGATCCGACAGTGTTTTTCGTAATTCATAATTTCCTCGTTGTAATCTGCTCGATGACATCCCGCGACCCTATTGTAACGATAGTCCAGCGGCTTTCCCAAGCCTTGATGACTCGCTGCAAGTAAAGCGAATTTGTGATTTGAGGACATGAGGCTACATGGACTTTATTGTCAAAGATCACGATCTGTCAATAAATCCCACATTTTCCAAGGTGTGGCTTCTGTTGCGTCTTCGGAGAAATCAGGGCGGCTTAGCGCTGGAAATTCGCCCTTCTGAATCTCTATACTGGAACTCCGCGGCCGGAAAAATGTTCCACTCCGGTTCGCGCAGTGGACAGGGAGTGTCGCGGTATGCGGGCATCAAAAAAAAAGGAAGAGGTCCATGTTGCATGGACCCCTTCCCAGAGAGAGAGGGAAGAGGGAAGGGAGCTGAATATTGTGTTTTTCGAGCACGGCTGTTCGTGGAACTGCCGGCGGTCAGGCGTCTTGCAGAACCACCTGCGCGTCGGAGGCGCGTTTGTTGACGCCTGATTGCGCTATCTGAGTAAGCGCTTTATTGCAGTCGCCTTCTTCATTCAGCGTCTGTTCCAGCAGTTTGGCACTGGCTTTGTCACCCAACTGCAAAGCGAACGATCGTGCAGTGCCGTATGCGGCCATTTCATAATGTTCCACACGCTGAGCGGCGGCGATAAGACCGGCATCGCGAACTTCCAGAGTGTAAGCATCTCGAGCAATTTCATTGCCTTCGGCAATAAGCCCCTTCATGGCAGCACAGGTTTCGCCTCCGGGCTTTTCATCCAGGGTGCGGAAAATATCTTCAAGGCGCTGCACATGGCCCTTGGTGTCCTCAAGGTGGCCGAGGAACGCTTTCTTAAGCGCCGCAGCGGTGGCGGCTTTGCCCATTTTAGGCAGCGCCTCTTCCAACTGGGTTTCCGCGTTGTAAATATCCCGCAACTGATCGATGAATAAGTCACGGAAATCTTTTGACTTGGACATAATATATCTCCATGTACATTCGCGTTAAAAATATAATCGCCGCCGACCTTCGCGTTTGAAACAGAGTCACATCCGCACGAAGATCGCGCCTGGTCCGGACGTCGTCGCGCTGGTCTGGTCCGGGAGGTCCCGTACGCCAATTCCCAAGAGTGACCGGCAACGCATGTCAACACGGCGCGACCTTCGCGGCGGTGCAGTCTGTGGGGTGTCTACTGGTTTCCGGTGCCAATGACGGTGATGGTGGTTCGGTCGGTTACCCACTGACCATCGCCGGTCTTCGAATAAGCCTTGACGACATATCCTCCGGGTTGACTGGCCGTGAATTTCGCGTAAAGGTCCTGTCGTGAATCATCCGGTGTAATGGTGGCGGTGGTTGGAGTCACTTTCCAGTTCACGCTGCTGTTGGAAAGATTCATCGTTGTGGCATGAACCCAGACTGTTTCACCAACCTGTACGGAGCTATGGTCCGCCGAAACCATAATTTGCGGCGCATTGGCATTTGAATGGTACGACTGGGAACACCCGACCACGCCGAGGCCTAAAATCGCGGCCACTGACGCGCTCATTGCAAGGTTAAACAAATTGGACTTCATAGGGAATACTCCTGAAAAGAGAAAGGCAAAATACTCAACTTTTATTGACAAACGTTATTCGAGCTTTATTGCGAGGCGTTATCCTGTGACGCATTCGTGGCCGGGATTGTTGCAGGCTGCGTCGATTGCGCCGGCTTGAGGTTGTGAAGGTCACCCATCATCTTATTTTTATCAGCCCGTATCTTTGCCTGATTCACGGTCATGGTCACATCGGATTTGCCGCCATTATTGGCGCTGGAAAAGCGGAACCAGCCCAGATAAAACCCCATAGCGATAATGGCTATAATGGCAAAGACGCATAACAGTCCAATGATTCTCATATATATCCGATCACGTGCGATACGATTGACTTTAGAAGCGGCCTGGGATGACCCCCATTAGCAGCAGCACAATTACCACAAGCAGAATCAGGCCTAGTCCACCGGTTGGGCCATAACCCCACTGGCGGCTGTAACCCCACGTTGGAAGAACGCTGACCAGGATCAGTACCAGCACAATGAGTAATAAAATGCCCAAGCGGATGCTCCAACGTTCTTAATTGCCGGTTATCGGCGGCGAGGCTTCGGCGCGAAGCTATTTGCGGGTTCCCACCGGCAAAGACCGTGGACAGTGCCACGTCTGCTAATGCTTCAGGGAGCAAATGCCGTGCCGCGTCAATTTTTGATTGTTTCTCCCTTTTAATATAAGAATTGCGATGCTTTAACCAAGCGGCGGTCAGGTTGTCCGCGACAATTTGACCGACCGGGTCAATTTTCATGTGCGAGGCAGAATCGTAAAATAGATGGCGCGGCGTAATGGAAATAATATCAGATAAAGATATGAAAGCTGGTCATGCCCGCTTTGCCGATGTTGTACCGAAGTAGAATTGTCACCCCTTAGCCGAAATAGAAGTGTCACCTTCGAGTCTGGGGTATACCAGACAGAATGGAAAACTTAATTATGTCGGCTAACGAACGGGTTCGTCTGGATGCGATGCATCGGGTTGAAC
>DAIDJN010000015.1:0-25210 GCA_027451365.1 Phycisphaerales bacterium | reverse complement strand
TTGACCCCTTCAATGTAAGGGTTTTCAATGGGCCGGGCTGAACCAGTGACCACAAATTTGCCGCCGGAATAGGGTGATTGCAGGTGCAACGTGACTTTGTGGAACACCGGGCTGCAGATTTCGTAAGCACCGGATGCGGGGTCTACGGAATAGATGCCCATCATGGCCATGACCGCCCAGCTGGACATTTCCCCGCAGTCATCATTGCCCGGAACGCCGTTGGATGAAAGCGTGTAATTCTGACGCAGGACCTTACGCACCGCCCATTGGGTTCGCCATGGCTTGCCGGAAAAATTGAAATCAAAGGGTGCTTCCAGGTCTGTTTCATTATAGGGATTGTAAAATTTTCCGAACCAGCCTGGCTGGCGGTAGCTGAAGAACGTTTCCAGCCGCCGGTTGAAGCGAGCCGTTCCCACGGCATGCACGAGCCAGGCCATATCCTGTGGTGCCAGCCACTGGTAATGCCAGCCGGAGCCTTCAATAAATCCATGCCATTGCTGCGATGGATTAAATGGCTGCACCCACGAGAGATTGGAATTCCGCGGGCGGAAAAAGCCGTCCTTCGGATCAAAGACATTCCTGAAATAAAGTGCCCGGGCTTTGAACAGTGCCGCCGCCCGCGGCTTGTCCAGTGCCCGTGCCAGATAGTGCATGGAAGCATAGGCTACGCAATCTTCCTGTATCTGGGATACCGAGCCATAGCCCTCATGGTTGTTGGGATCAAAATGGATTTTATTGATCCAGTTGATATTGCTTTCTCCGCCATAGGGCCGGCCGGGCGGGGGAGCCTGTGTCGCATCCTTGACCATGCCTTGCCACAGGGCCGACATATCAAACCCATGCAGTCCGTCAATCCAGGCCGTGGCGGCGCAGGTGGTCAGCGGGCTGCCGCACATGACGTTGGTATAGCCGTGAATCTGTGGCCAGCGGTCAATCCATCCACCCTGACGGTACATAAGCTCAATGGACTGACACATATCCTGTGTCTGTTTTGGTGCCACCAGGCAAAGCAGGGGGAATTCGCTGCGGTAAATATCCCATCCGGAATAGTTGCAGTAAATGTCATGGCCGGGGGCAACGTGGTGAATTTTGTTGTCGAATCCGATGTATCGGCCATCGGCATCGCTGAAAATGGAGGGCATAAGCAGCGAATGGTACAAGGCGGTGTAGAACACGATCTGTTCACCGGGTGTGCCGCCATGCACCCGAATGACACCCAGCGCCTTATTCCAGAGGTTTCGAGCCTTGTGATAGGCTGCGGAAAAGCTTTCATGTGCTGCGGAATGGTTCAAATTGTTTTCCGCGCCCCGCAGGTCCACATATGAAATACCGATTCGCATGGTGATTTTGCGTTTGTGGGCTGCCGCAGGCCAGCTTACCCATCCGCCCACCCATCCTTTCTGGTGAAGCTGAGTAACAGCGCGGGAGCCGGCGGTCTGGTGGTTGCCGGTCCAGGTTCCGAACGTGTTAAAAGGATGATTGAAGGTCATGACAAAGTAAACATGATACCGCGGTGCTGCCCCGCAGAAATCCTGATCCACGACATACCCGGTGATTTCATGATGGTTCACAATGTGCAGATGAGCCTGATGCGTGGTATTCAGGGTATGGCTGATGGGCAACAGAATATTGCCTGGCTTGCCGGCGGGAAATGTAAACCGGGCGATACCGGCCCGGGTGGTCGCCGTAACCCTTGCGGCAATGTTCCACCGCAGCAGCCGCACGCCATAATATCCGGGTGTCGCCTTTTCCAGACTATGCGAATAGGTCGATTGAAAGTTTTGAATCTGGGTGTGCACCTTGCCGGTGGTTGCTGTGAAAAACACGTCGCCTTCATTATTACAGCCCGGTCCACTCATGTGGGTCATGCTGAATCCCTGAATGTCAGGCTGATAATAGTGATAGCCAAATCCATTGGACTCCGTGTCCGGGCTTAACTGCACCATTCCGAACGGCACCGTGGCGCCAGGAAAAAGATTGATGGACCCGCCGGGGCCGGTTCCGGTGCCCAGAAGCGGATCGACCAGCTTGACCAATTGAGAGACCTTCCTGACGCGGGTGGCCGGTAAGGATTTGAACATAAAATCGGTCACGCTTTGCCGGGCACTGGCCAGGCCACTGCCTCCCGTGAACCCGATATAGGCTTTATTGCCGCCGACACGCCATGGAATGTCAATGCGGGAAATGGCTTTGAACACTTTGCCGGTTACTTCATCGGTTAACGTTTGCCGGAGATCAATGCCATTGTAAGCCAGTTCAATACGAATGGGATGGCCGCTGGCCAGATTGACACCCGGTGTATCAATATACTCTCCGGTATTGCCGCCGCCTGCCACATACACGCCAATACAATGGCTCGGCGGCAGCGAGCCGGTGGTGATGCCATCCTTTAATCCGAGGCTTTGGACGGGGGCCGGCGCGGCGGAGGGATAGATGTTGATTTCAAAGGCAACGCCGTGGGTAATACCCGCCGGCCCGCCGTAGCCCAGTGCGCCGCCATTGGCACCCAAGGCATGCGTGCCCCGGCGGGAGTTCTGAATGACTAACGCGATGCCGTCACCCCCACCGTTGGGAATGTTTTGTGCCTGATAAGTAAAGCCGGTCTTAAACGCCTGTATATTCTGGCGTTTGGCATCAAATCCGCTGGTGGCCTGATTCTGACCGCCGTCGGTCAGAGTGAAAGTGGTGGCGGACGCATCGTAGCCGGTCTGCTTTGCGCCCTTGACGTTGGCCGGGGCAAAACTGATGAAACCGTCGATCTGGGCCGATGCGGTGAGAGGTGAAAACAACAGTCCACAGCCTGCCAGCAGAAATACGCCCATCGTCCGTGAGAACATGTATCAACTCCTTCGCCGCTTTAATGTGGTTAAGATTCGTTCAACCATAAAAATCGTTCAACTAAACGACTGAAAAACATTTCACCAGATTTACCGCTGCTGATTAAACCTAAAATTCAACAAAATCAAACAACCTTTAATTGTGAAAAAGGGGCGTGGCGGGAACAATGCGACTTTCGCCGCCAACCATGTCTCCAGAGTTTAAGTGTCGTTTATCCGCCCCGCACCAACCGCGTGCCGATGTTTCCGGTTTTCAGTTGGGCGGGGGGCATTAATGAGATGTTGGCCAGTAGAAATAGGGACCTTCGCCAGATACATGGGCAATACCATAATTTGACATTACGTGACCGGACGCAAACGTGTACAGTGTACTGTACGGATGGCTGTATCCGAAAACATGCCCGTCGCCAAAGAGCACATTCTGAAAGGCCGGAATCCGCGGATTGGTCGCATCAGGATGGTTGAACCAGTAGCCACTGACATTGGAAGTCATTGACTGTTCGGCCACCGTATCGGCTGCAAGCACATCACGTGGATTTCCATTTGAGGAAGTGGCCGGTTTAGGAAGTGCCGTGTTAAAGCTGTTGGGATTTACTGTATTGCCCGGCCAGTTTTCCGGGCTGTAAAATCCATTTTCACTCGTCAGATATGGATTGTTTCCGTAACCGCCCAGGTACATGTAGCCTAAAGCGATGAACGGCGCCCAATTGTCGCTGGTCTGAACAGGATCGTACGATAGCTGTGGGAGACCAGGAAGCTTCTGAATTTCATGGCTGGATGGATCCGGCGGCGGATAGCTGGCTGTTAAGACAAACTGCCACTGTTGAAACGAATCCTCGGTCAGCGCGCTGGGGCATATAAACAGTCTCGCGAGCTTGTTGTCTGTGGAACTGCCGCTGTATTGTTCAAGTACCTGAAACGGCGTTCCGTAGTTTCGCCATCCGTTGGCGCTGTAATCGTTTTCATAGTAGGTCAGACTGGTATCGGCGCTCCAGGGGAACGAGCCATATTGGACTGTTGGTGTGTACCGGACAATCGGTGCGAAACGAAAATAACACGGTTGAGCGGTTCGATACTGATTGTTGGTATATCCCTGAGGAAAATAGCCGCGATTGCTGGCCGCAAATTCAGCCGCCAATTGGCCGATGCCCCGCAAATTCGATGCGCATACGGTGCGATCGGCGTCTTCCTTCGCCGAGGCCAGCGCCGGGAGAAGAAGTGCAATAAGCAATGCGATAATAGCAATTACAACCAGAAGTTCCACCAGGGTAAAGCCGAAATGCCGCGCCTGCCTTGAATATTTATTTATATTCACTTGTTGCTCCTAATTTCAACAACGTTTTTGGCAGGTGCCTGCCAGCGGAAATAAGTCCGCCCCCGACCGCCGCTGACGGCGGGGGCGGACTGCCGGTTCCGGATTATCAGTTTTGCCGGCACCCGGTGAGGCGGCGGCGGATTAATAACAATCCGGCGCATCCGGCCGTGATCAGAATCAGTGGCGAAGGTTCGGGTACTACTGCCGCACCGCTGACTGCGAAAATGTCCGTCTGGCCGGTGGTGGGGTTGACCGTGAAGGTCAGTGAATCAAGTACTTTGCCGGCTACATTGACCGTCCCATTGCCTGTTCCGAGACTGGCAAGGTTCAGCACTGTTTCGTAAAGGTTCGGGTTGCCAGGCAGACCTGATGTGGAAGCATTCTGCACGTCAATGCGGCCTACGCCACCATACAAAGCCAGACCGAACATGTTGCCATCCGGCGTGGTGGACGATGTTGTGCCAGCGAACCAGTCCGGTGCACCAAAATCTGTCGTGACGGTGCTTCCGTCCGCAAAATTCAATGTGACCGTACCGCTTGTATTGCTTCCGGCATTGCCAGAAGTGGCGAGAATGGCCAGTGTCGTAAAGCCCGTTGGCGTGGTGAGCGTCATCGTGCCGCTGGACGTACCGCCGGTCGCGCTGGTGAGCCGCAGTGCGTTGTTGGTATTGGTATAGTGCTGGAATTGGAAGGTAGTTACGCCATCCGCCTGACTGACAAACTGATGTGAGGTTGGTAGGCCACCGCCAAGAACTGTTCCACTTACCGACGTTCCAGCTTCATAGAACGTGTTTACGTTGCCGAACGGCGTGGCCACGTTTGATGGAATGGCTGTGTTGGTGGTAAGCGTCGCCGTATTTTCCACCACGTTGTCGACATTAAAGCTTCCTGCCGTCAGGGCTACCGGTGCGCGAGTCTGAAGAATATATGACGGCGTTACCGGAGCGGTATAACCAGCAGGCTGTGTGGCACCCGTGTTGGTGGTAAAGTTGAAATTGGTGATATCCTGCTCAGAATACGCACCGCCCGTGGCACCAGTAAAGCCAACATAACCGGTCGTTGAGCCAAGTGTTGTACCGACGTTAATCGCGCTGTTTGCGAGGTTCGGTAACCCATAAGCTATGTAGCTGTAAGAGTCCGCGGAATTGACCGAATCAACGGCGGTTACACTAAATGAACTGGTCGGTGCATAATAATTAATTGTGTAATTAATCGGATTGGTATCCGTTGCGAGATTCAGGGTACTGCCCGGAACATTGCCGCCGTTCACAAAATTGCCATTTAGTCCCAATTGCGAATAACTGGCATTGTTGTAAAACAGCTCAATGCCCAGCCCCACACTGGGAGTGACCGCGGTGAAACCGGTTGCAGCGGGATTTTCGTAACCCTTGGAACCGCCACCTCCGCCCAATGCCGTCGTCGCGCCATTTTGAACCACGAACATAAACCCATCGGCTGGTGAACTTCCAGAGGGTGTGCCGGAAAGCTGATACGTAAACGTAGCGGACCACGAATCGGCGACATCCTGTTGAGTGTTATACCAGGCGCTGGTTTGTTCTCCTCCTTGAGCGGTGGTTAACGTAAGGTCGCTTGCGTTGATAAATGGTGTGTACGTGGACGTCCCATTCAGAACCCAGTTTCCCGGAGAACCGAATCCATTGGTGATATCTGCATGTGCCGCTGCCCCGCAGAAGGCAATCGCCGATGCGGCCGCAATCATTGCCAAACTAGTCAGATGTTTACGACGAACCATGATGAATCTCCTCGAAAACCAGAGCCATTTTCGGCTCAGCACTCTAAAACCCCCTTGAAAGCCAACACAGCCCCCAAGAAATTTCAGTTTCGATCACAACCTGCGCCAACAATCGCCCAAACCGTTGCCACGCCGGTCAGATGACGCGACATTGTGCGATGGACGCGAATTGTCGGGGAACCCTGACGACTCGACCACGACACGTTAGGCTAAAATTTCCAAATCCGATGCGCGCCGAATTTCGTTTGACAATCATTCCTAAAGCCGATCGGCTTTATACTGCAATTCGTATCGCATGCGCTGACAACCCTTATTTTCAGGCCCGTCATCCGCCGCGGCGGCAACGTGCCCAAACCAAGATCTCAGACAAATTTCGAATAGCCCTTTTTGAAATGCCGGGCCATCCGAGGTGCTTAGAACTCACAAGATTGAATATAAACCTATTGCGATGAGATTCAAGACTTAAAATGGCTAATTTGGGATTATGTTGCCATATTATCGGTCGAAGTCTTAATGTAATCGTGTATCACATGCTTAGCGAATCCGCAGGCGTAAACGGTAAAATAATCGACAAACAACGAGAAATATGGTGTTTTAGATGGAAGGTCATTCGCGCATTCACAGGGAATTAAATTGAGAATGAAGTGTCGAAAACCAATTGAAATAAGTTTACCATATAATACGTCCTGCGAGGCAGCCAACGCTATCACGTATAAGTTTCGGTTTCACCCGCTTCTGCCGCTTATGGTTTCTACGCCAGGAGAGCCAAATCACGGATTGCTACAGGATGGTGTTTCCGCGTTCCCGGATGAACGATGTATGTAAATTCATCTGGCCACACAAGCTTCCTGAGTATGAACCCCTGGCCTAATGCCTGCTCGGAATATCCCGGCGGCCATGCGAATTTGTACGAGCAGGTTGCCGAATTCATACGCGTGCATTGCGAATAAAAAACGCGCCGCGCCAATATCGTGCTGCCGATGTGTGGAATCTGGTCCCAGTTAATGGGCATCGGGTCCATTCATCGGCTTCGTCGCCTGCTTATTTCCTTCTGTGCGCACGGAATGACGTTGCAATCACCGGTTTTCCGGAAGACTGTCGCACGATAAGTTCGCCGTTTAATTCGCAGTGCAGGGGAGGTAAATCGGGATCACTGATCCGTTGGAACATTGTGCGGAGCGCCACAGAAGCCACGCCTGCCGCGGGTTGCCGGATTGTAGTCAGAGGGACAGGCAAATGGGCTGCCATTGGCAGGTCGTCAAAACTGCCAATACGCAGTTCTTCCGGGATTTTAATACCCGCCTCAAGGGCAAAACGCATGACCGAAGCGGCTCGCGAATCGCTTACAACCAGCACGGCCTCCGGCCGCCGGCGGCGCAGCGTGCTGATGACAAACTCCCGATCAAACAAATTTCCATGTATTACACCTGCGGAATCTGCGCGCAAACCGTGGAACTCCAAGGCCCGAAGATAGCCATCTATACGTGATTCCTGTGTCGGTACGCGCGTGAAATGCGCCAGAAAATCTATTCTACGGCAGCCCAAATCGAAAAAATGGTTTGCCAGTGTGTAACCGGCACCGAGGTTATCTATCCCAACCAGGTCCAATTCGCTGCGGGCCGGGTAACGGACCAGGTCACGATCTATCAACACCATTGGAATAGAAGCATCTTGAAAATCCTGAGCGACCGCCATGGTCGGAGAAATAAACTGGTCCGTCAGAATTTCCTGGGGCATCAAAAAAACGCCCGCCACGCGGCTGCTGATAAATTCCCGTGCAATCGCCCTGAATCGATCGGTTACTCCAGTTTCGCCAGGATCATCACCCCATGATGGATCCTGGAACAGGGCCTTTGCGCTTTCCAGTTCAAGCTGTTTCGCCAGTTCCTTGGCCACCAGATCACAAACGGTTTCTTCCTGGTGATGGATCGCCAGCCCCAGCATTGCCGCCCCGAATACCAGCCGTCGGCGTTCCGGCGCGGCAATGACGGTGGATCCACCCTTGCCGTGGCGCCGGATCAGTTTCTCGGCAACCAGCCTGTGAATCGCCCGTGCAACGGTTGGCCGTGAAGTCCCAAACTGGGTCGCCAGGTCGCGTTCTGTTGGTATCTTTTCCGCGATGCGGAATCGGCCGGTTTCCATGCCGCGTCTCAGATACTGGTAAACTTTTTCTGATATTTTTGCCGGACGCATTGGACCACCATTATTCAATTACCTGTTGAATTTCGCCGTCGATTCTGGCACCGAATGGGCTTAATGAACCGACGGAATTGGTTTTTATGCAGCCTGAATCAGCCGACAATTTGCATTTTACGATCCAGCGCGAAGCGAATGCTCCAGCGCAGTTGCGGTACTCGCCAGCAGCAGTCCGACGTGCGCGTTCTGATCCACCTGTCGTTCCGCTGTGTGGCATATATTGACACATTGCTGAATCTGATTCGGATCGATTCCGCGCATGACTGATGGTAGTGGAGCTCGCACCAATGTTCCAATGGCCATCCGCATTCGGTCATCAAGCCATTCGGCGGTGAAGCCGAGCATGGTCATCACACCATCTCGCGCCAGCCGATCGCGCGAGGCCAGCGGATCGGTTTCCATTCCAATTCGGGCGTATTGTTCAGCGCATTTCCCTAAAGCATCCGCAAGGGCCATGCCGCCAAGCTGTTGAGATGCCACTTTGTCCAGTGTGGTTCCAATCTGGTTTATCCAGGCAAGAACCTGCGGCGAACTGTCGCGGTTTGATTCGGCTGATCTGGCTGTTCCCGGGCGCTTGGCGTCGACGACTCTCGGTGTCGAAGACTCCGCTTCATCACCGTCAGAAGAATCCTCCGTTTTGGCTGAAAGCCATTGCAAGGCCCGTCCCAGACTCCCCTCGCTGATCCGTGCCAATTGCCGTGCCTGCAATTCGCTCAGGCCGCGGGCTATCAGCGGGGTGGCCAGAACGTCCATCGGCAAGGACCTGAATTCGATCAGTTGCGATCGGCTGCGAATGGTGGAAAGCAACTCATACGGGCTGGCGGTAATAAGCACGATATAGGTGCCCGCAGGGGGTTCTTCAAGTGCCTTAAGCAATGCGTTTTGGGCAACAGCCTGCATCAGGTCGGCTTCATCAATAATAAACCATTTGCCGCGGCCAAGTTTGGCCCGCGTGTAGAGTTTTGATTCCACACGGTTTTCGGGTGAGGCATTGCCGGTTATTTCACCCCGAATGACATCAATTCCAAGCGTGGTGGCTTTTGATTTTCCCGCCCGATCGTGAAACCGTGCCAGCCTCCGATGCACCAGATGCAGGTCCGGATGCGAACCGGATTCCATTGCATGGCACGACGCACATTGGCCGCAGCCATCGGTCAACATGAATTCCGGGCCAAGTGCGGCTACACGGGGCTGGCCGTCGATCTGATTGGGGATTTTCCGGGGATTCGCGCAAAGCTTGACGCGCGCCAGTGCCAATGCAGTCGTATATTTTCCCACGCCTTCCGGTCCGGCGAAAATCCAGGTGGATGCCATCCGGTCACCAGATAAGACACGCTGCAAATGCGTCAACGCCGTTTGCTGGCCCTGAATGTCAAGCAGCGAACAGATCATTGCCGGTCTTTCCCCTGTGATAATTCATAATCGTCCGCGGTCGACTTCTCGGGCGGCCTGTCCCGGGCGTGGCCGTGGGCGGTTAATGCCCGAACAACGTGGGCAGGTCATTAAAAATAGTGACATACAAAAACAGGCCGCCGATCAGGGCGATACCAACCACTTGAATGACGGTTTGTACCTTGACCGGCAGCGGCCGGCCGCGGAATTTCTCCACTATCAGCAGTACGAACAGTCCGCCATCCAGAATAGGCAGCGGCAAAAAGTTGATCACTGCCAGATTCACTGAAATAAGTCCGAGAAAGAAAAGCAGATACATGAATCCATTGCTTTCAATTTCGTAACCGTATTTGGCAATGCCGATGACGCTGTGCAACTGGTGCGGCGAAATGGAACCCACGCCAAGTCCGCGCAAAGTCAGGTAGGTGCGAAGTATCCAGCTTTTTGTGTGGGCAATGCCCATGGCGATGGCGCCGCCGAGCGTGTCCGCTTTTTGGGGCAATTTCAGCGGCATAAGCGGCAGGCCAAGCTGGTAGGTAAATTGGCCAAGGGCCTTGCGATCAGCGGTGGTGAAGGCCAAGGTGGCCGGGTTGCCGCTGGCCATTTCAAGTTTAACCGTATGGCCGGAGAAGCCGCGCAGTGCGTTTACCAGGTCACTCCAGTTTTTTATAGCGATAATGGAGTTCGTGTTCCCGCCCAATGTCAATCCAGTGATGATGCCGCCCGGCTGAATTCCCGCCGAAGCATCCGCCTTGGTTACCGCACCGTACATCGGTACTGAAAAATCTGGCTCCATTTCAACACCAATTCGCGCTGGCGTAAACACCCCTTTTTCCGGCGTGACCGTCAGTCGAAGTTTTTTGCCGCCGCGCAGCACCAGGATTTTAACCGGCTTTCCCGCGTCGGCACCGACGAGTTTAGCCAGTTGGCCGCTGCTGGGAAATGCCACATTTCCATAGCGTGCGATCACATCTTTCGCTTTCAGCCCTGCCTTTTTCGCTGGTGAATCGGGCAGAACCGCCGCAATTTTTGTAAACGGCTGCAACCCTAAAATCGATGGCGTTTTTGCGACCCAGTCGCGAAGCGTCAACTCTGGCCGTAAGGAGAGCACCGAAGTGCGCGCGGTTTTTCCGGTTCGGACCAGGGTAATATGCATGGTCTTTCCACCGGAGGCCTGAATTAGATTATGAAATTGGGTCCAGTTTTTCAGCTTTATTCCATTGACCGAAGCTACCCGCGCATCAGACAGCATGCCTCTGAATTCCGGCTTGATTTTAACCAGCGCCGCCAGCGTTTTCTTCGAGAAGATGGCCGTTTTAAGTTCCAGCGTTTCGCCGATGCCAAACGCCAGCAGTCCGGTGCCCGGGTCCGCAACCGGCACCATGGAGGCATTGCGAATCGGGCCTCCATTCGGTCCGGTATACGTGATATCCACGGGACTTCCTGGCGCATCCAGCGCCGCCGCGGTGCCCAAGTCGGTAAATTCCAGAAAGCCAAGCGGCTTTTTGCCATTAATTGCAACAATTTTATCGCCCACGTGCAGCCCCGCCTTAGCCGCTGGGCTGTTCCATGCCACAGCGCCAACAATGGCCGGCGGAAATTTTACGCCCTCCCGGAATATGATGGCGAACAATACCACCGCGAAAATCAGGTTCATAATGACGCCCGCGGAAATAACAATCATTCGCTGCCAGATCGGCTTTTGTCCGAAGGAGGCCGGATCGGTGCTTATTTTTGTCGGGTCCATGTCATCCTGGCCCAGCATGCGCACATAGCCGCCGAACGGAAGCCATGCCAGACGATAATCTGTTTCCCCCAGCGCGGGTCTGCGGGCTTTGGCTACCGAGGCGGTCGCGGCGGATCCCGCGTCTGCGTCGGGGGATTCGTCCGGTCCGATGGGCACATTACCGAATGAAAAGCCTCTGCCCTTGCGCCAGCCGCATAAGCGCGGTCCGATGCCCAGTGCGAAAACATCACATCGAATACCGAAAGATTTTGCCGCCAGAAAGTGTCCCAGTTCATGGAAGAATACAACGGACCCAAAGCCAACGAACAGCAGAACCATTTTCCGCATGGAATCCAGGGAACTTAAAAGGGTTGCGCCCGTCAGCAGGGGAAATGCCACAGTCCAAAGGACCAATCTGCCGCCCAGTAGACGTTTGTAAATACGGTGGGAAATATCCGCCTGATTCAACACTTTCATCCGAGTACCTCATTGCGTGCCCATTCATCCGCCGCCAGAAGTTCCTCCAGGCCGGGTCGGGCAATAAATCCGGAACGCAAATGCCGTTCCAGCACGCGGGCCGTTCGGCTGACAATCTGGCCGAATGGAATTTTCCCGGCGCGGAACAGTTCATTGGCGACTTCGTTGGCCGCGTTGACCACCGCGCCGGACGTCCCGCCGCGACGAATCACTTGAAAACCGATTTCCAAAGCCGGGAAACGGTCGCGGGGCTGTTCAAAAGTCATTTCCTTGAGCTTTGACCAGTCCAATCGGTGCGAACAGCCATTATACCGACTCGGATGGGTTAAGGCATATTGAATGGCGGTGCGCATATCCGGCGTACCCAATTGCGCGATAATGCTGCCATCCACAAATTCTATCATCGAATGAATAATCGACTGGGGATGAATCAGTACTTCAATGCGGTCCGCGGGCAGGCCAAACAGCCAGTGTGCTTCAATAATCTCCAGAGCTTTGTTCATAAGTGTGGCCGAATCGATCGTGATTTTCGGACCCATGCTCCAATTGGGATGATTCAGTGCCTCGGCCACCGTGGCTTTGTCGCGTTTTGCGACCGGCCAGGTGCGGAACGGACCGCCGCTGGCGGTCAAAATAATTTTTCGGATTTCTTTTGGTTCGCCGCTGCGCAGGGCCTGAAAAATGGCGGAATGTTCGCTGTCCACCGGAAGCAAGCGGGCGTGATGCTTTTTTATCAGCGGCATCACCAGCGACCCGGCCACGACGAGCGCCTCCTTATTTGACAGGGCAATCCATTTGCCCGCTTTGGCCGCGGCAAGCACCGGCTTAAGTCCGGCCGCACCCACCACGGAGGCGGAAACAATATCCACTTCGGGTGATCGGGCAATGTCTTCCATCGCTTCGGGGCCGCTGCATATGCGGGTGCGCTGGCCTTTAAGCGCCTGCTTAAGGGATGCGACATCCGCTGAATTTTCCGGAGAACTTAATACCACCGTCGCCGGCCGCACTGCCAGGGCCTGATCTGCGAGCTTGCGCCAACTGCGCGCCGCGGCAAGGGCGGCGACTTTGTATGGTCGCCCCAGATGTGAAACCACGTCCAAGGTGCTTACGCCGATTGAACCGGTACTTCCTAGAATGGCAATTCGACGGTGCCTGCCTGTTCGAGTCGAAGAAGATGCTGAATCGCTTTCTGAACAGGTTTCTGTTTTTCTGACCAAAGTTTCATCCTCTGCGGGCCTGGAAAGTTGCGTCCGGCTGCCGCATCGCGGCCAACCACCGGTATTCAGCTTTCATACTTCCAATACCGTTTCATAACTATAGAAATTCGGCGGTGGATTCACAAGCGATCGCCCGCGTGTCGCCATGATCGGTCGAGGGCATGGTGCAACGGTTATCCGATCACCCGTCCATGGCTGCCAATCAATATCACGCCGCAAAGGATCAAACCGATGCCCAGCCAGCGCTGCCAATTTATTTTTTCGTCCAGAAACCATGCGGAGCATATGGCCACGGTGACAAAGCAGGCGCTGCCCATCGGAAAGGCCACCGACAGCGGCAGCAGATGCAGCGTCCAGGTCCAGAAAACCGCTTCGGTTAAAAATGACGCAATCGCCAACTGAACCCACAGGTTCGTGCATATCCGTCGAAACATGGCCCCCGCGCCATGAGCCATGTTTCGGGTCCCGATTTTCAACGTCAGTTGGCCGGTCGTTTCCAGTACTATCGCCACTGCCACGCATAGTAAACCGGTCAGCGTGGAATCAAAGGGGGGCGGGGCGGAAATCATGATAAATCTCCCGCGTCGGTTCGGTTGGCTGCTTCGGGGATTGTCCCGCCATAATTCTTCGGAGGCGCGGCGCTGGGAACGGGTCCCGCCGGGCGGGCTGTGCGGCTGACCAGCGCCACGCCAACCAGTACCAGCAGAATTCCGACCAATTCCCGCGGGCCTATTTGCTCATGAAAGAACAAAGCCGCGCAGGCGGTCACCGTGACATAACTAAGTGCGGTAATCGGCTGGGCAAAGCTCAAATCCGCCAGCGCCAGAACCATCATCCAGTTAAATAATTGCCATACATGCAGAACCATACTGGCAATAAACAGCGGCTTGACCAGGGTTCCGGTCAGAAGCGCCAGCGGCCGACCATCCAGCGGAACGGACGCCTTCCAGAAAACCTGTACCGTGGTATCCAGCGCAATAGCGAGAAAAAGGCCCAGAAACAGCAAAGGCCGTCGCCGTCCCGGATGCGGACTTCCGGTGGTCATGCGGGCATCCTTCGCAGGGGAACCCGGCCTGGGGCCAGCAGTTCGCGCAGCACGGGTGCCAGCCGCGCTGCAATTATCTGATGCGCCTCGGCGCTGGGGTGTACACCGTCGATACCGGACATCGCCGCCAAAGGCTGCTCATGAAGGGTCTGGCCGTAATCAACAAAAGAACAACCGACTCGCCCGGCGACCTGGGCCGCGGCTTCGCGGTAAACCTGCAGGCCCGCGTCCGAGCGTTCCTGGCCGCCGCTGGCGGCGATCATGGCGGTCACGTCCTTTCCGCTAAGGGCGGAAAGATAGGGTCCCCGCACCGCCAGATAATGATTGGGCATGTCGGTAAGCACTGGCCAAACGCCGGCCGCGTGTGCCTTGCGCGCGATAGCCTCAAGATTTTCGGCGTAGGTTTCCACAGGCACACGGTTGCGGACGATGCGTCCGGAACTGATGACAAATCGCCGCCATTCCACATCCGCATCATTGCCGCCGAGCATAATCAGCGCCACATCCGGGGTATGCGTTTCAAACAGCGAATCTAAAATACCCAGGGCGTTGCCGGTGGTGCGATGAATATCTGCATCTACATGAATATCTATATCTGTCATTTCAGCTTGCAGAATATCAGTGTAGACGGGCTTGACATAGCCTGCAATTTCGCTGATGCGCAATTCCGCCACTCCCAGCGATATGCTGTCGCCGACAATCAGCAGTTTGTGACGTTCAGGCATGAAGCGACTCCGCAAGCGCATTTTTGTCCGGTCGAGGGTCCGGGGGTGCCGACGTGACATAGCGAAGATCCACCATCCGCTTGAGCTTTCGCGATACGCGAAGCGAACCGGCTTTGTGCACGGATATGTGCATGTCAAAAATGCCGATCGCCAGGTTTTTCATCAGGTCCGGATACAGTTCCGCGGCATGACGGTGAATATCAGACCGCAGAACCGCGTGATCTGTCTGGTCGGTCTCGGCTTCCACATTTAACTCGAGTATTTCCCGAATGCCCTCCAGCCGGAACACCACCTGCCAGTCATGGGTATGGCCGCGCACGCTCTGAAGAATATTTTCAAACATTAGCGGATACAGGTTGCCACCGCTGGCCACCACCATTTCATCGCACCTTCCGCGGAGCCGGTTCATTCGCATGCCGTGATGGCCGCACGGGCATCTGCCGGAAATCAATCGAGTGATGTCGCGGCTGCGATAGCGAATCAGCGGCATCACCCGCCGCCGCAATGTGGTAAACAAAAGTTCGCCGAATCCTTCGGCGTTCGGCTCCAGGATTTCGGGAAGAAAATCGTAGTCGTCCACATGGTAGCCATCGAATTGATCACAGGGCTGATAACCCAGCGACCCGCCGAGTTCCACGCTGCCGTAGCCCATGCGAACCTGCGCGCCTTGCCAGACCTGTTTCATCCAGGGCACCGCGTCCGGGGGCATTTCCTCGGCACCGCCAATGAGAAGTTTAAGCGGAACCGCGCCTTCCTTTTCGGCAATTTCGGTCAGCCGTATCAGCCACGTGGGTTCGCCAAGGATCACGGTAAATCCATATTGCCTCAGGCGGCGATAGACTTCCCGCGGGTCAACTTTTCCAAAGGCCATGCAGAAATTTCCCGAACGCATCAGCGCATAATGAGCCAGCATTCCGGGAATCCACATGGAAAAATCAAATCCGTTCGCCACCCGGTCTTCCGGTGTGATGCCCATTATACCCAGGCCGGCGGCCATCATCTGCCCGATATCATTCAACTCCGCCTGACTGTAATAGACCTGCTTATTTTTACCGCTGGTGCCGGAAGACTCAAACACAATGGATGGTTTTGCGCAGATAAAAGCCTGGGGATCCGCGACAATATCGTCCGGAGTGGTATAAAAATCCCCTAAGTCCGCGGGACGCCGCACCGCGGCGGCGTTTATGCCACGGCGAGCGAATGCCTCGCGATAGAAGCGCGAATGTTTTGCGGCATACCGTACCGTCTGGCGGAACCTCAACTGCTGCATAAACTGCAGCGCTATGGGCGGAATGGAATCGTAAAGCCGTCCGATTGTTGGCGGAGACAGACGCTCGCTGACGGAATCAATCACTCGGCTGATCATCGGCTGAATCTCCCCGTCCATAAGCCGTATCCGGTGATGGCAATCCGCCCGTTGCGGCGGCGACTTAATTTTAAAACACCCTGCTCAGGCATATTTCTTTTTCTTTCTTCGTTTTCTGCTTTTAGCGCTGGCGCTGACCGGCTGACACTATTCTATCAGGCTCGGTCATGCGAGTCCTGCGCCATTGGCCCGGCCGCAATGGCTGCGATTTTTCCACCTACCGGACCTCGGCCATGGCGTTATAAATAGCGGCGGTTGTGATGGCCAGGTCCGTTCCGGTATGGGCCGCGCTTACGAACCAGCACGCCGATCCGGAACTGTTAATATGTACGCCACGGCGCAAAAGCGCATGCCGGAAGACGTTGTATCTCGCGGTATCAGCGGAAAGCAAATCCCGGTAATGCCGAAGCGGTTTGCCGTCTTTATTGAATATTACCTGAAACATGGTACCCGCACCCTGCACCACGCAGGGGATGCCGTTGTCGGAAGCTGCCTTTGCAATTGCCGTCATCAGGCTTTGACCATGGTTCTCAATGGCCTCCAGCGTACCGGGCTGATTCAGGCGGCGAAGTGTCGCCAGCGCTGCCGCGGCACATAACGGATTTCCGTTGTATGTGCCTCCATGCTTGACCGTATTGGCTGCAATTGGTGCCATAATATCGCGGCGCCCGGCAAACGCGCTGATTGGAAATCCCCCTCCGATTGCTTTGCTGAATATGGCCAGGTCGGGAACCACGCCATAGGCCTGCGCCGCGCCACCCCGCGCCAGGCGGAATCCCGTGACAATTTCATCATAAATCATCAGTATCCCGCGGCGCGTGCATTCGGCACGAATCCATTCCAGAAATCCGTCTTCCGGACCGATGCACGCGTTATTCGCCACCAGCGGCTCAATAATAACTGCAGCCAATTCCTTTTCGTGGGCGTCAAAAATCCGCCGCAAAACGTCCCGATGATTCCACGGTGCGATAATGACATCCTGCACGACTCCGCCGGGAATGCCGCGCGAATGCGGATGGCTCAGGGGGCTTTCAAGAGGCCCCGCTTCGGGCAGTGCCGGCCGGTTGCTGATGGCCAGCACATCCACCCATCCGTGGTAATGGCCCTCAAATTTTACAATGCGATTGCGCCCGGTAAAACCGCGCGCTGCGCGGATTGCGCCACAAATTGCCTCAGAACCTGAATTGGCGAATCGAACCAGTTCCGCCCCCGGAACCATGGCCGAAATCTGTTCAGCCAGTTCCACTTCCACGGTATTGCACGTGCCGAACATTGTTCCATTGGCTATTTGCGCCGTGGCGGCGGCCGCCAGCCCGTCGTCCGCATGGCCCAAAATGACACTGCCATAGCTTAGCAGGTAGTCAATAAATTGATGGCCATCCGCATCCCACACGCGCGACCCATGGCCGCGGGCAATATACAGTGGGAAAGGAAATGGACCCGTGGTGGTGGACCGGGCCGAGGAGCTTATTCCACCAGCCAGGACTTTTTGCGCGCGGGCGAACCACTTCTGGGAAATCGGCGCGGAAAATTCCGCCGGTAAGCCTAAATTTTCCGTTTCCGCTGACGGCGGGGGGGTGGTTTTGCGGGTCAGTGTGTTCGGCATTTGCGTCACTTCTTTCTTCCGTCTTGCGTGGGTAACTTCGTCCATGCCGCGGCCACCTGGGCCATATCCATTGCGGTCTTACGGACATCTTGGATATTGATATATTCATCTGCACCATGCGCCTGGGCCAGTGAACCTGGACCCCAGACTAGAGTAGGCGTGCCGAACAGGCCCCATCGCAGGCCGGCCTCGCAACCGGAGTTAAATCCTTGCCAGTCCGGGGCTTGCTCGCCCATCGCCTGACTGACGGTGTGGCAGAAAACATCATCCGGATCGGTCAAATGCCCCGCATATTCCTCAATAAACCCAATGCGGCAATTTGCTCGGCCACCGGTTTGCGTCGCCAGTCTGCGTTGCAATTCGCGGGTAAAAATTTCCCGCCAGTCGGGCAGGTCGTCAGTCGGAAGTAATTCGAAGTACCCTTCGCACGTTGCCTCTTCCATGAGCATGCCTTGCCAGTTTCCACCTTGAATGCGATCCACCGTAATCGGCCGCATAAATGGATAACCTGCAAATAGTTTCGACGCATCTCGGGAATGAGGGCTGATATCGTGAGGCAGGCTTTGGAACGCAATCTGCATGTCGTCCAGTGCCTCAAGTGCCAATCTCATGTCCGTTAGCGCATCGTGGCCCAGCCATTTGACCGTCCCATGCACGGCTTTGCCGCGAAGTGTAATTCGAAACCGAAGCCCGCCCCGCGACGCACATCTTGGTTTACTTTCAGTCGGCTCAAGAATAATCACCGCATCGGCGCCAACGCCGCGGTGAACGCTGGTAAGTGTTCCTAATCCGACACAATCTTCCTCGCCGGGAATAATTTCCAGAAGCACATCGCCCGGCAAACCGTCGGGATATGCACTTTTTAATTCGCACATGGCCAAAAGCGCGCTGACCAGCGGTCCTTTGGTGTCGCAGGCGCCGCGGCCGTACAGATGGTCATTTTCCAGTTCGCCAGCCCACGGACTGTGTTGCCAGGTTTCCGGTTTCGGGGCATCGACCACATCGCTGTGCGCATTGAACAACAGCGTTCGGCCGGTGCCGCTTCCGGCCAGTCGGATAACCAGTGAAGGACGCCCAGCCAGCGGGATATGCTTGGCCTTTGTGCAGGGGTGCGCCGGCAGGGTGGCCTCATCGGTTTCAAAACAATCGGCTAGAAAGCCCCGATCCATCGCCCATTGGGCCAAATAGCGCACCATGGGAGCTTCACCGCCGCTGACCGACTGAAACGATATAAGCTTTTGCAGCAGTTGCCGGGTCTGATCCAACGGCGGCAGACACGGGGGGGAGGCCAGCGGTTTTCCCGCAGTCCGTGACCGTATGTTGTACCCGGTTGTGGTTGCTTCCATCGGATGCTTCCAAAAACAGCCCGGCTTTCGCGCCTATTCCGCGGGCGATTCCAGGTGGTTATCATTCATGCCCAGCGCGTCAGGTCAATTGCTTAAACAGCGGCCACCTTTGCCGACCAGGATCGCGAAAGCGTTGCGGTTACATCCTGCAAAGTGACATAGGGAATAAACGGAATGTGTTCCTGCGACAGAGCTTTAGCCAGAACACCCTTGGCGAAAACCCAATCCGCGCTGCGCGCCGGACATAAATCGCTGCGGCCGTCGCCAACGTAAATCGCTTTTCTGGCTGGATGCCGCAGCGCATTGGCGCTGGCACATTTGCAGTGCGCGGCCGCCGACACGCATTCTGAACTTGCGTGCGGACATGAAAGCGTCAGTCGGCCCGCCCGATGGGAAATTTTATTGGCGCGAATATTTATATTGCGAATACCGTGCCGCAACAGAATGCGTCGGATAAATCTCTCCACGCCATCTGAAAGAATTGCGACCGGCACTTTATTGGCCCGCAGCAGGGCCAGCAATGATCCGATGCCCGGATCCAACTCCACACGGTCCAGAAATTCGTTTAGTTCGGCAAGGGAAATCTGGATCAGCGAGAACTCCTGCGCCAGACACTCCCGTGACCCAATGAGTCCCGATAGCCAGCGTTCCTCAATCAGCCGCCACGATTCATTTAAGGCGTAAGTTCGGATCAACTCGTCCAGCACATCTTTACGCGAAATCGTTCCGTCAAAGTCGATCCATACTTGAAGCGATTCAGGGAGGGTTAATTGAAAATTCATCAAAGCGAATATCCTTTTGCTATCAAGCGCCCGCGGCACACAGAATCATAGCAGTAATCTAACAAATTTTGTAGCAACTAATTCCTATTCTGTGCGTTGAGTCGCGGCGGCAGTAGTTTTCCGCGGATTATCCGCCGATAATCTGGTTAAATTTTATCCATCATGCAAACCCTAAATCAATCTTTCGCACCTTTATGCTATTATGCCAATATGATTGTTTTACCTAGCGGTATTTATGACCAATGCTGCCAATTGGGCAGGAAGGCTTATCCTTTTGAGGCCTGTGGTCTGCTTCTGGCCGGATCTGATAACTTTGTTGGACATGATTCTCAAGGTCGCTTGACCGATAGCCGTTCGGCTTCCACGGATGCCCAGATTTCTATCGCCGCGATGCTTGTCGCCGAAAATGTTGCGCCGCGTGATAATCAGCGGCGAAGGTATCAGGTTGATCCCAAATTCCTCCTTCAAACTCAGCGCGAATGCCGCGAGCGCAACCAGGAAATTATCGGAGTCTTTCATTCGCATCCGGATCATCCGCCTGTACCCAGTGCAGAGGACCTTGCCGCGGCGTGGCCGGTTTACATCTATCTAATTCTACACGTACGAGCTGATGCGTTCGGTTCGATGCTGGCATGGAAACTCGACTCCGAATGCGGAAGATTTTGTCCGGTTGCGATCCACACATGATTCTCCGGACGCCGCCTGGCGGACGGACGCCTCGTCTGCTGGTATGATAATGCGCGATGACTCAAAAATCGCACATTGCGCGGCTTTCTCTTTTGGCCAGTGCCACACTTTCGCTAGTGAAACTCGTGGTAGGCATTATGACCGGTTCGCTGGCTCTGCTTTCCGATGCCATTCACAGCGGCGTGGATTCGCTGGCCACTCTTATCACCCTCATTTCATTACAAATCAGTGATCGCCCCGCGGATGCCACCCACAATTACGGCCATGGGAAAGTGGAAAATCTTTCCGCTTTTGCCGAAAGCATTACCTTGGGGCTTGCCGCAATCTGGATCGGCTGGCGGGCGATAGCTTTACTGACCTCCGCCCACAAAAATCCGCCCGACGCCAGCCTGTTGGCGATTGCCGTCGTCTGCGTTTCCATGGGGGTGGACGGGTGGCGCAGTCTTCGACTCAGTTGGGCCGCGCGCACCTTTGGCAGTCAGGCACTGGCCGCCAGCAGTATTCATTTCAGTATGGACCTGCTTAGCAGCGCTGTGGTGCTGGTCAGCCTTATGCTGGTTCGCTTCGGCGGTCCGCATTTTGTTTTGGCCGACAGTATTGGAGCGATTGTGGTTGCGTGCGTCATGATCCTGGCGGGAGTTCGCCTGGGTCGTCAGGCGATCGACGTACTGGTGGACCGCGCGCCAGCCGGTCTGGAAGACCGTTTGCAGCAGGCTCTCCGCCGCGTTATCGGGGTCGCCGATGTCCCACGTGTGCGTGCCCGGCAGGCTGGCAACCGCCGGTTTGTCGACGTCACCATTCTTGTTGACCCCCAGGTGACCATTCAGGAAGGCCATCGCATCGCCACGCTGGTCGAAATGGCCGCTGCGGAAATCGATCCTGGAATTGACATTACTGTGCACGTTGAACCCGGCCCGGCCGATCAGGGGCCGGTGGACATGGTTTATTCGCTGGCACAGAGCCTTAATCTGAAGATTCATGCAGTGCACGCATTTAACATTGATGGGCGGCTTTACCTGAGCTTCCATGTCGAATTCCCCGCTGTGGATTCCGTAGCCAAGGCCCATGCCGCAGTCAGCGAACTTGAAAATAGAATTCGTATGAGACTCCCCGCTGTGGCAGAAATTAACAGCCACATCGAACCGGCCGCTTAGGCCGTATCGCTCGGTATCTCGCCTCAAAATAAATCAGAAAATG
Source organism: Phycisphaerales bacterium (assembly GCA_027451365.1). Taxonomy (GTDB): domain Bacteria; phylum Planctomycetota; class Phycisphaerae; order WQYP01; family WQYP01; genus JAJYPG01. Next base: position 3,543 of record DAIDJN010000015.1, on the reverse strand, counting down.
CGCGCCGCCCGCTGCGGCGTTCCGCCGGGGAAATAAGACCACAACCATAAAAATTAAGTTGCCCCGTCGCCTTGCATCGGCTCCCGCCTGCAATTAAGATTGCCGCCCGTGACCCATGCGTGATATTCCTTTGCTCCCGTGTCCAAAACACATTCGCCCGTCAAAAGGCTATTGGGCCATTCCTCGCCGGGGAATTATTTTCCTGGAATCTGATGATCGTGGCCGGACTTCGGTGTTGCATGCCGCCAAAAAGCTCTGCCGAATTCTTAACCCCCGTAAAAGCGGTTGGACAGTCGTCTTCGGGCCGGCCAAACGTGCATCCGTCTCTGCGCAAATCAGCCTGAATATCGGTGATCATCCCGCCGCCGGGCAATACCATGGTTATACAGTAGATATTACAGCGGCGGGCGCGTGCGCGTCGGCAACCGATGTCGACGGCCTGCTTTGTGCCGTTCAAACACTTTGTCAATTGGCCCGTTGGAATCAGAATCGCTGGCCCAGGATGACAATTCGCGACTGGCCGAATTTTTTCCACCGTGGCTATTACCTTGATGTTTCCCGTGGCAAAGTCCCTAAACGGGCGGAACTGCTGGCAATGGTCGAACGACTGGCCGAGTGGAAAATAAACGAATTCCAGTTGTATGTGGAAAATGTGTTTGAATTTAAAAATCATGCGGACATGTATGCCGATACCACACCGCTGACTGCTGCGGATATTAAAGCCGTGGACCGCGCCTGCCGGCGCAATGGCATTGATTTTGTGCCATCGCTGACATCGCTGGGGCATTTTGATAAAATTCTGCGCCTGCCGCGTTACCGTCATTTGGCCGAAGTGGAACCGGAACAACTGCGCAGCCAGGGAATAAAAACCTGGAGCCAGGACCCATGGACATTGTGTCCGACGGATCCCGCCGCAAAAGCCTTAATTGCTGATATGTACAACCAATATCTGCCGAATTTTACCTCCGGCCAGTTTAACATCTGTTGCGATGAATCCTGGGATTTGGGTTTGGGAAGATCCAGAAGCAGGGGCGCGCGACCGTTCAGCCCGTTGGCCGAAAAAAAGCGAATCGGTGGCTTGTATATTCGCTGGGTAAATTATTGTGCCGAACTGGCGCGGCAACGCTGGAAAACCATTCAGCTCTGGGGTGATATTATTTTTAACCATCCGGAGCTTATCGCTAAACTGCCCCGCGATGCGGTGCTGCTTGAATGGGGATACGCCGCCGACCACCCGTTTGACGACCATGGGAAACTATTCGCCGAATGCGGCCGAAAGTTTTATGTATGTCCCGGCACCTCCACTTGGCAATCCATCGGAGGCCGAACCGACAATGCACTGAAAAATATCCGCGCCGCCGCCATCGCGGGTACGCGGCATTTGGCCTCAGGACTTTTGCTGACCGACTGGGGAGATTACGGTCATCAGCAGTTGCCCGCCGTAAGCCTGTTGCCGCTGGCTTATGGTGCAGCAGTGGCATGGAACGCTGAGCAAAAGCCGGATACGGCATTTTGTAAACTTCTGGGCCGGATTTTGCCACTTGATCCGCAAGGCCAATGGGTAAAAATTTCCGCGGATTTGGGAAATGTATACCAGCGCATTTCCAAAAGTCCACTGCCCAACAGTTCACTGGATTGGCAACTGTTTCGTGAACCATGGGAAAAAACCGAATTTCTGCAAATGGTGAAGCCACCGGCTTTGGCCCGCGAAATCAGCCGAATCGGTCGGCATATAACAGCGCTGGCGGCAATGCGGCAGATGGCGCGCAAGGCCACGCAACTTCCTCCGCCACTGCGACTGGTGGATAGTCCCGCTCTGGATGAGCTTTACTTGACTGTTCGCCTGATTGAGCACACACTTTGCCGCACGAAGCTGCGCATCGCGTTGCTTCCACTGAATCCAGCCGTCCCCAATTCTCCGGATGCCGCAGATCGTGCCATGGCAAGGCAGCTTCTATCGGACATTAAGGAACTGCAAAAGCTGTATCGGGATATGTGGCTGCGGCGTAACAAACGCTCCCGTTTGGATGATGTCTTGCATTATTTTCACCAACTGGCGGCGGAATATCGTAAATTGGTGTAAATTAATCGGCCGGCGATGTTGTTGCGCTTAAGCGCCGCGGTCGGAATTCGGCACCGCGCACCAGCCGATTGGAATTGGTAGCTTTATTTAAGGATTGCCATGTCACTTCTTGTAACCGGATCCGTTGGAATTGATACTGTCACCACGCCTCATGGGTCAGTTAATGATGTCATTGGAGGATCAGCCGTATACTTCAGTTGGGCCGCCGCCGCGTTTGGCAAGGTGCGCCTGGTGGCCGTGGTGGGCGACGATTTTCCCAAACGTATGAACCGCGCGTTTGACCACCCAAACATTGACACGCGCGGTCTGGAACGCCGCGTTGGCAGCAAAACGTTCCGCTGGGCCGGTCGTTATGACACCACCATGAATGAAGCCACAACCACGGCCGTGGAAATAAATGTGCTGGGCGAAAAGACGCCGACGGTTCCAGCGCCATTTGTCGATTCCAAAGTCGTATTCCTGGCCGCCACGCATCCGGCCTTGCAGATGCAGTTGCTTTCTCAAATTAAAAAACCCAAGCTGGTCGTATCCGATACGCGTGACCTGTGGATAAAAAGCTACACAGCTGAATTTCTGAAAAGTCTTAAACAGATTGACGGACTGGTGCTTAACGACCTGGAGGCCCGGCTCATCACTGGTGAAGTAAACTTGGTAACCGCGCTGCACAAAATTCGACGACTCCTTAAACCCGCCGGACCGCGCATGGTCGTCCTCAAAAAGGGCGAGCATGGGTGCTTGGCCGTTTGGGGCGACTCCCTTTTTGCCATGCCCGCATTTCCCACCGAAAAAGTGATTGACCCCACCGGGGCGGGTGACAGTTTTGCCGGTGGAATGCTGGGGTATATCGCCGCCAGCGGCAAATTTAACCCGGCCACCTTCAAACAGTCCATCTTGGCTGGCACTGTCACGGCCAGTTTTACGATTCAGGCCTTTTCACTGGCTGGACTGCAGAAGGCGGATAAAAATGCGATCAGGACCCGCATGTCCGCATTCCACAAAATGCTAACGGCGGGATTGGCCTGATGCCCCCACGCCGGAAAACGGCAATGTAACTTTTTCAGATGATGCCGCATTGGCTCGCGGCTTTCGGCGGTACGCCGCTTGTACCTGGGGGCTTGGTTTGTCACACGGCCGCTTCCAATTTCAGCTTGCTTTCCATGCGGCAGATAGCCAAAAGTGTGCGACTCTGCCGTCGGAGACGCGGCTTGCAGCTCTCTTTCCGCATAAGAAATACACGCTGCATGCGCCTCGCGGGCGATCAAGCCGTCGACAGGACCCCGTGTCGCAAATTGCCAACGACGCGGCACGGCAACGCGACCCGCTTCGTGCGTAATGCGAGAATTGGCCCCAAAACTGCATTTAACCGGGATGGTTATTTGACGGCAGATATGCAATCAGGCGTCGAATTTGCTGTTCATCGCAATCGTTGAATCTGCAAGTCGCATCCCGCGATAACTGGC
>DAIDJN010000014.1:0-3337 GCA_027451365.1 Phycisphaerales bacterium | reverse complement strand
GTTGCCCGTGACCGGCAAATCCTCCGGCCTGATAAAAATTGCCCCCGTCAACTTGCGGCTTAGGATAAATTTCCTGACCCGGTCAACCGTAAATATAAACCTCACCATGGGCCAAACCATGAAAAAATCAGACCCGTCCCATTGGCTCTTATCAATAAGTTCCGCCGGTCTGCTCAAACTCGTGTACGGGCGATAATCGCAGGCAGCGCAGCATTTTTTTTCATCTAGACGAATGCCTGACTCCGGCCGCGCCATTCCTCCCCATCCCGTGAGCACAAATTCCCACAGCTTTGGTGCTGCCAGACCTGATTTGGCAAACCGGGCGGTTACTGGCTTGACATCAAAGCCGGTGAAACCCTCCTGGCGGAACATCTCAAGAACGTGGTCCTGAATCAGGCATTCGGAATACCAGGTCCAGACAAAGTCCTGTGGAATCGGCTTCGGCAGCGTGACATTTAAATCCTTCAGCCGCGGACCGCCCGCGCGTTGATGCCCCGGATTAACCGGACAATAAACAATTTTGTGGTCACCCTCCATCGCATCATGATCCCATTCCGCCAGGCGATGATGGTCATTGGCCGGATGATCAAGATGATAAAACTCGCTAGCCATATGACAATCACTCTTAAATTCCAAAATCCTGGCGCATCTTGGTCAATTGTGCCAACACATCTTTCTTCGTCAACTGGTCGACTCTTTCCTTAATGAACGTTCTCCAGACACCATTCCAGCTTTCAGTTCGCGGCCCGGCATGGATGCCATCGGGCTTCAGCCGATGAGCTGCCTTGTCAAGATTGATCGTATAATCCTCAATGTTCAGGCCAACTTTCTTGAAAACCGCAGCAAACTGGCGGGGAAGCAGGTGGTGCACCTCATCTTCCTCCGCCTTCCTGGCGGCATCAGCCGCCGCCTTGGCAGCCGCACAGGTATTATGCACCCACACCGCATCCAGCGGGGCGAAGTTGCCGGTTGCTGAAGTTGTGCCATCCGCGTTGGGTGTACTGCCAAAACCCTCCACAAAATACGTGTGGTCGTCGGCGACTGTGAAATTATATACCAATACGCCTTGAGCTTCAGCAACCGTTGTCGTCCCCACCACCGTCGCCGTCTGACCATCGGGGGTACTGAGCGTTTCAGCCGCCGTTAAATCATCGGCGGACACCCAGCCCTGCCCCTGCACATAAAACGGGTGGCTGTCCGTGGTGTCGACCGTTTGCGTGACGCCGTTGGCTTTCTCCATCGCCTCGCCGAAGTCGGCCAGGCTTTGCCGAAATTGGCCATTTCACCGCCGACGGCATTCGCCGTAAAATGCTAAATCAACCGCAAATCCATCATCGGGAACATCTAAGACAGGAAGCGGATGGATAATCATCCCCTCGGCCAGCCCGGCAGAAACAATCCGATCATGAATGGTCTGGTTAACCGCAAAATTACCTACCTGCACCCGCAGAATTGGCACCCCATGCGGAAAATTCGCCCGCAAAAGATAGCCCTCGCCTGGCGGCATGGGAAAATATATCCGGCGGCCACATTCCGCACACAGGCCAAGGTCGCCGGACCCCGGGCCGCCTCGCACGAGAACCGCAATTCTCGCCATCGCAGTCTGGTACTGCGGTACCCTTCGGTCGTTTTCGTCGGTCAGCTCGCCAAGTCTTAGGTATTCCCGGCATTCCGGGCCAAACGCTTCCAGAAGGTCATCCCGCACCACTTCGTAATTGACACCTGAAATGTGTTCCAGCGGAAGTTGGAAGCCAATTTGTCCGCCATGCGTATCCATCGGTAAACGCTCCAAGGGTCCATTTACCGGATGAGCTTCACCACAAAGAGCACAATAAAGCCGAGGCGGGTAGTTTATCCCGTACCAATCATCAGTCATATCGATCGAATCATTTGATTTGGCCGTCAGTCGGTAATAGATCACTCTGGCACCGCCCATTGCACCACCCCGAAATTCACGGAATGTTAAATCTTCTCATAGAACTTTAAATCGGCCGGCAGACCGTCCTCCGGCTCATCCAGCACCGGGAGTCTTACGATATACATCCCCCGCGACAACCCTGCGGCCACGATGCGGTCCCGGATGGCCTGGTTCACGGCGATTCCCTCTCGCACACGCAAAATTTGGACATCCTTTGGAAATGTTGACCGCAAGAGATAGCCGTAGCCGTGCGGCATTGGGTAATAACGCCGCCGACCACATTCGCGGCACAGCCCGTTATTCTTAGACCCCGGGCCGCCGCGCACCAGCACCGATATTTTGGCCTGCGCGGTATGATAATTGGGAATCTGCCGGCCATTTTCATCAATGATCATGCCTAGATTTAGCTGCTCGTGGCTTTCAGGGGCAAGCACCGCAAGAAGGTCATCTCGCACGATGGCGTACGTTATCGGAGAAATGAAATCCAGCGGCAGCCTGAATTGCGAACGCCCGCCTCGTGTGTCTGCTACAATCGGTTCCAATCCTCCAACCTTGGGATATTCGCCCCCACAGGCAGGACAACAATATCGGGATCGCTCCAACTCCAGCCAGATCCTGTCTGTATCCATAGGCTCGTCAGACCTCGAGCCTAGTTTATAATAAACCGTCTGCTGCCTCATCATGGGAACACCTTGAAGTTTCCAGCGGAGAAATTGCGCATTGCGTATTCCAGATACTGCGTATCGTTTTCCAAATCATATTTCTTGGCGACGTCGTAAAGAATGCCGAATGCTTTACTCTGCGATCCGGGATTGTCTTCAAAAAAAATCTTCCAGGCTTTTATGCTACCTTGCACGCTCCCGATCGGCGGAAACCCCTCTTCCTTCAGCGCCAGCTTGAGCGCCTCATGAAAACTGCCCGGACCGGTATGCCATGCCGATTCCACACCATAAAGTTCTTGCTCTCGATTTCCGCCAAGAAACTTCGGTATCCCATGGTGACCCTCAAAATCACAATCATTATGCACCCACACCGCATCCAGCGGCCCGGCAGAACTTCCAGTTGCTGAAGTTGTGCCATCCGCGTTGGGTGCGCTGCCAAAGCCCTCTACAAAATACGTGTGGTCGTCGGCGACTGTGAAATTATATACCAAAACGCCTTGAGCTTCAGCAACCGTTGTCGTCCCCACCACCGTTTCGGTCTGGCCGTCAGGCGTGGAAAGGGTTCCCCGGCGATCAGGTCATCCGCACTGGTTATTCATTGCAGCACAGCGTCACATTCATAGGATCAACCCAACAGCTTTAACTCGTCCGGTGCCGCCTTAAACTCGCCGGCAATGATCATGTTGTAGAGCAGATACGAGGTCTGATCCACCGCGGATATCTGCCGGTCAAAATAGCCGAGCACCGATACTGCAAG
>DAIDJN010000013.1:0-12890 GCA_027451365.1 Phycisphaerales bacterium | reverse complement strand
AACCGTCGGCGTCCGTTCTGGCAAAGAAACATTCCCACAAAACCCAGGATGGGCTGCCCTTGCAGAGCTTTGCCTCGCTGCTGGGAGCCTTGGGCACTCTGACCCGCAATACCTGTGTAATGCGTCTGAAGGACAACCCGGTGGAGGACAACGCTCAGAAGATGCCAGTCCCCGCCAAAACAGAGCAGAAAAAGAAAGGAAAAACAGAGGAACCAAAATTCACCGTCATCAGCGATGCAACGCCCCTCCAGGAGCGAGCCTTGAAACTGCTGGGGTTGTACCCAGTACGGTGAATGGCGAAAACAACGGAACCCCCTGTATTTACAGGGGTTTTCTGCTTTTCGTGCGGGGAACTACGGCTTAATAATGGCAGACCGCGTATGCGGTGGTGTGGGTTGCGGGGCCTGCGCCCGGATTCGCCCGTTTGACCATGGGCCGGCCTATGGGATAAAGTGTACGGCTCAAACGATTTAAGCCGAATCGTTTTGGGGGATGGTGTAACGGTAGCACAGCAGATTTTGGTTCTGCTTGTTCTGGTTCGAATCCAGATCCCCCAGTTTCCGCAAAAATCCTTCATTTTGGTCTGGCACCTCTGCCTGCCTATGATGCCATACCGTACCATCCGGAAGAAGTAGCAACAGGACGGCACCCATGATCACTAATTTTGATATTGCCGTCGTTGGTGGTGGCCCCGCCGGCGCGGCCGCCGCCTCCATGCTGGCTCGCGGCGGATTGAGCGTGGTCCTTTTTGAACAAAAGCTTTTTCCACGGCAGAAGGTGTGCGGTGAATTTGTCTCCACCGGTGCGCGTCCGGTGCTCAAGCGACTGGGAATCCTTCAAGCCTTTGACGCCATTGCCGGACCACCCCTGCAGCGGATGGTCGCATTTCCGGCGGCGGGCCACGCACTGGAATGCGCGCTGCCCGCCGATGGCGGTGGGAATTTTGCCCGCGCTCTGTCGCGAGATCGGTTTGATCAGCTAATTCTGACAGCCGCACGTGACAGTGGCGTTCAGATTATACAACCGGCCCACGTCGAAGGCATTCAACGCGCCAAAGACCACGGCTTTTCGCTGACGCTGCATCATGCGTCAGAATTTCACGCGAAAGTTATTATTGTGGCCGATGGCAAACCGATTGGCCAACAGCCGCGGATGGCACCCCCCATAGCGGAGGTTACCGGTGGCGTGAAGGATTCGCGACCGTCGGCATCGTCCGGCTTTCTGGGCTTTAAGGCACATTTTTCCAATTGCGATATGCCGGATGATGTCACGGTGATTGCCGGTGCAGGCAAAATATACGCCGGCCTATTGCGCACCAGTGACGCGATTGAACAATATGGCGCACCGGCAAAAACATATAATCTGGCCTTTGCCGCACATCAGAGTCTGTTGGAACACTTCCGCGGAGCTGACGACTTGTTGAATTACCTACTGGCGGAAAATCGCGGGCTTTGGCGCATCATGCGGCACGGTATCCGACGGGATAAATGGTACTCCTGCGGTCCCATGCGGCCGGGTGTACGGCGTTTGTATCACGACGGCTGCTTCCATGCGGGCAATTCCGCTGGAGAAGTTCACGCACTTATCGGCGAAGGGATGACCTTGGCCCTGCGCAGTGCCCGCCTGCTGGCCGAAAAGTTAATCACCGGGCGGGCCGACGGTCTGTCACTTGGGGCAATCGGCCAGTCGTATGAACAGGCCTGGTACCGGGAATTCACCAGCCGACTGGATGCGGGAAATCTATTTTCCAACCTGTTGATGCGGCCCATTCTTGGTAGTCTTACCGCCGATGCGTTGAATACATTTCCGGAAATTTTGTATGCTGCAGTCGGTTTTTCCGGCAAATCTTCGACCAGAGTGGTATAAAGCTGGCGGTTCGGCGGCGTAACCACCAAAATCCGCGATCACCTTGTTCATGGCTGTGCATCAGGATGCTGGCCGGGAGGCTCACTTTTCCGAGGGCTGGGTGAACCGCAACCCAATCACTTCTTTTGAACTCGTCGGCATCCCGCCCCAACTCATGGCAGACCAATTCCAGGAATGTGGCGTTATACACATTCTCCGGCTGCGTTCGCCCCCAGACGCGCGCAAGCTCCGCCTCACATTTTTTTATCACGAATCCGGTCTTTACTTACAAATAATTCTTGCGATCCGGTGGCCTTAGCTGCCAAACAAATGAGCCTGCTGCACAGACCCGGCGCTTTAGGTCGGCAGAAAATGCACGGGTACAATGATGTAAACCGTGGATGCCTCTTTTAGTGTTTTAAAGGTAATGCGAAAATGAAACAATTTTCACGACGTAGTTTACTCGCGGGGCTGACGGCGACGGACGTTGCTTCCCGCAGTGAAGTCGTGAAGAGCAGCGCGACGCTGGCGGCTGGCTCGGTGAAGGGCGAACCCGCTGGGCCCAATAAACCAAACCCTTCGCCGACCGCGCGCCAAGTCGCGGCGGAAAAGTTGCTGGCCTATTTTCACGGGGTGGCCCCTCGACTGTTACGCCCGGCGCAGGGGATATTGCGTCATCCGAGCATTTCTCCAAGCTTGCCGGGGAAAGCCTATTCCACCCAATTGTGGGACTGGGACACCTTATGGACAAGTATAGGGCTCTTTCGATCCGCCCAACTGGCGGGCGACCGTGATCTGTTAAAAAACATTGGACGCCATGTGCGGGGAAGGCTGCTGAATTTTTTCGACCATCAAGCCAAGGATGGACGGATAGCCATTATGATTGACGTTGCAAATCCGGATCCTTTGAGGTGTCACGTCCTGATATAGGTTGTCACTTTTGGCATCAGACCTTGCAACCAGTGGATCATTAAATGACTATTATGACCCCGATACCGGCGCTCCGTTAAGTCATCGGGGCTTTAGAAATTGGAATATGCTGGCGCTGGAGATGGCGTAGCCAGCCGATAAACAATTGTTGGCCGCCTTGGTGCCGGGGAAACGGCCTGGCTGCCCGCGCGACCAGGGTCAGGGCACTCGAGTCTGGCCACGCGTCAGTTGGTGTATATATCCGCGCGCGAACGACGTACAACGTGTCGTTCGATAAATTCATGGAACTCTATCACGCGATGAACGTCCACGTCGGCATTGGAGTTAGGTAACGCCACGGCCCGGCAACAATCAATTTTTTGGTTGACGTCAAATTCGCGGGACAGGAATGCGGCGGCTTTATGCCGGCCGCCCAAATTTTCCATTTTCAGGTTTGCCGCTGGCGCGTTTCGTTATCGGTAAAAATCCAGGCCTGCCATTGCCTGGGAAACAATGCGATGAGTTTTCCGGGCCAACCCAGCCAAAGCGCGGTCCTGACCACGATGACCGCCAGCAAACCGCCTGCGACAACATCCGAAGGAAAATGCGCATGCCGCATGACACGCTGCCATGCCACCACCAGGCCCATAAAATAGAACAATCCACGCCCGCGCGGATAAAACCAGGAAAGGCCCGCCGCCAGGGCGAACGCCCCGCTGGTGTGTGCGCTGGGGAAGGATTGATATGATGCGCCATGACCGAAGCCATACGCCGGGCCAAGAAAGTGATACAGACCGTTATGCAAAACCCATGGTCTGGTGCGGCCGAAAAGTCCCTTAAATAAATAACAGCACGCCACGGCACTTAAACAACCAGTGGCCAAGGCAATCGCCCGCCGCCGTCCCTGAGGGTCAATAAGCGCAACAGCCAGTATCACAATGACCGAACAGGTCCACTGACCAAACTGCATGGCCCAGATCAATTCCAGATTCACATCTGACTTGAAGACTACCGGATGCTGATACAACCAACGGGCAATCGGCGTATCGAAAACGAATGCGACGGCCAGAAGAAGAAGCACTGCGGTTAATTTAAGGTATCGCGGCCATGCCAGATCAAATTGCCACGGTGCGGGTTGATACCAGGGAGCCGGTTTGCCAGCCGGGTCGGTCAGGTTTTTTTCAGGACCAGGCGAATGGCCAGTGACAGATTGCGGATCATTTTGTTCCATAATTCGTGAATAAACAACCGGCTTGCGTTTGTCAAGAAGCTTTTCGCCAACCCCATTTCAATTCGATCAGGCGGAACGCGTGAAGCCCGTCGGCGATTTGCGGTTATGGTACAATTCCACCGGTCCAGTCAGGAGAAATGACGTGCCGACAATATCGCGTGTGCTGTTATGCGTATGGGCACCACTTGCCTTTTTCTGCTGTCTGACGCAAGCCTGCGGGGACGGCGGATTGCGTGCCACAGCGCCCGCGTCAAGCACGCCGTGCTGGAACAGGGCACTATATCACCACATTCTGGCCAAGATTCATCCACCGACATTCCCCGACCGCCAATTCAGTGTGACCGCATATGGCGCGATTGCCGACGGCACCACCAACTGCCGCTTCGCATTTGAACGGGCTATTGAGGCCTGCCATAAAGCGGGCGGCGGAACGGTGCAGGTGGCCGCCGGCACTTACATCTGCAATGGCTCTATCCGGCTTTTATCCAACGTGAATCTGCATGTGCAAGCCGGCGCGGTGGTGCGATTCGGATTAAATCCGGCGGACTATCTGGTACCTTATGGCCCGCACAAAGGTTGTGTGCTGGTGCGTTACGAAGGGGTTTGGATTTACAACTACGAGCCGCTGATTTACGCCATCCGCCAATGGAATATTGCCATTACCGGGCGGGGCATATTCGGTGGCGGACGCAATCGGCCGCACTCGCCGTGGCTCCGGTGGTACAAAAGTCAGCTTAAGAAGAAGTGGGCGGACCGCAAACTGGTTCGCGCAATGGCCAATCATCTGCCCGCGATGCGGAAGCGGGTCATGGGACCGGGATACCACCTGATGCCGGAATTCTGTGATCTGGAATTCTGCCGGAATATTCTGATCAGTGGCGTTACATTCCGTCACTCACCGTTCTGGACGATTCACCCCTGTTTCTGCAGCAATGTCACCATTCAACATGTGCTGGTACACAACAACAGGCTGAATATGGACGACGGAATTGATCTGGATTCCTCGCAAGAGGTGCTGGTTCAGAAATGCCATATCCGCACGGATGATGACAATATTGTGATCAAAAGTGGAAAAAATGCCGACGGCTGGGCGGTCAATGGGGGTCGCCCAACGGAAAATGTTGTTATTCAAAACAACTGGCTTTCACATAACATCGGATTCGGCAGTGAAATGTCCGGCGGAATCCGCGACGTGTGCGCGCTGAACAATACATTCGGCAATGGTGCCAATATTATTTTCATGAAATGGGGCGGACGACGCGGCGGATTCATACGCCATATTTATTTTCGCGGCATCACGGCAAAAAATGCCCGTTCCATGGCGGATCAGGCGGTCAATTGGGCCGGGAAATACAAGCTGCCGGACGCCGGTTTTGCTCCGGATATTCGGGACTGGTCGATATCGCGGGTCAAGATTGGGCGAATCAGTCAGTCGCCACCCAGAGGCGCAGGCCACTTTTCCCCGCAACCGGTCGCGGCAATGTTGAACCTTCAACCGGTGCCCATGGCGAACATCCGGTTCAGTCAGGTGAAAATTCAACATATTCAACCCGGTCTTATCGGATTCTGGTTTAAAAATGCGGCTGATCTTCATTTTCACAACGTTCGATTAAACGGCCATCCCATCGTCAACCTGCATCCATCGGTGCACAAGGTTGGCGGAATGCTTCTTCTGCGATGGCGGCCTAACTCCGCCGCGGCCGGTTATGCCATTTATATAAACGGCCGATGTGTGGCCCTGACGCATGACCGACTTGAGCAGACGTGGCAGATACGCCATCCGCGGCCATCGGCAAAACCCTGCTATTTCGGCGTTGGTATGATCAGTAAAAGCGATCGCCCGTTGCTGATTCAGAATGTTCCATATGCATTCTTTCTTCCCCCGGCCACTGGCGTGCTGCGTAAGCGGCTTGCCATGGCCGAACAGCTTTTTGCAAAGGTCTGGCACGCACCGGCCACGGTTCCCGCGAAATATGGGCCGCCGCAGCGATCCATATCCAACCTTTATTACTGGATTCACGCGGCACGACTGGTGCTGGATAACCGGGCTGCGACCAACGCTATGGTAAACATGACGCAGGATCGCCTGAATCTGGCCATTCAGCAAGTCAACAACCGATAACACCATGTTGGCAGAACCGGTTGATGTCCGACTTCCGCCGATTGGCCCTCAGGTGTCGGGCGTTTGGTGCCAAGCACCCCAGACAGCAAGACAGGCCGCTTGCGACAAAAAAAAGTGCACCTGCTGCAACTAAACCGTGAACCAAGCGTGCGGAAACAGGACGGCTTGGATGGGCGGCGAGATTGGATATCCGGCCCGCGAATGAAAAAGCGATCTTGCCGGAAACTTTAGCCCCAAGAAAGATGAAAATGCCGACCGGGCTGATTATCACGGGAATGCACCGCAGCGGCACATCCGCCATGGCGCGGGTTTGCAATCTGCTGGGCATGGATGTTGGCCAACGTGTGGTCGGCAGTGACGCATTTAATCCGACCGGTCATTGGGAACATGCCATGACGGTGGCGCTTAACCGCCGCGTTTTACGCAGTATGGGGGGATCGTCGGGCTGGGTGAAATCGCTTTTAACGGAGCGACTCAATTCGGCCAGTCAGTCGGAATTTGAAGATCAGATTAAAGGATTGATTCGGGCCGATTTTTCCGAATCCGCGCTATGGGGAATCAAGGATCCCGAAATCAGTCGCCTCTGCCCATTGTGGATATCCGCACTGGCAAGGCTGAATATAACCCCGCGATTTATTCTGATGGTGCGCCATCCTCTGGAAGTTGCGGCGTCCCTGCAGCGCCGCAATCAGTTCAGCCTGCGGAAATCGCCGCTGCTCTGGCTGCGCTACAATCTGGAAATGGAACAGGCCACACACAAACTGCCACGAACCATCGTTTCGTCAAGCCAATTTGTCGCAAATTGGCAAGCGGCGATTAATAAAATTCAATGCGATTGCCATTTCCATTTTCCGGGCCTGAATTCCACAAATGCCGGTATGGTTGACGCATTTCTGAATGACCGCCTCTGGCACCACAAAAGTACCTCACAATCGGGTGAAACAACGGGCATTGCCGACCTGGCCCTTCGGGCCTATGCGGCACTGCTGGCACCAGACACAAACGCGGCCACCACCGAACTGGCAAGTGTTACGCGTTCATTAGCGGTGGCCGACGCCCACTTTGAGCGGTCCATTCTGCCCGCGGCATTCGACCCGCTGACACGCGATATTGGCAAGGTTTATATGGGAGAGCGGCTTAAATATCTGGTGCGGCCTTCCAGACGAATTCTGAACGGCACGGCCGCAATTGCAGCCATGTTTTTCGGCTGACGACCAGTCACGCGACGAATCTGAGGCTGGCCAGGTATTGACACAAAACGACGTGCGAGGCTGCGAGGCGTTATACGTCAATGACTGTTTTTTTCCGGTTCAGACATTATACTCCATCGAATGGCAAGCAATATTTCCAGACGGGGTTTGCGTTCGATTACACAACTTGTGGCGGTTACAGCCTGCGGCCTTGTGATGACCGCATTCATCACCACGGGCCAGCGCGCAGGTGGCCAGACCACATTCAGCAGCCGAACGACATGGCACTCACCCAAAAAAGGGATCGGGCTGGGTTCCGGCGGAGGGGGAAAACAGTGGCGAGCAGCGCTGCGCCGCCTGCATGTGAGTTGGGTCTACACCTGGGGATTACATGCCGGTGCAAGACCGCCTCAAAAGACCCACTTTGTTCCAATGATTTGGGGCTACCGGCCGGGCGGACTTCATTCCAGCGTGTCATGGCTTAAAAAGAAACACAACGCTGGCCTGCAAAATTACCTCCTGACATTTAATGAACCGGATGGAAAACACCAGGCGAATCTGACGGTCGGTACCGCGCTGAAAGAGTGGCCTAAAATTGAATCCACCGGCATGATGCTGGGCAGTCCCGCCTGTGTGCATCCGGATAATTCCTGGATGCGAGCATTCATGCACGGCGTGGCGGTGCGGCACTATCGGGTGAATTTTATCTGCATTCACTGGTATGGCGGCCCGGATGCGGCGCGCTTTCTGGAAATGTTAAACCGCATTCATCAGATGTACCGTCGGCCCATCTGGGTAACCGAATTCGCCGTGGGCGACTGGAGCGCCAGCCGCAAACGGCCCAACATTTATTCGCCACAGGTTATCGCCCGATTTATGCGTATTGTGCTTCCCGCGATGAATCGCATGAGATTCGTACAATGTTATGCCTGGTTTCCGGCACAAAAATCCCGCTATACCGCGCTGGGCACATCTGCCCTGTTTCACAAGAACGGGTCGCTGACTCTTCTGGGCCGCATTTACGCCGCAGATTAAAATCGGCCGTGCTGTCGGGCGCGGCCTTAACGGGCATGCATCCGCACAATCAGGGGTGGTATCCTGTATATCTTGAGGTCGCCGGAAGCCGCGGGTGGAAAAGTTTCATAACTGGTGATCGAGCATTTTTTTGCAGTGGCGCGGTATACGAATGGCCTTCCATTAGATGGGTTGCGTGGCACACGTACAAAATATGTGGGCACCAATTGGTTCAATGTCTTGGGAAAATGGCCACGCGAGCGCTGGAAGGCCGCAATCGCAAGACATATATCGGTCACGCGACTGTCCGCCGCGAACTCGCCAAATTCCTCAAACGTGTACGCAGACACGGACCCGGAATGAAGTGCGGCAAAGGCGTTTTGATACAAATCCGCGGATTTCCGCCACACCCCTAGCATTGCCGACAGCCTCTGAATCTGATGCGTCAGATTTTTGATACGTTCGATATGTACCATCTGATCGATCAAGTCATTAAAGGCCGGAATGGCCGCCCGATATTGTCGGGAGGTCCATTTTTGGGTGATTTTTGGCCACATGCGCCGCTTAATTGTCCAAGAACGGAGGGACGGATGGTTCGCCAGAAACTCAAGAATAGAAAGCATTTGCCATCGTCCGATGGTGTCATCAGAATCCGCAATGCTGACAGGTGCGGGAAGACTTTGTATTTCTTTTAGGAACCGCGCCGCCGCCGATGCGGAAAGCTCGCCGGACGCGGCGAGTGTCCGCTCCGCATCCATGGCATCCGCGGCAAGTGAAAAACCGGCCAAGATGGCCAGCCCGGTATGTTCCTGAGTCATTAACATGGCAAAACGGTGCGCCGCCAGCAGGTCGCGCCGGCAGCGGCGAATATGCTTTTCGCCCAGTTCCATCATCGCCCGCGCGATAAGGTCCTGACACATGTCCTGAACTTCGCCGACCTCGTCATCCAAATTTGGCACCATGGAAAGGGAAAAAGTCCCACCGGCATGGACCGGCAGAAGCGGAATGAAAAACCTTGGACGTCGGCTGGCCGCGACAAGCACTCGGAAGGCCGGTTTCTGCTTTCGCAACCAAATTTCGATCCATGGATTTGGCTTGTATTTCCACGGCTTTTTCATGAAACGGCCCGTGATATATTCGGGAACCGGTGCCACGACTCCCGCGTTGGATTTGGATCCATCACGAAGCCCCTGGTGAAGCATGGCGGCAAATTGAATATAATGGCTGAAAACCGGTCCGCGCAGTTCCTGGCTGGTTATTCCCAGCGCCTGACAAATACGAATTTCGCCGTCCGGCAAGGGAACGGGTAACCAAGCCTTGCCATTAAATTTCTCATAGGAAACTCGCAACGAGCCGGGGCGGTTTAAGATGACAACCGGCACTGCGGCGTTGTTCAATGCGGTCACGCCCTGGCCAAAACGCTTGTTGAACAATGCCAGATAATCCGTTTCAACCGGGACATGCGTCGCGCCACCGGCCGCCGCCGCAATGGGCCCGCCGCGGGCCATCGTCAGAGCGCGGGTTGAAAAAAACACGATGGCAATTGCCCATAAAATAGAGGACATCTGACCGCCCGATCTGTCGCGGCGGCGCGGGGTTTGCAACTGACCGAGAATGTCCGGAAGAGCATCCTGCCGGGGCGGTTTTTGGTTTGCATTGAAATTTGCGGCGCGACTCATTGATCCCATGCGTCATACCCCCTGCTTTCAGGTACACCGCGGCATACACAATAAGGTCAGTCCGGCTGCGCGAAAGGCGCAAAATGGACTTATTCCTGGTGCGGCGTGTAACCGTTTTCATGCAGATAGAAAATGCGGGCGATGCGGCGGGAAAGTTTCCGCAGCAGCCTCGCTTCAACGTCCGCGGTGCTTTGGGTTCGCGTGAAATTCGGAGGCACATGCGCGGCCACGGAAAAACCTTCCGTGGCGTCTTTCGGCCAAACTCTTTTACCACTTTTTAACACAACCTTGACGGCGCAAATGCCATAGCCGCGGGTAATTTGTTTGGCACTGGCAAGCTGAACCTGAAACTTCTGGACAAATACATAGATCACAATATCTGCGTGCATCGCCGCCGCCACCTGGGCGATGGTCATCTGGCGATAGGCCACCGGATTGCTTTGCTGCAATGCGGTAAGCCGATATGCCGGCACAAGACTTGTAGCGGCCTTGTTCTGGTACAACTGGTCATTGACCTTGGTGCACAGCGTGGAAATGGCTTGAATTGTCATGGGGTATGCGGGCGCTGAATCCACCATCACCAGAACGCGGTCCTTTTTGGGAACGGAATAATCGGCCATGCTGGCCCCGTTGCCGCTGAAAAAGTAGGCCAACTGACAGCCACCCAGCGAAAAGGTCACTACCGCGGCAGCTAAAAGAAAAATCAGGGCGAACATCGCCCGCGCATTAATTTTCATTTTTAAGCTCCCGTGCCGCCCGTATCGACCCATTCTGTCCGCTGGTATCCCAATGCGTCAGATCATGCGTCAGAATCGCGGAAAAGGCGGTCAAAGTATTCATACGCACCACGTTGGTGTCTCCATGGTAGACCGGTTCAGGTGCCGATCGTGGCCAGCGGGTGCTGACGGTGGTGGTCAGTACGCGACCATCCCCCGGAAGATGAGTGTCATATACATATACTCGAGCTTTTATATGTCCCTGCAAAAGGTGCTCAGCACCGGGGGCATGTGTGGAATAGTTCAGCAGTTCCAAGTAGATCACCCGATCCACTGAAAAATGCAATCCGATCGCCTTGATCGGCAGAGCCTGCCAGTTCGGCGTCTGGTTCTGATAATTGATGACATCGCGGTAATTCAAAATCCGGGCGCTGGGTACCGCACGCTTGAGGTCGTAATCGAGAAATGAACTGACTTCCTTCGCTGCCTGCGGATACATGAAAAGCGTGGCATCATCGGCGTATACGACCACGGCCACACTGTGATGTTTTAAGCCCGCATAGGCGCTTAATCTGGCCAGTTCGGCCGCCTTGCGCTTCTGGGCGGCGCTCTGGCAGCCACCGGTAACCACCACCGTCAGCAAAAAGGCTGCCGTCACAAAGCAGGCACTGGCTTTCTTCCATCGGCTATTTACTCGAACCATGAAAATTTCCTCGTTTGCCTGACCTGTGGACAATCTCCACCGGTCTGATTTTCTGAATTCTACCAGTGGTGCGGCTTCCATGCGCTGGTTGTGAGCACTTTGTACAGCCAGGACCCTAAAAACAGCACGGTGACCAGAACAATGATCCGTTCCAGCCGCCAGCCCAGCCACAGCAGACCTGGCCCATACCATCGCCCCGTCACCAGCGCAGCCAGACCCAGTAGAAGCGCCCCAACCAGTACAAATCCGACGGCCGCCCCCGCGGGCTGGGTTAGAATTGCCGAAATCCATTGGCCATGAGCCACATGGCTGACGGCCGTTGTGTAACCACAGGTGGGACAGGGAATGCCGTACCGCATATAGAACGGGCATGGGCCGAACCCAAGTTGCGTGTGTGTTCCCAGACCTGCGGCATTCGGATTCAACCAGAGACCGACGGCCAGAACGGGTGCAGCCAGGGCGACCAGCCCGGCCCCAAAAAGTCGAATGCGTCCCGAGCCGGCCGACAATGCGCCAACGGTCCGGCGCGGATTCACAAGACCGGTTGGGGCCATTAATGGGTGCGAGATTCGTGGGGCGTCAAAATTCATTCCGCATATTATAGGGTTTTCACGCCGTTGTGAAAATCTGCGGCGATGCGGCCAGCGGATTGAACGGCAAAATGATCGCCGGCGGCAATTCTGATGGAGGATTCAATGCCATGGGGCAGGAGACGGGAGTTAGGAGACAGGAGTTAGCATTTGGCATTTGGCATCTGGTATTTGGTATTTAACAGGGAATCGCGCCGAAAGGCGGGCGAGACGCCCGCCCCCCAGTTTAGGGCTGGCGGCGGCGATGCAACGGTCTGAACCGCAAAGAACGCAAAGAACGCAACGGGCGAGGACGGATACAGCATTTTGTTTTTGACTCACCACCACAAATGTGGGAAAAACTTCGGTACGGTCTGGTCAGGTATCGGTCGGGAGGGTCTCGTCTGTGGCTCCGCGAGTTGGCAGTCGGCTTGCCGACGGGCTGGCAGGCTCGTGCTGGAAAGCACAATACCTGGGAAGCGACGTATTGGGTTCGGATGATCCCAGCCCAACAAAACCTCCGAATGACCATCGTGATCCCGCAAGAGCACCGGAGGCGGATAACGGAAAAGCGACGGTCCGGGAATCAGACAATATCCAGTGTGGGGCAAATCCCCGATACCCAAGTCGTGGCTGATTCATATCTGCGACGGATGAACCAGGCTGCGAACTCGACCGCAGTGGATATTGACGCGGCGGCTCCGTGGCGGTTCATTCCACGCCAGATCGCCAAGTTTGCGCCTGGTGGATCGAATCGCCGCGCCAGGGAACTTAGTACTACAGCGCTACTCTCTTTTACGTTCGTGTCGTTTTCGCGATGTGATGGCGGCGCGGTTTCGCCATTGGTGGTAACAGATAATATCGGCGGTGCGTTCAGATGCGGAGCGTTGTGATCTGCGAAGCAGCCAGCAT
>DAIDJN010000012.1:0-16707 GCA_027451365.1 Phycisphaerales bacterium | reverse complement strand
ATGATTGCCCAGAGTTCATCGTTCACTCGCCAGATCGTGGGCAGCGGTTCCACCGCTTTTTTACGCTTGGCCATCCATGGCTCCTTTCTTAATACCGGCCATGATTGTAACGGAAAACCCTCTTTTGAGATAGTTTCTTAGACCATTTGCATTTTAACTCCTGGCTTATAAGCTCTCGTCCGAATCATTGCTCAGTGAAAGCATCGTCAAGCCGAGATGGAATCTATAAAGCTGCAGCTTGGCGGCACATCTAAGCTAAGCGGCAAACATTTTTTGCCATGCCAAGCGTCCGCGCCGCCCGGCAGGCGAAATATTTTAAACGGCGATTGGTGTGACCGCCGGTTGTATATTGCGCCATTTCAAACTTTGGCTCGAATCTGCCGCAACGTGCGGCAATCCCAGCCGGGCGGCGGCCTGCTCAAAAAAGTCAGTGCGAACACTGCGCTGGGCAACCAGTTGCAATTCCGGACCCGCCACAAGATCATGCCACCGGACCATCTGTCCCAAAAACCATTCCATGGCGGCACTGTCCGGATAACAATCGGACGCGTTCCAACTTCGTACAGGGGCTGCGTCGGATCGCCGCATCGGGGTTGCTCCAACATCGGCGAAATCATCTCGCCCAGGCGTTGGAAAAGCATCCGAAACTCCGAGCATCAGGCTGCGGCGAATAATATCTGGTGACTCGTCCAGATGGGCAGGATGCGAAAGCACCTCGACAAGTGTATCCATATTTCGCGGCTGGCTGCAAAAGTCCGCCCCCCGCAACACCGCCTCTACCGCTCGGATCACTTCCGGCGAGTGCGCTGCGGCAAATTGCTCTGTAAACGCGAGAACTTTTTCCGGATGATGCGGCAACACATCAGTGGTCGCACCAATTATTGTGCCCCACCCATAACTGACGCACCGGGTACCCCAAGGCTCGCCGATGCAGCAGACATCCACATAGCCATGCGCCAGATGTTCCGGCACCTGTGCGGGCATCAGGGGAGTGAGCCGAATATGTCTGTTTTCCGACAAACCGGCCGCTTCCAGCCAGTTTCGCAATAAATAGTATTGTCCGGAATAGGTGGAGACATAAGAGCCGATCAATGTTCGGTTCAGCACCTGATGAAATGTCTGGCTGCGGACAAAGTGCGCCAGACTGGCTATGGAATCAACGCCTGCCTGCGCCAATTCGCTGGACAGCACAAATACGTTGCCACCCGAGCCAAGATTCATCACCGCCACCAGCGGCTTTTCAAAACCGGCGCGCCCGGTCTGACTCATGATCGGCATGCCTATAGGGGCTTGGCTCGCATCTAAAAAGCCGGCCAGCAACTGGTCGCGAGCATTCATCCAGCCCGTCTGTCGATGAAGAGAAACCGATACACCGGCAGCCGTAAAATAGCCAAGGTGCCCCGCCATAATCAGCGGAGCGGCATCCAGAAGTCTTAAGAAGCCTATTCGCACAAAAAACCTTTAACCATCTTTATATCGGAGCGTGGGGCATTGCCTAATTTCTACGCAATCACGTTCAATGCCACCCCCACACCACACCGGCTCACAACGTCCTCCATGTACCGCGTCTTCCGGCCCAGACCATCTTTCGCCCGCGAGCTGATAGACAATCGCCGTGTGATGCCTGTTTTCCATCGTTCCTGCTCGCGTATATTCCTTTCGCAAGCAATATCTTTGCCAAACATAATTTTCGGCAACGAAAAATAGGATTTTTCCTGATGCGTGCCCTGGAACTTTCCCCCAAGAGACTCCCGCGACAGTCTCCCGGCCTGCCGTTATGCTGTTGTGCGATTGGTTTGCTAAGATAAGCTGCAGGATGAAAATGTCGGATTACCCAATCTTTATCAAGCTTGCCTCTGCACCCGTGCTCATCATTGGCGGCGGCAAGGTAGCCCTGCGCAAAGCCCGCGGCCTTGCGGATGCCGGTGCCCGCATCACCGTTATCAGCCCCTGCTTTCACCCTGACTTTCACAGCATGTCTGCCGTGACGCGCATCACACAGCCTTACACCCCCGGCTGGCTTAGCGCCCCTGACCAGCCACACTGGCGGCTGGTTTTCATCGCCACCAGTAAACCGCAGGTAAACCTGCAGGCCGGTATCGACGCCCGTGCCGCAAACATTCTCTGCTGCCGCTGTGACGAATCCGGCGATGGCGACTTCACGGGTGCCGCCACCGCACGCCGCGGCCCAATTACGCTTGCCATAAGTACCGGTGGCGCTGCGCCACGCCTGGCCGCAAACCTCGCAGAACAATTGCTGGCCACCATTCCCCAGGAAGCCATCCTCCAATCGAACCTGCTGGAAAAGTGGCGGCCCATTATCATGGAAAAGGTTCCTGACCCAATCCCCCGGCGGCAACTGCTTACCTTCGTCGAATCCGAAGATTTTCTTCAGACGCTGCGTCTGCACGGCCCGATGGCCGCCGATCAACTGATTGTCCAAAGAATCGCTCTCGTTTCCCCGCCATCCCCCAGCCAGACGGAGCTTATATGACTCCGCAACCCACACACCTGACCGTTCTTCAGGCGGCCGTGACCCTGATTGCGAGTTTAATGTTCGCCGGCGCATTCTGGATGGAGTTGCGCAACGCCGGAATAAGGGCCGCCGCTGGAAAACCAGCCACCACACCGCCCGTCAGCGGTCTGGTGGGCGTGGGAACAGTCCTGGTTGCACTTCTGCTGGTCAGCCGCGGGGTGGACGCGCGGCAAATCTCACTTCCCATGGCGGATTATTTTGACGCCTTCCTGTTGCTATCGCTGCTGCTGGCGGCGCTCTGGTCCTGGTTCGCCTGGACCAGCCATCTGAAAGCCATGGCTACCTTCCTGCTTCCGATGATCGCCCTGCTGATTCTGCTTGGCGGTGTTCTAGAAATGACCGGGTACCATCACTTCCAGTCGCACAACCCATGGATTATTGTCCATATTATCAGCGTGCTTTCGGGCACGGTCTTTTTTGCGATAGGCTGTGTCGGTGGATTCGTCTACCTCCTGGCCGACTGGCGACTGCGCACCCATCAGCGCTCCGGCTGGACCATGATGCCGCTTCCCTCGCTGGCCACGCTGGAAAAATTCAATCGAAACGCGATTCTGCTTGGCTTCCCCCTGCTTACGATCGCCGCGGTAACCGGCATTTTTCGCGCCGTCCAGGACCCCGCCGCCATGGGAACGCACTGGTTTTTAACCGCCAAATTTATTCTCGCTTCTCTGGTCTGGCTGGTGTATGTGGCTCTATTGGGCGTTCGGCTGGCCCCGGCGCTTCGCGGCTCGCGCGCCGCCATGCTCAATATTCTGGGGTTTGCACTGCTGCTGGCGGTTTTTGTGGCCATCAAATGGATGCCGGGGAAATGACGTGACCGATCCAAACGCTGCACAATTTCCCGCACTTCTTATGGTCGGCCTGAATCACCGCACCGCACCCGTTGCTGTGCGCGAAGCTGTTGCGTTTAACCACGCACAAACCCTGGCCGCTCTGGCCGAATTCCGCGCCCGCATGCCGCGCATGGAAGCCGTCCTGCTTTCCACGTGTAACCGGGTGGAGTTGTATGCCGCCGCGCCAACGGACAATTCCATCGCCTGTGCGGCAAGCGCCTCGGCGACAGTCACATGCAACCCACAGGCACTGATTGCGTTTATTGCGGATCAACACAAGCTTGCACCCCAGAATTTTTCCGGCCTCACCTATGATTTTGCCGGACCGGCCGCGGTGAATCACCTGTTTTCCGTTGCCGGTTCACTCGATTCCATGGTCCTTGGCGAAACCCAGATTCTGGCCCAGGTAAAGCAGGCCTATCAATGGGCCATGCACGCCGGCAGTGTCGGCCCCATTCTGCATGCCCTGTTTCAGCGGGCACTTTCCGCCGCCAAGGATGTTCATGAACAGACCGAACTAAGCGGTGGCCGCGTGTCCATCGCCAGCGTTGCGGTGGACCTGCTTCACGATGTTTTCGACCGGTTTGATGACAAAGTGGTTCTGGTCATCGGGGCCGGAAAAATGTCTGAACTGATGCTGCGCCAGATTCGCACCGTCCAGCCCGGCCGCATAGTGGTTACCAACCGGTCGGCGGAATCCGGCCGCGCACTGGCGGAAAAATTTTCTCTGGAGCTTTCCGACTTCGCCAATCTAAACGACCTGCTGGTTCAGGCGGACATTGTGCTGACCGGCACGGGATCACAGTATCCGATCATCACCGCCGCACAGATCAAAAGCCTCATGCGGCATCGGCAATATCGACCACTGGTAATGGTGGATATCGCCGTTCCACGGGACATAGAACAGGGCGTTTCGCGCATTTCCAACGTCTATCTGTATAACATTGACGACCTGGAACTTACCGCGCAGGACAGCCTGGCGCGCCGTGGCGATCAGGTTGCCCAAAGCCGTGAACTTATCAGCCGGCACGTACAGGATTTTATACAATGGGCCAACACACGGTCCGCCGGACCAGTGGTCCGCGCCCTGTACGACCATTTCCGCACCATGGGCCGCCGCGAAGTGGATGAACTTCTTGCCGCCCATCCGAACCTTTCTGAAGAACAGCGCGAAGCGATCCGCAAAATGACGCACCGTCTGATTGGAAAAATTCTCCACGCGCCGGTGTCGCAGTTGACCAGTCCAACGCAGGCCCAAGGCACACATGAAACCATGCATCTGGCCCGCGCGATTGTGCAGCTTTTCCAGTTGCCCGCTCCGCCTTCTCCGCAGCCCCCCGCCACACCCCCGCCGACCGCAGAAAGCCAATAAGCAGCCATCGCAAAAGTCATACGGCGTGTCGAGCGACGCGGGCACGCCGTCATCCGTAAACCAGACGCCGTCTGCGCCGGACCGGATATGAGTCGGCACATTGCCACAATCGTCCGCGGCGAACCGAGGTAGATCTGTTCTAAATTGACGCGTCCGTGAAAACCTGCGTCGTTAAACAGCCCCACGGGTGGGGACAGTGTCAATCGTTAAGAATGCAATCCAAGACGTCGCCCGAAGAATAAGAGGTTTCCCCGTTCCGTATATAACGAAGAAGTTGCGACACATCATCACCCGCGGTCACAATCGGCATTTCCGGTTCACCGTGGGAAATCTGACCAAGACCAATCGTGGCAAACAAGGCATTGCAGAGACATTTGCGCCCAACCGTTTCTTCAATTGCTCCACCTTTGGTGACGTAATCATCCGCCGGTTCGGCGGCACACCTGTAACCCACCGTTCCATCCGGGCGACTGTACGCCATGCGAAGATAGCCGAGATCACATTTCCGGCTTCGCTGCGCGTAGACCGCTGAGTCGGACAGCGATTTTTCGATTTGCAAAACTTTAAACGGAAATCCGGTTGGCGACGCCTTTGGATCTGTAAATACCTTCGCCTTTCCCTGACGGACAAGATCGATAACCTGACACTTTAAATCCGATCGAATGCCCGATTCTCTACAGAATGCGAAGGCGGTTCCAATTTGAACACCGGCGGCGCCTTGTGCCAGCGCCCGGTCCAATTGCTGGCGCGTGGCAAACCCGCCCGCAAGGTAAAAGGGCAGGCCGATGGCGGCAATTTTCGCAAGATCAGCGGCATCGCGCTGACCATAGACCGGCTCACCCGCCGGGGTCAGTTGAAGCGGACCGCGCGGCGGCGCATTATGGCCTCCGGCCACTTCGGTTTCAATAATAAAGCCATCCACGCGGCCGTTTGATTTGCGAGCCAGCGTCATGGCCAGTGTGGCGGACGAAACAATCGCCAGAAAAGCCGGCCGTTGCAAGGGCGCTGGATGTGAGGCCGACGCTGCAAAAACCGCGTCATGAGCGGCGAAAAGCAACGGTGCAAATTCACTGGATGCCGCTTCGCCGACTTGCGCACCCTGGACGTCAACCTTGATACTCGCGGATTCCCATCGTGCCAGCAAGTCCAGTGCGCCGGGAATATGCCGGGGAATTCCAGCGCCCATCAGAACATAATCAACCCCGGCCAACATGGCGCCAAAAAGAGTGGCCAACGTTGGCGTCTGCACTTTCTCCAGAAGATTAATTCCCACTTTTCCAAAGTGCCCTTCTTTAGCCAGAAACACTTCAGTAAATGCGCCCAGGACGGTTAATTCGTCAAGGGCCTGACCAAATTTCACCACGGGAACCGGCGTTGATTTAAACGGCATGACATTAGGGATGCCGCCGGCGACAAAATAGCGGTCGAGAATCCGCGCTGATATATCGGGAAATGGAAAGGCCTTAATCGCTCGCCGAAGATGACCATCCGGATCCCCATACTGCAAACGTCTCGCCAGAACCGTCGCGATACCTGTACCTGAAACCACACCTAGCTGGCCCCGTTCCGCCACAGATTTTGCAAGCGTCCAGTTTGAAACACCGACACCCATACCACCTTGAATAATCCTGAAATTTGATTCCATAAATATCCGAACTCCGGTTGCATGACGGTCCGACCGGCATACGACATGCCGGCTGCGGAATTTTCCAGCAGCCGTTGGCTTTGCGCACACGGCCGCGAGGTTTCAGCTTTTTGTTTAAATTAATATTCAGATGTTTCACACCCACTCAAGGCGTGCTGACAACCAGACTGCCCACAAGTCCGCCGGCTTTTACCGGATCCGTCTTGCCATTGTTCAGTATACAGACTTTGCCCCCCTGACACACCCCAAATGCCAGCCCGAATAATCAATATTCGCACATTGTGGCGGGTCTGCCAGCTTTTGTAACATCGCGTTCGATCGGGCCAAAGGAAATGCCGTTGTCGCCGCCAATATGCCGGCGACGAAGGCGAACAAGATTGGTGCGCCCAAGATATTGGCCAATCCCTTTGTGAGTTGTGCGAGTACGGTTCCAGGGAGCTTGGCTCCCAGGCGTCAAGCGGCTAAGATGATTGTTTTGCAGGAGTCCACAAAATGGCACGAGACAATCTGGAGGCCGACTTGGCCTCGCTGGAGGCGCGAATGACAACCATTCGCGACTCTCTTTGACGTTGCGGCGAAAAAGCGTACAAAATCACAACTTGAACAACGCATGGGCGCGACGGATTTCTGGGACCACCCGGAAGAAGCTCAGCGCGTGATTGCCGAACTCAAAGGCCTTAATTCCATGCTGGATCCTTATCTGGCGGTGGAAAAATCGCTGGAAGATATTCGCGTCATGGTCGAACTCGGCAGCGAGGGAAACGATCCGGCCCTGCTCAGTGAAGCGGATACCGAACTGGCCCGACAAGAAGCGGCTTATCAGAATGTAGAATTGCTGGCTCTTTTCAACGGCCCGCACGATCTAAGTGATTGCTATATTCAAATTCACGCCGGTGCCGGCGGAACCGAAGCATGCGACTGGGCTTCCATGCTGCTGCGCATGTATTTGCGATATTTTGAGCGCCGTGGCTGGGATGTAAGCGAAGTGGACCGGCAGGATGGGGAACAGGCGGGCATCCGCGGTATAACGCTGATGGTCAAAGGGCAATATGCCACCGGCACTATGAATTGCGAAGTAGGTGTGCATCGACTGGTTCGCATCAGTCCGTATGATGCCAATGCACGCCGCCACACCAGTTTTGCCAGTGTGGATGTCACGCCGATTTTTGCCGATGCGGGCAAGGAACTCGACATTCCGGATGCGGACCTGGAAATTATTGCGTTTGTCCGCGCCAGCGGCCCGGGCGGACAAAACGTTAACAAGGTGGCTTCCGCCATTCGCATTACGCACAAACCGACCGGGCTGCAGGTAGTCTGCACATCGGAACGCTCACAAGTGCAAAATCGCGCATTGGCTCTGGATCTTATTAAATCCAAACTCCACAAACTTGAAGAGGCAAAGCGTGACGCGGAATTGGCCCGCATGTATGGTGAAAAGGGTGAAATTGCCTTCGGTTCCCAGATTCGCAGCTATGTGCTGGATGACCGCCGTGTGAAAGACCACCGCAACGGCCACGAGGTGTTTCAACCGGACCGCGTCCTGGATGGTGACATTCAAGGATTTATTGACGCCCAGTTGCGCTTTAAGGCGGAACAGGCAAAAGCAGTCAATAAAAATGCATGACATCAACCAATCGCGACCGAACCGTTCACCCCGGCCAGATCAGTCGGGATTATTTTTTGCTTTTTGTTTATGCAGCAGGGAAGCACCTGTTGCAATAGACAGCACAACCGCCATGAATGTCAGCGACCATCCGGTTGAAATTGTCACCGGCCCGCGATATCCGACCAGGCGAAGGCCTGGAACCAGCATCTTTACACCAATAAACAGAAGTACAACCGCCAAGCCGGTTTTCAGGAAATGCAGCCGCTCAATCCACGGCGCAATGGCAAAATACAGCCATTGAATGGCGGCCACCGCAAACAGATTGCTGGTTAACACGATGATCGGATTACGCGTAATGCCGAAAATCGCGGGAATGGAATCGAATGCAAACATGACATCTACAACCCCTATCAACAGCAGCACGAGAAAAAGCGGAGTAGCGAGCCAGCGACCATTTGACCTCGCAAAAAGCCGCCGACCTTCATAACATTCATGAACCGGTATTAGCCGCCGCAGCATTCCGGCCAGTCGCCCGCGGCCAGGATCTTTGTCCGGATGCTCGAAGAACATCGCGAACCCCGCCACCAGCAGAATGCCCCCCATCACGAATAGCACGGCCGGAATTTTCAGCGCCAGCGCCAGACCGCTGATAATGAGAACCGCTCGCAGGAGGAGTGCAATTAGAATTCCCCAGAACAGGACAAATCCCTGACTTTCCCGTGGCACGGAAAAACCTCGCAAAATAACCGCGTACATCAACACGTTATCCGCGCTTAAACTTAATTCCAGCAGGTAGCCGGTGAAATAGGTCAGAAATGGATGGGCACCCGCTGATGGGGCAGCCATGCGGCCCGATCCACCCGAAGCGAAAATCGTAAACCATGCCCCATAGGCCAACGCCACAACGACCGGAATCAGGCAAAGCGCAAACGCCTTGCCCGTCGCAAAACGGCTGCGCCGGCCTGCGCCAATCAGAATATCCGCCAGTAAAATCGAGCCGAAAAATGCTAAAAATACGATCCATACCATTGCTTAACCCCGCCCGGCGACATTTTGCATACGGGCGACATTCGACACCACGGCCCCTTTCCGACGTTGGGGTGGTGGCGGCGGCCACTTGGCCAGCATCCGCTGGACAAATTTAAGGTAGCGTTGCCGAAGTTTCGCGGGATGGCGGCTAATGCAATCGTGAAGAAAAATCGGACCGGCAATAGAATTCCAGCGGATGGTTTGCAGGGCAATATCGCGACGCGAAAGCCCGCTTCCTGCCAGCAGTCGGTTGAGTTTTCCAAGGTGGGCGTCATCCAGTAGCGCCAATAGCCGACTGCGGTAACGGCTATGCTTAAGAAAAAGCATGAAGGACCAAACTTCGGCGTAATAGGCCCGTACCACCGGTGCCGACTGCATGATGACGGCACCCGCCTGCGTGCTGGCCAAGGTATCCAGTGGTAATAGCTGCCCTTGTTCGTACGCCGCTTGCAGGGCATCCCACCGGGGTCGATTCCGCCATGGAGTAAAAATTGGCTGACCGTGATGCCAATAAAACGTCTCGTTCTGTGTGGCCAACCCCTCATCAAGCCAGGCTGGCAGATGGTTCTGCAGCGAGCGGAAGCTTAATTGATGCCAGCATTCATGCGCCAGCACAGACAACATTTCGTTTAATCCGGTCCTCCAGATAACAAATTGGCCACTTTGTTCATACCCCCCCTGCTGGATGTGAAGATATACCGTCGCCAAGGGCCCGGCAGTTGCGCGTACATGTGCGGCCCATTCCCTCCGATTGCGAAAAATATAACCGACCAGTGGCGGAGACACGCGCGTGCCTGGGACCAATGCGGCAAAACGCCGCCATGCGGCCTCTGCGACACGTGCGCACAAGACCCGCTGTAAAGGATTTTGCAAAGTGGTGTAAATGCGGTAATGGCGCGTTTGAATTATGACACCTGGCCTGCCGGCATCGTTCCAGGGTTGCGTTATCAACGGCTCTTTAAGCAATTGGGCGCGGCTTGCGGGGCTAAGACCGCGTGGCCAGACCGGTTGCCAAGGCGTCGAACCACACCCCGAAAGGCCGAGCAAAGATAATATAAGTACGATTTGCAGCCAGACGATGCATATTTTCCGGTGGACGTTCATGGCAGCCATTCTACTCACATCGCATCATTAAAAAAGCGATTGAATGGTGATTTTACGTATTTTTGAAAAGTCGTGGCTATTTTCCGGGAGGCCTGAAACTTTTTTCAACCCGTTGCGTTTGGCCCCCTGATGCACCGGTTTGGCAACGGGCCAAACTTGCCAGGTTACGGGGTGTTCACCCCTATTCGTGAATGGCTCAACACAGGAGAAAGCCATGAAAAAAATCTCGTATCTTCCCCCATTTTTAGTGGCTCTGATTTTGGCCTTAGGCGTTGGCTTGGCCGTACAGCGCCCAGCCTCTGCCCAGGTGGCTGCGAACACTGCCGATCCCAATGCCGCCGCCACGGGCAGCATCACCGGCAAAGTGGTCGATTCCAGCGGCAATCCGGTTGGCGGGGCAATGGTCCGATTGATGATGCTTCCCAAATGGATGGCTGGCGGGAAAGGTCACCACAAACGGCCGCCACAGCCCCAACCCGGCCAGACGATTTGGCATCACATGACTTTCGGTGTCACACGCACCGCTGATGACGGCACCTTTACCGTCAACAATGCGCCAGTCGGGACCTACCGCATTATGGCAATGGATCGGCACGTCGGCTTCGGTCGAACCCGTCACCCGATAACAGTAAGTGTTGGACAGGATGCCAGCACTGGAACGATTACCCTGCATCAGGGCCGGCACATGAGGCATGGTCCTCCCCACTGAGCCAAAGCGCCAAAGTCCCTATATCCCTCCTTTAATGGCTCATACGGTCCGGCAGGTTACTGATGGTCCCGTGGATTTCACCAATCCACGGGACCTTTTTATTTGGCAACCAGAATATGGTGACACAGCGCTTATTACGAGCTGCGGCGTGAATCGGCCGCCAACACGGGCAAAAATTGCGACCGCGAACGTGTCATCAATCGCCACGTGTGAAGAAATCCGGGACACCGCGTATTCAATTGGCTCTGTCAATCGACGCAGGTCGTGCATTTGGAACCATTGGCGATATAGTATCGGTCATGATTATCGGCATTCCAAAAGAAATTAAACCGGACGAATACCGCGTGGCAATCATCCCCGCTGGGGTGGAGCACCTGACGGCCCATGGTCATACGGTACTGATTGAATCTAAGGCGGGCTTAGGCAGCGGCATCACCGATGAAGACTACGTTGCCGCAGGCGCAAAAATAGAATGTGTCCCAGCGGAAATCTGGAGACGCGCCGAACTTCTGGTAAAGGTCAAAGAACCTCAAGAATCGGAATATGTGCTGCTTCGGGCGAGACAAATTGTACTGACCTATTTCCATTTCGCCGCCGCCGCATCGCTGACCGATGCCTGTTTGAATGCGGGCATCACCGCCGTGGCATACGAAACGATCACGGATAAAACAGGCCAACTTCCGTGCCTGACACCCATGTCCGAAATAGCCGGCAAAATGTCGATACAAGAAGGCGCGAAATATCTGGAAAAGCCAATGATGGGCCGCGGCATACTGCTGGGCGGTGTGCCGGGGGTAGCCCCGGCCAGAGTGGCGGTGCTGGGAGCGGGAGTGGTGGGACAGAATGCCGCCCGTGTGGCCGCGGGCCTTGGAGCAAGCGTTACACTGATGGATATTAATCTGCCCCGGCTGCGGTATCTGGCGGATGTGATGCCAGCGAATGTCACCACCATTTATTCTGATATCCATAACGTGCGCGATGCCCTGGCCAGAGCGGACCTGGTAGTTGGCGCGGTGCTGATTCCGGGAGACCGGGCGCCCCGCCTGGTATCTGCAGCAGATCTGCGGCGCATGCAGCCGGGAAGTGTCATAGTCGATGTGGCTATTGACCAGGGCGGATGCGTGGAAACCAGCCACCCGACCACTCATCAGAAGCCAACTTTTGTAATTGATGGGGTGGTGCACTATTGCGTGACCAACATGCCCGGTGCCGTAGGTCGCACCAGTACCTGGGCTTTATGCAACGCCACATTCCCATACCTGGCGGCAATTGCAGACCGGGGCTGGGAAAGCGCGGCCGCGAATAATCCCGGGCTGGCGGCAGGTTTAAATATTCAAAGTGGCCGGATTGTCCATAGCGGTCTGGCGGCGGCGGTAAAACGGTCTTCGCCGGAACGTGGCTGACGCCGGAGGAATATTGGTCAGCTGATTTTTCTGGCGATTCAAGGATCGCCCGGAACCGTCCCGACAAATCCGGATACCCCGCCACTTTTGGCCATTGGCGACGCCGTGTGAGCTTGGAATTTACGGATCAATAGGACGCGTTTTGGCCGCCGCCGGAACAATTTGCCGACCCGTCGATTTTTTAACGGCAATTAGCATTTGCCTTCTGCCATTGGCAATTTATAATTCTGACAAAAGCGTTTGGCGTTTTCTCCGAAGGCTTACTTAAACCGAAAGCGACCCATCTTGTTCAGATTGTATATAAGATCACGACCGCTAGGCGAAACCTACGATGAAATGCGTCAGCGTATGATTGACGAAACCAGCCGCTTTATTGAATGGGGGCTGGCGCATCCTGACAGTACAATACACATTCCAGCGCATCCGGTGGGAAAGGGCGAATTTCCCCGCGGGCTAAGCAGTTGGTTCTGGGAACATTTGTTACGCGAGGAATTCGGCCCACCCGGATTATAGCGGCAGATTTCGACGGTAATCGGCTGCGATGCGGCCACAGGAGACAATATGGCAGTTGTGGCAACGATCAGTTCATGGGAAAAAAGACGCCCGTTGATACTGGCAATTCTGGTATTGGCGGCCGCCGCATGGCTGGCATCCGATGGCTGGATTAATTGGCCGAAACAGGATAATGCAATTGTTCGCAAAATGCTGCAATCGCACGATATATCGGCTCGCGGAAAGAGACTTCTTCACACCTGGCCCGGCTGGCAGAAAGCCGCTGCGGCGCAAAGGCTGAAATTTGACCGGTTTGTGCACAGGTCGAACTTTGCCGGATGGCACAGCGTCACTGACATAAAAAACCAGCGTTGGATATTTCTGGTGACCGTGGTACTGGGACTGGGCAGTCTGATTTGGTTCTTCCGCGTGCGAGGCCGACAAATCACCGCTTCGGAAGACGGGCTGATCCTGGCGGATCGCACGCAGATACTCTGGAACAACATCACCGCTATAGACAACCGCAAATGGGCAAGCCATGGCATCGTCACGATTACCTATAAATCGGCGGGACAACAAATAAGGCAAACCAAAATGGACGGCGTGATATATGAGAATCTTGGCCCGCTGCTTAACGAAATGGCGGCCCGTGCGACTGAGGCGAAAATGATTCCGCCGGTTTAAACCGTGGCATTCGATTCGGCCCTGTTTGGGCTAAAAAGCGGCTTCCCAACGCCCACAATGTTGCTTGCGACCAAAATAAAATGGCAGTTAATGAGCTTTTTGTCTTGACGGGTTAAAACCGCAATCACATAATGCCAGCGTATCAAAGTCGAGTTAAACCCGCGATTCAGGGTTTAAGTGACGCGACTTGAACAACCGGGGAATGCGCACCGATGAGCACGATCACCAAGAAAGACCTCATTGAACACGTAGCCGAAAACCTGCAGGTGCCACGCCGAGATGCCAAGCGCATCATTCAGGCTTTTCTGGAGGAAATGATCAATGAGCTTGGCAAGAATAATCGCTTGGAGTTTCGTGACTTCGGCATTTTTCAATGTCGGTCCCGGCCCGCACGAATCGCTCAAAACCCAAAAACCCTTGACCGCGTGTCAGTTCCCACAAGGCGTAAGGTTCATTTCAAGGCGGGTCGCCTGATGAAAGAACGGATTAATGCCACGATTCAGGCCACCAACAGCCAGCCCGCGGCAACCCAAGCGGGTAATACCAAGCCGAAATCGTGAAACAGTGTTCCAGGCAGGTGACATGATGCGACAATGCAGCGCGTTGACTGCGAATGCCGACCGCGGAACGGCGAGCGCGCAGGCCGCACAATGGCGAAATAACTGGATCAGGGAACCGGGGCGGATGGACGGGGCGTCGGAAATCAGCCGAAGGCAACCCGCCGCGTGGACCGGCGAGGGCATTCGTTAAATTTTGTCAAAGTAACCGCATTACCCGATGAATTGAAGACCACATTGTTCATAAAGGCCCGCATCAGCAGCAGCCCGCGACCGCTGGTATGCTGGATATTACACTCGGAGGTAGGATCAGGCAGAGAAGCGGGATTAAAGCCGGTCCCCTCATCTTCAATGACAACATCCACGCGTCGCGGTGTAATTCGGTATTTCACGTGAACAATTTTATGAGGGTCGAGCTTGTTGCCGTGCTTGACTGCGTTGGCGAAGGCTTCTTCAATGGCGAGCTTAAGAGCAAAAAGGTCACGGTCGGTATAGGAGAGTTGCTGGCACTGACAAAGGATTTTTTCTTCAAGATCGTGGGCACATCGGACGTCGCTGGGCATCTCTAGCTTGTACCACAAAGTATGAGTGCCGTGGACTGAGCCAACTTTTACGGAGCGCCGGCCGTCGGAAGATGAAGGATGGTTGACATCACTTTTTATCTGCATCTGTCGCATAACACGCCCAATTCGTGAACAATCACGAGCAAACCGCTTTCACACGGTCAGGGCGTCCATTCCCTGTATCAGTCGGCGCGAACTTCATGTTCTGTTGCGCACACAACCATATTTACCGCACGTGCAGGCAAGGATGCGAAAAGTTCAATCAGATGGCGAACGATCCTTGGGCAGCACGCTTTCCTTTGCTTCCTTAATAGTCGGATAAATCTGAAACAACTTATTAAGTTTTGTTATCAGAAAAACCTCGAATATCTGAGGATTGATGTCACATAACCGCAATTGACCATCGCGGCTGCGAACTTTGTTATTGACTGTGATCAGCGTACCAAGGGCGGCGGAAGATAAATGATCCACCCCGGCAAAGGAAATAATGATTTTGGGACGGTATTCGCTTTCGACCAAGGTCGCAAGCTCGTCACCAATTTCGGCGATATTGGCTTCATCAAGAATCCGACGGGAAGTGAATTCCACAAGCACAATCTCGCCATCGCGGGTTATTTTTAACCGGGCGGCGTCTTGTTGCATGATGGAATCTCCGGATAAAATCATTCTGCACCAAAGGTTTTCACTCGCCAAAGGCGGGTAAATCAGATGCGGACGGCGACAGCCGCACGTTCAGTTCACTTGCCCATGGCCCGTAAACTGCGCGCCTGCCAGGCAGTCGCATACCGCTTCTAACAATCCTATAATAAAACATTGTCGGGCGATGTCAATGTTAAAATTTGATTAGTGCGGGCAATTTCTGATTGCCACGCGCGAATTGCCAGATTTTGTGATCGGAGGCCAAAATACAGCTTGACATTATATTAGTTTACACATAAACTATATTAAGAAAGTTTTGGCCAGGTGCCGCTTTATGAAAACAGACGTCAAACCACCATCAGATCGCTCACCCGACGCATATCCGCATGAATGCACGGTCCTGTCGCCAGTCACCTTGGCCGTCAGCGATTTGCAACGGTGTGCGGACTTTTATAACCGCATGATCGGCCTGACCGAACTGCGGCGGAGTCGGCGCGAAGTGATATTGGGAATTGGTGGCCAGCCGCTTTTAAATCTGCGTCAGGCGATCGTTTCGCCAGCCGGATACCGGGCAACGGGGTTATACCATATCGCCTTTCTCCTGCCATCCAGGCCGGCGCTAGCCCAAAAGCTACGGCAATTGATCGCCGCCGGTGTGCGAATTGCCGGGGCCGCGGACCATGGTGTAAGCGAAGCGCTGTACATGGCCGATCCGGAAGGGAACGGAATCGAAATGTATTATGATCGGCCCGCGGAGCTTTGGCCCTTTTACCAAGGCCATCTGGCAATGGGAACAGATCGGCTGGACATCGACGGACTGCTGGCGGAATCGCCCGCCGGTGCTGATTCTGGCAGCCTGTCGATAAACACCCGAATTGGTCACCTCCACCTGCGCGTCGCAGACCTGACCGCATCTGAGGATTTTTACCGCAATATTTTAAAAATGAACCTGATGCAGCGCTTTGGTCAGTCTGCCGCATTTCTTTCCTATGGCGGCTACCATCATCATATCGGTTTGAACACCTGGGAAAGCCTTGGCGCACCGCGCAATCCCGCTGGTGCCCCCGGACTAGTTCAATTCCGCATCCGGCCGCCAAGCCAAGCCATTTATGATTCCATTAAAATTGCCGCCGCCGCGACCATATCAGACGGCGAACTGCAATTGCGTGATCCAACAGGGAATTGCGTTGTTGTGACTGCGGTGGAATGATAGAAATGCCTGCGCTGCGGCGAAGCATAATGCAGGGCCTGGAAGGGTAAATATATAATCGTCGTCCCCGCTCCGCGAGCGGCCGGCGGGACTCCTCCGGTTGATCGTCCGGGGCCTGGGCGTCTGGCTCGAGGCCCTCTGGTTTTTCTTGGTTCCGTTAATCAATCCAGCCGGGGAAATCCGGGTGGGTGCGGCTTCGGCAAAGCGGGCATGTGTTGTCAAGAAGTAGAAATGTCACCCTGTTAGCCGAAGTAGAAGTGTCACCCTGACATCGATACTCCAGTGGCGTGGCGGCCCGGCGTAGGCGCAGGGAGGGGCGCAGCCC
>DAIDJN010000011.1:0-74047 GCA_027451365.1 Phycisphaerales bacterium | reverse complement strand
ACGCCTACGAAACAGTACATCTGGGGAACATATATTGACGAATGTGTCCAGTTGAACCTGCTGGTGGCCGCCGGGCCGCAATCAGCGCCTGCCGGGGCGTATTACCTTCTGCAGGATTTGCTGTACCGCGCGGTGGCGCTGGTTAATTCCAGTGGGCAGGTTGTGGAGGCGTATGATACCGATGCGTATGGCAAGACGTTGATATTTACCGGTCCGGGCGGGGGTGGCCAGTGGTTTACCGACTATGATGCGCAGTCTGATTATGGCGCGAACAACCTCATATATTGTGGGTATTATTTCGACGCGGAAACACAGCTTTATTATGTTCGCAATCGGACTTATAACCCGGTACTTGGGCGGTGGATTCAGCGTGATCCGATTGGGTATGAGGGCGGAATTAATTTGTATGAGTATGTGGGAGGACGGGCGGTAGGTTCGGCGGATCCGAGCGGAAATAAGACGTTTAAATGGGGCGCCAGCCATGTTTTCAATCCCGGTCAAGCGGGGATCGTTATCGCAACCGATATAAACCGTGTTATGGAATACGAATATAAATTCAGCTACCGCGGTGAAGGCGGGTATCCGGTCGTCGGCAGCGTGCGCTCGGTCGGCTGGCACGTCAAAGGTGTATGGGGATTCCACAACATTGATATCGGTGTCGACCGTTTTGGCGTCGAGTTTGGCTACCACTGGCAGGTAGTTTCCCGAACAATGCCTTGGGTCGGCGATCCGCATTCGATTCTTTTGACCGTGACTAACCACCTCTACCACGATTATGGAGCCAATATCGGGATCAATATCGGGCCGATTAGCAAGCCGACTCCGACAGTTCATGTGCTGAATACGGACATGGGAACATGGTACGAGGGCTTCCGAATCGTCGCGAGCTGCCCGGATAAAGTCACGGTTATACCGCTTCCCTTCTGGCCATTCTCGGGCGATGGGCCTGGATGGGCTTGACTATTTGTACCTTAGGAGTCTCCCCTGATGAGCGTTCGCAGGCAAGCATCGGAATGGACCGTCGCGATTCTTTTCGCGATATTGTTTTTCGTAGCTTGCGTCGTCTGCCTCATCTACGTGGTTAATTCCCAAAGTCCGCTATTTTGAGAGGTGATTTCGATGAGTGAAGAATCGGTTCGTTCTGGCCCAGAGGCAACGCGATGGACCGTCGGTCCGGCGAGGTTTGGCATGGTGCTGCTTATCATTTCTGCCTGCTCTTTCCTGATTCTATTCGGCCGCATTCCCCCGACCAAGCCAAATTTGCTTGGATTGCCGCTTCCAATTTGGATTTGGATTCCAATTATCTGTTCTCAGATTGGGTCGCTTGTTCTCGGATGGCGGACCCGTTCCATCTTGCTCGGCAAGATGGTGTTTTGTGCTTCGATTGCTGCCCTTCTGATCTTCGCTGGGATGCGCGCGGGCTGAGGCCGCCGAATGGACGGTGCCCCAACCAATTGTATGGGTGTTGATTTTCATGATAAGTGAAGTTCGGATGTTCGGCAAGCGAATGGATGACATTGAATTATGGCAATATGTGAAACAAGTACGGTCGCCAACGCCCGGCGGCGCGTGAAAAATCGGTGCAGTGCGCGCACCGCCCACGCGGGTGCGTCAGGCATTCACCGTTCGGATGGAAGTTCCGCGAGAGCGAAACGGGGACGTAGCTTGTATTTACAGGCGGCCGGATTGCGGATAGTGTGTGGCCTATGGCACGCGAAGCAAGAAATACGCCGGGTGGTTATATTTCCCACGTACTCAATTGTTCTGCGGGACGAATCGCCCTGTCTCCTAATGAGTTCGTAATGAGGATGATGATGCCGCTTTTGAGCGGGTTCTGTTAGAGGCCCACGGGCGCATACTGCTGCATACCGCCGCATACCGCTACGGATATTGGCCTGGTGCGTGATGAAGAATCATTGGCATTTTGTGGTTTGGCCGTGGACGGATGGCGAAGTGACGGCATTCTTCCGCAAGCCATTGTCAAATGTTGTGGACCAGACGGATCAGGCCACCGGAGATTTGCACACTTTCCCATCAGACGGATAGAATTCCATCAAGCTCATTTGTCTGCGGAGCAATTATCTTGGTCGCACTGGATAAGCAATTTGACCACCACCATGGCACCAAGCCGCGAAGCAGCGGCCGCTGGCGCGATGAGTCTTGGCAGGCTGGAAAAACTCCTGGTCGCCGAACCGCAGACATCTTGTCTGCCCGTAGCCACCGCGATACCTCCAATTCCTCCTGTGCGAATGAAATTATCTATTGCGGCTACCGCCTTGATCCTGAATCGCAGCTTTATTACGTCCGCAATCGGACGTATAACCCGGTACTTGGGCGCTGGATTCAGCGCGATCCGATTGGGTTTAAGGATGGAGCGAATTTGTATGGGTATGTGGGAGGCGGTCCGGTGGGTGTGTTGGATCCGGGTGGGTTAATTCCCAACAGGCCGCCCGGTCCGTTTCCTGGCGTCCTTGTCGTGCGCTATCCATGGAAGCGCATAACTCCCTCGCCGTTAACCGTGGAAAAATATGGGAATCCCACCATCAGCTTGTCCTACGTTGTGGAGAGGTTTATGGCCAGACCAATCGGGGAGTGGGTGCCTATTGCGCAGCTCTACCTGTTTGCCTGGTTTAAATGCAGTAAGAACAAGTCCGCCGCCCCGCGTGAACGAATAAGCGTTGATGAGCACGGCGTGAAGAAATACCCTTATTTCGACAACATCTCGATAACCGACCCTGATCCGGTGGTGAATTATGGTGTCCATTCGGCCCAACTGACTTGGCGGCCCATGGTTAAATGGCATTTGTTTGGGGGCACTGCCTCAACTTTGATAGGCGCGACGACAGGTGGGATTGGCGCGGGTGTTGGCGGGTTAATCGGCGGTACGGGGGGCGGCGTAGCCGGCGGCATAATCGGCGGCGCGGTCGGGGGCACCGTCGGTGCAGATATTGGGCTGAACACCAATGCGGGCCTGAGCTTTTCGGGCAGCATTAAATATCTCGTGACCGCCGGGCCCGGCGGAGCTATAGCGCAGCAGTCGGGCCAACAGTACCAGCTCACGCCGAGCGATTCCTGGCCGCCGAACAGGGTAATTTGAATTAGGCCAGAGGCTACGTGGCTTCAGAGCGCCGCTGCTTGCCGGCGGTTCTGTTGTCCGGTGGGTCCGATCCACCTCCCCGCGCGCGATTACCGAGGATACAGGGCGACGCTTTTTGATCTGCGGCGCAACAGGCAAAAAGGGAACCAGGAGACACCAAAAATGACTCCGAATCGAAGTGGCCCAAGTTTGGCCATGTTAGGTATCACGTTGTTCAATATCCTGTTTGGATTTGCGGGATGCGTGGCGGCGCTGGGGATGCGGTTAAACCACTCAACCAGTTCCTTCCTTACGGCGATTCTTATTGGCGGCTTCGAAGCGGAAGTGATTATAGAGGCGCGGCTTTTCCTCAAGTATATTCGACTCCGATCCGGGCGTGCAAAGCCCCAAGGCACTGGCGGACATTTAATTGAATCCGCAGGACTATTTCCCTCTCCGCCGACCTTTATCGGCCGTGTCCAGCCGTATGTGCCGGAGAAGTGGTTGCGGTATGAGATCAGGGGCTTGTTGATAGCCGGGATGGTGTCTGTTGTGCCGACGGTGAATGGGTTCGTCGGCCCAGTCCGCCCGTTGCCCCCATTTTTTCTGCTGCTTGTTAGCGCATGGTTGGGCTGCGTTGCGTTCATTCCGCTTTGCGGGCTCGTCGGTCTGGACCGCGGGGCGGGCCCTGGCACGGCGATTCTTGGTAGAACGACCAAGTATGTCGTGGTCCTCGCCTATGCTGAGATGTCGGCGGTGTTCCTGTGGAACCTGCCGACGTGGGGCTGGATCGTCGGCAATCCTTCAGCGGCGCTGCTTGCGGCGGGAGGCACGCTGTGTGCGTTTGCTGCGGCCGGGGCATCGCTTATGTGCACGTTTCGTGTGAAATGGGACCAGCCGATCCTTCCAGGCCAAATTCCAGTCTACAGACGCGTATGCCACTGGATCATATGGACGGGAGGCATTTCCTTTTACCTGGACGGGCTGTCATTTCTTGCGCAAATTCCGCCCCACTACCGGATGGGTGGGATTCAGGCGGAGGTGGAAATATTTCTACTAATAATAACTGTCTGTAGTGTCCAAGTCATTTCAGTACAACTCATCTCCGCCATGGAACCGCTCCCCAGGGCTCTGGCAGCATCACCGCCAAGCGGCGATGCGGTTGTATAGGTTGAGGTACTCCCTGTCAACTGGGCGCAAAACAGGCTTTGCTAAGAGAGAGTCTTCCTCCCTAACAAGGCAGCCCCGCAGGGAGCCCGAAGGGCGAGCGTAGGGGCTGCCTTGCGGCCCGTCAGCAGAATCGGCCACTGTTTGAAATGATCAAAACCCTCCTCATGACCGCCTGGGCCGGTAAAAATCCCGGCCTGCTTACCGATGTCCTGCTCGACTTTTTCTGAACTTATCCACTGCGGCCGCAGAACGGTAAACAGTTATGGCCGCGTTATCCTGCTGCGGCAACCTTTGCCGGGGTAAAGGCGTATACTACAAATGCCGCGCCATTTTTGCGGACGCAGAAAGTGATGCCAAGGATTGGAAAGATGACAACAGCCGCTGTACAGACCGCATACACAACCGTCCCCCCAACGCCCGATCAAACAGCCTCCTGGCCGCGGCGGGCGATTTTTCTGATCCTGTTGTATCTTGCCGCGATTCTTGGGCCTTTGGCATTGGCATCCGCCGGCGCAGTCGTGCCCGCGGGGCAGTTTATCAAACAGATCGCATTAGGCGCCGGGCTGGGCGGCCTGATGATCATCGCCACGAGTTTCATTCTGGCCGCCCGATATTACTGGATCACGGATCCATTCGGGCTGGATGCCGTCATGCTTTTTCACCGCCGCATGGCAATTGTCGGCTTCTGTGCGATTCTGCTGCATATTGCGCTGTTGTCTTACCTGAACATCGGTCTGCTGACACGGCTATGGCTGCCATGGAATTTGCAGTTCGGACGAATTGCCATTTTGCTGCTGACAGCGCAGATAATTGTAAGTATTTATAGATCTCAACTGCGTGTGGAATTTGAAAACTGGCGTGTGACCCATCGCGTTCTGGGGCTGGCGGTACTGGTTGTCGCCTTTACGCACGCCCTGCTTTCCAGCAGAGCGTTCGCGCCTTGGCCACTGCGGATAACGGTCTTTATCGCCATTGCGGCGGCATTGTGGTCTATCGTGTGGAGTCATATCCTTCGGCCGCACCGCCTGAAAGAATACCGCTATGTGGTGCAAGCTGTTTCTAAAATCAGTGGGGGCGTATGGCAGGTTAAATTGCAGCCGGGTGCCGGGGGGCGATCATTACGCTATCGTCCGGGACAATTCGCTTTTTTTCATTTCCACCGCTCTGGAGCCGATGCCCCGGGTGAAGAACACGCTTGGACCATCGCCTCCAGTCCCACTGAGACCGACGGATTGATGCTGGCCATTAAAGAGCTTGGAGATTTTACGCGAACCATGGGCATGACAAAACCAGGGGATGACGTCACG
Organism: Phycisphaerales bacterium; assembly: GCA_027451365.1. Taxonomy (GTDB): domain Bacteria; phylum Planctomycetota; class Phycisphaerae; order WQYP01; family WQYP01; genus JAJYPG01. The sequence goes on along the minus strand of DAIDJN010000011.1, from coordinate 68,494 downwards.
GTGCATGGCCCATTCGGCCGCTTTTCACATCAGTTTCACCGTGAAAGCGACGAACTGGTGTTTATCGCGGGCGGCATCGGCATCACGCCGTTTCGCAGCATGATCCGGTGGTTAATGGATCGCGCGGACAAGCGGCGGGTATTGTTGTTATATGCCAATAAATCTGTCGGCGATATTCCCTTTTTTGACGAACTTGAACAGTACCGCATTCAAAGCAATGGCAGCCTTCGCGTGGTTCATGTATTAAGTCGGGCGGACGATCAATGGCATGGCGAAAATGGCCGAATCGACATTGCGTTGATCAGAAAATACTGCGCCGGCGTGTTAAAGGGAAAAACCTTCTGGATTTGCGGCCCCGGTGCATTTACCACGGGCATGATCGAAGCGCTCCGTGCGGCCGGTGTGGCCGAGGCAGCCATTCACAGCGAAGCATTTTGCCTGTTGCACGCGCCCGTGCAGGCGGACGGCCGCGGTCGCCGACTGAAAGCGATGACTACGGCAATTTCCTGTGCGCTGGTATTCATGGTGCTGCTGTTTGCCCTGATTCGCACCGATTTTCTAACGGCCCGTGGCGGGGCCGGTCGGCATGGTCACCATTCGCCGCGGGGTCACGGTGTTGCGGCCAGTACAAAATAAGACCGGCCCATCGGACGCGTGCCGCATACGGCGAGGGATATAGCGGTGGTGAGATTAATACTGATATTAAATAGAGATATCTAGATTATAAGCTTTATAGTGGCGAATACGTTCAATGCCAGGCTGACGGCCTGAATAATACCGCCGATAGGTGTGGCCGCCAGCCGGGTAAATGAGTGGTGTGACGGCGGACTGAAAAGGCGGGCTGTCGCGTTCATAAAATTCCATGACACTGGCGCGTCTGGCCAGATTCGCTTTCAACCGCAATAGTGCGAACCTGCCGCCTGCGACGATTATGCGGCACCCGCGATGGTAAGATCGCACGATCCGACTGACCAGCCGATCCGCTTTTGTTGTTCCAACAGACGTCGAAAACAGCGAGCTTTGTCCATAAATCTCGCATGACGGCCAAAGTGCGGGCTTTCCTGGAGGTCATTTGCGCGTCAAGAGAGTCTAAATGTGCCCGAGCGGCCAGGACATGGAAATGCCCTCAAGCCTGTCTTCGGCTTCAGGCGTCAGTCACAGGCGCGTGGCCAGCGGTGGTGGCCTGGGATGTTTTGAGTTGGCGGGAGTTTGCGAATAACATAGCGAAAGCGAACTGTGGTCAACGGTGCGCATGGAGCCGCGGAATGGAGTCCTATGGCGATTCGCAATTATTTATATTTACTAATATCTCTTGTATTGTGGGCGTCGGCGTTTGTGGCTATACGGGTAGGCTTGACCGGATTTGGCTATGGCGATCTGGCCTTGCTGCGGTTTATCAGTGCGTCGGCGGCGCTGAGCCTGTTTGCCTTTCGCAGGGCTCAATTCTGGCCGAAAATAGCTGATCTGCCCATTATCTTTGTGCTGGGCTTTCTGGGATTTGCACTGTACAACCTGACACTAAACGCCGGGGAGGCCACGGTTTCGGCGGGTACGGCATCGCTGCTGATCAACACCTCGCCGATTTTTACAGCGCTTCTGGCGGGCTGGTTTTTAAGGGAAAAATTAAATGTCCGTGGGTGGATCGGCCTGCTGGTCAGTCTGGCGGGCACAGCGCTGATTGTGCTGGGCCGCAACAATGGGCTTTCCGGCAGTTGGGGGGCGCTGCTGGTGCTGACGGCATCGCTGAGCAGTGCGGCGTATGTGGTGGTGGAAAAGCCGTTAATGGAGCGATATACGCCATTGGAACTGACGACGTGGGCCATCTGGGCGGCGACGCTGGAACTTTTGCCGTTTTCCGGCCTGTTGTGGCGACATCTGCACAGCGCGCCGGCAAGCGCGGTTTGTGCGGCCATTTATCTGGGTGTGTTTCCGGCGGCACTGGCGTTTTACACGTGGAATTATGTGCTTTCACAAGTGTCGGCCAGCGCGCTGTGCGGATATCAGTACCTGATGCCGGTAATTGCCATCGGTATGGCCTGGTTGTGGCTGGGAGAAATTCCGACCGGACTGACGCTGCTGGGAGGCGGCATTGCGACCGCCGGTGTGTTTTTGATTACCCTTACCGCGCGGCCGGAAAAGGTGGTCAAAAAGCCGTCGATGGGGCAGGCTCCCTGAGTAGAGCCATCCGGGACAGATGAATCGGATGGTGGCAGACAATGAGCAACCCCCATTTGCCGAATCGTCCGGCTTGGCAATTGCGGCATGCGTTGCGGCAATGGTTGGCCACGACGACTATTGCCATCGCCAAAGCTTGCCGGGGCAGGGCGTGCGGCCAGATTCGTCGAACCGTTCTGGCCAGGTCTTAACGAAGTTCCGCGGTCGGGGCGGTGGCACCCGCGGCAATGGCCGCCAGCGCTTCGCCGCAGGCGCGGACCTGTTGGACGGACAAAAATGGTCCGAAGCTCAACCGTGTGGTTCCTGGTGATCCATGCGGCAATTCGGCAGCTGGAGTGTGGGTTCCCATGGTTTGATGAGCGCCCGGCGCACAATGCAGTCCGGCGCGGGTTAGAATGTGAAAATCATTTTCAAGCTGCGTGGCAAGTTGCAGCGGGTCGTGGCCGCTTAGTCGCACGCTGAACACTCCGACGCGGTCCGCCGCAGTTTGCGGGCCGAGAAATGTTAACGGGCGAACGGTTCGTACGACTTTTATAAACTCACTGCACAGTTCCGTCTGATGAATGGCAAGCGATTCAATTTCCTGTTTAAGAATCCAGGCGATTCCAGCGGAAAGACCGGCGATGCCGAGGGCATTATGCGAACCGGGCTCAAACTTGTCGGGCATGAAAGCGGGTTGAATATCCTGATCGCTGACGGAACCCGTTCCACCCTGGCGAATGGTGGAAAGCCGGTCCTGCAGGCCGGGGCGAATATACAAAAACCCGGTTCCCAACGGTCCGAGAAGTCCCTTGTGGCCCGGTGCGGCAAGGAAATCTATATTGTCGCGCTGAACGTCCAGTGGCAGATGGCCTGCTGTTTGCGCCGCATCCACAAGAAACGCCGCCCCGGTTTTACGAGTCAGCCGCCCGATTTCGGAGATATTCTGCACGGTGCCGGTGACGTTGCTGGCGTGCCCCACGGCGACGAGTCGCGTGCTGGGGCCTATTGCGGCGGCAATGTCGCGCGGGTTCACGATGCCGGTGGCGGGGTCCGCGGCCACGCGGGTTTGTGTGATTATGCCACGGCGCGCCAATTCATTGAGGGGGCGGAGGATACTGTTGTGATCCATAGCGGTACAGACTGCATGGTCGCCCGGTTTCAGCCAGCCGCCAATGGCCATGTTCAGGGCATCGGTGCAATTAAGAGTGAAAATAAAATGGTTGGGATTTTCTCCATGAAAAAGAATGTTCAGACGCCGACGGCAAAGGGCGATGACCTCGGCGGATTCTCTGGCTTCGGCGTAGCTGCCGCGGCCGGCCGAAGCACCAATTCGCCGGGCGTAATCGATTATGGCATTGAGTACTTCGGGCGGTTTGGGAAAACTGGTGGCGGCGTTATCGGCATAGATGCGTTCGTCGCTTTGAATCTGTTCCTGCATGCGGGCAATATCCTTTCATAGCCGGACGGCGATCCGGGCCGGCGGGCTTGTCCCGCCGTGCTGGGTATTTTATAGCGCCCGCGGGTCAGATAACAAATTGGCGGCAATCTCGGTCAGGCACGGATGGGGCGAAGACACCCATCCGCATCAACGAAATAAGCCGCTCGGGGGCCGATTCAATTCTGATGGGCAGCCCCTGCCACAAATCGGATTTCGCCGCTTGGCTCACCTGAGAACTGGTGAACGGGAGCAAATTGAAAGTGGGCGCAAGGAATCACTTGGGAGGCGCTCAACTGCGCTCGTAGTGTCATTCAGCAACATTCCATTTATACTTTTGACGAATATAGATTCACAAATTCTCAGGCTGCCGTGGAGACTCCGTTCTTCATGCGGGCATAAATTTATCCGAGGTCCCCATAAAAGTCGGCAGGCTGCGATAAAAAATAGTATTTGCGGTGGCTTCTCTTTTGTGGCCTAACCGATAATAATAGATGGAACACCGCGCCCGTTGGCGCTGGTACTCGCGTTCGGACGGGACGAAAAAAAAAGGCCGCGCCGGCGTGTAACCGGCCGTGTGTCCGCGCGAGGAATCGGCCTTGGTAATGGATGACCATGGTGAGGTACTATGAGTTCCGATGAAACACAATTTGGCCTGAAGTTGAATGGAGTCCTTCGGCCGCCGGTGAAGGCGGAGGGCAAGGCAAGCCCGTCAACGGGCCAATTACCACTAACGGCAAACGCCGCGCAATCCATGCCTGGTGCCGCCACGGAACCCAAAATGAACGATGTGACGGAGGCTGCGGTTAAGCCGGTGTCGCCACCGCTGGCAGCGCTTTGGCGGGGACCGGTTCAGTCCGGCCAGGCGGACGACGTTCAGCCGACGAATGCGGATTATACGGAGGGCCTGGAGGACCTGTCGGCAGCGGCGGAGAGACATCGTCGCAACCGGAAGTCAGGTACTTCACGGACGCTTTACTGGCTGATGGGCATGGGTATAAGCGCGGTGACCGTGGGACTGTTGATCTGCTGGATTTACTGGCAGCCGTTAAGCGCATTGCTGGTGGGTGGCCCGGTCGGAACTGCGTCACCGGGAACCGTCGCGACGGCGGCGAAATCCAAACCGTCGGCAGTGGCAGGAGCGGGTATTGCAAAAAAGGTTGTAGCTGCCGATCAGTCGGGTGTGACAACACAAGTGGGTGGCACGCCGCAAGCGGGAGCAGCGAAAGTGCAACCGGCGGCGCCAGCGGTAATTCAACCGCCTGCAGCGAACGCAGTGAAGCCGGTGGCACCTGAGGCGCGGTCGGTAACCGCAAGTTTAGATTTGGATCATCCATTTTTTCAGCGGATAAAGGGCCCCTTTCCGCAATTGTTCAAAACTTCGACGGGTAACTGAAATTCGAATCGCGTGATCGGGATAAATGACTGGCGGAAGCCCATAAAATCGTGCGTTTCCATTTCTGCAATTCGGATGGATTCGTACGAAAATCCGGGGGGCCTTGTGAGCCGGACCGGGTTGTTCTAAACTTTAGCTGGTAATTGATATAAAGGAATTTACCATGGAAAACATCATTCGCGGGAAGGCCTATGTTCTGGGTGACAACGTTGACACCGACCAGATCATTCCCGCCAAGTTTCTAAGCTATAACCCGTCTGATCCTGCGGAACGGCGCTATTTTGGCATGTATGCGATGGACGGAGTTCCGGCGGGCCAAATGGGGTTGCCGAAGGGCAATCAGCGGTTCGTGCGGCCCAATGAATTCAAGACGGATTACACCATTGTCGTGGGGGGCAAGAATTTCGGCTGCGGAAGTTCGCGTGAGCATGCACCGCTGGCAATTGCGGAAGCTGGAGCGACGGTGGTGATTGCGGAATTTTATGCCCGCATATTTTTCCGCAACTGTGTGAATGGCGGGTATCTGGTACCTTGTGAATCGGTTGATCGGCTGGTGGACAAAATTCACACCGGAGATGAATTGACGGTGAATTTAAATGCCCACACTTTGACCAATGAAACCCGCAAGACCACGCATATGCTCAAGCCGCTGGGGGATGTGGCCCCGATTATTGAAGCCGGCGGCGTGTTCCAGTATGCCCGCGAAGCGGGCATGCTTAAATCCTGATAACATAAAACTGCCGGAAACAACAGATGAAAATTCTTCTTGTCGGTGCGGGTGGGCGCGAGCACGCGATTGCGTGGAAAATCAAATCCAGCCCATTGTGCACCCGGCTGTTTATAGCGCCGGGCAATCCGGGCATGGCGGCCTTGGGCGACATGGTGGCCATTAAGGCCGACCAGGTTGGGGAGCTGACCGAATTTGCGGTGCGGGAAAAAATTGAACTGGTAGTGGTCGGGCCGGAAGACCCGCTGGCCTTGGGCCTGGTGGATGCATTGGCCGCCAAAGGCATTGCGGCATTTGGCCCGAGCCGCGCCGGCGCGATGCTGGAAGCGGACAAGGCTTTTTCCAAACGCATCATGCGTGAATCGCTGATTCCAACGGCCGAAGGCAAGGCGTTTACGACCATGCGCGACGCGATGAGTTTCGTGGAAAGCCGCAACGAGCCACTGGTGGTAAAGGCAGCGGGGTTGGCGCGCGGCAAAGGTGTGATTGTATGTGCGGACCCTGTGGCCGCCCTGGACGCAGTTCGCGACATCATGGAAAAGAAAATTTTCGGGGCCGCGGGCAGCACGATCGTGATAGAGGAACGGCTGGATGGCCCGGAAGTTTCTCTTCTGGCGTTTGTGGATGGGCATACCGCCTACATAATGGAATCCGCGCAGGATCATAAGCGCATCGGCGACAATGACACGGGGCCGAACACAGGTGGCATGGGGGCGTTTAGTCCGGCACCGCTGCTGACGACGGCTATGCAAACCGCGGTGGAGCGGGATATTATTGTGCCGCTTCTGGATACATTAAATCGCCATGAAATTGATTACCGCGGCATTATTTACGCTGGACTCATGCTGACAGCAGGCGGTCCGAAAGCGCTGGAATTCAACTGCCGTTTCGGCGATCCGGAAACTCAGCCGCTGCTGATGCGGCTGCAAAGCGATCTGGTGGAAGTGATGCTGGCATGTGTGCATCGCAAGCTGGATCGCGTCACATTGCGCTGGGACAAGCGCCCCGCTGTGGGGGTAGTGGTGGCCAGTGAGGGTTATGGCTGGAAGCCGGATGATCAGGTGAAACGCGGCGTTGAAATTACCGGTATGGAAACGGCCAGTGCCATGGCGGATGTGATGGTGTTCCACAGTGGAACCGCTCTGAAGGACGGGCGGCTGGTGACCAGCGGAGGGCGGGTATTGTGCGTGTGTGCTCTGGGTGCGGACATGCCGGCGGCCCGGAAACAGGCTTACGCAGCGGTGGACAAGATTCATTTTCAGGGAATGCAGTATCGGCGGGATATTGGGGCGAAATAGCCGTGGAACCGATGAAAGCGGACCGCAGTGCGGAAATGAACAATTTTTTAAAACGGCGTCCGCGCGTGGTCCTTGAAAAAGGACGGCATTTCGGATATTTTGCCTTATTCACTCTACGGGTAGATAGCTCAGCTGGTAGAGCAATGGACTGAAAATCCATGTGTCGCCGGTTCGATTCCGGCTCTACCCAATTTTTCCAATTTTCAGAAAGTCGCGTGAAATGGCCAGTTTCATGCGGCTTTTTTTGCCACGTTTTCCATTCGCGATACCTGCGTTGCAGCGGCGTGGCTACAATGCATTGGCGATACGGGTGTTGTCGCCAGTTCCGGAAGCCTTATGATGCAAGCTTGGCAGATTGATAAACTGGGATCCATTTCCAACCTGCACCGGGCCCAAGTGCCTGAGCCGCAACCGAAAGCCGGCGAGGTGGTGATGGAGGTCCTTTTTGCGGGGTTAAATCCGGCGGATCGGTATTTGGCGGAGGGGCAGTACCCGGCGCGGCCTGCGATGCCGCATACGCTGGGCAGGGATGGCGTTGGGCGAATTGTTCAAGTGGCGGATGATGTGACCGCTTGGCGGCCTGGTGCTTTGGCACTTATTTTGCGGGGACCTGTGGGTGTGGATATCGCCGGTACATTTGCTGAGCGGGTTGCGGTGCCGGCGGGTTGTCTGGCACCGATGCCCGCGGGCTGGTCGATGGAGGAATCGGCGGGTGCCAGCCTGGTGTACATGACCGCGTGGCAGGCACTTACGCAATGGGGGAACCTCCAAACACCAACCGATGTCTATTCAGTAACTGCGGATGATGGACCCGATTCGACGCAAAATACAGGCAGTTCTGCATCGGCGGCGGTGGTGCTGGTGACGGGTGCTTCAGGCGGGGTGGGAGTGGCCGCGGTTCAACTGGCATCCGCGCTCGGTTATACCGTGGCGGCGCTTTCGCGCAGTCCTCAAAAGCGAGCCCGGCTTTCAACCTTGGGGGCGGGAATCACACTGGATCCGGCCGACACACAATGGCGGAAGCGATTGCTGACAGAACTGGATGGGAAAAAGGTGGACCTGGTGGTGGACAACATTGGTGGCGAGCAGTTTTCGGAAATTCTGACGGTGATGGGGACATGGGGAAAAATAAGCGTGGTCGGCAGACTGGCCGGTCCGGTGCCCCAGTTCAACACCGCATCGCTGTTTTTCCGACGGCTGCGCATCGGTGGCGTCTCCGTGGGAGATTACACGCCGTCGCAGGCGCAGAAGGTATGGCAAAAGGTGCTGGAGACAATGGCGCTGAAAAATCAAAAGCCTCTGGTGGATGCAATTTTCAATTTTGCTGATTTGCCGACAGCGTTTAAGCACCTGGCGGCCGGGCCGATGGGCAAAGTTCTTTTGCGGGTTAACGGGTAAAAGTCGGAGTCGTGCCCAGTGGTCAATGGAGCCGCCACGGCCTCGTTTTATCCGGCTTACATGCGATGGAGCGCCCGCAGGTCTTCCTCACTGGCGCGACCCAGTATGAATCGCTGAACGTCCGGATCCGGACAATGGCGAATTTCATCGGCGGTGCCGCGGGTAACAATTTTGCCGTTAAACAGCATCACAATCTGATCGGCCACCTTAAAAGCGCTGGTCATATCATGTGTGACCACCACACCGGTGACGCCCAGTTCTTCCTTAAGCTTAAGAATCAGTTCATTAATCACATCCGAACGGATGGGGTCCAGGCCGGTGGTCGGTTCATCGTATAGTATTACTTCTGGATTCATGGCAATCGCGCGGGCCAGTGCGACACGCTTTTTCTGGCCGCCGGACAGGTCGGCGGGCCACTTTTTTTCGCTTCCCTCCATTCCAACGACCGAGAGCTTTTCATGGACAATGTCGCGAATTTCGTCAGGCGTTTTTCCCCCTTGCTTAAGGATTGGAAATGCGACGTTTTCTCCGACCCGCATGGAATCGAACAGCGCGCCAAGCTGAAACAGAAAGCCAATGCGCTTGCGGAACGGCTCAAGGTCCCGTTCACCAAGATGGTCAATCCGCTGATTGCAGAAGAATATTTTTCCCGAATCCGGCCGCAGCAGCCCGACAATATGCTTGAGCAGTACTGACTTGCCTACGCCTGAAGGCCCCAGAATAACGGTGGTGCGGTCGCGGGGAATATCCAGCGACATGCCATCCAGCACCACCAGCGGGCCGAAGCGTTTGTGTACATTTTCAAAACGAATAATCGGGTCAGACAATGACCGGGTTGCTGTGTTTGGATCACCCATAGTATTTGCATCCATTCATGCTGACCAGTCGGCGTGCGGCGTGCCGCGCCGCGATGCGTTAGCGGGGTTTACAACAGGCTGGGCTGATTGGGCCAGAACCAGTTGTAAAAATTATTCAACATGACCGCCATGACAAAATTCGTCAGCAGAATCAGAATAAAGCTGGCCACGAAACTCTCGGTGCAGGCCTGTCCCACGCCGCGGGCACCGTTGCCGCAGCGGAATCCTTTGTAACATGCGATGCTGGCAATGACCATTCCAAAAATCAGACTTTTAATAAGTCCGACATTCACCGTGAATAAATCGGTTCCGGCGGCGGCATAGTGCCAGAAGGAATAGTTCCGTACGCCATCCACGCCGACAGAAATAAGCCAGCCTCCCCAGATTCCAAGGGCATCGGAATACATGGTAAGAATCGGCGTCATAATGACGCAAGCGAGTATGCGCGGCACCACCAGCGTTCGCACGGGATCCGCGGCCATCGCACGTAAGGCGTCTATCTGTTCGGTGACTTTCATGGTGCCGAGTTCAGCCGTCATTGCGCCGCCCACGCGGCCGGCAAGCATGACAGCCGTCAGAATCGGGCCGGTCTGTTTGACGACGCTCACGACAATAACCGAGCCAAGGCGCGAAGCGATGCCGATGGCGGCGAATTGTGGATAGGCTTCAATAGCCAGCACGGCACCGATGAATGCTCCGGTTATCATGACCACGGGAATCGACAGAGTCCCCATTTCAAACATCTGCCGCATCAGATCGCGCATGGCGCGGCCGCCCGGGCCGCGCAACATCCATCCGATCGCCGAGCCGACAAAACAGGTAAAATCGCCGACGGCCTGAATGGATTCGCGTGTGGATCGGCCCAGTGCCGCAATCCATCCGAACCCGCGATATCCGTCGGCAGTTAAGTCTGCACCGGATCCGGCGGCGACTAAGGCCGCGGGAGGAGCATTTTTATCTGGTTGCATGTCCATACTTTTGCCGGACTCCTGTGCGGCGCCAACGAAAATTTTTAGCGGTGCCGGGTTTAACGTCGACGTCGGATAGTCGGACATTCGCCGGACCATCGCCGCGTTTGGTTTACTGCTGTTATTCTATACCTGATGGATAATCGCGGCCATATCGCTGTGAAATTTATTGGCGTAAGCGGTCAAACGCCGGTACAGGCTGGCGGGTGCCGGCTGCAGGTTGTCGGACAGTTTATCGGCTTTTAATCGCCCGATTTTGCAGCCGATGCAGTTGCCGGATGCCCGCCGTCGCGATGGTCAGCATGCGGGCAAGCTGCCGCGGCGTGAAGGCGGTCTTTTCACCGGTGGCCTGAACATCCAGCAAGGCCCCGGTGGCCAGCATCGCGACGTTCATATCGGCATCGGCATTGGAATCTTCCGGATAGTCCAGATCCAGCACAGGCCGGCCCTGCACAAGCCCCACACTGACAGCGGCGATTTGCCCGGTAAGGGGGCTTTCCTTCAGTATGCCGCCTCGGCGGGCGGCCGTCACGGCATCGCACAGGGCTACATAAGCCCCCGTAATGGCGGCGGTGCGTGTGCCGCCGTCGGCCTGCAACACGTCGCAATCAAGCCAGAGTGTGTTTTCACCAAGCTTTTCTAAATTTACCACTCCGCGCAAGGCCCGGCCGACCAGCCGCTGAATTTCCACGCTACGGCCGTCCGGCTTTCCGCTGTCGCGCTTTTTACGGGAATGCGTGGACGATGGCAGCATCGCATATTCCGCAGTAAGCCAGCCTCGGCCTTTGCCGGCCAGCCAGGGGGGAACACCCGGTTCAATCATGGCAGTGCAAAGCACCCGTGTTTGACCGAAAGCCATCAATACGGACCCGCCCGCGTGGGATGTGAAATGGCGGGTGATGCGGACGGGACGCATTTCATCGGGCTTCCGGCCGTCGTGACGGAGCGTGAATTTCGGCATAAAAAACTCCATAAGTGCGGTTTGCGGGTTACAGCCGCGAGTCGCAGGGGATCGCGGCGCGATCGGCAATGAGTGAGACGAACAATAGCCGGGTCAAAATTATTGGCCGCCGATTAAGACCGCCAGAAGTCCTTTCTGAAAATGCAGCCGATTTTCAGCCTGATCGAACACCACGCTTTGTTCGCCATCCAGAACCTCATCGGTAATTTCCACACCGCGGTAAGCGGGCAGGCAATGCATGACCACCGCATGGCCCGGAGCGGCTGAAAGCAGTTGGCGATTAATCTGATAGGGCTGGAAAATCGGGAGTTTTGCGGCTTTCTGGTCTTCCTGGCCCATGGAAATCCAGGTATCCGTATAAATAACATCCGCGTGACTGACCGCCTCCCGCGGGTCGTGGCAGGCGGCAAAATCGAGTCCCGGACTTGTTTTTCCGGCGGCGGCAATGGAGGACTCATCAAGCTGATACCCTTTGGGTGCCGCAATGCGGAATTTGATTCCCATGAGTCCGCAGATTTCGAGCAGCGATCTGGCGACATTATTGCCATCGCCGATATAGGCGACCGTCAGGTCGTCCAGATGGCCGAAATGTTCCTGAATCGTCATGATGTCCGCCATGACTTGGCAGGGGTGGCTGTGATCACTTAAACCGTTTATGACTGGTCGGCGGCTGTGGTGGGCAAGTCCTTCAATGGTGGCATGGGCGAAGGTGCGGGCCATAATCGCGTCGCAAAATCCGGAAAGTACGCGTGCCGCATCCGGGACACTTTCCCGCACACCGAGTCCGATTTCATTGGGCGAAATATAAATCGCGCTGCCGCCAAGATGATGCATGGCCACATCAAAGCTCACCCGGGTGCGCAGCGATGGCTTTTCGAATATCATGGCCAGCACTTTGCCCGCGGCCAAGGGTTCGTTGCGGCCGGTCGTCAGATACTGCTTTTTCAGCCGCAGGGCCACGCTGAGAAAACGGTCCAGCATGGGGCGGGCGGTGGGCAGAATGTCGATAAAATCGGTTTTGTGCGGGCTGTTTGCGGGCTGGCCTCGTGTCATGTGGTTTGCTCCGAACAAATTAAAAAAGGCCGCCGGATGGCATCCTTCGGCCTGAAAACGAATTCATATTCCGGTTTAGCCGCGGACAATTTCCGTGCCCACTCCCATATCAGAAAATATTTCCAAAAGCAGGGAATGGGGAAATCGTCCATCAATAATGTGGGTTTTGTTGACACTTCCATCAAGGGCGATAAAGCAGGCTTCCACCTTGGGCAGCATGCCTTCGCCAATTTGGCCTTCGGCGACCAGCGATTCAATTTCGCGACGGGTGATACTGCGCACCAGCGAATGGGCGTCATCCCGGGTGCGGCGGATACCGTGGGTATCCGACACGAGCACCATTTTCTCAGCGGAGATGGCGGCGGCCACAAAGCCGGCGGCGGTATCCGCGTTGACATTCAATTTTCCGCCCGAGGAATCCAGCGCAATTGGCGCAATAACGGGTATGAAATCCGCCTGGGTCAGCGCCCGCAGCAGTTCGGAATTTACACTGGTCACCTGGCCGACGCGGCCTATGTCCACCCGCTGGCCATCCTGCCCAGGGAGAAAAAGCTTTTCACCGAACAGTACCGCGCTGCCCAGCGAATGCAGCGGCATGGCCTTTCCGCCAAGTGAATTAATGGTGGCCACAATAAACGTGTTAATATCGTTGATCAGCACATGTTCGGCAATGGCCAGGGTGCGGTCGTCGGTGTAGCGGCGTCCCATGACAAACTGAGTTTTAAGCCCGGCATCGGTCATGGCCTGAGTGATGGCCTTGCCCCCGCCATGGACCACGATGGGTTTCATACCCACAGCGCGCATAAAGACGATGTCTGTAAGGACTTTTCTCAACTCGGTCTGGGTGTCCATGAAGGAACCGCCGAGTTTGACGACAACAATTTTTTCATTGAAACGCTGGATGTAGCCCAGTGCTTCAATGAGCGTGCCGGCTTTTTCCAGCACGCCAGGATCCATGGGTATGTCCACGGCAGACTCCAGTCACGCACCTCCGGCTGCGCCGAAAGCAAGCCGTTCAGGATACCATTGCGTCCATCATTTTCAAGGCAAAAATAATTTTATCAGCGGATGGCGGGTGCGGCCCGGTACCATGGAAACTGTCGGTGGCGGCAGGGAAAAGTCGGCCGCATGGCTTTTGAATCATCAGTACTGTATGCGGTTTGCGAGCCGAAATTGCGGTTGCTCCAGGCTGGCCTGACGAACAGGCCAGCGTGAAGTCTACCCCATTTTTGTTGCACTGCTTAAACAAGACCGAAATATTGGACGGTTTTCAGCATTCCGGTGCTATTTGGCGGTGTATGCCCGTCTCGCGGCGCGCCGGCGGAACGTGTTGCGCTACGGATGACGCATCGCGGCCGTGCCGCAACCAATCCTGGCGCCAATATCCTGGGTAAGATCACGGCTGCGAAGATACAGGGCCTTTCACTTGCTTGTTTATCCGGGTATTTCCAGAAGGGACCTCCGCCGGTTGCAGGCGGTATCCAACTGGTCCAGCGCATTGGAAATAGCCATTCCGGCCACGGGGCTTTTTAACTCCGGACAGGTCAGTGCGGCGCAGAGCCGCTGAATATGGCCCGAATTTTCAAGCATATCCGCGTCCGCGACCAGAAGTTGTTCCAGCAGCCCCTGTTCGTTCCTGAACCGCCGCCATATCCGGTCCTGGGCGGGCGCTGGCAGACCCTGTATGCGCGCAGCCATGCCTGAAATGCGTGCTCGCAGTTCGGTAAGCTGCCGCAGGATGGCTGTTAATTCGGCAGGCGGATAGGGTTGGTCCCGTGTGGGTGCGGGGATGTGGTTATTCTGAAATTCAATAGCAAGTTCGCCGATGCGCCGCGCGGCATCACCCAGCGGCGCACAGGCTTTCTGGCGGACCAGCAGATCGTCGGCGCGCAGCCGATTTTCCGCGCGGTAGAAATTAAAGCCATCCCCCAGCAGCATGAGGTCAAGCTTTTGCAACAGCGGGCTGGTTATTTCGGTCATGTACAACCTCCAAAAGCCGATGAGATGGGCCAGTCGGATGGTCTGCCGATTCAAGCGAGGGGCCGGGTTTTCCTATGCGCTGGCCGCCCCGGTCGATTCCGCTGTGTTGGCGGCTCCGGAAGGCAAGTCCATGCCCATGCCCGGTACGGCGAAGCCGATGTTGAACGGCAGGCCAACGGCCATGTTCGGCGCGCTGATGATGCCCTTTTCCGCCATCAGCATGGCAGTGTAATATCGGACAGCTTCTTTTTCGTTGAGTCCGAATGCCTTTAATGCGATTAACGCCTTCATCCGCGGGTCGGCCGGATGCACCAACACTTTAACAGTATTTAATGAAATACCGTAAGTTTTAAGAAAGTCCTGCAGATGTCCAAATACCAATTGGGTCAAATCCGCAATTTTTTCATTGACCGATTCCAGCGGCGTAAGCTGAATCATCTGATTGATAGCCTGTTCCACCACCGGTCCAGCGTAAGAATTAAGGTCTTTGGTGGTCAGTGAGTGGCCGCGGTAGGGCATATGCTGGACCAGGGCAATGGCATCCTCCTTCGTGTCAACATGAACGTAATAGTCCACATTGTAGGTCATTTCCGCCATTTCTCTGGATAGTGCAAGCCCCTGTGTCTGCACCACAAGCTTCGCCTTATTGATGTAAAGCGCCTCGTACTGCCATGGGCTTTGTCCGCCGTAGAACGCCTGCTGTATTGAACCGATGAGCGGGCGCTGCGGAGTCTCAACCGGGAATTGACCGGTCTCATAGACGTTAAGAATGGCACCACGGGATTTGAGCACGCAGAAATGATTGCTTTCCACCGTCAGCAGCGATCCATTCATTATGTCGTTGCTTGGATAGTGCCAGAGAATTGTGTCCGGTCCCATCACCTCTTCGCCGTTGGTCGCCAGAGTGGAAATAACGCTTCTAATTCCAGCCATTGGCTACTCCAAAAAATGACATAATAGGCATACGGATTGATTCTCCGCGCATCCCCGGGGTATGCAAAAGATGCTAATGCGTTTACGTGCGAATATCAAGTATTTCATTCCATCCGCAACTGCCGGCTAAATCAAAGTGGTGCGGACCTGGCCCGTTCGATGGTCAGCATGGCGCGAATCTTGGCCAGTACTTCCTCATATTCCGCGGCCGGTTCACTTTCGGCCACAATTCCGGCACCGCCCTGAAAGACAAATTCATTCCCGGCCAGATGGGCCGTGCGAATGGCGATATTCAGCGTGCCGTTTCCGGCGGGGCCGATCCATCCCATGTGGCCGCAGTAAATTCCGCGCGGGGTCTGTTCCAACTCCGCGATAATTTCAGTGGCGCGGATTTTCGGCGTGCCACTGATCGAACCGGCGGGGCAAAGGGCTGCAATGATGTCGCCCCAGGAAGCGCCCGCGTCAAGCAATCCGGAAATTTCCGCGACGGTATGCCATACGGTCGGGTGTTGTTCGAGCATTCGCGGATCAGTGACGCGGATGCTTCCGGTCCGGCAGATGCGCCCCAGATCATTCCGCAGCAGGTCCACTATCATGGCTAATTCGGCCTGTTCCTTGGGGCTTTGCAGCAGGTCGCGTGACGCGGTCAGGTCTGCGGCCGGATGGTCGGGATAACGCGGCCGCGTGCCCTTAATAGGACGCGTCCGCAAGTTCCGGCCCCGGCGTTCAATAAACAATTCCGGCGAGACTGAAAGAATCGCGTGCGACTGGTGGTCGTGCGGGAATCTGAAAAAGCCGCCATAGGGTGCCGGGCTTAAATGGCTGATGCGGGCGAAAAGTTCCGCCGGCGGGATATCGGTCTTCATGCACCAGCGTGCGGCGATATTGGCCTGATAAATATCGCCGGCGCGGATGAATTCAAGTGTACGTTGCACAGCCCGCTGAAATTCCGCGCGATGTGTCTGATCCACCAATTCGGCCCGGCCATTTATGGACGCAACGTTGTCGCCTGTGGCGCTTCGCAGGGTATCTTCCATGCGTCGAAGCGCGACATCTGCATTTGGGGCATCGTGTGCGGATATGTGCAGCAATTGCGCCCGACGATTGCGATGGTCAAAAATATAATAGTCGCGGAAAAGCTGCCAGCGGAAAAGCGGGAGTCGTGGTGGAAGACTGGAGAAAATATCGGGACTTTCCAGCATTAAACCCGCATCGTAACTGATCCAGCCCAGCCAGCCGAACAGATCGGGCAGCGGTTCGTCGGCCATTAATTCAATACCATCCATGGCCGCCTGCCATTGCTGGAGCGCGGTTTGAATCGATACGGATGGGTCGGGTGTTGCACTGGCGGCGCGCGATGCATAAGGCCGATGGGTGGTGCTGGAAAAAAAACAGGCCGCCCGCGTGCGATTTGCTTGAAGCGTCACCAGCGGATGGGTGGCCAGAACGGATCTGCCCGCCGGATCGTACAACAGGGCAACTTCCGCTGCGGTGTCAGGCTCGTGCGGCTGGACCGCAAGAATCGCTCGCGGCATTCCGACGGTATCATCGGCCGGCAGTGGGATTTGGCGGAAATGCAGCCGCAGTTTCATGTTGTTCAACATACGGTAGCGCGGCCCGCGCGGCCAGTCCTTCCAGAGGCAAAAAAATCAGCCGGTAACCTTGACGACAACCATGGTGGTGTCGTCGGTGCGGCGGTTAAGGCCGACGAAACGGCGGGTTTCCCACATCATCTGGCGGCATATCTGCTCGGCGGGCAGGTGCAAATGCCGCAGAAGGGAATCGCGGATTCGCGGTTTGCCGAAGTTTTCGCCACCAAAATTCATGGCATCGGTCAGACCATCCGTATAAACAAAAAGGACATCGCCGGTCTGCAGTTGAACCACTTCCTTGCTGTAAATTTCGTCCGGCAGCACACCTACGACCATGCCGCCGGCGTTTAATTCGCGAATCTGACCGGCGCGGACCAGGAGAGGTGGTTCGTGACCGGCGGTGCTGCAGGTAAGCTGCCGTGCGGCAAAATTCAGCACCCCATACCAGAGTGTGACAAATTCGTTGCTGCGGGTATCCGCACAGACGGCGCGGTTCACTCGCGAAATAATTTCATCCAGATCGTAAATGTCAATGGCGTGGGCGCGCACGGCGGCGCGCACGCTGGCCATCAGGAGAGATGCTGGCAGGCCCTTGCCGACCACATCAGCCACGGCTATTCCCAGGCTGCCATTGCCGAAGGGAATAAAATCGTAAAAATCGCCGCCCAGTTCAAAGCAGGGAACATACAGCGCGGAAATATCAAATCCCGCGGCCTTGGGAGATTCCTGCGGAATCATGCGACGCTGCACTTCGGCGGCAATCTGCACCTGCCGCTGAAGTTGCTCATTTTCCAGCGCCTCATGGGCCAGGCGGGCGTTTTCAATGGCGGCGGCGGCCTGGGAGGCGATGGATTCAAGCAGGCTTACATCAAAATCACTGAATTCCCTTGTGGCGGCGGTATAAACGCGCAACACGCCGATGGGGTGGCCGCGGTACATCATGGCGGTGCAAAGCATGGAAGCAATGCCTTCCCGGCGAGCATCTTCCGGATAGGCCACCCGCGGGTCGGTTGCCATATCTCCTATGTAAACGGATTTGCCGGTCAGGGCTTCGCGATCCACGCCGCTGTTACCCAGTGAAATGGGGCCTTTTTTCAAATAGCCCGTCGATAGGTTATGCACGCTTTTAATCAGCAGTTCTTCGCGCTGTTCATCCAGAAGCCTTAAGGAACAGGCTTTGGCGTCCATGGCGTCCACCACAGCCGAAGTGACACGGTCGAGCGTCTGTTGAAGGCCGCGGGCGTCGGACAGAAGTCGAGAAACATTAAATAATGTTGATAACTCCATAATCCTGCGGCGAAGCTGCATCTCCTGGGCGCAAAGCCGGGAAATGGCGTTGGCCATAAGATAAAGAAACTGCACACTTGCCGTGCGACGAAGGAGGCTTTCCTGGTTCAGGGCCTCCACCAGTGTTCGCACCTGCGCGGGCGGCAGATTCAGCTTTTCGGAAAGCTCTTTTACCGCTGCGGCGCGCAGCGGCGCGGCCTTCGCCGGTTCAATGACAATGCTGCCAAAACGCACGCCATTGACCATGATTGGGGCGGAGAATGGCTGGTCGAGATCGGCGTCCCCTTTCTGATTTCGCGCTTCGGCAATGGCGGCTGATCGGGACACAAAGCGCGTGCTAAGCGTGGTCTGTGTCAGCGCCACGCCTTCCTGATTCAAAATCGTGGCTTTGACTCCCGCCACAGATGCCAGTGAATCCTGGATGTCCTGGAGCGTGGCGTGGTCAATATAGTCGGTCAGCCGGGGCGCAGCGGCCGGGCGAAGGCCGGTCGTGGCGGGAGAAGTCGCAACCGCGGCGGCGGTTTCCATATTTGCATGCCCAGATTCCGGGGATGTCATATTAAGGCTCGCAAACAATGGAAAAGTCCGACTGGCACACAGTCGTGAACAACAAATAGAATCGCGCCACAGTCCGCCGCCCCGGATTCAGCCGGGCTTTGATGCCCCTCCGAAAAAAGGGTGTTGGTCGGTACTTCACTGTTTGGCTCCATGCCGTGTTGTTTTGGCGTGGTGCAGCCAGGCCTGGCTGAGCACTGCGGGCCACATGCCGCCATTGCGCCATTTGGCCCATTCGGCCAGTATCTTTCCAAGTTTAGCACGGTTGCCCGTCTGGTACGCCATGTACGCGGAAAGGAATGCGCCGGTTTTGCTTTTTTCCTTAAGCAAACCCGCCAGGTCTTTGTTGACGGCGGTGATGGTAATGGCCGGCAGAAGCTTTTTAAGGTTGTAACGAACCGCAGTAAGTTCCGGATGCCGACGGAATACGAATTTAAGATCGTACGCGGCGGTATCGTACAGGCCGGCGGCAAGTTCCGCGTGGGCGCGTCCCACAATGGGAAGCGGATTGGTCTGGTTAAGCATCATGGCGCCCTGATAGGCATCCATGGCGCGGATGAATTTTCCCTTTTCCATTGCAGCCTGGCCGCGGGCCATTTCCTGATTAAACGCGCCAGGTGCCTGACCCACCAGTGAATTAAGAATGTGCACCTTCTGTCCGGCCTGCAGGACGCGCACCAGATGTTTGGGAATCAATTTGTTTTCTTCGTGCAGAAGCGTGCCTGTGCCAGGCGTAATATACGCGGGAGTCTTGCCGCCGGTTTTTGGGGCCGGGCCACTGGCAATTCCGTTACGCACGCGGCGGGCAGTCAGCGGCGCAATCGGCAACCCGGTAATGGGGTCCACCGTCAGCATTTGTTCCTGTTGAGTATTCCGCGGAGCCAGAGTGGTAAGTGTCATGGCCGATTTTCCACCAAGCCCCGGAGCGGTTATGAGCTTTTTATGCCCGCTGGAAAGTTCCGCAAGCAGTTGCTGATAAAGGTCTCCGGCGGGCCGGCTGCCCGGTGCAACTTGGGAGCCGCTTAACGAATTCAGCGCCTGGCCAACGGGCGAGGCACTGCCCCCCGCGTTAATTTTATCACCCAGCGGCGCGGATGATACTTTGCTGTTCACAATAAAATCCGTCGGTCGCGGCGGCTTGTTGACACTGTTATCCGCACTGTTTAAATCGGATTTCACCTTGTTATTCAGGCGGCCATAGGTTCCGTCCTTGCGAATGCCCAGATCATTCTGGTTAACGGCTTCCTGTACGTGCACCTGCCGCAGGCCAAAAAGTGAACTGACTTGCGAATCGCCACCGGTGACCAGTCCATTGCTCGCCGTGCCGGGGTTATAGTTGTAAAGGCTTCCAGGTGGCAGCGCGGAGCCAAGATTTCCATACGGCAGATTTGTGGGGGGGCTGGTTAGCGCGCTGTTAAGCGCATTATTAAGATAATCCGGACTATTGCCGTTAGGCGAAACGCCCAGTGCATTTTGTCCCAAAGTGTTTCCCGCAATAAAACTGGATTGACCATTGACTAGTTGTTGGGCGCTGAAACTCGATACCCCGGCACTCACGGCGTTCACCCGCGAAAGCTCCGCCTGGCCCGGAGAAACCGACGCATTTACAAAAGGTGACTGGCTGATCTGCGGAATCCGTGCGTAGCTTGTTCCTCCGCCGGGCAGAGGAACCGGAACAACCTGATAGTTCAGTCTGGCGCCGCCGGAATTAATCACACCATAACTATTGGCATTCTGCGGGTAATAGCCGGGAACGGGATTGTTACTTCCGCCGGAACCGACTTGGTTACTGGCATCCAGTGCCTGTCCCTGTTGAACCTGTACCTGTGCGGTTACCGGGGCAATCGCGATCGCTGCGCCAATGGCAAAGGCTGCCAAAGCCAGAAACCGCTCGTGGCCAAGTCTTGGCCGGGGAAGTATGTTGGCGGATATTTTGGAGAATCTGGTCATAAAGCACCTCACACTGTTCGTACCAGGCGGCTCACATGGTTTTCGGACCAACTTTGAACCTCTAAGTATTATATCGCGGTTACAGTGATTAGAGGTACTACCTGTTTTATTTTTTTTGCGTTTACGTTTGATATATTCGCAACTTAAGCATTAAACTGTATTTACGGGTTCGGCCTAGGGTTGGCAGACAACGCCGCAAATCAATAATAATAATGGCCTTATTGCGTCGGAAATGGGGTTTTCTCTTGTCGATCACTATTTTTGGCAGTTGTGCATTCGGACGCAAGCAGATACTGTTTTGTTGAGCTTTTAGATTTTTAATGGATGTGTCATAAACAGGAATGTACCATGGCTGAAAAAATTCGCGTCACCATATGGCATGAATACCGGCATGAAAAAACCAGCGACGAGGTACGCTCCATTTATCCTGATGGCATGCACGCGGTGCTGGCCGCGGCCCTGTCCGCCGCAGGCGATATGCAGGTTAGAACAGCCACACAGGACGAGCCGGATCACGGTCTGACGGATGAAGTGCTGGCCTGCACGGATGTTCTAACCTGGTGGGGGCATAAGGCGCATCATGAGGTGCGGGACGATATTGTCGCCAAAGTTCACAAGCGGGTCCTTGCGGGCATGGGGTTGCTGGTGCTTCATTCCGCGCATTATTCCAAGATATTTAACTTATTGATGGGCACATCCTGCAGCCTGAAATGGCGCGAAGCCAACGACCGCGAAATTTTATGGTTTACCGCTCCGGGGCATCCGATTCTTGCCGGCTTAAGCGACCATATCATCATTCCGCGAGAGGAAATGTACGGCGAACATTTCGATGTTCCCGAACCTGATGAAACTGTTCTGATCAGTTCTTTTACCGGTGGAGAAGTATTCCGCAGCGGATTGGTCTATCGACGTGGCGCGGGCCGCATATTTTATTTTCGACCCGGCCATGAAACATATCCAACCTACCATCAGAAGGAAATTCAACAGATTATCATCAACGCAGTGCGCTTTCTTAAGCCGGCCCGGGGCAGCGCCGAACAAACTTACGGCCGCAGGCAGCCGCTGGCATGAATACGCGCATGTCGAAGTTTATTGCCCCGCCGATTGGTAAATTGGCAACGCGGGAATCACCCTTGCATTGAACCGGCCTAAATCGAAAGCACGGTTGACTATTCGCAAGCGCGCGTTGTTCGCAAACGATTCGGGTTCGGTTCCGATCGTGATGGTACCGCTGTGCACCGTAGGTCAAATTTCAAAGTGATAAAAAAAAACGCCATTCCGACCTATCCATCTTACTTCGGTCTTCCGCACGAATCGGTCAGACACTTGACGGATGATGCGAATCGAGCTGTTTGGCCGTTTTAGAAGGGCCGATTCAGCGGATGCCCACCCGCACCAGCTATTTTTATCGGCGAGTCGTTTGACACGGCATCTTATGATATAGTTATGTTTATATATCGTTACAAATGAAACTGCGTGAACTTTAAGGCGGGGAACCCCTTAAACGATTATCGGGTGTTCCAAACCGGCTCGACACGAGCAAAAACGCCGTGGTCTATTGGTCCGCGGTCAACGGCGAATTGATTCGAGAATTCCGGAGATGATATGGGATCAAGAGAAGATTCTGCGCATCTGGGTTGATGCAAAGCGCCTACCCGTCGACGCGCTGCAATTTGGCGAATTGAAGGATCAGCGTTTTGCGGCCTGCGGATTGAAATTCCACCACGGCCCGTGTTTGGGCCGGATCATCGCCAATTTCCGCAATGCGGCCCAAGCCGAAATTGGGGTGTCGCACCAGCTGGCCCTCGCGAAAATCTGAACCGGCCGCAGCTGACTCCGCCGAACCTGCCGCCACCGCCGGTGTGCCGACCGCCGCGGAATGACTGTGATTGGCAACAGCGGCCGAGGCTCGATTTCCCGGCCGGACATGACGCGGGGAATTATCCCGAAAGCCAACAGATCCAGCGGACGGAAGCTGCCGGCTAAGGTCAACTTCCTCCATGCACTCTTCGGGCAACTCGGAAATGAATCGGGATCGCAGACGGGATTCCGAACGTCCCATGACCATTCGCCACGCTGCATAGCTGATGATAAGCCGTTCCATGGCGCGGGTAATTCCCACAAATGCCAGTCGGCGTTCTTCTTCAATATCATCTTCTTTAGCCTGATACCCAATGGCCCGTTCATGGGGAAGAATACCCTCTTCAAGCCCCGCCATGACCACCACCGGAAATTCCAGACCTTTGGCGGCGTGAAGTGTCATCATGGTAACGGCACCGCGATCCGACTTCATACGGTCCGTGTCCGAAACCAGCGTCACCTGGGTCAGATAATCCAGCAGTGTGCCGCCCGGGTTCTGCCGGTCGAACTCGGCGGCAATGTTTATCAATTCCTGAATATTTGACGCGCGTTGCAGCGATTCTTCATCGGCCGTTTTAAGGTCTAGAAAACCCGCGCCGCGAATCAGCTCTTCCATAATGGCGGCTACCGGTATTAGAACCGGCGACACCTTCGAGGATTCCTGGAAATCCTGCGGCTGAAAATCCGGGCCGATTGGCGTCGGACCTGGAAAAAAAGCATTGTCGGCTGATTCCCCTTGTGGCGGGGGGGCAAAGTCAGCGGTGAAAGTGTCCGCCGGTGGGTTAAAGTCAACTGCTGAATCGGCCTGGACGTTCGCCGATTCGTCGGCCGGATCAATCGCATCATTTTCCGGAGTTGCAGAGGCCCGCAGCGTTGGCTCAATTCTCGCGTGCATGGCCTGAATTAGGCGGGCGAAACGGCTGGCGCCGTCAACAACTTTCCTGCTAAGGCCGGGAATTTCCGCGGCACGCGCTGCGGCGACTAAATGACTGATGCCGTTTTCCACGGCAAACATGCCAATGCGCGAGACACTCGTATCCCCGATTCCGCGGGCGGGAACGTTGATCACGCGTTCAAAGCTGACAGAATCACCCGGATTCATAACCAGTTTCAGATAAGCCAGGACATCTTTCACTTCGCGCCGGGCGTAAAATTCCGTCCCGCGTACAATCTGATACGGCACGCCGGATTTCATCAGGGCGTCCTCAAGTACGCGGGAGAGTGAATTCACGCGATAAAAAATCGCCATTTTTTCCCACCCGACGTTCTCATGTTCATGCAGTGACCGCAGGCGACGGACAATTTCCTGCGACTCCTGATATTCGTCCGCGGCGACTATTGAAACAATTTTTCCACCGATCGGATTTTCCGTCCACAGTTCTTTCTGTTTACGCACGCGGTTGTGGGATATCAGGCCGGAAGCGGCCTTTAGAATGGTTTTTGTGCTGCGGTAATTCTGTTCCAACAACACCACCCGGGCGTTGGGAAAATGCTTTTCAAATTCCAGAATGTTGGACATGTTGGCACCGCGCCATGCATAAATGGACTGGTCCGGATCGCCGGTAGCACAAATATTCTGATGTCGCGCGGCCAACATTTTAACGATCAGAAACTGTGCATGATTGGTGTCCTGATATTCGTCAATGAGAATGTACTGGTACCGGTCCTGAAGCTGTTCAAGCACGTCGCGGTGGTCGCGAAGCAGAAAGGCGGTTTTAAGCAATAGATCGTCAAAGTCCATGGCTTTATTTTCGCGCAACAGGGCTTCATAGCTGCGGTAAGCCTTGGCCACATTGGTGTTGTAAAACCCACTGGCATGTTCGGCAAAGGCGTCGGGAGTCTGGAGGCGGCTTTTGGCACCGCTTATTTGGTCAAGTACGCGGGCGGGGGTAAAGTTGTCTGGGGATATGCCCGCTTTCTCCAAGGCCTGTTTCACCAGTTTCAACTGGTCTGAACTGTCCAGAATACTGAATGCCGAAGGCATGCCCAACACCGGGGCAAATTGCCTGAGCAACTTCACGCACAGGCTGTGAAATGTCGATACGGTAATGCCTTGAGCTGTCCGCGGCGGAAGAAATTTAAGCAAATCCACAGTGCGACCGCGCATTTCACCAGCCGCCTTATTCGTAAACGTAACAGCCAAAATATTCCTGGGTGGAATACCTTGTGCCGCCAGAAAGGCCATTCGCCTGGTAATTGTCCGGGTTTTTCCCGATCCGGCGCCCGCCAGCACCAGCAGGGGGCCATCAATATGTTCCACGGCCTGGCGCTGCGGTTTGGTCAGGCCAGCCAGAATCGCTTCAATTTCCGCACTGTTCATGATGGTTACGTCATCCATAATCGACTCTTGCCGGCGGTCGGTGGCCGCAATACTGAATGTCTCCAGTATAGCAGATCGTTCAGGTTATCTGGCAATTGGCGGTCTGCAGGTGAAAAAAATGTTGTGCCACACACTAATTGGTTCGGGGCGCACCTATCTGATTACGGCCGAGCCAGGCGGGAATACGCTAACTCAGCCATCAAACGGATGCCCGCCGGCAGCGCAGCATCCGGGAAATCGTAAAGCGGGTTATGCAGCATGGGATATTCTCGCTTACCGGGCGGCCGTACGCCAAGGACAAAAAAGCAGCCGGGGACACGTTTTAAATAATAGGCAAAATCTTCGCTCCATAAAAATGGCTGGTGGAATTCCACTACTTTCTCTGCACTCAGAAGTGCACTGGCCGTTTTCCTGAGAAAATCAGCCTCGGACGCAGGATTGACAGTGGTGGGGGTGGCCGAAGTGAAGCGACAAGTCGCTTTACAGCGGTGGGTGGCTGCGACGGTGTGGCAGGTGTGCTGAATAAGTCTGACGGCCTGGCTTCGCGTCGCGGGTGCCAGAGTCCGCAAAGTGCCGCTAAGTGTTGCCGATTCCGGTACCACATTGCTGGCCCGCCCGGCATTGAACGTACCAATGGTCAGCACGACTGTATCGATTGGGTCAATGTTGCTGGCCAAAAGCCCGGCAAGCGCCTGCACTAGCGCCGCGCCGCAGGCAATCGGGTCGGCACCATGATGCGGCGATGCGGCGTGGGTGCCTTTGCCGTGAATCTCTATAACTAATGAATCGACCGCCGCCAGAAATACTCCCGGCCGGTAACCGATGGTTCCCACGGGCAGGCCCGGCCAGCCGTGCAGACCAAAAATGGCATCTACGTCGGGGTTTTCCAGCACGCCGTCGCGGCACATGCGTTCAGCGCCATTCAGCCCCTCTTCCGCAGGTTGGAAAAGAATTTTAACCTTTCCTTGAAGCTGTTTGCGAATGTGCATTAAAGCTGTGGCCGCCCCCAGGGCGATCGCCATGTGGCCGTCATGGCCGCAGGCGTGCATCATGCCTGGATGGCGGCTTTGCCATTCCCGGCCTGTTAACTCTGTGACAGGCAGTGCATCCATATCCGCACGCAATGCGATGCACCGGTCGCCACGGCCATCAATCTGTGCCAGAATGCCTGTTCCCCCGCCAAATCCGCGTTTATAAGGAATGCGGAGTTGTTTAAGAACCCCGGCGATTGCGTCACTGGTAAGCTTTTCTTGATAGCCTAGTTCGGGAATTTGATGGAGCTGATGCCGCCAAGCGGTTGACTTATCGTAAATCTCTTGCCAGTCGATACTTACAAGACTATCAATGGCGCTTTTTGCGGCCGTGGATGGTCCCTTTCTGGGTTTTAGGGCGGCTGGAGTGTAGATGGGAATTGTTTCCCTCATAAAAGCACCGGAGGCCAAGCTAGTCGTTGGCATAAAAAAAAGCAAACGGTTCCAAGACCTTGTCTACCCGGTGCGGCGCCGGAGAAAAGTTCGCAAAGCGCTATTATTTGGCTGGGTTGGCCGGAATCATCAGGTGTTGGCGTTGAATTGCCAGTTCCATGAGGCGGTTTTGCGCGGGACGTGGTTCCTGCGGCGGAACTGGATGCCTCTGAATCCATTGTCCATCCGGTTGAAGGTCCCATGCCTGAAGGTTGTCAGCCAGAAGAATTTCCAGAACTTCGCGGACCTTTGTTTGCAAGACCGGACTTTCAACCGGAACGGCGGCTTCGACGCGATGGCTCAAATTGCGGCTCATCCAGTCGCCCGATCCCATGTAAAACTCATCCTGACCGTTATTGTGGAACCAGAACACACGTGAATGTTCCAGGAAGCGGCCGATGACGCTCATGACCCGAATATTTTCACTAAGGCCTGGGACTCCGGCACGCAGGCAGCAGAACCCGCGGACAATCAGATCTATCTGCACCCCCGCAGCGCTGGCTTTGTACAGCATTTCGATAATTTCGTTGTCTTCCAGGGCATTCATTTTCGCTACCAGGCGGGCCGGCCGGCCAGCGACGGCGTGACGGATTTCACGCTGAATCATTTCGCGAAACCGGTTGCGCATCTGGACCGGTGCAACCAGAAGTTTCCGGTAGTCGTTTTTGAGTGAGCGGCCGGTGAGGAACGCGAACAGGTCTACCACATCCTGACAGATATCTTCGCGACAGGTGAAAAGGCCCAGGTCTGTATACAACTGGGCGGTTCGCGAATTGTAATTTCCTGTGGAGATGTGGCAATAGGATCGCACGACGTTGTCTTCCTGACGCACAACCAGCGCGATTTTCGTATGCGTTTTGAGCCCTAAAATGCCATACACCACATGGGCACCGGCATTTTCCAGGGCCTGTGCCCATTGAATGTTGCTGGCCTCATCAAATCGGGCTTTAAGTTCCACCAGGACGGCCACCTGCTTGCCGGATTCCGCTGCGCGGGCCAGAGCCGCCACGAATGGGGAATCACCGCTGGTGCGGTACAACGTCATCTTAATGGCAAGTACCTGCGGGTCACGCACCGCCGAAAGAATAAACCGCTCCACCGAACTGTCGAAGCTTTCATATGGATGGTGAACCAGCACATCGCTTTGTCGAATAATAGCAAACACACTGGCGTCCACATCCGCCATGGCCGGCGAACAGATTGGTTTCCACGGGGGCAGCCGCAACAGCGGACCTTCCAAAGCGGCCAATGCCATGACATCGGCCATTCCCAGCGGTTCGGGTTCTTCGTACAGGTCGTCGAAATGAATTTCCAGGCCGTCCAGCAGATAGCGGCGCATTTCGTCGGACATGCCGCGGGCTATCTGGACACGCACTGTTTCCGCAAAACGCCGGGCTCGAAGTTCTTCCTGCACCACTTCCAGAAGGTCATCTGAATCGTCCACATCGGCTTCGACCTCGGCGTTGCGCGTCACTCGGAAGCAGTTGGTTTCGACAATTTCCATGCCGGGAAAAAGCATTGCCAACTGACCCTGTATCAGGCTTTCAAGGGACACCAGAATGGTGCCATCTTCCTGTGCAATTCGGAACCACCGTGGAAACAGCCGCGGCATTTTCACCCGTGCAAAAAGCGACTCGGGCTGGCCTGGCTGTTTAAGCAATACGCCGATCGACACGCTTAAATTGCTGATAAATGGAAACGGATGGCCGGGGTCCACCGCCAGGGGGGTTAAAACGGGGAATACGATTTGCCGGAAATAATCGGCCGCGAACTGCTGTTGCTTGGCGTTCAACTGCTCGTAGGTGCACAAGCGAAGGTTGGCCTTTTCCATTTCCGGTTTAAGCTGGTCTTCCCATATCTGGCGTTGCATGTCGGCGAGTTGCGAAAGCTTTTGGCGCACCAGCGAAAGCTGCTGGATATGTGTGAATCCGTCCGGGCTGACATCCAGGGGTTTTGCGGCGGCAATCTGCTTAAGAACGCCGATCCGTTTCATGAAAAATTCGTCGGTATTGCTGGCGAAAATACCCAGAAATTTCACCCGTTCCAGGAGTGGATTGCGCGGGTTTGTCGCCTCATGGAGAACGCGAAAGTTAAAATCCAGCCAGCTTAAGTCGCGATTGAAAAAGCGGGCGCTATCCGCGGCGGGTTTCACCCCTGCAGGCGAGCGGCTTGCGGCAATACCTGGTGCATAAGCTGTCATAGGTGAATTGCTCCGAATCTGAACTATGCCATGGCAATGGCCTGCCCGCGTTTGGACCGAACCATTCCTTTGGCTTCCGGCAGACAGTTCGGGCCAGTTGCGCCCGGCCCAAGTATCATCCGCGCTGCCGACCTGTTTGCCAAGCTGAATTATT
This sequence comes from Phycisphaerales bacterium, assembly GCA_027451365.1. Lineage (GTDB taxonomy): Bacteria > Planctomycetota > Phycisphaerae > WQYP01 > WQYP01 > JAJYPG01. Next base: position 39,950 of record DAIDJN010000011.1, on the reverse strand, counting down.
AACAGTACTTTTATTCCCGCCGAAAACGGCGTTTTCGGGCCAGTCTGACAGATTGCGGTCATCTATTTTGCCCAGCAAAAAGCGGGGGTTGGCTTCTTTGGGCACACCCAATACGCGACAGGCGCAATTTATCGCGCCCGGGGCGAATTTGACAATCCGAATTCCGGTGCGTGGCGGATAGTCCTGTTCCCGTGAAATCAAATAAGACGGCCCGGAATCGGCAGCGGGCCAACCAGCGGCCGGGCATATTTAACAAAGGCCGGAGCCAGATCGCAGCCGTTGACCACCCACTGTGTCTCCAGCGGTTTGGTCTGACGGGCTACGTTGGTCAACTGGGTGGGAAAGGTTTCAATTTTATACGGCTGTTCGCTGACTCTTCGCATCGCCACCGATCCGCTGGTAAGTCCATCGGGCGCGGCAATCGCATAGCGAACGGCCATGCGACCGCAAAGGCGAGCCTCTGACGCATCTGATGGACTGACGATGGTGGGGAAGCTGCGCTGCAAATAGCCGAAGGTGTCGGCGCGGACCCGCATTTTTGCGCCAACAGTTTTCTGCAGTTGGGCGCCTAATTTGTTTTTGACCAGATCGGAAAGGTAATCGCCCAGCGCGCCGGTACCCGAAAGCTGCTTGTTGCCATGTGCGTCCACTTCGCCGCCTTGAACGGCTTTTTCCGTTACCAGTGAATTTTTATCACCGGCTTTGAAGCGAATGCCTTCGCTGGCGGCAACCACACAGCGGCCGAGTTTGGTGTACACGCGGTCCACATCGGACAAAAATTTATCTTCGCTGAAGTCCACTTCGGGAACATAAATAAGATGCGGACCGTCCATTTCGTCGTGTCTGGCCAACGCTGACGCGGCCGTCAGCCAGCCGGCATCGCGACCCATGATGACATCAATTTTGACACCCTTAAGCGACCGGTTGTCCAGATCATCTCCCATGACGGCCAGCGCGACAAAACGCGCTGCGGATCCATAACCCGGGCAGTGGTCGGTGGTGCGAAGGTCGTTGTCAATGGTTTTCGGAACGTGGTAAACGCTAAGTTGATGGTTCGCCTGCGCGGCCATTTCCGCAACAATGCGGGCAGTATCGGCGGAGTCGTTTCCACCGATGTAAAAGAAATACTGAACGTCGTGCTTTTTGAAAGCTTCCAGAAGTTTTACGCAGTAATCGTGGTCGGGCTTGTCCCGTGTGGACCCCAATGCGCTGGAGGGTGTTTGTGCCACCTGTTCCAGGAGGTCCGTGGAGAGATTATTCAGACTGACAAAGTCTCCATTCAAAATTCCTCGCACACCGTGGCGAGCTCCTAATATTTTTCCGATCTGGCTATGATGTGCCATCTCTTCAATGACGCCGACGAGCGACTGATTAATAACCGCGGTTGGACCGCCTGACTGGCCGATCACTGCATTGCCTTTAACTGACACGTTTAATGCTCCAAATTACGTTGGGCATCCGAGGGGCCGTTACGCCGGCCCCGCATAAGCCGCCAACGCGACGGAGTATATGCGATTGCGGGCGGCCTTAAAAGTGCTGGGGGTAAATTGTGGCGGCAATCTGGCGAAGCGAATGCTCCATCACACGCATCCATCATATTCTCTTTTCCCCCGGTGGCTCATTTCTCCATTTTCGATTGAAGCAATACAGCGGACCGGCTAATAACGGCGGCGCGCGTTTAGGCTTGGAAATGGGAGTGTGTTGAAATGCTTAAATCGTTGTAGGGGGGTACACCGTCCTGCAATTTTATGGCTCCTCTGTGGTGCTGGTAACTTGCTTGATTTGTCTGGGGTTTTGCGGAGCGGCCATGGTGGTCCGAGGTGGAGCGGGTTCTTCGTTGACCGCGGTGTTGATGTCATCTTTGGTGGCGCTTAAGCCTTTTTTGAATTCCGATATGGATCTTCCGATGCCACGCGCTGCCTCTGGTAACCGTTTGCCGAAAATCAACAGGGCAATAACCAGAACGATAATCCAATCCGCCCCTTCAAACATATTCAAAAACGAGGCTGACGGGATAACTGGAATCTGCGCGACAATATGAATCATGATCGTTACCTCTTGAAGCGGCTGTGGAGGCCATATCATAAACGCTAAAGGAACTGGCAATCATCCATCCGCTACAGACTATTATACGAAATATGCGGTGAAAAAGTAAACCGTAAATGGCTGTGAGTTGGGATTTTGACCGATTTTTATGGAAATTGGCCAAAATAATCCCATTTTCCGGGCATTTGCTTCTTTTTCGATAGCGTGCACCGGTATGTCTATATACCGCCCTCGTTCACTCCTGCGGCACCTCGCCGCAACCCACCGCGCGTCGATTTCTGATGTTAAGATAGCGGCGGTCGGATTCTTCCACCGGATAAAATTTCGCCAATTTACTTGCTGCTTTTCGTATACCGCCATATTATCGCCAAGGAAGAGACGATTTCATGCCGGCACATGTCCAGAGTCTCTAAAATCGGAAAATTTATTTTTGGCGGAGTTTTAGCGATGGTGTTTTCCCTTTTCGCGGTCCTTTTTGAAAGCCGGTTATGCCGTTTTCTGCTTCGCCCGTTGGCCGCGGTGCTGCCGCTGGCGGCGCTGGTGTCTGGGATGGGCTGGAATGCGGTTGACGCGCGGGCGCAGGCCGCCGCCGCCGTCACAATGAACATCGCAGTCAATAAGCCTGGCATTCAAGTAAGCCCCACGCTATGGGGCATCTTTTTTGAGGAAATTAATTATGCCGGTGAGGGCGGCCTGTGGGGACAATTGGTCAATAACCCAACGTTAAAGGCCCTTGGTGCCAATGGGCAACCGGTCAGTTGGTCACTTGCTAACGGTACTCCGGGTAATATCCAACTGCTCCTGGATCTAAGCCATCCGTTGAATATGGAAAACCCGGTAGCGATTCGGCTGGATTGCTTGACCAATGACAAAGTTCCCGCCAATGCCGAACTGATTAACAGCGGATATTGGGGGATGAACTTTCATAAGGGCGTGGCATATCGTTTGACCGTCTACAGCCGTCGGAGCCCGGGAATGAGTCCGACTATGAAAGTTGCACTTCTGGGAACGGATGGAATGATATTGGCGGAGAAGACCGTTTCCGGCATTTCCCGTACATGGAAAAAATTTACAGTTTCCTTGACGCCGTCCAAAAATGATCCAAGCGGGCAACTGGCGTTTATTTCCATGGGCAGCGGCAGCCTTTACATCACACAGGCGAATCTGTTTTCCGCCAAGGCGCTGGCCGATGGCGGCTTCCGCCCGGCGCTGGTGAAAATGTTGAAGGCCTTGCATCCATCATTCATGCGGTTTCCGGGTGGCAATTACATTGAAGGAAATGTGCTGGCCAACGGATTCCGGTGGAAACGGACCATCGGACCGAATTCGATGCGTCCAGGTCATTTGGATGACTCGTGGGGTTATTGGTCAACGGATGAGTTGGGGTTTGCCGAGTTCCTGAATTTGTGCGACAAACTCAAGGCCGCCCCGCTGTTCGATGTGAATTGCGGGCTTTCACTGGGTGCCAATGATGTGGTTCCCATGAAGGATATGGGCCGCTGGGTTCAGAACGCCATGGACGCCGTGGAATATGCCAATGGCCCGGTCAGCAGCAAATGGGGCGCGGTGCGCGCCAAGGATGGCTACCCTAAGCCATTTGGTCTGAAGTACGTGGAAATTGGCAATGAAGACTGGTGGCAACTTAGCAACCGCTATCCGAAGCGATATAAACTCTTTTACAGCGCCCTTCACAGGGCCTATCCGGACCTGCACACAATTTACACCGGATATCCAAAGTTAAGTCATGCCCATATTCAAATGGTGGATGAACATTTTTATAATTCGCCCGCATGGTTCTGGGCTCATCGCCATATGTACGACCAGCGTTCCCGCAGCGGCCCGAAAGTGTTTGTGGGTGAATATGCCGTGACCGGCGGTGCGGGCTATGAACTTCGCGCGGCACTGGGCGAAGCCGCATTCATGGCGGGCCTGGAGAGAAATTCTGACCTTGTTAAAATGGCCTCTTATGCACCGCTGTTTGTGAACGTACACTACCGGGGCTGGAACCCGGACTTAATTGAATTTGATTCTTCGCGTGTTTGCGGAACGCCGTCGTATTACGTCCAGCAGATGTATTCCGATAACCGTCCGGCGGTCATGCTGCCGCTGACGCTATCCCATCCCATGGCGGTGGTTCAGCCTCCGCCGAGCCATGGAACCATTGGCGTGGGCACGTGGGCGACAGTGTCGGAATATAAGGATATTGTGGTTAAAGCGGGCGGCAAAACGATTTATTCGTCCGATTTTGCCAACGGCTCCAGGCATTGGAAAAGGGCCCGCGGGAACTGGTCGGTAGCGGGGAAAGCATATCGGCAGAGCAGCATTAAAACCAATTGCACGTCGATATTGAACCTTGCCGCACTTCAGCATCTGGGCAATTACACCCTGACGCTGAAGGCGAAAAAACTAAGTGGCAACGAAGGCTTCCTGATTATCTTCCATCGAAATATCTGGTGGAATATCGGCGGATGGGGCAACACAAGGACCGCGGTTCAGAAACAGCAGCAGATTCTGGGGCCATCCTTACCGGCCCATGTGCATAAAAATCAATGGTATACGATCAAAATTGTGCTGCATGGCTATGACATCAAATGCTATCTGGACGGCAAATTGATCGAAAAAGTTCAGGATAAATCGCCCGCGTCCGCGCGATTCACGGCAATTGCCGGACTGTCCGCGAGCCACAAAACTGTCATTATCAAAGTGGTGAATGGCACCATCGCACCGGTCGCGGCGGAATTGAATCTCACGGGTATTGCGGCCCTGGCGGGCACCGGCCAAGCGGAAATTCTGACAGCGGACCACTTCGCCGCTAGAAACAGTCTAGCTGATCCGCGGCATGTCAGCCCGAAGATTGGTAAATTTGCGGTGGCCGGCCCGCAGTTTAAGTTTACTTTCCCGGCCCGTTCCTTCACCATTCTGCGATTGAAGACTCGGTAGCCCGACAGGGTTGAAGTGTGAAGCGTTTCGTTCGCGGGCGGCTGATTATATTCAGCCGCCCGTTTTTTTAGTCGCAATCGATGCGGCAAATATTTGGCTATTGGTTATATTGTCCGTTCTGAATAGCGGCGAAACAATGGCTGGTGGGCGCATTAGCCAGCGGGAATTTCCCCATTCAAGGAGTGATGAATGAAACTTGCAATTATTGGTTCTACAGGACAACTGGGCGTGGACCTGGTAAAGGCGGCGGAAAAGGCCACGTTTGAGGTTGCGGCCGTTACGGGTCGCAGTCAACTGAACATAGCGGATCACGGCGCGGTAGCGGAGTTTTTAAGTAATGTGCGTCCGGCTGTGCTGATCAACACCGCCGCGTTTCATAACGTTGATTTATGTGAAAAGGAACCGGAAGAAGCCTATCGAGTGAATACGCTTGCGGTGGCCGGGCTGGCGCGGGCGTGCGAGTCGGCCAAAATCGTGCTGATTCAGGTGGGGACGGATTATGTGATGGAAGGTGCTCCGGACAATAAACCGCTGCCGGAAACAGCGCGGCCCCAACCTAAAAGCATCTACGCGGTGACTCGTTACGGCGGGGATATGATGACCTTGGCCCATGCGCCCCGGTTCGGCTATGTGGTGCGCACCTGTGGTCTGTTCGGAATGGCGGGATGCAAGCTCAAGGGGGGGCTGAATTTTGTGGACACGATGATCGCGGCGGCTCGGGCGGGCAAGCCGCTGCGAGTGGTAAGCGACCAGATGGTGGCACCGACGGCAACCGAGGAATTGGCGGCTCAACTGCTGGAAATTGTGCGGGTTCAACCAGGACCGGGATTGTATCATGCGGTGTCGCATGGGGCCTGTTCGTGGCATGAATTTGCCGCATTGGCCTTAAAACTTGCGGGGTTTCAAGTACCCGTTCAGGCGGTTTCGAGTGGTGCGTTCGCCGCGCCAGCCATTCGGCCGAATTACAGCGTGCTGGATAACGCGCGACTGCGCACGCTCGGTCTGGACCGCATGGGTGACTGGCAAACCGCTCTGGCTCGTTTTGTCCGCGCAAAATATGGCGGTCGATAGGGGCTCAAGCTTTTGGGATTAGGGCGGTCATCACAATGCGGCAAGCGGTGATGTGTATAAAGGCATGGCCGAAAAAGATGCGAAAATATCGGAGCGCGTGCGGCTTACGGGCCGACCGCTTAAACTGATAGGGCATGGCCAAGAAACGTGAAGTTACAATTTCACTGGCAGCCAAATGCCAGCTCCTGTTCGGGTTCGCTGTGCTGGTGATTATCGCCGGCGCTCTGATGTTCCCCTGGCAGCGAATGGAACAGTTGGCGAATCGTGAACCGTTTTATGAAGCGCGCGTAGCCGCCGATATGGCCCTGCGGCAAATTCATCAGGCACGGCCGGTATCGACCGCGCCGGGCAAAGCGCCAGCGCAGTCTGCAACAAAAATCGCTACCAGCCCGGTTGCCAATGCGCCAACGGCCGCAGCGGCGACGGAAAAAGTAACGGGTACACGGACCGGCGGGATTCTACAGTCGGCGGGACCTGGTGGGAGTGCGCCTGGAAAGACGGTTGTGTCGCCAGTTCAAACTCCTGCACAGCGCTGGGCGAGTGTTCACCTTGCGGGTTTAAACTATCCGCAACCGCGAATCGTGGTCATGAGCCGCCCCGGTTCGGCACCGCATGGGGCAGGATTGGTTACCCGCGTGGCGATTGGGGAATTTCTAAGGCACCCCCGGCGGCGGCAATATGGTCAGTTGAAGAATCTTTTTAAAAAACGGCCGGTCTATCAATATGCTGCGGCGGTGCGTGCCACGCAATCGTGTGTGCGCTGCCATGCGCAATGGGAAAGCTGGTTTCACGCAAACCCTTCGCGTTCCGAGCCGGCAACGGCCTCCGGAGTGGTTCAACGTTCCGATATTCACCCTTTGGTGGGGGTGGTGCGTGTGGATATGCCGGTTCACATTGATGAAGATCAACTTCTGCTGAACCATGTGGTCATCGTGATATCGGGCATCATAGGTGGTTTTCTTGCGATTATTGTATTTTATCTGATTACCACGCGACTTATTCTTCAGCCGGTGCGGGTACTGAAAAATACTGCGGAAAAAGTGGCACAGGGAGATTTGCACATTCGGTCCGCCATTTCAACGGGGGACGAATTTCAGCAGTTGTCAGAAACATTTAACACTATGCTGGCGACTTTGAAGGCGTCGCAGGATCAATTAGAGGCGACCAATCGATCCTTGGATACCCGCGTGGGCGAATTGGCGCAGTCAAATGTGGATCTGTTTCAGGCGAACCGTGTGAAGAGTGAATTTCTCACGAATGTCAGCCACGAATTGCGGACTCCGCTGAATGCCATTATCGGATTTGCGGAGCTGCTTTCCGGTAATCCGCAAGTAGCCGGGGAACCGCGCATGGTGCGGTATGTGGAAAATATTCAAACCAGTGCCCGGCAACTTCTTGAACTCATTAATGACTTGCTGGACTTGGCCAGAATTGAGGCCGGCAAGCTGGTCTTGCGTATGGAACGCGTCAATCCGCCGGATGTGTGCGAATCGCTTATGAATTTTATGCGGCCGTTGGCGCATAAAAAGGGAATTGAATTATCATTGAATGTCAATGGACCGATTCCTCTAATTACAACCGATCCCGGACGACTTCAGCAGATTCTTTACAATTTTCTGTCCAACGCCATCAAGTTTACTCCGGCCGACGGACAGGTTCGTCTCGAAGTGTCCATGGCCGCGGCCGACCGAGTAAAATTAAGCGTAATCGATACGGGGCCGGGGATCAGTCCAGACCACCAGGAGGAGATTTTCGAGAAATTCCGTCAACTGGACGCTTCGGTGACGCGCGAATACAGCGGCACCGGCTTGGGACTGGCAATAAGCCGCGAACTTGCCGGAATGCTCAACAGTCAGATTGAACTGGTCAGTTCGCCAGGCAAGGGAGCGAGTTTCAGTCTGATTATTCCTGTGGGCGGCACCACGAGAGTTGGAACGGACCTAGGAGATGCACCGCCCACTGCGGACGGGCGCGACTCCACGGCTTCGGAGGCCGGGGCGGAATCACCCGATTTGCCGCCCGGTGACGCCGGGTAACGCCGGGCCAGCGGCGGCACGCGGATTGTTCGCCAGGCGGGTGGAGGTGCCGGCCACCGGCTTTTGGCGAGTTTGTCCACGGCACCAATCACAGCGGAGCAATGCTTTTGCCTATAGAACCGTCCAAGACAGTGCCTGCCATGCGGCGAATTCGCCTGCGGCATCATTGCGGATACAAGGCGAATTTCTTCATGCTGCGCCTGGGCGGTATATTTTTGCCGCTGGGCTACGGGGCTGTAGCGGCCGCGGTCATCTGGTTCTGGCTGACCGACCGGCGGGCGCGGCGGGCAAGTCGTGGATTTCTGTCCTGCGTATTGCGGGATCGCCCGCGACCCGTATCCTGGCGCGATACGTTATATCATATGAATCTATATGGCAAAATGCTTTTGGACAGGAGCGTGTCCCTGGCCGATTCCCGCGGCAGGTTCAAGGTTTCATCGGCCACCGGCGACGCCTGGCGGCGCGACTTGCCGCGGGAAAAGGGCATCTTGCTGCTGACTGCGCATTTTGGCGCGGCGGAAATGTCGGCCCCGATGCTTAAACACATCGGGCAGGGCAGAAAGGCGCATTTTGTGGTGTATCGGGACATGCGCGATACCACAGAGCATTTTCATCGCGACCAATGGAAATCGTTGGCGGATATTGACTGGATCAATTCGACAGATCCGATTTCGGCCGGAATTCGGGTAATGAAGGCATTGAAAAATGCCGATCTGGTCGCCATTCGCGCCGACCGGCCCATGCAGGGCCGGGCCATTGTCGCGGATTTTTTCGGCAGGCCCATGCAACTGCCGGCCGGCCCTTTTATGGCGGCCCTATTGTCCGGTGCCAGCGTGATTACCGCTTTTACCGTTCGCACGGGTTATCGCGCATATCAGATGCACGCTTCCATGCCGCGAAAATATGACCTGGCCTCCGGCCCCGGACGTGACCAACTGCTAAAACAGGCAGTGAAAGACTATGTCGCGGATCTGGAGCGAATCGTCCGACTATATCCGTATCAGTGGGGAAATTTTTATGATGTCTGGAGGACCACGGCCGCGGGCACAGGCGCAGACCCCGTGTAAAACTGAAATTCCACGCTGGAAGCCAATTCCTCGCCGATTTGCAGTTTGGCGATGGCCTGATTGTACAATTGGCGGCAATTGTCGATCTGAATTTCCGCCCCGGGCAAAATCGGATAATGAAATTTAGCGGAAAGAATGGCGGTCAATTCCGCCTGGGGTTCGAAAATACGTAATATATCAAGCGCAAGTTGAATGTGGAGAAAGCCCGGCAAAATAGGCCGGCCGGGAAAATGGCCCTGAAAGCCGGCGTGACTGGCGGCGAAAACGGCCACGGCGGAAATGCGGCCGTCCGTTTGCCATTCCGTATCGGATTTCATCCGCAGCCGATAAAGAATTGCGCCGGATGGCCGCAAAAGCATCGGGAAAGCAGGAACCATTGAACTGGCAGGCATCGTGCAGGCACCCTCAGCCGCGGGCGGCGGAATGTGAATCGATATATCCGGCGAGCGAACCGATTGTGGTCATCGCGGCGCGCACATCGTCATTGTTGTCTTCAAGAACCACGCCAAAATGTTTGTCAATCAGGACGGCCACTTCCAGCACATCCACTGAATCAAGTCCTAATCCGTCGACCTTGCCGAAAATAGCGGTTTTAGGAGTGACCGGAATCGCCGGGTCCAGCCGCAATTTCAAGCCTTGTGTAAGAATGTCGATCAACTTCGCTTCCGTAGGTGTCATTGAGTCTCCAAAAGTCCCTTTGAATTATAGGCGATTGGAGCGAGATTGGTAAGCTGTTCCCAACGGACTGTCCATTTGGAAAATGGAGGTGTCGAGACTTGTTTTCCGGCTGGAGTGCGGGTTATCGTAACGGAATGGATTTTACCGATGTTTGCCGGAATGGTCAGCCTTTGATTCCGGTAAAAGTCTGGCTTTCCACGAAATAGCGCTGCGCGGCGAAGAAAAGAACCAGGCAGGGAAGCATGGTGACGCAGCTTGCCGCCAGCAGATATTGTGGATGTGTGACGCCATATTGCCCGTTGAACCCAGCCAGTGCCAGAGCCAGCGTGTAGCGCCGTGGAGAATCAAGATAAATCAGCGGAGAAAAATAATCGTTCCAGGCGCCCAGAAAGCTGAAGATGGCGGTAATGGCGATCACCGGCGCAGACAGGGGCAGCATGAGCCTTAGATAGATTGTCCATTCCGAGCAGCCATCCATTCGGGCGGCCTCAATAAGTTCTTCCGGAATCTGGGCAAAGAACTGGCGGAACATGAACACAAAAAATGGCGACGCGAGCCAGGCGGGAATTATCAGGGGAAGAAACGTATTAATCCAGCCAAGCGATCGGAACAAAAGAAAGACGGGAATGATGGTAACCTGGGCGGGCAGCATCAGCGTGGAAAGCATGATGACAAACAGTGTATTTTTTCCAAAGAAGCGATGGCGGGCAAAACCGAAGCCGACCAGCGAACTGGATATGACCTGGCCCAGGACGCAAAGAGTCGTAACGAAAATAGTGTTGGCCAGGGCATTGATAAAGTGCATCCGGACGAGCGCTCGCGGATAATTCATCAAATGCAGATTGCGGGGAAATAGATTGAATCCGCCTGCCTGCATGGCCTGTTCGCTTTTTAGACTGCCGCTTAGCATAAAAAGCCACGGGGCTATAAAGGCGGTACCCGCCAGCAACAGCAATCCGGCGATCAGGGCCATGCGTGCGCGCGAATATTTGCGCTCGTGCCGGTATTGAAGAAGGTCCAGCAGATCTGTATACGGGGCCAGAAGCCATCGGGCGAACCGACGAACGCGGGCTCCCACCGGTGGGGCGGGGGCGTTTTGGATCTTCGGCATTGGGCTTGGCTGTGTCATTCGCGGAATGCCTCGTAATAAATCCAGCGGCGCGACACTCTGAATAATAGAAGTGTCAGTGTCAGCAGAAGTGCAAACAACAGCCACGCCAGAGCCGAGGCGTAGCCCATGTGGTAATACTCAAACGCCTGATGATAAAGATAAAGGACGTAGAAATTGGTGGCCTTGTCCGGGCCTCCGTTGGTCATGACCTGCACCTGGGTGAATATCTGGAAAGAGCCGATCATGGCCATGACGACATTGAAAAAAACAAGAGGAGAAAGCATTGGAAGTGTAATGTGCCAGAAGCGCCGAAATGCGCCGGCACCATCCACGCGGGCAGATTCGTGAAAAGATTCGGGGATGGCCTTCAGGCCGGCCAGATAAATAATCATGGCACTGCCAATGCCCCATAATCCCATCAGCACAAAACCGGGAACCGCCCAATGGCGTGCATCCAGGCCGAACCAGTCTGGCGGGGCCACATGGACCGCCGCGGACCATGAGGCGAATGGCTGCTGCAACCCTGGCAGGCCGGCCAGAAAGCCAAGCAAACTGGATGGTAAATTGAGGACCGGCGCAAGCACCGCATTCACCAGGCCGTAATCCGCATTGAACATGCCAAGCCAAAGCGTGGCCATGGCCACACCGCTGACAACAGATGGAAGAAAAAAGGCGGTTCGGAAAAATCGAATGCCCGCGGTGCGCGTATTGACCAGAATGGCCAGTGCCAGCCCCAGGCCTTGGCCAAGGGGAATTAACAGGACCACGTACAGCAGGGTCAGCCACAAAGCGTGAAAAACATTATGATCCGCCAGAAGTATATCATGATAGTTCCGCAGCCCGGTGAACCGGGCGTCCGCCAGCGGTTGAATGGCCGTCCAGTGGGTGAGCGAAAGATAAAGGGAAAGGGTCATGGGGCCGGCGGTAAGTGCGCAAAATCCTATCAGCCAGGGAGAGATAAACAGCACGCCGATTCTATTTCTCGCGTATTTGGCATCGGTTCTCAGGATACGCCACAGCCACCAAATAAGAGGCAGTGCAAGTGCCATGGTGGTGACAATGGCCAGAAATCGCCAGGGCATCGGGGGATGATCTGATTGATTCCGTGAGGCGTCCCGCAGCGCCTTCCAACGCCGCGTGATCGCATGCGCGGCGGCCAGCGGACTCTTGATGCCCAGCCGAAGGGCGGCAGTGATTTCCTGTTGAAGAATGGAGCGAAATTCCGCATGATGCGCAAAGGCTCGAGGCAATCTGCCATGTGCCAGAGCGGTCAGGAATAACTGGGAGTGTGCCGGAATCTGGCCGGGAACGAGAAACGCCGTGGAATGTGCGACGGATTCGAGGGAGGGAATGGAAAGGCCCAGTTTGGCTTGAATCGACTGGCCACGTGGTCCGCATAGAAAGCGTAGCAGTTCCACGGAATGGCGCGGATGGTGGGTGGCCGCCGCAATCGACCAGGCCACTGTGGTTATGCTGGAAATGTTTCTGGCTCCGTGGGGCACGGGCACAACGTCCCATTTAAAATTCCGAATGTACCGATAAGGAACGGTGGTCCAGCGTCCCTGCGGGCCAATGGCGCCAACCTGACCACGATAGAATTCCTCGCTTCCGTGATGCGCGATTCCTGTGGCATTAAACGCACTGTGATCCTTGAAACGCATCGTATAAACCAAATTCATCGCGGCCTGTGCGGCCGGCGAGTCCAACGCGGGTCGGCGGCAATTTGCATGATAAAAAAAATGTCCGCCAAATGACCAGATGATATTCTGAAATTCCAGCGGGGCGGTGTTGATAACCGCCCCGTAAAATGGACCATTGGAATCGGCGGGCAATTTGGAGATGATTCGGGCGTCCTGGTGGAAAGTATGCCAGGTCCACCCGTGCCATGGGATGGGCAGATGTGCTCTGTGGAAAAGATTTATATTCACATAAAACACCATGGATGAGCAGTCTTTTGGCAGCCCGTAAAGATTTCCAGACCCGACTGTACGACCATTGAATTCATAAGCCTTGCGCAGTGCCGGGTACATGTCGCCCAGCCATAAAAAATGTCCCTTCGCGCGCTGCCGGGCAATCAGCGGAGTCAAATTAAGCAGAAGGCCGTCGCGCGCCAATCGCAAAAAACTGCTGCCCGGCATATAGAACAGATCCGGTGGCGCTCCGGCGGCGAACATGGTCTTGAGTTTTGCCGGGTAGTCGCCGGAATCGTTGATGTCCTGAACCCTCACATGGGGGTGGTGGGCTTCAAAATTCTGAATCAGCCTGCGGACTATGCGATCTTCCGAAGGAGATCCCCAATGCAGAATGCGCAGCGTAATGACGGAGCGGCCTTGCCTGTATCCGCCAAGGGCCTCCATGCCGACCCGAAAAAACGACCAAGTGACAACCGCGATGGTCAGGATCACCAGCGTCCACGAACATCCACGGCTGAACCGCCGCCAGGCCGCGGGCAGCACGCCGGCTGAAAGAGCTTTGTTTTTGTTAGCGCCAATCCGGGCGAAAAGCTTTCCGGCAAGAATTTTTGCCAAATGCCAGACCGCGGCGATCAGCATAAAAAACAGAAACGCGATGCCTAAGGTAAGAATCGGCTTGATCAGCAGCGGATTGGAGAGCGACATCACCAGAACTCCGGCCAGAGTTAAAACTTAAGGCTGCTCATTTTAGACCAAACCACGGTTTGCCGCACATATCAATTCAGTGGTGTGCCGATAAACGCTATCTCTGCAATCGGCTCTCCATGACATGGTTACCCGCCGAGGGTTTGCCGGTGTTGTTCGCAGTCTGGAGGCCGGTGGTGGATTCAACGGACTTCCGGGCCAAAATCATGGTTTGCCACGGATTCAGCGTCAACGTCAGAACCGGTCCGGGGCTGATCTTCCCGGTTGCGCGATGGCGCAAGATAAGAACTGGCCGAGTCCAGCCACCCCCTTTTTGATGTGCCGGCATTTTCAGGTGAAAATCCAGTTGCGAGAGATAATCGAATAAATGGTGATTGCAGTCCGCGGGAAACAGGGGCAGATTGACGATCCGTCGCTGGCTGCTCCGGTTCAGCACTACATACACGTGCTGATGCCGGATGGTGCGAAAAAAGGCGAAAACGTCGCGGCGGTCGAACGCCAGAAGCTGGCCATAAGAACCGATCTCCAGCGGCGGAAGCAGTCGGCGGGCCGCGATGGCGCGGCGGTAAAAATGCAGAAGCGATCTGTTGATGGTCAGTTGCGGGTCGTTGTAGGGCATGAGCTTCTTCCAGAGCATCGGCTGGCGATCTGACGGGTCGGTGGCACCCCACATACCGACCTCATCGCCATACCAGACCATGGGCGCGCCGGGGAACGTCATCTGAAATGCCACCACCTGTTTAAAACGGGTATAGTCCTCGGCGGTCGGTTTGGCGCTGCTGTAATGGTCGCCATTCTGGAGGTGGTCATCTGCATTAAATGGAAGATTCATGTTGACAAGCCGCGAGACAAATCGATCAGTATCGTGGCTATCAATGAGATTCTGCTGGGTTAAATCCACCTGCCACGGATACCAGTTTAGCATGTTGGCCAGGGCAGCACCGAACCTCTTTGGCCCGATGCCAATGCCGCCGGCGCGCCGATTGGCGGCGAAAAATTGTGTACAGAGTGTCGCGAACGGGTAATTCATGACGGCGTCAAACTGATTCCCACGGTTGAGCCACGCCTGCGATGGCGTCCATATTTCGCCGATAATAACGGCTTTAGGGTTGATGGCTTTGACCACTTTTCGCCAGGCGATCCAGAATGAATGCGGAACATCCGGTGCGGTGTCCAGCCGCCAGCCATCAATGCCATCAGCGACTTTTCCGTTGGGTGCCATCCAGCGCCGTGTAATGGCGAACAGATAGCGGCAATAGCCGGGTGCCAGTCCGCTGCCGGGATAATGTCGAAACATGGGCATATTGCCACCGACCTGTCCCCAGCCCTGGTAGACGACGGGTGGTCCCCATTTAAGAATGTCAAACCAGCCGGCATAGGGAGATTTTTTCCCTAGTTTTAAAACACTTTGAAATGGGCCGAAGCCAACACCGCAATGACCGAACGGGACATCAATAATGACTTTGAATCCCCGCTTGTGGGCCTGACGGATAAAGTGCAGAAATATTTTATCGGACGCGGACCATTGCCAGGTTTTGGGATCGCGTATTTTTTCCCCCTTCAGCAAATCGATCGAATTTTTTACGCCGAAGCCGTCATCGACATGGCGAAAATCTGATGGATCATATTTGTGGATTGACGGGGATTCAAAAATGGGTGTCAGATAGAGCGCCGTAACGCCCAGTTTTCGCAGATAGTTGAGTTTCTGGCTGATTCCCTGAATGTCTCCACCATAAAATCTATTGTATACATAAGTATAGAAGTTTCCTTTTTCGCCGGCCGGTTGATACGGTTTAAACCATGACCAGCGCCACGGAATGTGATGGGCGGGGTCATTGGCCTTGCTGCCATTGGCAAAACGTTCGGGAAATATTTCATACCAGACCGCCCTTTTTGCCCAACCGGGCGTGACCACTGCGGGCCGCATGGCAATGGCGTAGGCATGAGCCTCGGCCGCGATCGGCGTGGTGTAAAAATCTCCGTCGGCCAGGAACAGGGTCTGTCGGCCATTGGTCAACGAAAAGCAATAGCGCGCCTCGGGTCCGCGTACACGTGCGATGTTTCCCCATGATGTCGCATCGCGATCCATTGATTCCGAGTACAACCGCACTGTTTTCCACTTGTGGCGGTTTACTTTTATGAGCGCGGCAACATGTGTCAACGACCCGGTCTGCGCCAGCAGTGTCAAACGCAGCGTATCTGGCGTAACCACATCGCATTGATCAATGGAGTGGGTGGAAAAGGCGATCCTGTGGATGGCCACCAGATTGGGCGCTGGCGAGGGCATACGCTGCCAGACAGACCGGATGCGTATTCCAGAATTCTGGCCGCCATTGCCATCCTCTTGCGAAAACCGCAGTTCCGCGGCTGGATCAGGAATCCAGTGGTTGCCATCAAGAACAAATTTGTAATGGTGCAATCCCGGTGTAAGGCGGATTGTCACGGACCATTCTCCGGGCGATTTGGCGCCTGCGGGCGTCATGGGGGTCGCGGTGGGCGACCAATTATTGAAATCTCCGGCTAGGTTCACGCGGGAAGGGGCCGGTGAATTGGCCGGTACCTGATAGCGGAAGGTATGGGCCACCCTCGCGGCAATTTTTGCCAGATGGCCAACCGGATCGGCGGCCGTGACCGGTGCCGCGCCGGCTTTGGCTGATATGGATGCGAGCACGCCTGCATGAATAGCGGCAATCAGAAGGGCTGATGCGATCGTGAATCGCCAGCATCGTTGGGGTGTCATCATCGGCAACATGGTATGTTATTCCAAATAAAAAGTTACGGCTGGCTGGTGCCGTGAAAAGCCAAAAGCAATCATGAAGTATGTCGTGAGTCTATTATTGGATTCGGTCGTGAAAACTCAAACCCGATAAACGTTGCCGCCCGCAATTCGCCAGGTTGTCTTAGCGCGCGTCGGCCAGACGCCTCGCCATACTGGTGGATTCGCGCAGCACCAGATGGGTGGGCAGCACTTCGGCAACCCGTTCCACTTTGCCGCGCACTTTTTCGATCAGCCGTTCGCAGGCCAGCACACCAAGTTCGTATAGCGGCAGATGGACGGTGGTAAGGCTGGGATTGCTGAACGCCAGATGTTGCAGATCATCAAAGCCGATGATGGAAACATCGCGTGGTACCTGATATCCGTGCAGCGTAAGGGAGCGGATCGCGCCAAGCGCCATTTTGTCATTTCCGCAGAGGATCGCCGTAATGTTTGGATGCCGGGTGATGAGTTCCTGCGCGGCCGCGGCGCCACCTTCATCGGTAAACATTCCATCGGCCATCCAGGAATCCGCGGGGGCGGTGCCAGCCTCGACCAGGCGGGTTTTGTAGACGTCCATCACATCACGTGAAGTGGGACTTTCTGGTGCGGCATAAATCATGCCGATGGTGCGGTGGCCGAGTTGCAGCAGGCAGTTCATCGCCTGTTCGGCACCAAGGCGGTAATCACAATGGACGCAATCCAGTAATTGGTCGCCAAATCGGTTGTCCACCAGAATCATGGGATACTGCGGGCCGGCAAGGTCCGCAAGGAACGTATGCTTTTCATTAAAGCCGAGGCACAAGATACCGTCCACGAACCGACGTTCATAAAGTTCAAGGTGTTTACCTTCTTTTATGAATTGTGGTTTGGCCTGTTCGATCATCATTTTATGGCCGAGCTTGCCGGCACGATCAACTATGCCGCTGATAATTTCACCAAAATAGGCATCCGCCAGGGCGTGACGCAGCGGCGGCAGCATAACGGCCAGCACCTGCGTGTATTTGCTTGAAAGCCCCTGGGCAAGCCGGTTGGGGCGATAACCGAGGCGTTCAATCATTTTCTGAACACGGACCTGTGTGCCACGACTGATGCGCGGGTTGTCGTTCAGCACCATGGAAACGGTGGCGACTGAAACACCAGCTTCGCGGGCCACATCCCGAATATTCACCTTTTCCAGGGGTTTGTCGTCGGGCAGGGGGGCATCAAAACGGACGGTTACGTTTCGCGGCGAAACCGCATCAATATCGTGCATTGCCAGATCGCCAGCGGGCGGGTCTGGCCGTTTGCTAATTTTAGGTTTTGCGGCCACAGCAAGGATTCCCATGTTGCCAATACAACGATATACATACCGCAAAGTGCGGAAGCTTGCGGACACTTCAGGTTCAGTGAATGTCGTTTCATTCGCCAAACTAAAGTGCAGCACTGCATCGCTGAACCGGCAATGGTTATGCCGGAGAGCCTTCGCGACCTGAAATGGGTAGCGACGGTGCGGACCACCTGTCCGGTTAGCAATTGTTAACCAGTTTACTATATGATTGAACAATGTCAAGCTGTCGCATAAGGGTTACGTTTAAAAATCGCGATTCGGAAAGTGCCGCCGTCGATAAATGTTAGAAGGGCGCATAATGCCGCGGCAATCGGATGCGGGTGGTGCAGATTATTGAACCGGTACAATTTTTTCCTTGACAAGGTGGATTTTATGTTTTATATTACTTCGCAACTGGTTCTGTTTTCACCTGCCGGTGATGCGGTGAGAATTTGGTTAGCCAAGAGTCGCTAGTTGCTGATTCGGTGGCGAAGTAGTGAAAAATAGCTTGATTTTACGTGTTTTGCGCGAAGTCTTGCCATTCGTTCAACAGAGTGATGTCTGCCCGGTGCCTATGCGGATGGCAGAATGTTGCGAGAGTGTTTTTTTTTGCCCGCTCGATTAACCGGTTCACTAAATGCCGGAAACGGGCGGCAAGCCGGGAGCGATTTGGAACGACCTGTCGCCCCGAAGTATTGGTTGGAAGCCTGCACGGATGATGAGGGATTAATTCTTTCGCCGCTGCGGATTTCATGATATCTGTTTTTTTTACACCTTTTTAGGGAGACCTTCTTTATGATCAAGAACTTAGTAAATCAGTTTGGAATTTCTGGCTTATCCGGTCGATTGATGCCGCTGGCGGCGATGGCTGCACTACTCGGTGCTGCCAGTTGTCAGGCCGGCGTGATAGCTTCGGATGCTGCTTCCAATTACACAAGCTGGACAAACGGAAGCACCGGTGGCACTGGTTATTCGGCATGGACCCTGACCGGGTCGAGCAGCTCCGGCTTTTTCATTGGGTCATCGACCGTAAACGATAACGGGAATTCGCTGCCCGCCGGCGATACCAGCGACATTGACACTGGCACCCCGAGCAAATCCTGGGGGCTTTACGCCAATAGTGGCGCATCAGCCACTGCCTCGCGAACTTTTTCGGCCGGGGCGATGCAGGTTGGGGACTCATTTTCCATCGCTTTTGACAACGGCGATGTTGATACACTTGGTTCAGATTACGTGACGTTGGTTTCCAGTACGGGCAGCAGCATCCTGACTTTCGGCTTCAACGGTGGCGCGAGCGACTATTTCTATTCGGACGCAACCATTTCCGGTGCCTCAACGGGCGTTGGATTTACCTACTTTGGTCTGAATTTGACGTACACGCTCACCTCCGCCACGGCCTATTCGCTTGCAATTACGCCAATCGGATCGTCTGCGACAACAACCACTCTCACCGGTACATTTTCGGGAAGTATTGCTGGATTTCAAGCGGTAGACCTGAACGCTGGCTCGGGTGACGGGAACAACTTTTACATTAATAGCCCCGTTCTGACCGCCCCGGCGGGCGCAGCCGTGCCGGTGCCTGCGTCTTTTGGACTGCTGCTGGCGGGCGCATTGGCTGGAGGAATCGGCTTGGCGTTGCGAAGCAGGATTGGGAAGCGGCTCGCTGAATGATACAGGTCGCGACTCATCACCGGCAGGGCTTGTCTGAATTTGCATGAATTGCGGTTCACATCGTGTCAAAATGGCGGCAAGTTTGGTTTTTGGATATGCAATCCGACCTGAATCGGACCGCAGTGCCGGCTTGCTGTGGTGAACGCGTTTCAAGCCGCAAGACTCCATATCGTTGGCGGTTTGGAATTCGGAAGCGTTTTTCTCCGGTGTCGGCATGAAAGATATTCGCGGGCTTGGAATATTCTTGCTCCGGAATAATAGGGGTCGCAATTCAGTAAATGGCGCGACCACTGCAGATCAATGTGAAAACGAAAAAATCAGGCGGTACTTGACAAAGTGTGTTTAACCGGTTAAACTAATACTTACGGCGTTTGTCAACGTCGTGTCATTTTTTTTTGTCCTTTTTTCTCGGAAGGAGAAAACCATGAAACGCTCCCTTTCCAATTCTCCCAGAATCCTGGCTTTGTCCGCGATGGCGGTTGCCGCCGGGGTGTCATTTTGCCTGGCTGCACCGGCCAGCGCTGCAATGAATGCCGCCGACAATGCGAGTAATTACACCGGCACCACCTGGCCCAATGGCGGGACACCTCCCAACGCGGGATCGGGATTTGGCGCATGGACCATTTCCACTCAGAATAACAGCGGTCCGCCCTACACTGGAACGTATTTCAATACCAACAATGTTTCTATCGCCACCAGTTCCGACGCATGGGGTACCTATGCCAACAGCGGATCACCGACGGCCACGCCGCGAGTGGATCTGTATCGTGCTTTTACTGGCTCGCTTTCAGTTGGTCAGACTTTCAGTGTGGCGCTTACCAGTTCGGGCGTGGGTTCATATCCGCCAAACGGTATGCCGGCGTACGGATTTGGGCTTGGATCGGCGGCTCCATCCCTTACGGCGGGAACCGTGGCTGTAACCACCGGCAATGGCGGCCAGACATCGGCTACCAATTACAATGACGCCAATTCGCTGTTCAGTCTGACTTTCAACGAATTGGGAAGCCCGACGAACAACACCAGCGGTAATCTGGTCGGCTATAACGGTCAGACCGGTTCGGCTTCCGCAGGTTCATATATTCTGGAAACGAACGTTACTGCCAACGGTGTAACCACATCCTCGATCAGCGGATTAACTGATGCGCAGCTGAATTCGGGCGTGATGGCCAATTTCACCCTTGGCGCGGGAAATAATTACTCCCTTACGTTAACCAGCTTAGGGGCCACTCCAACCACGCTTGCCACTTACAATGGAACGCTTGCCGCCGGCGCGATAAACGGGGCAGATCTTTTTGATCAGAACACATACCAGGATGGCCTGTTTAACTCGCTGGCAATAACCACCGCCACGCCGGAACCTGCATCGTTGGCCCTTATCGGAATCAGCGGCGCGGTTCTTCTGCTGGCTCGGCGCCGAAAGATGGCCTGATGTTCGCGAATAAATGCGTTGGCAGTCAATCGCCCCGGTTCGGGTGGATTCTTTTTCGTTCTGGAGAGAAGTTATGACGGTTGAACAGAAAGTTTCCGCCAGATCGGATCTGTGGCGTCGCACGCTGGTTTCAGCAGCGCTTTCTGGACTGGTCGGATTTTTAATGGCTCACAGCGCTGTACAAGGCGCTGTGAGCCTGTCCGACAATGCCTCGACATCCGCTTATCCTTCCGGAACATGGCCCACCTTAAGCAATGGATCGAGCAACGGCGTCGCCGGTCTCGGGCCATGGTATCAGGGGCCTTCCGGGTCCGGTGTGGGTCAGGCGGCCACTTGGGGATTTTTCACCGGGCCTTCGCAATACATTTATGGCACAACTGCGGCTTCCACAATTGATACCAATGGCGTTTCCTGGGGAATTGACGCAAACAACGGGTCGGGGTCTGATCCGTCGGCTCCTTATGCCTATCGCGGATTTACACCCATGACGGCTTCCGCCGGCGGCACAAGTTCATTTAGCCTTGGCATGGTGACCGGAGCTATGAGCAATCCTGGTCAAGAGGGCTTTGAACTGCAAAGCTACAATGCCACCAGTGGTTATGCGACCCCCATATTCCAGGTTGCGGCAACCGGCAGTGGAAATTATTACACCTTCAGCTACGGTGGTTACACGGCCGCCCAGCCGGGCTTCACCAATTCGGTCAGTACCGGAATTAAATCAGTCAATGACGGCAGCAGCAGCCAGAATGATGGCAGCGGTATTGTGGTAACTTTCAGTTTGAAAAGCGCCACCAGTTTTGAAGTTACTGTGACACCGAAGAATTCCGCCCAAGGCGCGATATTTGATTCTGGCGTCCTGACCGGACTTAACGGCCTGCCCATTAATCAGTTGATGGTGTACAACGATAACGCGGGTCTGGCATCGCAATATGATTATTTCAACAGTATGCAGATAACCGAACCGAATCCCACGCCCGAACCAGGTGCTTTGTTGCTGATGGCTGTTGCCACAAGCTGTGGGCTGCTGGTTGGCCGTGGAGATCGGCGTCTGCGCCGCGGCGCGGCCTGTGCATGACCCCTCGCCGCTGACAAGATGGGGCCGGATGTTTCCGGCCATTAACAGGCAGACACTGAACTTATCCGCGGAGGGCGGGAAATAAGTCGGCCGGCAGGCCGATGCCGAACAAAACAATTGAAGGGTTCCTGATGAATCGCGTTGCAGCACAATCTTGTCATACAAGTCATCGCAGGCGGAATGCCGGGCGGTCCATCCTTCTGGCAGCCGGCTTGGCCATTTGTGGCAGCGCAAGTATTCCCGGTCCCGCGGCGGCGGCGAATTATGGGGCGTTTTCTCCGCCGGCAATGCTGGACTATTTTGGTGGCGGGTGGGTCAATATTACCAACCGCATGCCGGACGTGTTTGGAGCCGGTTATGGTTCACTGCTTACGCCGCCGCCCACACGTGCCGATTCGGGCAACAGTTCGGTTGGTTACGACATATACAATCGATTTGATTTGGGATCAGCGAATAATCCGACCGCATATGGAACACTTCAAGGCTATGAAAATCTGATCGCCGCCACGCACCAGATGGGCGGCTATTTTTATACTGATTATTCCATGGGCCATAACGGGTTTTCCAATTCAGCCACTGCGGGTTTTGTGCAGGCGGGGGCCTATCCCGGTATGGTGGTGCAGACGCCAACTGCAGTTGACGGTGACTTCAACAGCGCATATGCCTCCAATACCGAAGAGGCGCGGCTGGCTGGCCTGATTAACATAGATTTTACAACCAACAACCAGTACATTCGCAATCCAACGACTGCCGGCAACACTGCCAACATTCCCGCTGGCACAACGCCGGCCTTCGGCCGCCTGGCCAATGACCCGATGCCGATGAATCAGCAGTTTTATCCGCAATTGAATAACAATCCGATTTTTGTTTACAACCCACTGACCGGCCAGGGAAATATTCAGATTAATTCATTTAATACGGCAAATGCGGCTGCCGGTTCGCCCACCACGGAAAATGTGACCGGTTACATGATGCGCAACCTGCAGTGGTTTGTGCAATCGCTGGGTGTGGATGGCTTCCGTTTAGATGCGGTCAAGAACATGGAATGGCAGGTCGCGCTGCCATATTTTGATCAAGCCGTTTACCGGGCCTCCTCGCGCACATATCTCAACGGTGTTCAGGAACCGATATCCGCTTTTTCTGAATATTACGACTCCAATATTCCCGGCGCATCAAACGCCTTTCAGGATTCCACCGTGCAGGTCATTCAGAAAAGCGGCCTGAACGCGGACGGCTCGCTGGTGGATTATGGTAACAATGGCACCGTGCAGCCCAACCGGGATGCGCTGGATTTCCCGCTGTTTTTTGCGATGCAGAGCAACCTGACCGGCAATGGCTATACCAACAACTGGTATAACGTGGTCAACGCCGCTCTGGATTCTTATGATGCCACGCCCCACGATGGACTTATCGGAGTTAAATTTGTTCAAAGCCAGGACAACGGCGCGCCATATCTTAGCAACGTCGCCTACGCCTATACACTGATGATGCCGGGGCAGGCCATTGTGTATTACAACGGCAACACCACCGCGTTTGATAACGGCACACAGAGCTTTCCACAAAATGGCCGTGGGGACGCCCTGGGCGGTGTTTACGGCAACGCACTGGCTAATAATTCGCAGAACATTTACAACCCCGCTAGCGGCACCATGACTGAAACGCTGGACAATCAGGTTTCCGGTCTGGTGGATTTGCGCAACCGTTTTGCCTACGGAAATTATGTGCAGCGTTACCTGTCACAGAATAATTTCGCCTTTGAACGCAGTGATTCAGCGCTGGTACTTTTGAACAACCAGACCGGCGGCGGCAACCTGAATGCCACGCTGCAGACGAACTTTAATGCATACAATGTCCCCTATCTGGTTGAAGTTACCGGTAATGCGGCGAAGAATGGATTGCCACAGGTGCTGACCGTAAATTCGGACAGCACTGTAAATGTGACGTTTCCCAACAACAATTCCAATGGTCAGGGATATCTGATTTACGCGCCACCCACACCCATTGGCACGCTTACTCTGACCAATGTAGCTGGGCAGATGGGGGGCAATGCCCCCGCCGCCAACGACCCGAATATCACTTTTGATAACGGAAATAATACCGTCAGCACCATTGCGGTAATCAAGGCGGCCCAGTTTCAGGTTAACTTGCAGACCCAGAAGGTCTATCTGTTGGGAAATTCCAGCCTGTTTGACTATAACGCCGGCGGCGATAATGCCATACTAAAAATCGACGGAGGCGTGCAACTTAACGGCCAGACTTTTGTCAGCACGGTGCCTAACACAACGGCCTATGGTTATATTCCGTTTGAAAGCTCCAGCCCGCTGGTGGGTGGAGGGACGGGTTTGTATTCTGAAACCATTAACACTGCTGATTTTTCACAGGGTTATCATTATCTGGAAGCCATCGCGTTTCGCGCCAGGCCTGGCGGCGGGCCCCCTGTATACACCGACTGGACTCAAACCATATACGTGGACACCTCCGCACCGGTTTCCAGCATTCAAAGTTTTAATCCGATTACGCCAGGCGTGAATCAGAATCGGTCACTGGTCGTGAAATCCGTTGATGGCCTTGCGAACAATATTCATGTCCTGTGGGACCTGCCCGCGGCGGACACCAATGCCCAAGTGCTTGCGATGGTGGGCAATGCCAACCAGGCTTCGCAAAGCGATACCAATTTATGGGTTATCAATGAAACAGGCCTGACCAGCGGCAACCATGTTGCCACGGTGGTCACGTACAAGCCCGATGGCACCTATAATATTCAGCGTTTCGCCGGGCTTTATACCTCCACAATATATGGCGCAGGCCTTGGAGATTTGAATTTTGACGGGCAGTACAACGTGGCGGATGTGCAGGCTTTTTCCAGCCTGATGGCCAGCAACAATTCGTTGTTTAATCCCGCCGCGGACTTTGACCACGACGGGCTGATTGGCCGTAGCGACCTGCTTGATTTTGGCGCAAAGCTTGCATCTGTTGGTGCCAGCAGCCAGACAATGCAGGCCTATGACGCTTTGCTGGCGCAATATCCGGCAACATCACTTTCCGTGGCGGTACCCGAACCGGCGGCGATCGGCATTCTGCTGCTGGGACTCGTTCCATTGGTATTGCCGGGCCGCTCGAAATTTCGCCGAACAGTCTGATTTTAAGACCTGTAAGGAGGCTATCCCATGTTTAAGCATGTTTCACACAGAGAAGGATTTACCCTTATCGAACTTCTGGTGGTGATCAGCATTATCGCATTGCTGATCGCCCTCCTTCTGCCGGCTCTGGCCGCGGCGCGAAAGGAAGCGAGTTCCACCGTCTGTCTGTCCAATGTGCGGCAGATTGTTCTTGCGGAGGTGGAATTTTCGCAGCAGCATAACGGCTTTATTCAGCCGGATACCGATTCGAGTATTATGCAATACACCCTGACGCCGGATGCCGACCACACCACTTTTTCTTACCGCTATCAGTGGTACAACCCCGTCACCAGACAATATGTGAACACCGGCGGGGCGGTGCTTAATGACTGGGCCAGTGCGCTGGTGCCGTTTCTGGGCGGCCAGAACGACCAGAGCTTTATGAATTTTGGAAATAATGGGGCAGGTTCCAAGGTTTTCCTGTGTCCCAGCGATCCAACACTGGCGGATCAATATCCCGGTTATCAGTTGTTTAACAACCTGCAGGTTGGCAGCGGATCGGGCAGTACAAATGAACCGACGCCCGCCGGTTATCCAGGCTATTTTCAAGGCTATTATCCGGTTTCGTACGGAATCAATGCCGATATCGCCTCGGCTAAATACAACGGTTCTTATGGCGCGTTTAATCCGGGTTGGGGTTTCCAGATTGCCGCCGGGCCGGTTGCGGCATCCGGGCTTACCGCGCCGTGGGGGTGTCGTCTGACCGGAATTCCTATGCCGACAAAAACGCTGATGTTTGCAGACTGCGGCGTGCGGCCGAATCCGGGTGGCCTGGATGCCCAGGGCAGCAATGGTCTGTTTTATTGTGACGAAACCTATTACACCACCGCGTTTGATACCGGCGCAGGACTGCCCGCGACAGTAAATCTGTGCACATTGCGGGCCGTGGCCGATGACGGCGCGCTTCGCGACCGCATTCCCATGGCGCCCGCGGCGCTTCCGCTGCCCACTGGCGATACCAACATAGGCCTGGGTTTTGACCGCCATGGAAATCACATTAACGTTGGATTTGTGGATGGCCATGCCGCGGCGGTGACCCCGTCTGATTTCAGTAATGTATATGTATCGCCATATGGCGGCGGTTAATCTCCTGGCCTTCTTCCGACTGACGCGGCCGGTCGCCATCAAGCCGGGGAGACGCGGAGTCGCCAGGCCATCCCTTTGCCTGCGGGCCATATTTTGGGTGCGCCGTGAAGCGCAAGGCGGGCGCGCGGCCAAACAAACCTCAATCTGGCTGCGGCTGTTTACGTTGTAATCAATATCGTATTACCGAAACGCCCGTGCAATTACGTTCCGATTGCGCTGTCGCCGAATCCGCGGCCGGCGGTTTTAACCCGCCCGGTGGCAATTCTGCAACGGTGTGTCGTGATAATGCGGTGGTTTTCGGCACCGATATATGCGCCCGACAAGGCAATCGTTCCAGCCAGTGGCGATCGGGACCGTAGCGGAGTTACCAAAGCTGCTGAAGCCTTCGATGTAAAGTGCGCATCAGGCGATCGGCGAACTGACAAGCCACGAGGTGGGGCAACACGTGGGTGGGCGAAAATCAATGCACGCGTTCGCAAAATAGTATCGTGGTTACAAAAAAATGATTGCTAAATGGCGGCGAATATCTTTGCGGCAGCGGATTGTTTGATGGGTGGAAATAACCAAGGATACGCCTGGCCGCCGCTTCCAACCCAACGTGACGCCGAGATTCAGTGGCGTTCTCCAGAATCGGTTGTGCATGGTTGGGCTGTCCCAGAACAACGCGCTCTCGCAAATATCAGAGGTGCATCGATGGACGCTTCTGATCTATAGCGAACGTACTGCCTGGGTGGCGATTCCAATGGAATATGTCCGACTGGTGAAATACAGTTAGGGTACGATGACGATGCCGCCGATGTTTCTGTTCCACGTGAGGTGACGTATCGACAATGGCGGTAGAAAGCGATGGCCTTGCGGCGCGTCTGGGCTTAAGGAATTCAAGGTTGAACTGGTCCTGTGGCGATTTTAAGCGAGCGATGAGGGACACAGATTAATTAAAGAATACTTTTTTCATAAACGACGTAAAATCAGGCGTGCCAATCGGTTGCAAGTGATAACAGTAAATTGAAAGTGAATAACATCAGCACTATAAGTGAAGGCTATATTCAATATGTTGCCAAAGCATGCGAAAGCTTTCCCGACAATCCAAATACCCCCAACCGGATTCGAACCGGTGTATGCAGACTGAGAATCTGCCGTCCTAGGCCTCTAGACGATGGGGGCGACTGCCTTTGTGAATTTAGACGTTACGCTGCCACAAGTCAATTGTCAGGCCGTTTCCGGGCAGTCCGCGAACTTCCGGCTTAAGCGGATTTTATCGCCAGGGCGGGTCAGGGATGTTTTTCGGGGACGTTTTCTAAGGGATGTTTCACAAAATCCGGCAAATGATTCGGGCTGTCCACCCGTACCACTTTTCGCGGTGTAAAGGCACCGGAAACCAGCGTGATGGCGCGCGGACGAACGTCAAAAAAGTCAGCAAGGGCATACAGAAGCGCATCGGTCGCCTTTCCCTGTTCCGGTGCGGCGGCAATGCAAACCTGAATCGCTTCGCCGCGGACCGGCCCGAAGGAAAACCGCCGCGCGCGGGCCTTGACGTGCAATTGAATGACAAGCACATTGTTTTCCCATCGATATGCGGCCATTTCTTATTCCTTGCAGCTATTTGTCGGCTCTGGCAGGCACCTCAATACCGGCTTTTGCCCGTCGCGACCCACCATACGGTCTATCGTTAATTATGGCAGATCGCTTGCGCCGTCGGCGTTGCTTGCGTCAAAACCTGACGTTACCAGAGGATTGTAGTAATATAACCGCTCGGTCGCGTTTCCAGTTGCGGGGGGCGGCCGGGCGGGGCGGAATTCCCGCGACCATGGCGACGGAAGATGGTTCGGCAGGCGCGGCCTGCCGCTATGAAGGATCCACTGGTGATCAAAACCCTCCATTGGTATATCGGTCGTGAACTGCTGAGGGTCTTTTTTCTGACCACCGGCGTGCTGACCACCATTTTGGCTTTCGGCGGTACATTTCGCCCATTGACTAAGCAGGGGCTTGGCCTGCTGCAGCTACTTCACGTCCTGACCGACCTGATGCCTGCCATGCTTGCCTATTCGATTCCGCTGGCGGCCCTTTTCGCGGCGGTTATTGTTTACTGGCGGCTGGCTACAGATAATGAGTTGACCGGTGCTCGGGCCAGCGGCACGAGTTTTGCCTTTCTGGCCACTCCGGCGCTGCTGCTTGGCGTGGTGGTCGGGTTGATTGACCTGGGCATGGTTGGTTACGTGGTCCCCGCGTTCCTTCAGAAAACTTCCCAGGCATTGCAAACAGATCTTGCCTCGCTGCTGCTCCACAATGTCGGCCAGCGACAACCTTTTCAATTCGGCAATATGGTGGTGTACGCCGACCGTGCCTATCCAATTCCCGTTCCCGCAAATGATCAGCCTCCACCCGGTGTCGTCCGGCAGATTATCCAATTGCAGGGGCTGGCTGCCACACCCCTTACCAACGGCAAACCCAATGCCATCGTGCTGGCGCGTGCTGCGAACATTATCATTGATCATGTGGGGCGGCGGCTTGAAGTTGCGGTTCAATTGGACCAGGGAGTGGCATTCGACCCCAACAGTTTTCGCCAGGTTCAGGGCACAATCCGTTATCTGCCGCCGGACGGAAAGCCCTACGTCATTCGTTCCATGCTTGTGAATCGTCCGAAATTTCTGGATTTTCGCCGGCTTAACGCGCTTCAGACCAAACCGCTCTTGTTCGCCCCCATAGCGCGGCTGCACCGTCAGCTTGTTCTATCTCTGGAACTTGCTTCCGTTGCCCGCTGGTATCTTTCGAAATTTCATCCGGACTCGCCGATGACCTTTGTACTGGCCGGCGCCCAGAAAGACTCGGTGACTGTAGTGGCACCCGCGGCGATGCTTAATAAAAACAAGCGGCTGGTGCTTCATGCGGCGCATGGTCGGTCGGTTCAAGTCGATGTCCGTTCGGGCAGTGGCGTGCGTATGGTCTATCTGGCCAAAAGTGTGAAGCTTGCTCTTGCCGCTGCGCCACCTTTGTCCGGACAGGTATTGCCGGATGACATGCAGCGAAGTCCGCTGATTGCCTCGTTGCGGCTAAGTGGGAATGTGCGGCAGCGAAATCCGCAGTTGAATCGCCGCTTTCATTCGGCACCCCCGGCGGTGGTACTGGCCAATATTGTCATTCCATCGGCAGCTCGCGACGGCAAGGTATCAGCCTCCGATAAGGGGGATGTGTCGCCCGGAGCCGCGGCACTTATCAAGCTTATTGCACAACGCGAGGACCACCTTCGCCGACAGGTTGTTTCAGAAATGCAGAGCCGTGCGTCATTTGCCTTGTCCTGTGTGGTCCTAGTGATTCTTGGTGCCGCCCTGGGCATTGTGCTTCAGGGCCGAAATCCTCTGGCGGTTTTTGTGGTCGGCTTTGTGCCTGCGATGGTTCTGGTGCTGCTGATTAACACCGGCCGCGAACTGGTGACGCGGACGGACGGGTCCCCAATGCCCGGCCTGATGCTGATCTGGGCTGGGAACGGAATTATTCTTTTGCTGAATATCTGGGTTTACCGGCGGCTTCTTAAGCGATAGGCTGCCTTAATTGCTCGCCGCATTGCGGCCAGCCGCGGCTTTTATAAAGGTCCGACTCCGAATGAAACGCATTGACCGCTACATCATCTGGAGCTTTTTGATTAATTATCTGCTGGCGCTAAGCGTGCTGGTTGGTATGTATATTCTGCTGGACATTATCGTCAATTTTGATCTGTTCACGCGCGGCGCGACCTATATTCATACCGGACTGTTTTCAGCCGCGGCGGGACTCCTCGGGGAAATTATCAGTTTTTACATGTATCGCACGCTGGTCATCTTCCAAATGATGTCCGGCGTTATTCCCCTGCTGGCCGCGGGCTTTACCATGATCCGCATGACCCGTCACCGGGAACTTACGGCTCTGCTGGCCAGTGGAGTATCGCTGTATCGCATTGCCGCCCCGGTTATTCTTTGCGCCATCGGCTTTACGCTTCTGGTCGTTCTGGATCAGGAAGTGCTAATGCCCGGTAACATCAACCAGCTTCTGCGCAAGCATGGCCAGGTGACCGCGGCATTTGTTCAGAACGAGCCGATCTATTTTATCCCGGAATCGGATCATTCCCTTGTACTGGCCACCAGCTACGACCCGGCCACAAAAACGCTGCGAAATGTCCGCATCATTGAACGCACCGCCGCGGGCGTGCCCACCGCACGGATTCTGGCTAAAAAAGCCGTTTGGGAGGCGGACGCGGGTGAAGGCCCCATGCGCGGCGGCTGGCTGATG
Organism: Phycisphaerales bacterium; assembly: GCA_027451365.1. GTDB lineage: Bacteria > Planctomycetota > Phycisphaerae > WQYP01 > WQYP01 > JAJYPG01. Next base: position 9,616 of record DAIDJN010000011.1, on the reverse strand, counting down.
AGTGATGTATTGCAGATCAACGACCGCAAGGCTGGTGATCCGCGGCGCCATCCCCAGCTTGTGAAACAGATGATTTACTACACGCCGCTGAATCCGGAACAGCTTAAGCTGATGTTCGAAAAAAAAGCCGTCGATTATCTTTCCACCGCGCAGATCAACCGGATGATAATATTTTCGCCACCCTCCACACGCGTGGCCCTGGAAAAAATAATGTACACACGTATTTCGCAGTTGATCATGAACATGGTCATGCTGCTGATTGGTATTCCGTTTCTGCTTACGCGGGAACCCGGCGCACTGGTGAAGAATATGTTTTTGTGCAGCATGGCGTCGGGAGTCTGCTTTGTCACGACTTTTGTCATGTATCAGTTGGCCGGTTCGGGCCTGTCGCCGTTCGCCGGTGCCGCGGCACCGGTCATTCTGTTCGGCCCCCTGGCCATTGTCATGCTGGATACCCTGCGAACGTAATGACGGCTGATTCCTGTGAAAACAACCTCCGCGGCCGGTTTCTTCCGGTCTGGCGGCGCAAGGTTTATCGTGCCGGTCTTCGTCCGGTGGGCCACAGGGCAAAAGCCCCCAGCGGGATCAGAAGAATTGCCAGCGCGGCCGGCTCTGGAACAGTTGCGGTTCCCACCAGAAGGTCCACATATCCGGGATTCTGTGTTGTGGAAAACGCGTAAGGCGTATTGCCGATAGAATAATCAATAAGTGTCCATGTGTCAATATTGCCGGATGGGCTTTCAAGATTGCCGGTATACGAAATCAGACGATAAACGCCCGAGGCCAGCGGTTCGCTCATGGACACGGCCACGTTCCGGCCGAGTGTCACATTACCGTTGTTGCCGTCGGATCCCGCCACACTGATAAGTACGGCTGAACCACCGCCGGCCCCATAGGCCAGAAGGGAGTTGTCCGCCAGAGTAAGGTTGTTGCGAATCACCAGCCCTCCGGCCCCCGGCGCCAGTTCGCCGTTATGTGCCAGACCTGTGCCGGAACTTACGGTTGAAACCGGGCCTGTCAGAATGCCGTTGCCGGCCAGGCTTCCGCCCGCCGAAATCGTCAAGCTGCCGGTGCCGACCGCCGATCCGTTCACGCTGTTCAGAACCAGCGTAACGCCGTCCACGCTGGTGCCACCAGTGTATGTGCTGGCGGCATTTAATGTAATGATTCCGCCGCCGGTAAACGTCAACAGCCCGGTTCCGCTGATTTTCTGGCTTATGCCAATCGCGTGTCCACCGGTGTCAATCGTTCCACCCTGCGACTGTAGCGTAACATTGGTCAGGCCGCTGATAAATTCATTGTTGTCCGCCAGGGCCGACAGCGTCCCGCCGTTGAAATTCAGATTCGACGTTCCGCTGGAACTGACCAAAGCGTTGGCATTTAGAATACCACCATTGAGGTTGTACGAGTAAATTCCCGTGGAACCATTTCTTCCAAGAACGACAACTCCGACCCCGCCGGGGGTCCGCCCGTTGTCGGAGAAGAACGATACGGTACCCCCATACTGATTGACGGTTCCATTGCCGGAGGTGCCTCTGGAACCAAGCACAAGGTCAGATCCATTCCATAACCGCACAGAACTCGTGCCGGATATGTTCAACTCGCCCGAAGAGGCGTTAAAAACGCCCAGCTCAAGGTCACCCGCGGTGCCCCCTGCGGTGCGAACGTTCAGAGTGCCGCCATTTAAGTCCACAATTCCCGCCGCATTTGCGGATTGCCCCACAACAAACCATGTCTGCGTGTCGACGGTGCCGGCCTGCTGGGTAAAAAGAGCGGTTCCGCCATTGTAGCCGCCCACACGCACGACATTGGCGTCAATTATTGAACTGGAACCATAGACTGCCAGTGTCGCCGCGCTTCCGGACATGGTGCTGATATTGACATCCGCCGACGGGGTATTGATCGATCCGCTGTAAATATTAACAGCACCACCGTTATCAATTGCAATGCCGCCGGTGTTTGAAATGGCATTCTCGACGTTTACCGCCCCGTTGACCACATTCAATGCGCCCAGGCCGTATACCCCTCCGGAAATCTGGATCGGATTGGTCAGGTTATTGGCGATGGTGGTGTTGTTGTATAAATCCAGTTCCGCATTAATCGTCACCGTGTTGTTGCGTCCAGAATACGGGTTGGCGGTTATGGTGCATGTTCCGGTGTCATTGGCGAGCATTAATCCCGACGCGTTCAATTCGCCCATCGCGTAATCTGTATGACCGCCGTTAAAAATCAGATTTCCGACGGTCTGGAAGTTGGACCATTGTACATTGGTGGATGCTGTCGATGTTTGTCCGAAGATTGCGGTCTGGGATCCAAGGGTCGGTACCTGGCCGTTTTGCCAGGAACCGGCGTTATTCCAGTTGACACTCGCGCCTGCGCCCGTCCAGGTCATGGTCATGTTGGATGGCGCAAGCTGCCAGACGTTGACATTCTTAATCTGCATGGTCGTCGGAAATGAAGCCCAGGTCGGGGGTTCGCCCGGCCAGCCACCCACCGCCAGGTCCAGCAGCAGATACATATTCTGGCTTTGCGCAATGTCGGCCGTATTTCCATTCACCGTATAAATGGCGCTGCCGTTAAAATAGAACGTGATCGAATTCGGCGTCCACATCATGCCATAATCGTTGAGACTGGTGGCTTCATTTACGCCTGTGTAGTACATTCCGGTGCCTGCGGATTGCGGATTGGAAGCCGAACCGTAATGATAGGTGGCGTAATAGTCGTATGCGGTTCCGGATGATCCGGTTTGATTGTTATAGGATTGCTGCGGCACCTCCATGATGTCCATTTCCGGTGGCCAGCCGTTTTGTAGCATCCAGAACGCGGGCCAGGTTCCCAGCGTATAGGGCGTTTGAATTTGCGCTTCGACATACCCATAGGTGAAATTCAATTTGCCGCTGGTGTTGACCAGCCCGGTTGTAAAGTTGTAGCCGTTGACCGACTGGCGCTGCGCCGTGAGATTCAGCGTATTATTGGAAACCGTTACATTGCCGGGTTCGCCAATGCTGTCGCTCTGCGGCGGCACGTTGCTGCCCCAAGGTTGGCCGAAATTCCATTTCAAGGGGTTTAATGTTGTTCCGTTAAACTGGCTGGACCAAAGCAGTTGATACCCGCCAACAGGCGGTGCCGCATGTACGCCGGCCGCTGCCGCCAATGCTGTCGCGGCAATCGCCAGAGCGAGGCTTTTTTCCTTACCGTTGCCTGCTGTTCCTGGGGTCATTGTGTCTCCGGCCATATATTCGTACGACACGCTGCACACGTCGCCAACATATACAACAACATTAAATTAATTACAAGAAACTTTTTCCGATCCGCGCCGCCGATGCTATTTTTTTTACATGTGAATTTGACAAGCCTGTGTCATTTCTGCTATCTTATCCGTTCGTACCAGCCGGACCACGGGCTATAACAAGTGGGAGCTTGGGATGTGCTGCAACAATTGCGGCATGTCGGGCGAATGGAATGCGGCCTGTGGCCGCTGGCGAATGTGTGGTCCACCGTTCCGCTCAATTGCGGAAAAGCGGTAGAAATGGCCTGCACCGCTGAAAATTCCAGTTCCCGCCTGTTGTGTTCAACCCATAGCTGAATAATGGCAATGAATCTTTCCGGCATGAAGGTGTCGTGCCGTTGGGGTTTATGGAATCCGGGCCGCCAAAAAGGCCGCCCGCATTTGAAATGGAGTCTTTGCATGGCCATTCGTATCCGCGGTAAGCGGTATCAGGAATCGCTGAAAAATCTGCCCGCTGGTCCGGTCACGGTGGAAAAAGCGCTGCCGATTCTTAAGTCATTCAAGGCCGCCAAGTTTGATGAAACCGTCAATCTGGTTATTCACCTGGGCATTGATGCCAAGCAGGCTGATCAGATGATTCGGGGTTCCGTCAGCCTGCCGCGCGGCATCGGAAAATCAAAACGGGTTATTGCTTTCGTCCAGGGCAACAATGTCGAGCTCGCTCAGGCCGCCGGAGCCGTGGAAGCCGGCGCTGAAGACCTGATTAAGAAAGTTAATGATGGCTGGCTGGACTTTGATGTTGCCGTTGCCACACCCGATATGATGCCCAAAATTACCAAACTTGGTAAAGTCCTCGGCCCCCAGGGCAAAATGCCCAGCCCAAAAGCCGGAACCGTTACCGCCGATGTTGCCAATGCGGTCAAGGAATATGCCGCCGGCAAGGTGGAATTCCGGAACGATGCGGGCGGTAATATTCATGCGGCTGTCGGCAAAATCAGCTTTTCTGAAAAAGACCTGGCGGACAATGTGCATGCCTTCTTGAACACCATTCGGCGGCTTAAGCCAGTCACCGCCAAAGGCAAGTACATCAAAAAAGTCACCCTGCACAGCACGATGAGTCCCGGTCTGGAAATTGATACCGCCCACCTTGATGTGGAAGCCACCGAAGCCGCCTGAACCGGAACTCGTTTTGAATACCAGTGGCCTGGCGGCTGAAAATCGCCCGGCCTGAATATTGAAAGGTGTAACATGAGCAAACGTATAAAAGGCCTGATTGCCACCCAGTTGCAAACCCGGCTCACTGGTTCGGATAGCGTCGTCATTGTCGACTACGTTGGAATCAGCGCCAATGATACCAACAGGCTTCGCTCCGGTTTTCGCAAGAAAAACGTCCGCATGACCGTTGTTCCCAACGCCATGGGCGCCAAAGCCTTGGACTCGGTTGGACTCAAGGGTGCCCAGAAGCTGCTGGTGGGAACCAATGCTCTGGTTTACGGCGGCGAATCCATTGTGGACCTTGTGAAGGAAATCGTCGCCCAAGCCAAGGAAATTGACAAACTCAAAATCAAAGGCTCGGTCGTTGAAGGCCAGTTGCTGGATAAAAAGGCAACTGAAGCCCTCGCCACCATGCCCAATAAGAAGGAACTTCAGTCCATGATCGTAGGTCATATTCTCGGCCCGGGCCGGAAGCTTGCCGGACAGATTCTTGGTCCCGGCCGCACACTGGCTGGCCAGGTCAAGGCGGTTATCGAAAAGGCCGAAAAGGCCGAGGCGGCTCCCGCGGCCGCCTGAACTTGTGCCGGGCCTTGATGGTTCCGGTCAAAATATGCTATTTACTCTTTCGCATGTTTATCAGCCTGCCCAGAGCAGTTAAAACGGGGCGCGTTGCCTTGGCTGGAAACAGCGACCAGATACGGAAAGGTTTTTACCATGGCAGAATTTGCTGCTGACATTATCGAACTCGGTGACAAAATTGTCGCCCTCTCGCTGTTGCAGGCTCGCCAGCTCAGTGAGTACCTCAAGGAAAAGCATGGCATTGAAGCCGCCGCCGGTGGCGCAGTCATGATGGCCGGTCCAGCCACTGGCGCGGCTCCGACCGCCGCCGCTGCCGCCGAACAGACCACCTTCGATGTGGTTCTGAAGGCTCCGGGCGAAAAGACGATCCAGATCATCAAAATCGTCCGCGCAGTCACCAACCTTGGCCTCAAGGAAGCCAAGGATATGGTTACGGCCGCTCCGAAGGTTATCAAGGCCGGTGTCGAAAAGGCCGAAGCCGAAAAGCTCAAGAAAGAGCTCGAGGCCGAAGGCGCAACAGTCGAACTCAAATAAGTTCGATTCCTGTTGCGTGGCTCTGGCCACTTTTATGGATTCACAGGGCCGTGCCGGCATTGTCCGGTGCGGCCTTTTTTTTTGGCGAGGTTCCTCCAGTCCATCCGAGAACCTCCGACCGGACAGAACCGCCGTCCCGTCGTCGTCTCCTTGTCATGTCAGGTGCTCTGCCAAGGTGGCAGGTGTCGGCCAAATCGCAGTCGCCAATTTTGGTTCGCCAACTCCTTTCAGTTCTTTTGGTCTATCGTAACTGATTATTTGTAAATGGGTTACGTGGTATTTAACAGGTTTCAAATTCCTTGGCACACCAATTGCTATCTGCCGCGCTGAACAAAGCGTTGCGGTCAGGTGCCCGGTGGGCTATTCCCCGGTCTGACGGACGAGGTCATGAATCGCATAAAGGAACGAATTTATGGGTAAGGTAATTGGAATTGATCTGGGTACCACTAACTCGGTAGTGGCCGTCATGGAAGGTTCTCAGCCAAAGGTGCTTATTAATGCCCAGGGTGCGCGGCTGACGCCATCGGTTGTCGGTTTTACCGACAAAGGAGAGCGGTTGGTCGGTCTGCCCGCCAAACACCAGCAGGTTACCAACCCGCAAAACACGGTTTTTTCGATTAAACGTTTCATGGGGCGACGCCATTCAGAAGTCTCTGGTGAAGAAAAGCTCGTTCCCTACAAAGTTGTCGGCGGCCCAGAGGAACTTGTGAAAGTCGAAGTTCGTGGCAAGGCTTATACGCCTCCGGAAGTTTCCGCCATGATCTTGCAGGACCTCAAAAAAACCGCTGAAGATTACCTGGGCCAGACCGTTACCGATGCCATTATCACCGTGCCGGCCTATTTTAACGACTCCCAGCGCCTGGCCACCAAAGAGGCCGGCGAAATTGCCGGCTTGAATGTCAAACGCGTTCTGCCTGAACCCACCGCGGCTGCCCTGGCCTATGGAATGGACAAGCAGAAGGGTGGAAAAATTTTTGTCTTCGATCTCGGTGGCGGAACATTTGACGTCTCTGTGCTGGATGTCGGAGATGGCGTTTTTGAAGTGCTTTCCATCAACGGTGATACCCACCTTGGCGGCGACGATTACGATCAGGTTCTCGTGGATTTCATCGCAGAGGAATTCCGCAAACAGAACGGCATTGATCTACGAAAAGATCCCATGGCTCTTCAGCGTCTGAAGGAAGCCGCGGAAAAAGCCAAAATCGAACTTTCCAGCAACATGGAAACGTCCATTAATTTGCCCTTTATTACGGCCGATGCCAGTGGCCCCAAGCACCTGCAGTTGACCGTTACACGCAGCAAATTTGAATCCCTGACCAATTCCCTCACCGAACGCTGTCGGCAGCCCGTGGTCAAGGCGCTTGAAGACGCCAAACTTTCGGCCAAAGATATCAATGAAATTCTGCTTGTGGGCGGCTCTACCCGTATTCCACGCGTGCAACAGCTTGTCAAGGAAATTTTCGGCAAGGAAGGCAATAAAAGCATCAACCCCGATGAAGCCGTCGCCCTGGGGGCCGCCGTTCAGGGCGGTATCACCACCGGCGAGGTCAAAGACATTCTTGTGCTGGATGTCACACCACTTTCACTTGGCGTGGAAACTTATGGCGGTGTGATGACCGTTCTTATTCCGCGTAACACCACCATTCCCACCAGCAAGTCTGAAGTTTTCAGCACCGCCGCGGATAACCAGACCAGTGTGGAAATTCATGTTCTTCAGGGTGAACGGGAATTCGCCAAAGACAACCGCACGCTGGGCAAATTTCAACTTGCCGGCATTCCCCCCGCGCCGCGCGGCGTGCCGCAGGTGGAAGTTTCTTTTGATATAGATGTGAATGGAATTCTGAATGTAAAAGCCAAGGACAAGGCCACCAATAAGGAAAACAAGGTGGAAATCAAAGGCCACAGCGGCCTCTCCAAAGATGAGATTGAACGCATGAAGAAAGAGGCCGAAGCCCATTCCGCCGAAGACAAAGCCCGTCGTGAAATGGTCGATCTGCGCAACCGCTCCGAGGCCGTCGTGTTCCAGGTGGAACGCGAACTCCAGGAACATGGCGACAAAGTCGGTCAGCAGGAGCGCTCCGATATTGAATCGGCTCTCAATCAGGCCAAGGAAGCCATGAAAGGCGAAGACAAGGCATCCATCGAAAAGGCGATGGAAAACCTGAATCGTGCCCGCATGAAGCTTGGCGAAGCCATTTACAAGGCTACTGCCGCGTCTGGTACCACCCCGGGCGATGCCGCCGCGGGCGGCGCCGCCGGTGAAGCCCAGCCTGGTGCCGCTGGCAACGGTGCCGGACCGTCCGGTAAAAAAGGATCCGATGACGTTATTGATGCCGAGTACGAGGTGAAATAACCCCGCTCAGCATTACCGGAATTGTGGTGTGCCATGAACTGCTTTTGTCGCGCGTTTTGTTCAATCGGAACGCGGGCGTCATTGCTGGTTCATGGCACTTTTCTTTTTATACTTCGGCCACCCTTGATGGCGCGCTAGCGGCCCGGCATTCCTGTATAATGCCCGCCACTGGCTTAAAAAAGGGTTCTACTGCTTATGTCCGGCTCATCCCCTTTATCACCAGTGCCTGTGGAACCGGTCGCCATAAAATTAAAAAAATCGGAAAGTCTTGCCATTACTTGGTCGGACGGGCGCGAATCGAATTATCCGCTTCGCCACCTGCGGCGGCTTTGCCCCTGTGCCGGGTGCCAGGGCGAACGTGATTTGCTGGGGCGGCAGCTTTTGCCGGTCATTTCCACCACCTACGATGGTCCGATTACCGCGCTTAACGCGGAACTTGTCGGCAATTACGCGCTTCGCATTGTCTGGTCAGATGCCCATTCCTCCGGCATTTATAGTTTCCAGTATTTGCGACAGATAGACCCTGCCAACTCCCCAATTATATAGTTGCATTGGACGTGATTCGCTTAATTGTCTCACCCATGCGCCCCTTTTTACCCGTCCGAAAGTGGTGAAAGATTTTCCGCCGGGGTGCCCATGCTCATGCGAAATGAAAGTTGCTCAAGTTGTAGCGCAAGGTCTACGCTTTGGACAAATATATCGTCCGGCGTATTTAAAGACACCGCTGCGAAATTCAATATCCCGCGAATGCCCGCCGCCACCAGGCGGTCCGCCACTTCCTGCGCGGCCTCCTGCGGCACTGTGAGCATCGCCATGCGGATATGCATTTGACTGATGACATGGGAAAGTTCTTCCATCGGCCGGATTTTCAGATCACCAAATTCCCGGCCGATTTTTGTCGCGTCGGCATCAAAAACAGCGGCCAGTTTAAAGCCCTTCCGCAGAAAACCGCGATAGGTCATTAATGCCCGGCCCAGGTTGCCGGCTCCCACCAGAAGCACATTCCAGACTTTATCTGTGCCGAGAATCTTTTTCAGCCGCGAAATCAGTTCGTCCACCCGATAGCCGATGCCCGGATGACCGAACTGTCCGAAATAGGCTAGGTCCTTTCGCACCTGCGCATCGGTATAGCCCAGCGCTTCTCCTAATTGCTTGCTGCTGATAGTGTGGCGGTCGGCGTGATCAAATGCCTCCAATTGCCGGAGGTAAAAGCTCAACCGATACACTGCCGGATTGGGTACTTCCTCTGCTTTCATGCGTTTGACTCGCGAAAAACCACTGAAATCATCAGGTTTCGGCTTCAAATGCGGGAATTTGTGCTCATTAACCGGACCGCGGCGGCACCCTGCAATTTCGACCCATTGTTTCAGGAAACACCCTTCCAGCTCCGCCTGGCGTTTCTGTGCGGGTGCACTGTAAAAGCTCCGGCGGCAATGGTCAAGCGAATCTTCCCGACAGAAAACCTGTTCGGCAGGTTGCGCGGCCACCTGAAATACTTCATGGATGGCCTGGCCCAACCAGAACAACGTTAATTCCAGATCGGCCGATCTTTCGGAAAGCCATCCCTAAGAAACTATCTCAAAAGAGGGTTTTCCGTTACAATCATGGCCGGTATTAAGAAAGGAGCCATGGATGGCCAAGCGTAAAAAAGCGGTGGAACCGCTGCCCACGATCTGGCGAGTGAACGATGAACTCTGGGCAATCAT
>DAIDJN010000010.1:0-25587 GCA_027451365.1 Phycisphaerales bacterium | reverse complement strand
GAGTTCAAGGCCGCATACGAATTCCACAAAGCCACCGGCTTAAAGTTTGAATTGCTGTGGGAAGGGTGAATCAACGCCTGGTGCCACACCGGCAATCTGATTAACTGCGTACAAATTAACGGCGGGTGAAACGCTCAGTACGCCCGATGGTCAGACGTAAGTTAGCACGGCCGAGGTTCAGGATGGCAGGGACTTTGCCGTTAATATGTGATGCAGGTTGGGGCGGTCGCTTGGGCGATTTGCGGCGGGTGGCAGATTGAACAGTTGCGGTACCCGGCAATTATTTGGATTATGCCGGTCGGGGCGTGCCGGCGGTCGAACTTTCCAAGGGTGAGGAAGGGCGGTTTCCCATCAGTGGCAGAAAGCCCTCAATCGTAATACCGTTGTGGTGCGGACTAGAGGACATCAGATATGTCAGAAACCCCTTGTTGCCCAGACGGGTAATCAGCAATGTCCATGCTTCGGAATCGTGCGAATGCTGATGATGCCCACAATGGCCGAAAATGCCCAGTGCCTTGGGAATCCCGTTATGCTTGATAGGTCCCATGCTCAGGCTGGCATCTTCAAAACCCAGAGATTTATCCCGGAGCACGGGCCGAAAAACCTGGCAGAGGTAATGAAGTAGAACTTTAAATTTGATGTGGGCATGAACTTCATCATCAAAATGTCGCGGATTAAGCACTGTAAAGCATTCTTCTCGCGTAAGTTCCGGCAAATATGCCAGCGACGCTTCCACCTGATGGGCGAACTGATCGCACCAGTAAGTAAATGCTTCTCCCATCACTTTGGCCTGAATAATGGCAGTCGTTTTCCCGCAATGGCCACAGCGAATTTCCCGCGATTTACGAAAGGGTAAAAATGTAAAACGCGATTGTGCTACTTCCAGCGGACCTGCACAGGCCGGGCAAAGCATGGCTGCATGTTCCATAAACAGACTCCACCCCGGCCCTTCATTAGCTTGAGATTTGAATCTATTCAACCAGCACCGCGAGGGCTATCGAACGGTGAGTTCTAACTAGCTGTGTCATACATCAAAATGGGACGAAAAGCAACCCAACGGTTGCCCCACTGGCCAAAGATCGAAGAATACCGGCTCCCAAGACTACTGATGCCATCCTTCTGAATTTTCGCAGTCAGGGCGATAAAGCAAGCAATCTCACTTGGAATAACAATGGCGATCCGACGATCTACGGGTGTCTGGCGTCCTGCGGGCGGTTGCCGCTCTGCCGCGTTGAAGGCCCGATCTGGACCGAGCCTGGCCGGAAAAGGGTAATCAAACGGCAGAATTTTCCGACGCCGGCATTTCCGTTGTCTCGTATTCTGTCACGCCTAAATGACATGGCGGGTCTCCCGTAAGCCACATAACTCCCGCCGCCAAACATCGCGTTTATTGCGGATTATTCCACAGCGCATCTTTTGCTGACCAATGTACCGGGTGCCGCCCACCGGTCATTGGCACAACCCGCGGCACCCGCTGTATCCCGGCCTGGCGTTACAAAATCGCTGGCCATGAGCCTGTTCGGGACCGGCCAGACGATCGCGGAGGTCAGTCGACAGACGGGCCGTGCGGTCAGTACGAAATCGGAATATCTGGCGGAGTTTATTCTGGCCGAGCGGCCGGATTCAATTGAAATATGGGTGCCGGAATCGGAATATCAGCGCGTGGCGGCGGCGATTAAGCAGCACGGCGCGCAGCGTATGAGGCCCATTTTCTCCGCACTCAATCAGGCGGTTCCCTATAATCAGATTCGCGCGGTCGCTGTACATTTACAGTGCGGCAAAGCCCGGAATAAGTCCTGATCCGGACAACGATCGGCCGACAATGGGAGTTGCGGTAGTCCGCCAAATTTAAGCGCCTGAATCCTGAACGCTTCTGCTTCGCGGGATAGTCGTACATGCCAAACCGGCTGGATTAGGGTAGAATAAGTCCTGTGCCAAACTATGAAAACGATCAGGGTATTTGCCTGCGTGTGGTGGATTTTTCTGAAACATCGCAGGTCGCGACAATGCTGACCCGCCGCCACGGGCTTGTTCCGATGCTGGCCAAAGGTATCCGTAAAATATCCGTCAAAAGCGCTTCGGCGTTCGGTGGTCCGCTGGACCTGCTTGCCGCCGGTGAATTGGTATTTATACCTCCTCGCACCGGGGAACTGGCCACGCTTACCGCCTGGCAAATAGAAGACCACCAGCCAGCAATCCGAAACAACCTGACGGCATTTTACGCCGGGCAGATCATTTGTGAATTTACCATCGCCATGCTGTCGCCACATGATCCGCACGCCGGATTATATATTGAACTGCTGGCGACTTTAAAACTTCTGACCGGCTCGCAGGCTTCGCGGGCGCTGATAGCTTATCTCAAATGCGTTCTTGTCGCGGCGGGCTATCAGGCTCGGCTGGACACCTGTATCGTATGCGGTGCGGCAATCACATCGGGCGGAACCGTTCGCTTTCTGCCGGGCCATGGGACGGTGGTTTGCGCGAATTGCCAATGCGGCGAACTGAATATTAAAGCTGAATCCCGAATCATCCTTGCCCTGTACCGGTTGGCACCACCGAGCGAATTACCGCAAAGGCCGCTCGGACGGTCGGCTGATATTGCCGCGCTGCGGGCGGCGGCTAAAATTCTTACAGCCCAGATTGAGTCGCTGACCAATCGGCGGCTGCAAACGGCGGACTTGCTGGATCTGGTGATCCGAATCAATGAACTGGAGGACCGGGCCAACCCGGTGAACAAACCCGTATGACGGAAACACGCAACACGCCCTCGCCAGCGGTCCATGGCCCGAACACTCCAAGGCTTCGGGCGCAGATTCCAGCCATCCTGACCGGCCTTATTCTGCTGGCCGCTTCAGCGCTTAAAAGTATTGATCTTTTTAACGGAACGGTCACACACCATCTGTTTTGGCATTTGGTGGAAATATTGCTGGAAGTGGCCGTTGGATTGTGGCTTGTCTCCGGACGCATGGCACGCATGGCAGCGCTGGTGACTATCTGCATGTTCACCGTGTTTGCCGGCGTTTCGGCCACGCGCGGCCTGACCGGCCACGCAACTTGCGGATGCTTTGGGCCGGTTCGCGTCAATCCATGGATGACGCTGACGCTGGACGCAGCGGTCGTGCTGGCCATGCTTTGGTCGATGGGCGGGGAAAAAAAGGTCCCGTTGCAAGGCCGGCAACTGTATTCCGCTCGCAGCGTCCTGGCGCTGCTGCTGGCGGTCGGAATGGTCTGGCTGGGAATTTGGGGGCGGCAATATTGGCGACCGGCGTTTCTTCATTCCAGTGGGCAAATCACCGGCGGCCATGGGCTGCTGTTCACCACGCCCCCCGGATGGTATGGACGCCAAATGCCCGTGACGCGATTTATTCATCATCCGGAAGTTCTGAATTCGGGTCGCTGGCTTGTAATTATATATTACCATGCGTGCCCAGTCTGCCAACAGGCGATCGCCAGTCTTGCGAGGCATTACCGCTCGCATAAGCCCGCCAATATTCGCATTGCTCTGGTTCAGTTGCCGCCATGGGGACATTTGCCCGCGCGGCTGGCGCCCAAAAGCTGGTTACGGCTGAAACTCAGCAATCGGTTCACCTGGCGCATCACCCCTGGCATTCCAAGTCTGGTCAATCTTCGCGCCGGCCGCGTCACGCGGGTTCGCGTGTATGCGCCCGGAACCTTCAGTGGATTTTAGCTGAATCGCCCGCATGGCGGCTCCGGTGGATCGGTATGAATTGGAGGTTATTCCTTTTTCAACGCCTGAATAATGTCCACCATGGCTTTTTTGCCGTCAGAAAAAAGCATCAGGCAGTTATCCGCGGCGAACAACGGATTGGGAATTCCGGCAAATCCAGGGCTTAAGCTCCGCTTGATCACCACCACCGTGCGAGCTTTATCCACATTCAATATGGGCATCCCGGCGATGGGGCTGCCAGGATTGTCCCGCGCGTCCGGATTCACCACGTCGTTGGCACCGTTGACAATGACCAAGTCCACGTTTTCAAACTGAGAATTAATTTCATCCATTTCCTTCAGCCGGTCATACGGAATATCTGCTTCCGCCAGCAGCACATTCATGTGCCCGGGCATGCGGCCGGCCACCGGGTGAATGGCAAATTCCACTTCCGCGCCACGGTCCGCCAACAGTTCGAACAATTCGCCGGTGACATGCTGCGCCTGGGCCACAGCCAGCCCGTAACCGGGAACAATGACTATTCGGCGCGCGCCTTCTAGAATCGCGGCAATATCTTCCGGAGTGGTCGTTTTTATTTTGCCGCCGTAAATGTCATCTTTTGTCACGGCCGTGGTGACCTGCATCTGTCCGAAAAGAACGTTGATAAAGGAACGGTTCATCGCCTTGCACATGATCATGGAAAGAATAAAGCCGGATGAGCCTTCCAGCGCACCGGCCACAATCAGCAGCTTGTTGTTGATAACAAACCCCATCGCCGACGCGGAAAGCCCCGCATAACTGTTGAGAAGCGCGATAACCGTTGGCATATCTCCGCCGCCAATCGGCACAATTAACAGGATCCCGAACAGCAGTGCCAGCCCGATAAAAATGGGAAACAGTATTGCGTGTTGCGGCAGAATAACCAGGAACAGTCCGGTACCCACGGCCGCGGCCAGAACACCCAGACTCACCACATTTCCGAAACGATAGGCCATCGGTGCGGTGGGAAGAATTTCCTGTAATTTTCCAAACGCCATGAGACTGCCGGTAAACGTCAGAAAGCCGAGCAGCGTTTCAAAACAGATGCTGATCAGCATACTGGCGCTTAAATGCGGGTAATGCAGATAAAATTCCGCCACGCCCACCAGTGCGGCCGCCAGCGCGCCGAAGGCATGAGAAAGCGCCGTCTGCTGCGGAACGGCGGTCATGGGTGTGAACAGAGCCAGCGGAACGCCGATTGCCCCGCCAATCAAAAAAGCCGTCGCGATCCAGCCATAATGATGCACCTGCGGCAGAAAAAGTGTGGCCAGAATGGCGGCGGCCATACCAATTTCCCCCATCCATACACCATAGCGCGCCGTTTTGTGGGAACTGAGCCATTTAAGGGAAAATACGAAAAGAATCGCCGCCAGAATGCTTGCCAGCGCTACATACCAGTGTGCCGGCGCCGCGGCGCTGACCGGTAAACTGGCCAACAGGCGGGCTTGCGACAATGCCGATAGCATAGACATATGAACTGGAAATGACATCACTGAGCGCTCCAGAATGATACGGCGGCCCGCACAGGGCTATTTATCGCGGCGTTTCTTGAACATTTTCAGCATTCGGTCGGTAATCATGAATCCGCTGATGACGTTGATCATCGCGCAGGCCACGGCAATTGTCGCCAGGGTAAGCACCAGCGGAGAGTCGTGGTCTGCGCCCGTAACCACAATGGCACCGACTACAGAAATCGCGGAAATAGCATTGGTCAGCGACATCAGCGGAGTGTGAAGCTGGGGCGACACGCGCCGCACAACCTCGTAACCGAGAAACGCCGCCAGCGCGAATACAAACAGATTCGATTCCAGGTTGCTGTTCATCACATCTATTCTCCGTAATTTTCGGTCTTCCTTGCGGGGCACGCGGCCCCCGGCTGCCATGGCTTAATCGGGTATCCCCCAGGCCTTTCGCACGGTCGAATTCTCCAGGCGGCCATTTTTAAGAACCAGCATCTCGCGAACAATCTGATCTTCCGTATTCAACAGCAATTCACCTTTTTTTATCAGAAGCCCCAGCAAGTTGCCGACCGTATTGGCATATACCTGACTGGCGTGACAGGCCACGGTCGCGGGCAGATTGGTGGGGCCTAGAATGGTCACGCCAGCATGCACCATCACTTCGTCCGGCCGCGTGAGTTCGCAATTTCCGCCACGCGACGCGGCCAGGTCCACAATAATTGAACCGGGCATCATTGCTTCAACCATTTCCCGGGTGAGAAGTATGGGGGCCTTCTTACCAGGAACCGCCGCGGTACTGACAACCACATCCGATTCGGCAACCACACGTGCCATCAATTCCCGCTGGCGTGCCTGATCCGCGGCGCTTTGCTCGGCGGCGTAGCCGGCGGCGGTCTGGGCGTCTTTTTTTTCCAGGGGAAGTTCTACAAATTTTGCGCCCAGACTCTGAATCTGTTCCTTTACGGCGGGTCGAACGTCGTAGCCGCTGACCTGCGCACCAAGCCGCCGCGCGGTTGCGATTGCCTGTAAACCCGCGACGCCAGCACCCACCACCAGAACTTTTGCACCGGTCAGCGTGCCGGCGGCGGTGACCATCATGGGAAAGATTTTAGGCAGATGGTTCGCCGCCAGCAGCACGGCCTTGTAGCCCGCCAGAGAAGCCATGGCTGAAAGCGCATCCATGCTTTGCGCCCGGCTGATGCGGGGCAGAAGTTCCATGGCCAGAAGGGTCACTCCACGAGTCGCCAGCGCTTCAATTCCGCGCTGATTGGCGTAAGGGTCGGCAAACCCGATGATCAGTGCATGTTGTTTTAACGCCGCAATGTCCGCGGTATCCGCTGCGCCATTACCCAGCGTGTGAAGCTGAACCAGAATATCGGCGGATGAAAGAACGGCCATTCGATCCGCAATGACCGTTGCACCCTGCTTCTGATATTGGTCGTCAGAAAAGCCCGCAGCCTGGCCGCAGCCGGCTTGAATATGAACATCCAGACCGCCCTTCACCAGAAGCGCCGTACGCTGCGGAGTAAGCGCTACACATTTTTCACCCGGATAAGATTCCCGCACGGCTACGACGATCATAAACCTGATTCTCCAGACCTGCCCTGCACGCGATTATGGCACAGCGGGTGGGAACAAACAAGCCCGCGTGGCGGCGGTTTGCGGCGGGGGCGCTGCCTGATGCTGCGCCGCGTCGCGAAAACATTTTGGAATGTTTGCGAAAACGCTCCATTGTCGTATATAGTATGTGGCCCGGAAGGGGCGTGTGCCTGAGCGGCCAAAAGGGACGGACTGTAAATCCGTTGGCTTATGCCTACGCAGGTTCGAATCCTGCCGCGCCCATTAATGCACAATATACATATCTAAATGTATTTCAATTCATCCGCAGCACAACGCTTTGTTCGCCGTCATCCTTTTCGGCATGCGTCGCCGCGCGGTCAGTTGCGGCCATAAGATGCAACGCTTTTTTGCGATGCAACCCAGTCGCCCTTCGCCGGCTCAATGCTCCTGTCATTTGTGGCAATGCCATAATGCCTGGCCGCGACGGCCGGTGAATTGCCCCGCCCGCGGCGGGCCGCGCCAAGGTCATGCTCCGCCACGGGCGTTTCGTGTGGCCGGATTGAACGCGACGCAAAGCGCGGCGGACACTCCATAAAATTCATTCTGAAAAGCGTTTATTGCTCCGCAAATCTACGATAGCCGCAAATATTGGCAGAATCCTTCCGCCCTTCCGATTTCCGCTGGTCGTTGGCTTGGCGGTTTGGCCCGGCTATTCTATAATTCCTTGCTGGTCCGTCCGATTCCGGGTTGCCGGGATCAGGCCGTTTGTAACAGACATATTCGCGGCAACGCGAAAAAGAGGTTCCCATGGTACTGGATCACCCCGCCGCCAAAGCGCTTAAGGCGAAGTTTCCCACCCTTTCACTAAAGGGTTCAGAATTTCATGGTCAGGTGCAGATCGCCATTCCCCGCGCCAGCCTGATGGAGATTATTCGGTTCCTGCGCGACGAACCCACCCTTCAATACGACATGCTCTGCGATATTACCTGTGTTGATTATCTGAACTTTCCCGGTTGGGACAAGCCGCGCTTCGGAATGGTCTATAATTTAACGAGCGTCGGGGCGGGTTTGCCTCGCCTGATTCTGCGTGTATTCCTTGCCGAAGATGAATTGGAAGTCGATTCGCTTGTGCCGCTTTATGCCGGTGCTGAATGGATGGAACGGGAAGTGTGGGATATGTTCGGGGTCCGTTTTACCGGCCATCCGGATTTGCGGCGGGTGCTTACCTGGGAAGGCTTTAAGCCGCACGCCCTTCGGAAAGATTACCCGGTTACTGGTTTAGGCGAACGGGAGAACTATCCGGTGCTGACGCGCGATTCGGCCTGAAAAAAAGTTACGCCGGAACTATTTAAATTGACAACAAACTGCCGTCAGCGGCGTTAGTATTTCATGCGTGCAATTTTGTCAACGGCGGACGGGTCGAATCAGGTTCGGTCGCCCGCAAACAATGAAACTCCACAATCCAGCCAAACAGGCGCGGCTGTGCGCTGTCGAAATTTCCTGCGGCGGCCGGGCGTGCGGTTCTGGTCTTCGTTTGCCTTCATCCTTGCCCTTGGCGCTTTCCTGCGGTTCTGGCGATTGAGTTACCAGTCTTTCTGGTGTGATGAAACGGCCACCACCATTCGCGTCAGCGGCAGTTTCCAGTTCATTTTTCAAATGCTTCAGGGCCAGGGCTTTCCGCCAGGTTGGTATATGCTTCTGTGGGGATGGGTGCAACTGCTCCATCATGTCTTTCACCAGCCATGGGGCACCATTTTTACCGCATCGGTCCTGCGGTTCCCGGGTGCGTTTTTGGGCTGGCTTAATGTGCCGGCGGCCTATTTTCTGGCGCGACAGTTTACCGGGCGCCGCACAGCGCTTCTGATCATGCTGCTGGTGGCGGTCAATCCGTTTTTCGTCTATTACAGCCGCGATCTGAAAATGTACAGCGCATTTTATTTTTTTGTCACGCTGAATATGGCTCTGTTTTTGCGATGGCAGGGGGGGCGACACTTCCCCTGGGGCCTGTTATATCTGCTCAGCCTGCTGTGCATGGTGGGAATGGATTTCATGGGGCTTTTTCTGCTTCCGATCCAATTGATCTGGCTGGTCGCAAAACCGCGTATGCGCGCCTGGGATATTCCTTTGTGGCTGACATCCGCCGGTGCGGCGGGCTGTTTCACCGCCTGGTGGTATACCCGGAAAAGCGGTTGGTTTCAGGGTGTCTTGTTTCATCACACGGCTGGAAATCTTCAGTGGGTAAGCTGGTTCAATGGAATGAATTACAGGGCGGTTCTTGGCTTGCCAACGATTGATCTTCTCGGATATTTATGGCCCTCCGCGCTGCCGACACCGCGAATGATCAGTTGGTTTGAACTCGGGCCGCTCTATCAGCCGCATTTGGCCACGCGTACGTTGCCGCTTATTTCAACGGTGGAATTTGCGGTGGCATGGGGACTTTTCGCCATTATGCTGCTGGGGCTTTTTCCCTGGCAGCGGCTGACCAAAACCGGTCGCCAGAACCTCAAAACGCTGGCCGACGCGGAACGCCGTGGAGCCGGGCGATGGTGGCAAGTGCTGATCTGGCTGGCACTCCCCATGATTTATTTTGGATTGGCTTCGCTTCCCGCCAAAGACCCGTGGTCGCTGTTCCCGCATTTTATTTTCTGGCTTCCGCGTTACATGGGGTTTCTGACCATCGCCTGGGTATTGTGGCTGGGCGCTTCGCTGGCCCGACTTCCCTTCCGCTATTTCCGCTGGACCGTGATTGCTCTGGTATTGCTGGTTATGACCGCATCATCCCTTACCAATTCTACAATCTGTCGTGGTGAGCCATGGCGATTCGTCAACCGCGTGGCGATTAAATATTACAATCCGAAAGATCAGGGCGGAATGTTTATAGCCTATTCCAAAACCAATCATGCCTTTGATGACCCGGCCATTTCCTTTCTTCAATTGCGCCATGTGCGCATACTGCCTGACAACAACGTCTGGGGGCTGGATCCTCGCCAATATGCAGATTTTCCCGCCTATACTCTTCTGCCGGACTGGTCCATCGCCTGGCTGCGAACCATCAATATGGCCCGCCATAACCCCAAAATTCACACTCTGGTTCTGGCAGACCGCTTCGGGGATGTGCATACCGGCGACCTTAGCACTTCCGCCATCAGCCATCGGCTGGGCCCCGGCTGGAAACTCGTGGCTGTCAAGCGATTCCGCTGGTATTTCCAATGGCGGTATTACTTTTTCTCGCCTTGGCGCGTGCGTGTATGGCAAAGAACCGCCCCGCCCGCCAGCCGGTAATTCCTTTACCGGCGTTCCGTACGCCAATCCCCAGCGATTCCCTGCGATATAGTCGCTCCTGTCACCCGCTCTGCGGTTGACCACAGGGCGGAATCCCAGCGCGACAGAAGCCGACCATTGGGAATAAACCGCAGCGCTACCCCGCAACGAATTCGCCATTTTTCAATTCTAAAAATTTGAAACGCTAAATTTCGCCATTCTCAATTGCCTCGCCCCCGTTATGCCATGAAACGGTGCGTAGTAGCTTGGCAGGTGCGTGAAACCGTCGCCCGCCACATCCACAATCCACCGCGAATGCCGCTTCTGCCCAAAAAATCTATTGGCGCGACACCGATCCGAAGGTAAAGTCTAATGTGCGACCGTAATTTCCCGGATACCAATTCACGGCATATTTTTTGTTGCGAGCCCAAATCTCTATTGACCGGTAAGTACTAAAACCACCAGGCCTGACGAAAAAGCGTAACAGCATGCGAGTCGGGCGACGATTCGCCAGGCACTGCGGCGGATGCTTCGCGGAAATGAACTCCGCCAGCGTTTTGGGTACAGCATTTGCGCGCCGAGTCCATTCGCAGCTATTCAACAAAAAAAGTGCCTTAAAATGGAAATCTTTATGGCCAATCCGCCATATCTTGTTTTTGCCGACCTCGAACATTAGATCAGACCGCTTGGTCTTGCTCCTGACGGGAATATAATAGCGAGCCGCATAATCAGTTCTCAATTTTACGAGGGCTGCAATTTGCTTTTGTATCGCCGTGACCTGTTCTTGGGTAAGCATGACGGCCTGATGAAGTTTTGCCGCCTTTGTTGGGTTATTTAAAGACCTGGCCTTGGCCAACCGCTTTCGCGCCATGGCTATCTTGCCCTTGGTTTGAATGGCCAGTTCCACATATTCCTTCGACTGGCGCACCAACTCTGCAATCTTATGACGCAAATGGTTGTTCGCCCCCGCCAGATTCATTGTCTGGGCAGCCCTTTCCCTCAACTGGCCTGCGTAATTGTTTTCAACAATCTGCACCTGCGCAAGCCGGGCCTGGTTGCGTTTCAGCATCCGATTTATCTTGGCAAGCTTAGCTTCCGCTTTTTGATTGCTCGGTGCACTGCTCGTAATCGCGATAATGGTCATAATGAAAATAAGTAGCCCAATCGTGCATGCCAGCACATCCAAAAATGAAAAGTTGAATAAATCCACGCGACTTCGGCCACGGCCTTCAATTCCCATTATTTTCCCTCCGAATGAATTCTATACTTAAAATGGTGCAGTGCAGGCTCATATCCATATTTGATACCACTTGGGATATCGTCTTTAGCCTGACGGAACGCGCTAATCCCGCCCGTATTGATCCAAAATATGACCAATGGCCTTCGGTGCGATCGCAGCGCCACCAAGGCCTGCTGAAATGCTGAGTCGTTATCTCCGATGCTCGCGGGATCAGTCACAGACGCTATGCTTGCCTTGCCTAATTTATCCACCTTAAGAACACTCAATCCGTTCGCAGCGCACAAAACGTTCATGATAGTATAGACGCCCCCGGTCTTGCCTTTCGCCAGCCTGACAAACATATGAGAAGTAAAATCATTTGTCTTTTCGGCCAATTCCCGCTGCCGCAAGCGAGCCAATTTTTGCGTCGCGGCCGTAAGTGATTGTTGCAGGTTCTTCAGCGTGACGACTGTTTCCTGGCTATAAACCGCCTGCTGGGATTCAATTTCCGCATCCAGATTGGATAATTCGCTGACCTTGACCTCCGAATTCTCTCTGGCCAGCATCATATTTTGCCGAGCGTTTCGCAGCAATCGCAACAGTTTCGGATCGCGGGCGTCCTTCATCTTGGAAAGTTGAGCCTTCATTGATTGTTCAATAACAGTCGCACTTTGAGTCTCACGTTGGATTTCTCTTACGACTTTCATCTTGTTTTGAATAATCTTCTTGTAGTCCGTTAATCGGGTGGAAGATTGCAGAAGAAAAATCATTACAAGGATAAAGATAAGCAAGCCAATCGTGCAGGCCAATATATCCAGAAAGGAAAAATTGAATATTTCCACCTGGCGTGCGCGTCTTCGGCTACCCATTTTTCAACTCCCGGACCTTTCCGATGCCACCGTGGCTGTCTTTCCCCCTAGGCCCGTATCCGGCGTGACCTCAACAGTTTGCCCGGCAAGGCGTTCCAACAGCTTTTGTACGCTCTGCAACAAACGCCGATTGTCATCCGCGGTTGGCTGGTCGAACCCAAGTGTGGCTTTTTGCAACAGGTTTTCCGCGCAGTATTCGTCTATGGTGGCTAAAAGATGATCTTCCCGACGCTGGGCAATACTCATAATAAGCATAAGAATCAAACTCATGGTCAGCGCCAGCATGGTGGTCTGAAACGCCTGGCCCAGACCATACGTGACACCCTTGAGAGAATGACGCAATCCGGAAAGGTTGGAAGCGTTCTGAATAAGCGTGCTGAAATTTTGCACTCCCGCGCTGATCCCCATAACCGTTCCCACAAATCCCAATACCGGAATTGCCCAGATGATGAAGCGGGGGGCCGCATAGCTGGATTCCATGGCGGCCAGATCGGTTTCCGCACGGTAGCGAAGCAGATCATCAAGTTTCTCGGCGGTCCCAAGTTGGTTAAATCGCATCAATGCCTGGCGAATACGTGATACCAGGATTCGTTTTTTTTGCTTCGGTTCCAGGCGATTGATCCGAGCCAGTATCTTTCGACTCATGGCCGCGTCAATGACCAGATTATGCTCCAACGGAAGCAAATCCAATTCAAAAATTCGGAATTCCTGATTGATAACCGGGAATTTCAGCATGAGCATCCAGAACGCTGCGAAAAACAGCAAGATACACACATAGGGCACCCACCCATGATTGAAAAACAGATAATACAAGGCAGACTCCGGCGGAAGCAGGATCGGGGCTAACCCGATGAATATTCCAGCGGATGCAACGCCAAGTCCAAGGGCCAGTATCCCCATACGATCGGCAAACATACCGTTGTTGCGTTTAGGCATTATTGGCCCATCACAAATGTCACAGCGCGCCGCCTTGGTTTCCGCATCGATTCTAAGCTCATTCCCACATGTCTTACAGGTTGCAAATTCCATCCCATGCTCCAAAATATTGGCCAACAACTGTTTCTCATAACAGGATTATTAAACAATGTTTCCCGTTGACTAGTTCGGCTCTGGTTGCGGTAACGCGGCCTTGCGGCCCTGCTGGTCCGCCGGAGTTGATGCAGCTGCCGCGGCTGTCCCTCCACCGCCGGCCGCGTTCTCGGCCGAAGCCCTAGCCTTAGCCGCCAAAGCTGCCGCCTTCCTAGCGTTTGCGTGTGCCGCAGCTACTGCAGCTTTAGCCTTAGCCATCGCTGCCATCGCGGCAGCGAGTTTTGCTGCTGCGGCCGCGGCTTTGGCCTTAGCCATTGCCGCAGCGCGCGCAGCCGCTGTCGTGCGTGGCTGGGTTGTTGCGGCAGCCTTCGCCTTGGGTGCCTTGGCAACCCCATTCTGCGTAGCGGATGCAGCCCCGGCAGTCGCCGGCTTAGCTATTGCAGACGATTTACCCTCGCGCATCAATAAAAAAAGGACTGCCACCACCAGCACTAGAACCGCGAAACCCAATATTGCCCCCATCACAATCCATTTTTTTTCACCGCTGGGAATTCCGCGAACCGCCCTCACCGATGCCGTCTTCGCTGAATCATCGGCCCGTGCAGTGTTGGCGGCCTTGAACGATTCGTAACGCCCCGGAACATCAAATAACTGCCCACACCGGGGGCAGCCATCTTCCTTACCCGCCTCGTCCAAACTGGATTCCAACTCGCCCTTGCATTTCGGGCACCGGTAAATAATAGCCCCCGCGCCGCGTCGCAATTTTTTAATTCGATAGGACATCGTGCCCAAACCCGCCTCGATCGCACATTTGCTGCATACCAATTGTCCGTCAAAATTACAAAGATTCATTCGCGCAGTAATCGCCCTGCATACCACACAGGCTGCTAATTCACCTGACGGGCCGGGCCCCCCGGCTGCGCCGGTTTGCCCCACGGACACCACTTCATCTTCGGGAGGTCGGTTGGTTGCCTGACACTTCGCGCAATAAAGGCTACCCGCCGCATCTCTGACACCCTCGGTTGGTGAGACATAGACCTGGCAGACGCTGCACGATTGGCCAGCGCTCCCAGCCACCTGAATCGCATTTCCGCAATGACCGCATTTGTATTGCTTACCCGCGGAAGATTCAGGCGCATCCGTCAGCGTTCCACATCGATGGCAGACAACCGTAATTGACATTTCAATCCCCTGTCCGAATTTTTATGCGGGGTTATAGATTTTCATATAAGAATATGATAACCAGATTCATTGTCAATGTTCGGTGCAAGAATTCACCCGCGCGGGAAAAACTGAATGGTTCCATTGATTTTTGCCGCCCATCGCTATATCCTTTGCCGACATATTACGGCTTTTTGAGGAAATGCGGGAGCGGCTCACGATATTGGCAGCTCCGGTTTACCCTTCCTACCGCGAATCGGATCAGGTAATGTTTGCCTGTTACGGCCAGCGAGGGAATGGAGATTTTCAATGACACACGGCGCAGATGGGCGGGCTCACGGCGGGCGAACGAACACAGCATCTGTCATTCGATTGCGATCCAAGATTACCTGTCCGCATTGTTGGCACATCGCCCACCCTGAAGACATTCTCTGGATCAGCTCCCACCCGGCCCTGATAGGTGACCCCATTCTCGGCCAAGACCACCCCTCACGTTTTCTGCCCAGCCGCTTCACGCCGCAAGGGCAGGCACTGGACGCAAATGGAACGATTTGCCACCGCCTGGCCTGCCCGAGATGCCACCTGCCACTGCCGCGCGAGGTCATTGAGAACACACCACTCTTCATTTCCGTCATTGGTGGCCCCGGCAGTGGAAAATCCAATTTCCTTGCCGCCATGGTCTGGGAATTGCGACGAACCCTTCCCGCCAAATTCTCCTTGGCATGGTCCGATATCGATGCCGCCGCCAATAACCTTCTCAACGGCTATGAGGAACAGCTTTTTCTTGCTGCCGACCCCGATGCGCTTACCTACATTGCCAAGACGGAAGAACAAGGGGAGATATATGATGTGGTAAAAATAGGCGGTCAGAGCACCGCGTATACCAGGCCTTTTCTTTTTTCGCTTAAACCGACTCCATCCCACCCTCGGTTTCCGTATACCGCTGATTATTCGCGTGTCGTGTGCGTATATGACAACGCAGGTGAAAGCTACCTGCCTGGCGCGGACACACCGGACCGACCGGTCACCCAGCATCTTGGCAAGGCACAACTGATTCTATTTTTATTTGATCCCACCCAAGACCCGCGTGTAAGAGCCAAATGCGGTGCGTTTAGCACTGACCCGCAAATTAAGGTCGGCCGGAAAACGCTGCGGCAGGAGTCGCTCCTGAACGAAGCCGCCGGGCGAATGCGACGTTACGGTGGCCTTGGCCCCCAAACAAGATCAGATCGCCCCTTGGTGATATGCGTAAGCAAATCAGATATCTGGGCCCCCCTGATTGACGAGGACATCATGGCGGAGCCTCATTTGTCCGATTCCGGGCTGGACAATGCAAAGGTAGATATAGCCCGCATCAATCGGGTATCCTCCAAGGTACGACAATTGCTTGTGACGCTAACGCCGGAAATTGTGTCAACGGCCGAATCCGTATCCAAGGTAGTTATTTACGTCCCCATCAGTTCCTTGGGGCATGCCCCAGAACCACATCCGAGTGATGCGAATTTATTGGCCATCCGTCCGCGAGATATCAGGCCACATTGGGTTACCGTCCCGGTTTTGTATGGACTGTCACAATGGACCACCAGCCAACTGGTTCTATAACAACGCCGTTCGGTCGCGACGTGGAATGGGAATTAGAACGGGAAAAGCATGGGACTGGAACTTATTTATACGTCTGCCCGGAAGGGGCTTAAGCCGGGCAGCCTCGGCTTCTGCACCGTCGCCATGTCCCGACAAATGTCACCCAGCCTCGGCACCGTATTGGAATCCTTAAGTGGCTATCGTCATTTATTTATGGCTGGTCACGCCAATTATGGCCAAAATCCCGTCAATTTCTGCCACTACCTTGTTCCCGATCGCGGGCGTCTGGTGCGGGTAATAGCCCGAATCAGTTCGGCTCCCGCCGACTACACCGGGCGTACAAATAAGCTAGCCCATTTCATAGTGCTGGATACAGCCGAGTTGGCCGCAGCTGGTCCGGCATGGCTATTACAAAAACCAGGCCTGATGTTGGAAGGCTGGAGCGGCGAGTCGCGCTGGATTGATAATTCCACCCCAATCCCAAAAGGCGACTCCGCGCCCGCCCGTTGTACCGTCTGGGAACGTGTCACCGGTGACGCAGGTTGGGCCGGCGATTTACTCCAGCGGTTTTGTGACCAGCCGGAAGCGCCGGTGCATATTCTTTGCAATCCAGGTACGCCAATGCTGGATTTGTTTGCCGAGGTGCTGGCTCTGTTGCCGCCGGAAGCGCGCTGGCGGATCGCCTTCAGCACTTATTTTACTGGATTGCCCGTAGCCGGTATCAAGTGCCATTGGCGGGGCGTAATTGCCGGCAACCCAGCGACAGAGGGCGACCTTGACCGGAAGTCCATTCTTGACTTGACCCGCCCAAAGCCTCAAGCCCCCGACGGCCCATGCCATCAAGCCGCCCGCGGTGGCACCTTGATTGATATATCGCAATTGCGCATTTCCGTTGTCAACCGTGAAGATTCAGCACTCGCAGGTTCTTTGCCAAAAGTACCAATACCCAAGCCCGGCATCGCCATGATTGCCGAGCCGGAGATTTTCGATCTCGCACCTGTACCGCAACCGGATCAAGCCGCAACCGGCTATTCCCCGCTATCTAATCTGGATGAATCAGGCAATGACCAATACCCAAGACGAAAACGGCGCTGGGTTTTGCCCACGGTTTTGGGATCCGTGGCGTTGATTATCATTCTGGTCATCGGTTTACTGCTCGCACCCAAAATGTTGCGATCCCTGGCCCAGCTGCACCAAGCGATGGTAATAGTCAGTCCACCAATTTCAGCGAAAAAGAAAGAATTAAAATTGAAGACTAAGCATGTAACAACCAGGTCAACTGGGTCAGCCAACCTTGCTGTCAATACCGCGCCAGCCACAACTAAAAATTCTGTCAATACCGATCACGCTCATACAACTAAGCATACGCCTCTCGTCGAATCCACGCCCAATAAAACAACTGGAAAAGCTCCATCAACAAGGCCAATTCCTAGTACAAATAAAGAATCGCTTTCAATACATAATCTCCCAACAGTTTTCGCCTCGCCCCCAGCTGCCGGGCTGGAAACCCGCGACCGGCCCTTAAGTCCCATTTCGACGCAAGGCGCCACAAATTTGCTGGTCAGGTTCCCTCCCGTGCCAACCGATGTTGGGAATTTTTCGCTGGCGGGCGCAGATGCAAAAATCGACGTTAATGGCGATGGCAAACTGTATAACATTAAAATGCAGCCCGGCGAGTCGATTTACGTGCGTTGGGCCAAGAGTGGGGACTCGGGCGCCGGACTTTTACTGGTTGGGTCTAAGAAGTACGCCAATCTTGCCCTCATTCAGATGCCGGAAAGCGGGAGATCGATTGTGATCCAACAGATCGGCCAACGAAGCGAGACAGGGCTTCGCTATTTAAGACGAATGGTTATTGATTTTCATTTGAATCACGGCCAAACCGATCGCCTCCAATTCCTTACCGGCCCGGAGGCCCCTGATCGACTGAATCCCCCGAAAATTGTCCAGCTTAATAATAAATCCCCGTCTGCAAACCATATAGGGCCGCAAGGAGGTTTACCAAGTGGAAATTTATTTCCGAACATTCGCTTGGTAAAAGAATCTCTGCGACCTTCGAACATGAAGAGCTATGCCTTTTCCGAAGCAGACAAGCAGTCATTTTTAATCCGACTTAAACAATCCGAAAAAAAAGAGACGCTCAAGTTCTGGGTTACATCGGATGGATTTATCCACAATAATTACAGGCAACTTGCCGAAAAGCTCAAGTCGCGAGAAAATGAACTGGAACAACAAATCGAAAAAGAGAAAAGGCTTTTAAATTCCATCAAAACGGAAATCGAAATCGATAATAAGAAACACATTACAAAATCGAAAAAAACAGCGATTTTGCGACTACTTCAAATCAGAAGGGCTCGACACAAACCAAACTTAGCGCGTTTAAGAGATGAGGAACTTAATGTTGCCACCTGCCTGAATCGTTTAAAATCTCTGAAAAGCATTACCTTCCGGGTTGAACTTTACCCCGGGGGACCTGTGCTCGAGCGGTTTATTTTCAAGGGGGCTGGAAAATGAACATCAAATCCGTCTTCTCAACTTGTTCCGCATTATGGTTGTTCGCCAGCGTGATTGCTCTGGTTCTGACATTATTACAGGTCGCCAACGTTCTATCCGCCCCGATGCCTCCGCCCGTTGCAACGGGCACGAATGGCAATGCCGTATCGGAGAGCCTGATCGTCATCAACAAGCCGATTTTCGCACCGCCCAAAGGTGGCGGCCTGCTGCTTGCAACCGGTACAAACAATGCTCATAGAGCCGTTCGGATTACCGACGTTAAGCAGTTTCGCGTAGTCTTTCCACCGGATGTCAAGGACGGACAATTCTCAATCCTCCGGTTCGCAAAAACAATCGACGATAACGCCGGCGGATTGAAGCCGCAGCACTGGTACAAGATACATTTTCTCGGAACCAAAAAAGCAAAATTCGCCATTTATTGGAACCCGCGCGTAAGCAGCCCGATTGCCGCGCCAAAATCGGTTCGTGCCGCTGAAATAAGCATTAATAATCTGACCGGGAAAATAATAATCAACGCCAGCTCAGCCCTTTGGGCCGGGGGCCGGGGGATTGGGCGCGGGCGCGTCCCGTTGGAAAAGATGGTACTGGATTTTCGATTGAAAAGTGGAGCAAAGGAACGTATTCAGTTTCTTCCCGCCCTCTCGCGGGATAAGATCGTATTGCTGGGGCCTTCCACCCCATCCTCAATCATGACCCAGGTTCCGCCGGATTTGGTGGCAGTTGGAACCAGACCAGATTTATCATTGGCACTCGAATCATTCCGGATGTGGGGGCGACGAAGGATTCATCTTGTTGGCTTGGCTACCTCCACCAATCGTCGTATCAAAGCAGTCTGGATTAACCTTACCAGCCGCCCAAGGCCCGACGGTAAGCCAGCCGCTGTAAAATTGAGCTGCCTGATTTTTCGTCTTGTGCATGGAAACCTCATATGTAATTACGGTCACGAAGTTCGGCTGGTTCCCTCAATAAAATCGCAGCTAAACGCCACACTACGATTGATTTTGGAACAGCAAAACACGGGCGCTGTCGGCTTGGGCCATGATCTTAGAAAAGTGAAGGCAATCCTGGCGATTATCGCGGCACGGGATAAGCGCCTCCGATCCCTGCGGTTATTGTCTCTCGGCGTTGAACTTTACCCCGGCGGGCCCGTGCTGGAGACGGTTACCTTCAAAAGACCGCACCGCGCCACGCGACCGGCAGGAATGGCCCAAAAAAAATAAGAAATTCAGAATCTGGACGAATCAAAGGGAGCCTTTATGGCTGAAGCACAGGAAGTAGTGGATAAGTTACGCGACGTGCTCACGGCACAGGATCAAACCGTGACGCCCGATTTGCGCGACTTGGCCCTTAGCTACGCCGAACTATGCCGCGCCGTCAATGATCGCATTCGCCGTTGTTCGCAACTGCTGCGGCAGAACCTGCGTACCGAGGCGGTTCATTTGGCAGAGGCCAGCCCAAACGTTCTTGATCAGCTAAGCATTCTGGATTTTTCCGGGCAAGGTGACTGGCAACAACTCTGCCTGAAGTATGACCTGCCCGAAGCACCACCTTTGGATGTGGATTCCGCAGCTGCAATTAATGCAGCCTATGCCGCCGTTCAGCCGATTGCGGTATTGCTGGCAAAACACCGCACGCTTGCGCTTTCTGCGGCACCGCTATCGCTTCGGCTCGTTGTTATGCGGGAAATCGCCAAGTTTGACACCAACGCATCCTTCTGGGAGGAAGATATACGCCTTTTTGAAACCGTCCGAATTGCTGAAGTGCGCCGCGTGCTTGCATCAGGCGATGTAAATGGCGGCGTGCTGGTAAGCTTGAAAAGTGAATTGACTTCCGACCGCTGGAGGGTCCCTGTGCCGGTGGACATGGTGCGCGAGGTAGACGCCCGGTTGAATAAATTTAAGGCAGCCGAAGCAGAACGCGACCTGCAACGCCTGCTGCCGGAATTGGATGCGGCTTATTCTGCTTCCGAGGAGAGTCGCTGCCGAGAACTGCTCGCGGCCTGCGCAAATATAATGCGGGATCAAAAGCCCGCGGAAGATATAATTGAGAGAATCAATGCGGTTCAAAACTGGATTGATGGGCTGGATCAAGTCCGGACGCAGCAGCAGGATTTTGCCGCGGCCTGCGCGCGGCTCGAACAAGCGATAGACCGCGACGAGGCAACGCTTATTATTCAACAAGCCTATAAAGCCACAACCCGCATACCTCTTCCGATTCCACCGGACCTTGAGGTCCGTTATAAACAATGTATGGCGCGTCGGGACCGCGAAGCCGGACGGCGCCGCAGAATGATCTATTTTGGGGTCGCCGCCTTAACTGTGGTCATATTAGCGGGGGCGGGACTTTTCACCTATCTCACCATTCGCAATCAACAAGCTCACGGCTGGAACAATGTCATTAAATCCGCCATCGAAAAGGTCGTCAAAAATGGAGATTTAACCGACGGCCAACAAATTCTGGCCATGTTGGCCAAGCAGTCCGCGTCTATCCGCGACATCCCGAATATTTCAGCGGGAACGGCCAGGCTAAAGGCCGCCGTCGCTGCGGAAAAAGTGCGAGCCAGACGCTTCGCGTCGCTTTACAACCGGGCTATGGGCATGAGGATTGGCAGTCCCCGCTCATTACAACTAATGGAAGAGGCCAAGCCAATCGCCCTCCGCCCTTCGGAGATAGCCTCCGTAAACAAATGGTTTCGTCATCGGCTCGAATACGATCAGCAGCAGCAAGCGTTGCGCAACGCGGCCTTCAACAGGGCCGTAACCGCTTTAAGCAATTCGATTTATTCTCGCTTGTCTAAAAATGTCATCACTGAAAATGCCCCAGCCGCTGCCAAGGTCTTGGACCAGTTGAATATCCAATTGAAATTATTGTCTGCGACCAAAGGTGTTTCCCCACCCATATTCAATGCGGAAATCGCTTCATTGCAGGCCACGCTTGCCAGGCGGGATGCGTCAATTCACCGTATTATTTTTGATGACTCACTTTACCAGCGCGTGCTTTCCCCGCCACTTTCCGTAGCCGCCTATATTGCGGCATTGAACAATTACCAAAGCTCGCAGCCCAACGGACGCCATCGCTTAAGGGTCCGGCAATTAGCCCAGTTGGTTCCGGGCTTAAAGGCCGTCAGCGCCTGGGCCGACCTTCAGAGGCCATGGTCCGGCCATTTGCTCAATCCGGCCAGAGCGGAAGCCCGCGCACGCGTCGCGGCAATCGCTACATATCTCAAAGCCTTCCCCGATTCGCCAGTCACGATTCAGGCTAACGCATATTCGACCTACCTGACGCAGGGGCTGTCTGCCACCGCGAGCGGCGGCCCGTGGAAAGGACGCTTCTCTACGGTCCTTCATAATCGCTTATTGCGAAATCTTGACGTTTGGACCGCGTCAAATGGCAATATGTATTACGTATTACCCGATGCGGTCATCAACAAAATTACGGTTGGCAACTTGGTGGAATTATCCTTCAATGCCGTCACTTCTGCGGATATCAGACACCTGACCACGATCGACCTTCCATCCGGGATTAAACTCAATTCGGCAAAACCGACACGCAGCCCGCAATCGAAGCTATCCCGCCGTCTGCTTCACGCGATTAATTCAATGCGCTTTGACCAATGGGACACCATCGGATTTAAGACAATGCAGTTGATGGGCGCTCAACTTTATTCTTCAACCAGTCCAGTTGTTCGGGGGCTGCTCCTGCTGGATGCCATTACCCTCAATAAGCGGACCCTCGGGAAGGCAAAAATGGTCGCGTTCTCCAACGCTGCCTCAGAATTGACACAGTTGGATCTGGACAACGTCAATTGGCTGTACCCCGCCGGCGAGCCAATTCCCAGGAACGTTGCCCGCGGTGTGAAACGGGCGTTCAATAAGTTGCCAGACCTTAAGGCACTAATTGCCAAGGCCAATCGCTCGCACCAATCAATGGCCCGGCTGGCCTGCTTCAACATCGCGTCGCTGGCCGTCTACCGAAAAACGAAGGTAGATTCCCCGACACTCCATTGTGCCGTGCCGCCACAAGAAGGCGATATCGCATGGGTCGTTCTCGAGAATGAAACGGGGTATAAGCTAAAGCAGATTGGCGTGATGCGGTCAGGAACATGGGTCATGACACCGGCCGCGCATTCCAAAATAACCAACGGCTCGTTTGTATTTATTACCAGCCCGCGAAAATGAACCGCCGGAAAACATGTACACGGCAGAAGGAGAATGCAAAATGGCCAGTGAGACTTATTTTGTCCGATTGAGGGGAAAAATATCCGGCCCCTTTGACTTTACGGCTCTCCAGCGGTTAGTGAAGCTGGGCATGTTATCTCGAATTCACGAAGTATCCAGAGATAAAGTTGACTGGACCCCGGCCACGGCCGTGCCGGGCCTTCTACCTGATGCGGCTCCGCGGGCCACGATATTGCCTGGACCACAAGCCGCGGCTGCGGAGGAAGTTCCTTATGCGGTTAAGGACTCGGCGGATTCAAATGACGTAACAACTGACGTACCAACGCCGGCCGCAGGCAACACACAATCACAGCCATTTAATGGCCCGGTGATCGCTTGTGTTTCATGTGGAAGCGTATTGCCAGCGGCGCAGCTCTTTAACGACCGAGGACGTTATATCTGCCCCTCGTGCTACCAAAGATTGCTGCCGAGTGTGCCGCCCGCCGGACAAGCCCCAGCGAACGCGGACGCATCGCCCAGTTGTCATGGATATGGCGTGGCATCACTTATTTTTGGCATCGCGAGCCTGATTGTCCCAGCAGCAGTACCAGCTTGCCTTGTACTGTTAGTTTATTCGCGAGGAATGGCGCTGGTGTTCTGGGTGATTCTTGTCATTGGATTGGCGTGCGCTACCTTGGCGACAATTTTCGCCTCTGTAACGTCACGCGGCAATCGAAAGCTCAAAACAACCGATGGAAATGGTTTGGCCACCGCGGGATTGGTCCTTGGAATTATTTCGCTGTCCGGATATGCGATGCTGCTCGTGTATTGGGTCATTGTCTTAACTGCGGTGGCACTTAAGATTGCCCGTCATGTTCATTGACGTTTCATTGCGGAGTGCCGCGTATCCGTTTGCTCATATCGGGTACTGGTCCATGTTCATCCAGAATGGATACTCATTTTCCGAGCTTGCCGCGATCGGGACCTTGAACTATTTAAATTTTTCGACATAATATCGATACATGTTATCTGATCGTAAAGTGAGTTCTGGATGATTCGAAAATCAATATCCCGTTGGGCGATTGCTCTATTCATCGGATCTGCAATTCCCGCTTTTACGGATACCGCATGGTTCGATTTTCCCCTTTCAGCGATGGGTGGAAGCACGCTGCTCGTTGGAAATAACAAACCCATTACAATCGAATCGCTGAATAAGAATCGACAAGCCGCCGTTACCAAAGCCTTGCAGGAGCGGGCAGCCGCGGAAAGGCAATGCGTCGCGGCCCTTTTGCATGCGGACAAGGCAGAGATAGCCGTTCTCCACTCGATTGCCAATAATCCAACGGGACCTGGCGGAGTGAGCACGGCAAATGCGGCACGCCGTCTGGTCGGGAAAATCACCGCCAGGTATGGGGCCCTAACACCGGCCACCCCGCTCTCTTTGCTCGGATATTTCCAGACCGTCAGTTTCCAGCAACCCATGTCCATCAAAACCGCCGTAATTAATCGTAACTCCGCCACACGGCGAAGCCTAAGAGAATGGTCAAACGCCCAACAGCGCTGCCACCGTGCAATATTGGCTGCCGACGAGCAAGAGATCGCGGCAATAAATACGCTTATAAAACGGGACAGGCGCGACCAGAACACCCTTGCTATAGCAAATGATATCGCGGCGTCCAAGGTGGCAAGAGCCGACCTTAACGCCGACTCTGCCAACAATCCGGTTAGTTCGTCACCATTATTCCCCTCGCGTCCCGATGAATCGGGAACTTTGGGAGCAGTTCCGCAAAGTCAATGGCCGGGACTGGTAGCGAAATTTTCCCAGAAGCGTAAAGGAATTTCTAATCTTGAGGGCCTGCTCAAAGTTATTTTTCCAAAACTGCCCCGGGCTACGGCCGCCGAATTGCCCGCCTCCGCCCGCGCCCTCAATTTGAAGCTTATTCGGAAGCCCGTAATCGTAAATTTCCGAGTGCGGAGTGTAGTGCCGGCAACAAATGGTTACAACATAATTAAGGGCCGCCTTTTTTGGCGGGAGCAATCCCACTATTCAAGGCATCAGGTTTCAGAAATAAAGGCTGTCAGGGCTTGGTATGGGGCTCTCTATCGGGCAGGAAGATTGCGCCAACAGGAGGAACACGCGGCCGCACTTCAGGAGCAAAAAAACTTATACCCCAACGCTGTCGAGTGGCAGGTCCCGAAAACTGAAATGCTGGCGGAAGTTAGCGAAAGACGAAGATTTAATCGCCAAATCGGCAAGCTTAAAAATGCGGCTTTGCGGATCATAGCGGGCAACTCGCAGGCCCCGTGGCAAAGGGTCCGGATTTATTCCAAAAACCCAGTTGTACTTCATTGGGAACCTCGTCAAACCCATGCGGCTTTTGGCGTCGTTGTTGGCGTCGCCCCACAAGCAGCAGAAGGCAAAGCGCTGGCGGTAACGCTGCCTTCCGGGTTGGTGTTTACCGAGCAAGGAGCGCTGGGCTACCGTGACTTTTCGCTGATCAACGCCGTGAGCATATCAAATAACGCAACCCAATATTACCTGCAATCCAACGTGAGGATAGTCTGGATTTCCTCGAAGATTCCAACGCCGCCGGCCGCCCTCGGCCCGATCACCGGCTATGTCTTTCACCTAAACACCGGCACCACCATGACCACTAAACATTACACAAAAACAGGCAATGTATATCATTTAAGTTGGCATGGGATGACTATGGATGTATTCTCATTCGAGGTTAAGCGTATAGAGGTTAAACACGCCTGGTAGGATTTGCATCTTCGCCCTTGCGCGTCAAAAGCCCGATTATTCTCCGCTGATCCTTTTGCGCGTTAGCGCATTTTTGAGGCCGGTTTTAACCCGCCCGGTGGCACGCTCGGTGTGGCGCTCACTGTTCGGCGACGGCGATCCAAAAGAAACCGCACCGCTTGATTGGTGTCCGCATTACGAACTGCGTCTTCTCGGCAGCCTGAAAATTTGAGAATCTATTGTCGTCACAAGCATAAGGAGCATGATGATGACATTGGAAGCAAATGTAAAGCGGAACGCGTCGGGGTGGTACACCCGCGAATACCG
>DAIDJN010000009.1:0-27523 GCA_027451365.1 Phycisphaerales bacterium | reverse complement strand
CGGTATTCGCGGGTGTACCACCCCGACGCGTTCCGCTTTACATTTGCTTCCAATGTCATCATCATGCTCCTTATGCTTGTGACGACAATAGATTCTCAAATTTTCAGGCTGCCGAGAAGACGCAGTTCGTAATGCGGACACTCTGGTTCGCCTGCCACAGGCCCGGCAGAAGTTCATCAAGTTTGTCCGCGGGCTGTGCCGGGATAGGGCTGAGTATAGCCCGCAGATAAGCCCAGGATTCCACGCCATGGCGTTTGCACGTTTGAAGGAGCGACGCATCCGATGGGTTTATAGATGACATCGCCATCGCACATTGCTTAATACGGCTCGAATTGCGCGCTCTCCGCGTTACCGGTGAAGGAATAATCGTTCAGGCAAAGGAACGCTATTAATCTGCCAAAGTTTAAGCCGAACGCCGAAGCGGTAACCTACCGCTTTGACGCATCGCATAAAGTTCCATCGGTGCCGCACCATGGCGCAGGATTTGTC
Organism: Phycisphaerales bacterium; assembly: GCA_027451365.1. GTDB lineage: Bacteria > Planctomycetota > Phycisphaerae > WQYP01 > WQYP01 > JAJYPG01. The sequence continues at coordinate 27,034 of DAIDJN010000009.1, read as the reverse complement.
ACATCCCCGGATAGAAAAATTCCGCTTTTACGACCTTGCCGTTCTGCACCGTGTACAACGCGGCTTCTTCAATTGTGAAACGCTTGCCGGCCATAGGCCCACCTTTGGCGGTCACTTCCAATTTGAAACAGACAATGAAGCGATCTTCATGAGGCCACGGGCCGCGGATCTCTACGGAGTGAATGTCATGGTTCTCATGAAACCATTCGCCGTGGGCAATGACGGCCGCAAGACCTTCCTTCTTGCGGCTCATTTCCGGCTTGGGTGGGCTTGCCTCCACACCCACTATATCCGGGCTGTACAATGAGCGAAGCGCCTCCCGCCATTGCCCATTGTTGCACATCTCCACCAGCTTTTTACCGATGTCCATAGAACTTGCAGCAGGCATTAGAAACTCCTTATAAAAAGACCCGCCAAGACTGATTGGCCTGATGAAAATGCGATAGAAGCCGGTTTCGCCGGAACAAACCCCGCAAGGAAAAATGCGTTGCAAGCCGGTTACCAGGAAAACGGGATTGCATCGCGCCGTTTATGGTTTAATGGCCCGTCGCTGAATGCCGGCCAGTATATGTTCCCAGCCTTTGTTCACGCCAGCCCGATGCTCAGGTGAAATGGTTCCCATGGCACGGTGCAGAAGCACCAGCCGCGTGCCATTCCCCTGAGGCGTCAAGCGGTATTGCACATGAGATACCACCGGATAGGACATGAACATCGGACCGGTTATTTCCAGCAACTGCGGCGGCTTAATGACCTGAACGTGACCCCAGAAATGTCCGGCGTTGTGGCCAAGGTCGCGGTACCAGCGCCCGCCGGGCCAAGGTTCGATGACCATTGGCATGGCTGAACCGTCCGGCAGGTCGGCACCCGGCCCGATTTGTTCCAGAATCGACTCAAATACCACCGGCGGCCGGGCGGCAATATCGATTTCCTTCTGAATCTGCAAAAGAAATTCTTCCGCAATTACACTGGCTACCATGTGCGCTCCTGTTAATTGTTGTGACCATCACCGCGGGAACGTCCCGCAGATGGAATCGTGAGTTTGGCCATCTGTTCGGCCCGCTTTTTTATGCCCAATAACTGATGTTGCCAATACCGTTCAAAGGTCGCGGCCCAGTCATAAATAGGTTTGACACGCGATCCGTCTACACTGTACAGCCGCTGGCGGCCATTGCGGCGCGATGTTACCAACCCGACCTGATGCAACACGCGCAGATGCTTTGACACCTGCGGTTGCGGCCAGCCGAGTGCGGCAACAATATCATTCACCGGCTGTTCACCGGAGGCCAGGACGGCCAGCACTTCGCGGCGCCGCGGCTCAGCCACGGCGTTAAACACATCAAAAGTTGTGGGAGTTCGAGCCATGAGCACATTATATCCCTTTATTGGCATATATCAAGCAGTTAACTTTTTTCTCAGTAAAGGCGATACCCGGCTTCATTACGCCGCGGAAGAATCCGGCGGCCGCGATTTCATCCACATTCCGGAAAATACCAGGCATCTATCAAGAAACTGAAGATCCGCGGGAGCTTGATCGGCCCCGCCAGTATGTGACCGTCAGATATACCAACGACGAAAGGCATAACACAAGCATTCCAATTTGAATCCAGCGCGCCGTTGTAATTCCAATCCCGATGCCGGTGAATAATGCGACATAGGCCACCACGCAAAGCGGGCATTTAGGCATTAACACCAGAAGTGCCGCGGGAAACAGCCATTGAATGCCGCGCCACGCGCGACGAAGGCCCATTCGGAGTCGTTTGGCCCGATTTGAACCAGGCGCAGAGTCAAGATTGCATAGTGGACAGTTACCCATTATTGCGATCCTCCGGTGTGATGCCCGTATTCATCATGGCGGCGCCACCAGGCAAAAGGTTTGGTCCGCAGGCCACCGGCCGGCGATTCCTCCCATTCCTCCTGTCGGCCCAGGGGCGTGAGATCCAGAAGTGTTCCGATATTCAATCCCTCGGTGCCGCGCCCGTCTGTGAAATAGGTTCGATAGACGAATTTATTGTCATGAATAAAGACGCTTAAGCCGAAGTTTTCACCTTTGCTGGTTGTACGACCGAAGTCCGCATTAAAATCCGATCCTTCTGAGGAGTACCACGGGTACGGCCACCCCATTCGTTTCCGGTATTTTTCAATATTCGAAATAGGCGCGCGGGACACCAGACAAAACGAAGTGTCACGTGCGTACAGATGCTCCACGTTCCCAAACTGATCGGTCACCATCGAACAACCCACACATCCGGCGTCCGGCCAGCCGGCCACCGAAGGCGCAAACATAAAATGATACATTATCAGCTGGCGCCGACCTTCGAATAAATCCAGCAAGGTCAGTTTACCACCGGCACCGGTAAACTCGTAACTCTTGTCAATCCGAACCATCGGAAGGCGCCGACGCTCGGCGGCCAACGCGTCACGCGCTCGTGTGGCCGCTTTTTCTTTTATCAAAATGGCGTCACGCGCTTTCTGCCATTCGGCCTGATCGACGATTTTTGGAAATTTAATCACTGGCTGCTCTTTTGCGTTCATAAATTGAATCCTTCTTTCAAATAAAACTGATTTCCGAAAAAGTCCCGAATCTCCGGCCAAACCCGACATACCGCACCACGGACCGCGGATAGAATCCGGCAACGGGTGCGTTGCAGACGTTAAATCGGATGATGGCGATTCGATTCATACTGACATTATATCCCTATATCAGAATATGTCAAGCGACGACACAAAATTGTTCTCACTTTGGTTAAAAACACTGGAAATCACTGTTGTGTTGCGGCCCCTGAAGACACTGGAGGCAACGGCCATGCGGCTTTATGCCGCCGCATAGGACCGCAAAACGCCGATCACCACACCCTGAATTTTTAAATCTCCCTGAACATAAATGGGTTCAAGCGAACTGTTTGCCGGTTCCAAGCGAACCCGGTCTTTTTCCTTGAAAAAACGCTTCAGTGTGGCAGTGCCGTCGGGCAGAAGCGCCACCACAATTTCGCCGGCCCGGGCAACGGAGCGCTGTTCAATAATAACCATATCGCCATCGGCAATATGAGCTTCTATCATGGAATCGCCGCGAACGCGCAGGGCATACGTTCCGCGTTGGGTTGCAAACAGTTCTTCCAGATTAACACGATCGGGAAATTCAACGGCTTCAATCGGCCGCCCGGCTGCAATGGAACCAACCAGGGGCAGGGAACTTGAACGGGTGGTTTCGTCAGGCAGCTTCACCCCGGGTGACAGAGTCAAAGAGCGTGCCCGGTGTGCCGACCGCTGCACCAGCTTTTTTGCGGACAGGGCCTGAACGTGTTCGAATACTGTTACCTTGGACACGCCCAGTTCGTCGGCCAGTTCCTGCATTGTCGGCGAAAAGCCCAGTCTGAGGCGATAATTGCGAATGGCGGTCATTACCGCCAACTGTTTGGGAGTGGGTGTCATGCGGCGTCTCCAGATGTAAAGGACCGGGAAATGGAATGCTCGGAGGAATCAGATCCGCCAAGTCGGCAATCGGGTTTCTTTTCAGTGTTGCAATCGGGGCGGGTGCCGGGGCGGCAATCCGCGCGGCTATCGGGGCGGTGGCAATGTCGATTTTCAGCGGTTCCAGCGGGCCAACTTCCGGCGCGGCAACTGCAGGGCATTCTGAAATAATTGTGGCAGCCGTGCTGATTTCCGGATTTGCGATTGGCCTTTCGGCCGGAGTGGCCAATTCTGGTTGCGCCTCGGATTTCAGATGATTCGCCAGGGCGGCGACGGCCGCGGCTGGTTCGGTGGTGGCGCCAAGTCCTGTCGGGACAACAGAATCTGCAGTTGTCTGTACAGAAACAGATCGATAAGCCGCCGCAGGAAGACCCGCTTCCGCCCGGCGATGGTCGCGGGTCCACGGCGACCAGGAATCGTGCTGGCCGCAGGCGGCGCATGGTTCCAGATGGTCCGGGTGCGATTCTGAACGCACTTGCCGGCCAGGATGAATGCCCAGCAGCCAGTCGCGCAATTCTGCCATAAGCAGGGCAAAGCGGCCCATCACCTGCCGCGGCTGCGCGGGTTGATCATCAAATATTGTGGGGCGGTAGTTTTGTGGATACCAGTCCACAATGTAATCGCCGCCGGGACCGAAACTGCACAGCGGCAATTGGGCTTTCTTAAGCGGATAGCTCCAGGGCGAACCCGGTTTTACCAGGCGAGCAGTATTGATTTTCGACACGGTTAGGCCCGCCGGAACCCGACCAGTACGAAAACGGCCGACCGGCCGGGAATCTGCCGGTGCCAGCGAAGCTGACTCCCGGGTGTCCGGCCGCAGCGGTGCGGGCGAGCGGTGGTCGCCATTGTTTTTCTGGCCGGCGCGCAAAGTCGCGGAAGGTTCGGGTCTGACCTGACTGATGTAATGGGAACGTGAATTTTCAAGGTTTAAGCGGGAAGCGGTAACCATAATCAGGGACTCCTTTCCAGATTCTTTTTCAAATCCAATGCGGGCCTGCGGCCCACGGCGGATCCAAAAACTTTGGCATCCGGCAGCCACGTTCCATGTGGCCAACTCAAAAATGCCGGTTACGCCGGGTGTGCCGGTTATATACATATTCGGACCGCCAGGAAGGAATTCATGAGCCTTTCTGTACGGCGTCTGTTTGGTAGTATAACAAACAATTCCCTAACATCAAGCGTACAAGGGGGTTATGAAATATATCCTTTTTTTATTCTCGGCCAGTTTTTTATATTGTCTTTTTGCGATTGGCCAAGGCAATAAACCATGTTATCCAATGATGCCGCGGGAATTTTGTCCGCCGGAAAGACAATCCAACTATGTCGGATACATCAGCTTTGGCGGCAAATTCCAGCGGACTGGCCAGATGTTGATTTTCCGCTAAAATTCTTCCCATGCCGAATGTTCCCATTCATCTTCCGCCGTTTGAAGATACGCGTTACGACGTGCATGTGGGCCATGGAATTTTCGGGCAGCTTGGCCGCATGGTTCATACACTTTCACCCGCGCCATCGTGCGGCATAATGTCGGATTCCAATGTAGCGCCACTTTATTTAAGAGCGGCCACGGATTCGCTGGAACATGCGGGCTATGCGGTTACGGAATTTGTTTTCCCTGCGGGCGAACCAAGCAAAAACCTTTCCACCATAGCCAGCGCGCTGGACACCTTTCTACACGCGCGTCTGGAACGGGCCAGTCCTGTGATTGCCTTGGGGGGTGGAGTCGTGGGCGATATGGCGGGGTTCGTAGCCGCGACCATGCTGCGCGGCCTCCCTTTCATTCAGGTTCCCACCACGCTTCTGGCGGCGGTGGATGCCAGCGTCGGCGGCAAGGTCGGCGTAGACCATCCGGCCGGCAAAAACCTGATCGGCGCGTTTCATCATCCGCGCATGGTCATGGCGGATACCGCCCTGCTGGCCAGCCTGCCGGACCTGGAACTGCAGTGCGGCCTGGCCGAATGTATCAAACATGCCGTTATACGTGATGCGGAACTTTTTACCTGGCTGACGAAAAATCTTGACCTGATTCTGCGCCGCAATGCTGAGGCGCTGACCAAACTTGTCGAGTGGAATGTGCGCATCAAGGCGGCTGTGGTGATGGATGATCCTTTTGAACATGGCGTGCGGGCCATTTTGAACTTCGGCCACACCTTCGGCCATGCGATGGAAACCACCGCCGGCTATCAGGGCCTGCCACACGGACAGGCCGTGGCGCTGGGAATGGTGGCCGCGGGCCGCATGGCGGCGAACCGTGGAATTTTCAGCCCGCGGGAAGCGATGGAGCTTGAATCACTTATCGCGCGGGCCGGACTGCCGGTGCGCAGAAGCGCCGCCCAACAGGCCGCGGTGCCCATTCCTGTCATAATGGACGCGATGCGCAGCGATAAAAAAGTGCGGCAGGGAGCCATGCGATTTATTCTGCCGACCCGGATCGGCCACGCGGACATATTTACAGATATTGATATACAATATGTTCGGCCCGCGCTTGAATACATCGGCGGTGGCCCGGCCGGAATCGCCCCATGAACCAGATAAACCAGCCAACCGCAGCGCTTCTTGCCTGGATCGCCCTGTCCCGCTGCGAAGGAATCGGTCCAATTCTGGCCCGGCGACTGGTCGGCATTCTGGGCAATGTGGAAAAGGTCATCCACGCCACGCCGCCGGAGCTTGCCGCCGTGGATGGAATAGGTCCAGGACGGGCGGCATCCTTACCGGAAAAGCTGCGGACCATTGACTCCCGTGCGATACTTGAAGAGGCCCGCCAGCGCGATATTCGCATTATCTGCCCGGACGATGCTGAATGGCCGCCCGGTCTGACGACCATTCCCGATCCACCGGTGGTACTGTATCTGCGGGGTCGGCTGCTGCGGCGGGACGCCCTGGCGGTGGGAATTGTGGGTGCGCGCCGTTGTACGCTTTACGGCCGCGAGCAAAGCGATAAATTCGCCGCCGCACTGGCGGAACTTGGCGTCACGATAATCAGCGGGGGTGCCCGCGGCATTGATACCGCCAGCCATACTGGCGCCTTGCGCGCCGGCGGGCGCACCATCGTGATACAAGGCTGCGGGCTGGAGCACTGTTATCCACCGGAGAATGTGGACCTTTATGACCGAATCGTGCGTGAGGACCGCGGCTGTATCCTGAGTGAACTTGCGCCGGGTCAGCCGCCACTGCCGGAAAATTTTCCACCGCGAAATCGCATTATTACGGGCATGTCGCTGGGTATACTTGTGGTGGAGGCCAATTTGCGCAGCGGTTCCCTGATTACCGCCCGTCTGGCGGCCGATGATTATGGCCGTGAGGTATTCGCCCTTCCCGGCCGCGTGGATTCCGCGGCAAGCAGCGGCACACATCATTTAATCAAGACCGGCTCGGCCCGGCTGGTGGAAAATGTCCAGGACATTCTTGAGGCACTCGGTCAGGCTGAACTTCTTGGCGGCGCGCCCACCGCGCCCGCAGCGGCTGCCGAACCGCAACGCCGTCCTGCCGGTGGACTTTTCGCCGAAACGCCGCCCGTGGCCCCCGGTCGCCCGGCAAAGCGACAGCGGGCAGATACACGGGTACCGGCATCGCACACAGTGACGGAGACGGAGTTAAGTCCGCCGCAGCGTACCATCATGGGATTGCTTGTGGATGGGGCCATGGCGACCGACGACCTGTGCGAAAGCAGCCTTCTGCCTGCGGGCGTGGTCATGGCGGAGATGACATTTCTGCAGATTCGCGGACTGGTGCGCCGCAACGCGGATGGATCGTTTCAGCTTGCCACCCCGCGGCATGTGTAATCGTAAGGATTGAAAGGACAACGCCCCATGGCCCGTGTGAAAGCCAACCGTATAGCTGTATATGTATATAGGATTGTAAACTCAGGCCCCCAGTTTCTGCAGCTTCACCGGTCCGCTTCGTCCGGCGATTATGCCGGTTCGTGGCAGACGGTTTATGGCGGCATCAAAAAGGGAGAGACCGCCATTGCGGCCGCACAGCGCGAACTGACCGAGGAAACCGGACTGGCGCCCCGGCTCATGCATCAGGTGGAATATCTGGAAGGATTTTACCACCAGACCAAAGACCGCGTGACGCTGCTGCCGGTATTTGCCGCCATGGCGGCGGCGAATGCAAAAGTCAAACTGAATTCCGAACACGACGCACACCGTTGGGTTCCGCTTCATCAGGTGGGCGAATTATTTGTGTGGCGCGTCCAGCGCCAGGCGATCGAGATCATCGTGCAGGATATTCTGGGAGGATCACCGGGAAGGGAACTGCTGCAAATTGTTCCAGCTCGCGGCAAATCAGACAATACAAAAGAGCCGTAGGCGGCTACGTATCGGCGCGTCACATCGGCATCTGAAGATACGGATTGGAGCGGCGTTCCTCGCCAATCGTGGTTGGCGGCCCGTGGCCGGATCGCACCACGGTGTCATCGGGCAACGCCATCACCCGTTTAAGTGAACCCGCCATGGCAGTCCGGCTGGAATCAGGTAAATCCGTGCGGCCCACCGACCCGGCAAAAAGCAGGTCGCCGGCCATCAGCAGGTTTTCAGTTGCACAATATAACACCACATGTCCCGGTGAATGACCCGGTGTGAACATGACCGTGAATTCCAGTTTACCCACTGTAATCACCTGCCCGTCCTCCAGGTAGCCATCGGCATGGCGCGCGGGAATGGTATAAGGCAAAGGAAACAGTTTGCTGCCCGGGTGCAACAGTTTTGGTTCATCCAGGCGGTGAATCAGCACTTTGGCATCGGGAAACGCGTCGGTAATTACTTTGTGATCACTCGTGTGGTCCCAATGTCCGTGCGTAAGAAGCAGGTGGGTAAGTTTCCAGTTATTGTGGCTGGCAATATTCAGCAGTGGCGCCATGGTGTTCTGCGGAGCATCAACGGCCACGGCAATACCCGCCGCTTCATCGGAAATCAGATATCCGTTGGTGGCCGCCAGGCCGCCGGTGTTCATGTGTATCTTCATCGGTTATTCCACCTTGACGGGCGCATCTGGTGCATTCCGGCCACTATCAAACACAGCCAGCGTCGCCGGATCTGTCCGCGTGGCCGGATCCTTCACATGCAGCAGCATGGGGGAAGCAATTGCCAGGGTGCTGTAGGCACCAGTGAACACGCCGATGAGCATGGCAAAGGCAAAGCCGTGCACACCAGGACCGCCCCATACATACAGAATGAATACGACGACAAATACCGTGAAGGTGGTCCAGATTGTCCGACCAAAGCACTGGTTAATGGAATCATTCACCAGTTTGCGCGTCAGCGGCTGCCTGGCCCGCCCGCGGTTTTCACGTACGCGGTCAAAGATCACAATTGTGTCATTCACGCTGTACCCGATGATGGTCAGGTAGGCGGCAATCATAGTCATATTAATTTTAAAATTGTCCACCAGCAGCAGTTTGCCCACACCCAGATGATGGATATAAACCGCCAGAACCGTGGCCGCAACGGCCACAATCGCATCATGACATAATGAGAAAATGACACCGAAACCGTAACGAATTCCGCCGAATCGTATCCAGACATAAGCCACAATCAGCAACAGCGAAATAAGGACGGATGTGATTGCATTCAGGCGGGCCTCGCTGGCCACCTGCGGAGCGAAACTGTTGACCCCGGCCAGCCCACCGCTGGTGCGCAACGCGGTGCGGACAATGCGCCACTGCGCCCCGGCCACGCGCATCTTCCACCGCGCCACAAGCCGCAGATTGTTGGGGTCATACAGCAGATTCTGGTCCACGGCGGCAACGACCGCTTCAGAAACCAGCGGGTGCTTGCCGGCGGAAAAGCCCGCGGCATAGTGAATGGGAATCACTTTGAAGGGCCGGTATTGCAACGCGGCAAAATCCGGCTCCTGACTCATTGCGCGAATGCGGCTGGCCAGTTCATGCGCGCTTACCGCCGGCGTGATGTTGCGCAGCACCAGAGCGACACCGCCGCGGAAGTCGCTGACATCCACATTGGGCATTCCGGGCAGAACCTGCCGCAGGCTGGAATGCGTAATGGGCGCAACGGTTCCATTGTCCAGCAAACGCTGGATTTGTTTGGAGGAAGTCGCCGCGTCGGCAAAATGAAGCCGCCGCGTCACTTTTATGACATCGGAAAAAGAAGCTTCCAGTGCGGTGGACAAAAATTGCACCGGCGGAACGGCATTTGTCGCGGCTGCTTTGCCGTCCGATGGATTGACAATACTGGTGATAATCGTGAAGGAATTATGTTTCGTACCCATGGCATACACCGTGGCATGGCGCAAAGCCTTAAGCTGCGGATCTTTGGCGGCAAGTGCGGCGATGCGCGATCGGACTGTGGCCACCGGCATTGTTTTACCTGGCGCAAGCTGCAGGGTAATCTGGGTGCCGCCATTAAATTCCGTATCATATTTTTTATTGCCACGCGCGATAAACGCCGCAATTCCCAGAATCATGACCAGGCCGGAAACGGTCCAGAAGTAATAGCGTTTGCCGATCCAGTCAAAATTGGTGAGCGTAAAGACGCGCATAAACGGCCAGCGGCCGCGGAGCCAGGTACCGGTAAACAGGTCGCGGAAATACTCCTGAATAGAAAGATCATCAATCTTCTTCATGACGCCCCAACGGATTGCCGCAATCATGAGGGTGCGCGTTACAAACAGGGCCGTGAACATGTGCACCGCCAGACCAATCAGCAGTGTCACGCCGAAACCTTTGACATCTTCGGAGCCGACAAAAATAAGCACAATGCTGGTCAGCGATGTGGTCAGATTGGCATCGAAAATGGTCCAGAAAACGCGGTCATAGCCCTGCTTGACCGCCAGCCACAGCGAAGCCCCTTTATGCAGTTCTTCGCGGATACGTTCATTGATCAGGATGTTGGCATCCACGGCCATGCCCAGCGTCAGCACCACGCCGGCGATGCCCGGCAGTGTGAAGGTGGCATGAATGCCGCTCATGATACCCAGCAGCAGAATCAGGTTCATGATCAGAGCCATGTCCGCAAATGCACCCGTGATGGTGTAATAACAGAACATGAAAATCAGAACCACAATGACTGCGATAATGGCACTGCGCAACCCGGCCCGCAAATTGTCGGCCCCCAGTGTGGCACCAATGGTTTGAACGGAAATTGGCTGCGATTGAAGCGTGGCGGGCAACGAACCGGCATTAAGAATGCGAACCAGATTGTGGGCGTCCTTCTGAATTGAAGCCGCCGAACGCCGGTCACTTGGTGAACCAAGTGTAATCTGCCCCGATCGGCCGATGGTTCCCTTGATAACCGGTGCGGTAATGGCCTTACCATCCAGCAGAATGGCCATATCGCGGCCCTTGTTGGCGCTGGTAAGAGCCCGCATATAGGCCCCGCCGACCGGGTCGAGATTAAACGCCACCAGAAGTCCGCCATTACGCGGATCGGTTTCCAGCGAAGCGTGCTGGACTTTCCAGTGCTGATGGCCTTGACCATGAACCAGTGCCTGGGCGGAATTGTCATGCAGTAAAATATAGTGGCGGCCCTCCCAGGACCCGGTCACATAGCCGCCGTCGAGAAGTTCCTTACCGTTTTGCGGATCCACCAGAAACCAACGCGTCTGTGGCGGCGTAAAACCGCCATGCGGTCCACGCGAGGTGAGTTGATTCAGCGCTTCGGGCACTGCGGGATTGCTCGGATTGACGGCAATGCGGAAATCCAGCACGCCGGCACCGCGCAACATGCGCTCGAGTTCGGCAGGGTTGTTTAATCCACCACTATGGTTTTGAAGATTGGTGTAGGCCTGCTCAAGTGCCAGAATCTGACCTTTGCGGGCCGGGTGATCAGCAATAAATTGTGCCAGGGCCTTTTTGGCTTTTGGGTGATTCCCCGTCGCATTAACCGAAAGCAGATTCGCCAGATGGCGGATGTTGATATTCCATTTCAAAACGGTGGCCAGTGTCGTTTCATACATGGACCGCGCTTCGACCGATTGTGCGACCAGTGCCGTGGGAACCGCTGTGGCCGGATATTTTGCGACTTTCGCATTGACGGCATTCAGCGTGTCAAATTCCGCGGCAAGCTGACGAAGCACGGCAAAACGGGCCGCGTTGCCAGCGGCAATCGACCGCAATTCCGCGACGCGCTGGGCACCGCTGGCCGAAAGTGCGGCATGAACCTGCGAAGGTTGAATATTATTGGCCATTAATTTATCGACAATAGCCTGATACTTTGCCTGAGCAGCGCGGGATGCCGCATTGGCCAGCGGCATCTGTATTTCAATTCGTTCGCCGCTAAGAACCCGCCAGACCAGGTTATCCACATTGCTGGGGTCAACGCGGCGGCGCAACACGGAAATAACCTGCCGCGCGAGCTGGTTGGGATCGCCCTGATACTGCTGCGGAATATTCAACTGATAAATCAGGTCGGTGCCGCCCGAAAGATCAATACCCCCTTTTAGTCCGTAGCAGGAAATGGAAAATATTGCCAACCCGATGGCGGCAAAAATGATAATGAACCGTGTGACGAGATTTGATTTCATACTGCCAGGATTCCAATTCAGGTCAGATCAATTAAGATCACAAAAGATATTCGCTTCCATTACGCCCCGCCAACCGGTTCGTTCGGCCACTTCGTTCCGCCGGTGGGGCCAGCTTGGCTATTCCGGTCTGATCCAATCAATCGCCGCCGCCTGGCGAACCGGTTTGCCTGACATCGTCGCCAGCCGGAATGCACAGGCCGATTGCATAGTCCGCCCGATAAAGGGTTCCGCCAAGGCGGTTTTGCTTTCCGCACGGCCAGCCACGGGCCGTGCCGGTGCGACGTTTATTTTTCGTCAGACGCATCGGCCTTTTCTATCACGCTTAAAATACTTGAACGCGTATAGTGGCTTTTCACATTGGCGGATTCATCAATTTTTAGAATAACCTCGTTATCTTTTACCTCCACCACGGAAGCCAGAAGGCCGCTGGTTGTCACCACTCGATCACCGCGTTTTAATGCGGAAATCATGGCTTTGCGTTTCTTTTCCTCCCGCGCGGGGCGGCCCAGCAGCATGTAAAAAATTGCGACGCCCGCCACCACCAGAAACACATACGACCAGGCACTGGGCGCCTGCGGTGGCGGATTAGTATCCGCTTGGGTGGCTGCGGTGCCCGCTTGAGTTGTCGCGGTGGCTGTCGCGGTGGCGGCTGTCGGGGCTGTACCGCCGGCAACTGCCGCCGGTGCGGCTGTGGGTGAGGGTGCCACGGGGCCGGAGCCGGCGATCGGCGTATTCCCCGCAACCGGGCCGGTTGTGGCCACGGCTGACGCTGCCGCCGGGGTCCCGGCCGCAGTCGCCGCTGTGGTGAATGCGGCGGTGTGAACCGCGAGGCTTAATAATCCAACCGCCGCAAAACGGCCAGTTGTCAGGTAGAACGATTTTTGACGCATAACGCAACTCCGCTGGGGTTTTTCTGAAGGGGGAATATCGCCTGACACAAGCGAATGAACCAGAACCGACAGATTTTCCCGATACATTTACAAACAACCACAACCTGGATAAAGACCGCCACGACGCGGCTTTACCTTTAAAAAACCGGCTTACGCCGCAACTTAATGTCGCCAACCGGGCCTGCGGGAATTCCACCAGTTCGGCTTTTGCGCCCTGAACGGTCGCCAGCCCGGCCTGCGCGCCATCGGGCGGAATTGATCCATGAATAGCCCGCTTTTCATCGGATCACACAAACGCAGGGCACCTTGCCGAAATTTCACTCTCCATCGGCCGCGGTGTCCATTTCGTCGGCCTGTTCCGGCGGGCACAGGCCAGACAGGCGATTGTCCCTGATTGCCTGCCGGATGTAAAGCATCCAGCGCTGGAAAAAACGGAGGTTATGGATGGAAAGCAGTATCGGCCCCAGCATTTCCCCCACCGTGAACAAATGCCGCAGATACCCGCGGGAAAAGCCTTTGCAGCAGACGCAGTCACAGCTGGCTTCCAGGGCGACAGGATCCGCGGTATATCGGGCATTGCGCAACCGCATGGTACCCTGCATGGTGAAGGCCACGCCATTGCGGCCATTGCGCGTGGGCAAGACACAATCAAACATGTCCACACCACGTTTAACGGCTTCCAGAATATCCGCCGGATAACCCACACCCATCAGGTAGCGCGGTTTGTGCACCGGCAACAACGGTGCCGATGCGTCAATGACCTGCACCATACGTTGGTGGCCCTCTCCCACGGCCAGGCCACCAAGCGCGTAACCGTCAAAGTCCAGCCGCAACAGTTCTTCAGCACACCGGCGGCGCTCAGCCGCATCGGTTCCACCCTGGACTATTCCGAATAATGCCTGACGGTTCGCGGTATCGAGTCGGTCATGTTCCTGACGGCATATTTCCGCCCAGCGAATGGTTCGGTCCATTGCGGCGGCCAAACGGTCGGGCGGGCAGTCCGCCGGGGGGCAATCGTCAAATGCCATGGCGATATCCGCCCCGAGTTCATATTGCACCCGCATGGATTCCACAGGCCCCAGATGAATCATCTGACCATCAATGTGCGAGCGGAAATTGACGCCATCCGGTGTAAATTCCGTCAAGTCTGAAAGAGAAAACACCTGAAAACCGCCGGAATCGGTCAACATTGGTCCGTTCCAGCCGCTGAAGGCCTGTAATCCGCCCAGATCGCGCACGATGGAAGACCCCGGCCGCAGCAGCAGATGATAGGTATTGCCCAGAATAATCTCGCAGCCCGCAGCACGAAGCATGTCGGGCGTCAGCCCCTTGACCGACCCGCGCGTGCCCACCGCCATGAAAGCTGGGGTTTCAAACGAACCGTGCGGCGTATTGACTCGGCCAAGTCGGGCACTGCATGAGGTATCCTGATGCAGCAGTTGAAACCCAAAATTGGAAGCGAGTTGTGAATCGGCTGATTGCATGAGACCTGTCGGTTGAGTCTGCTGGAACATCACAAGTCGCTCGGCTGTCGCAAACCAAGCGTCTCTGATTCCGAATTTCGGCTGCCCCCCGCCAAGGCGGAAGTCAGTTCCAGAAATGCGGAAAAAATCGGTACCCCACACGCATTACCGTGCCATCGCGTTCAGGCGCTGATGGTTTTCAAACCGCCCATATATGATACCAGGGCGTCGGGCACAGTTATTGAGCCATCTTTGTTCTGGTAAAGTTCCAATATTGGAATAAGAATGCGGGGGCTGGCAATAACGGTGTTGTTGAGCGTGTGGCAGAAATAGACCTTGCCATCGGCACCGCGATAGCGCAAATTGCATCGGCGGGCCTGAAAATCGTACAGACGGCTGGCTGAATGGGTTTCCCCATAGGCATTGCGCGAGGGCATCCAGGTTTCGATGTCCATCATGGAGGCGTTTTTCGGGCCAAGATCACCCGTGCAGCACTGCATGATGCGATAGGGCAGCTTCAACCGTTGAAGCACCTGTTCGCTGTTGGCCAGAATTTCATTGTGCCACCGGATGGATTCGGCTCGGTCGTTCCGGCAAATAATCACCTGTTCAACTTTGTCAAACTGATGAATGCGGTACAAACCAGTGGTGTCTTTGCCATAGGTGCCGGCTTCGCGGCGGAAACAGGTGCTTTGGGTCACCAGTTTCAGGGGGAGTTCATCGGCGGGCAGAATTTCATCCATCCGCCAGGCGGTCAGGCCAACTTCTCCGGTTCCGGTAAGAAAGCGTTCGTCCTCCCCAATCTCGTGAACTTCACCTACGCGGTAGGCCTGTTCGCGACCGCCGGGAAAAAAGCCGGTGCCCCGCATGGCCGCTTCCCTTACCATAATTGGCACGCTGACCGGCGTGAAGCCTTTTTCAAAGACCATTAAATCCATGGCCAGTCGCAACACCGCCTGATGCAGCAACGCTCCGTTTCCCACCAGAAAATAGCTGCGCGAACCGGCCAGTTTCACACCGCGCTCTACATCAAAAAGCCCCAGCCGATGGCCAAGGTCCACATGGCTTTGCGGCGTAAAATCAAACTCGCGCACGGTGCCCCAGCGGCGAAGTTCCACGTTATCTTCGGAAGATTTTCCGACTGGAACATCCGAGTCAGGTGGAAGCGGAATTTTCAAAACCTCTGCGGCAATAAGCGGCTCGAGCTGCTTTATCTGTTCATCCAGGCCGGCGGCTTTATGTTTAATATCCAGTGGGCGCTGGCGTAATTCGGCGGCGCTGGCTTCCAGCGCGGCTTTTTTTGCCGGGTCTTTTTCCGCCTTTATTTTTCCCATCAATGGGCCGATTTCGCGGGAAAGCCGGTTCTGTTCCGCGGTAAGCTCCTGCAGTTCCTGATTCAGGGCGCGCTGACGCGAATCAAGTTCCAGAAGAGCGTCCAGATCAATTGGGATATTTTTGGCGCGGGCACCGGCCCGAACCTGGTCCGGACATTCGCGGATAAATTTCATATCCAGCATGTTTTTTTCCGTTTAACTCACCGCCATCACATCGGGTGCCGCTCCGACGGACGCGGCATACTGATGACGTGACCGGCGGGCACCTTCGGCCGCCCGCGTTTGCACAGCCAAACTCATTTTCAGTGGGCGGGAATAACCAATTTTTCGCCAACACGGATGTTGTTCGGATTGGCCCCGATTTTCCGCCGATTTGCGCGATAAATCAGTTTCCAATACGCACTCGTGCGATAAAACCGGCGGGCCAGACTGCGTAAGCTGTCACCGGAACGCACCACATACGTGCGGCCATGCACGGTGTACCCGGCGGCAGTGCGGCTTGCGGACCTGCGATATCGCCTGCCGCCTGAGCGCGCGACGGATTGAACATGCGATGCCCGCGGCAGATGAATAATCTGTCCGACCCGCATCCGGCGCGGGTCCAGGCCAGGGTTGGCTCGTTCCAGCGCGCGAACCATGCGAGCGCTGCCGTACATATGTACAGAAATGCGTGCCAATGTATCGCCTTTACGCACCCGGTATTCACGTGACGACAGCGTTACGCGATGCCCCGTGTGGCCATGATGACGATGCCTGCCGCTGGTGCCACCAAGTGATATCCCGGTTCCGGCATTGCCGGAATCATTGTCGGTCGATGCGCCTGCGCTAACGGGGGGCATTGTTCCGGAATTGACTGCCCCGCTGGAATTATCCGGAACTGCGACGCCAGAATTTGCGCCCGCGTTACCCGTGGCGCCATTGTCCGATGGATTCGATGATCCGTTAACCGAGCTGTTGTCGGCCGTTGTATTGTCGGCAAGCGTGCCGCCGCTGCTGGAATTGGTCGTGGCGGCCATGGAACCGGCCGGCCCGGTTCCGTCGCCGGCGGCACTGGTTAAAGCCGGCCCGGTAGCCGGTGCCACTTGCACCAGTCCCGGCGCGGCCTGCGTTCCAGCCGCAGGCTGAGTTCCGGCCGGTGGAATCACGGCTGATGCGGTGCCTCCGGCAGTACTGGCGGAGGCTGGATTGGTATCCGCCTCCGACGCTGCGGTCCCGCCGGCGCCGGAGGTATTGTCCGTGGCCGGCATCAATCCGGGCTGCTGAGAGGGCAACACCCCTTCGGAACTGTTTTTGGATGAATGGTGAGAAAATGCGAAGTAAGTAATGACCAGCAGGACCACCACCAACACCGCAACCAGACCGACCTTGACATCGGTTCGCATTGTGACTCTCCAGAATCCGGTTATGCGCGTAAAACGCCCCGGTGCCTGCCATTTGGTTTTTATGGGGGCAACCGGATTAAGACAGGCCCCGAAGTCGTGCCCAACGGAAGAACATCCCCCGCACCGGCACGGAAAACCAATAGATTAACCCGGAGGGGCACAATCAACAAGGATGACGAAAATCAGCCATAAAACCCGTACGCGCCTTGTCCGCCAGGATATGTCAATCGGCTTGCGGGAAAGGCTGTTTTGTGTTGAATTGGAGGCGTATTAGCCAGCCCCGCACGGGGGTTCATATGCGCGTATCCGCACGCACGCCTCCCTGCTTCAGGGCAATTGCCGGATGTTTAAATCAAAATCCGCGGCACCAGCCGTCATGCTGGTGAAGTGAATCTGTTCAATGCCATAGGCCGGCAGGCGCAATGTATTCCAACCGGAGGTTTCCTGAGCCTGCCCGCCCTGCTGATTGGTGAAATAATATTGATATTCCAGATACAGATTTCCGCCGGTTAAATTCCGTACGGGGACCACTACATCAAGTTGGCCATCCCCCACGCGGCTGACCAGCGGTTCCTGCATGGCAATTTTATTTTCCAGGCGATAACTGGCCAGATGAATTTGCGGATACCGCGTCATGGAATCTTTATAGGGCACCACAGGCCCCTGGCAGCCGGCCAGCAGAGCGGTCACGATCGCCCCGATGACCAACAGGCCGGGGGTACGGTTACCGGAGAATATTTTCACCATGATGTAAACCTCCTGATATTTAAATATTTACGAGCCATGCGCCGGTTTAATTCGGCGCGGGCATAATCGGATTATCGTTGACGGTTTTCACGGTTGTGTTCGTCTGAGTGCGGATTTTCGTGACGGTTTTAATGGTGGTGGTGTGAAGTATCATAGGACCGGTTATTTCCATATCCACCGTGTTGTTCTGAATATCCGTCGCCTTTAGACCCGTGGATACGCCGAGTTCCTGTTTCAGGGCGCTGTAAAAATCATCCGGGGCGCCGTTATACCGTACGGCAAGTTCACCGTAAGCCGTGCTGTCAGACCCGGTCATGCCGCGGTCCACCACCAGTGACACGCCGGGGACCTTCTGAATAAAATGCTTGATTTTAAGCACGTCATCCACGCCGGCGGCATGAAATATCCGCACGGTGATCGGGTTAAAACCATTCAGCCAGACACCGGTCAACTGTTGCATGATACGGTTGGAAATATAGGCGGTGCATTGTTTGATCATGCTGTGAGTCATGGGCAGTGGCATATCCACCGATGAGGTGGCCAGAATGCGGGCATCGGTCGTGCTAACCGCCTCGGCCAGCAGCCGCACCGCCGGCCCGGCGGCGGCCTGGGCCGTCGGTTCGGCCTTAATTTCTACCACGACATCGGTATTCAATTGATGCTTCAGCAACGGAAGGACGGCTGAGTCTCCATTTTGCAGCCGCAGGAAACTTTCGCGATTCAGCACCTTTTTGGCCATAGCGGAGCTTTGGATGTCCACCTGTCCGTTGACGGCAAGGAAACCGATGCTGTCAATGCCGATGGCGTCAAAATCATCTGGCGTGGCATGAATGTTGGTATAGGTCTGGCCATGCTGGGGCGGCTGTACCATGACCATCAGCCGCGGCTCTCGCTGTGCCTGCCACGCCGCCACAAACGCGGACTGCACCGGTGTTGGACCGGATGCCACCGGATAAGCCGGCCCGGCTGATTCGCCCGGCATTGGCTTCTGATACGGTTGTGGCGGATAGGCGGCCCGGTCCGACGGCGAAGGAATTGCGACATTGGCAATCGGCTGCGCACAGCCGGTAAGTGCCAGCAGCAGGCCTGCACAGCCTAATATGCAACCAGATTTACCAAACAAACTCATAAGGAAGCTCCTTTCGCGGCTCCGGATCGATTGCGGCCACCAAGAGACCGCAATTCCAACATCCGAATTCTACCACAGAATAATACGCGCAACATAGGGGCTGGTTGCCGCAGGAAAGACCGACTGGCGGTGGTGCCGGATACATTTGTTGAAAACTGGCGACAATTTTAGTCATTTTAGCGAATTTAAAAATTTTAGAAATCTTGCGTCCACTTTTCCTGCTGTTTCTTTAATTTAAGTGCAGACGTAATGAACCGGCAGAGTCTCGTCCGCCTTGAACCGAACGGAAGCCCGCGGCATCCTGGATTACATGGTGGGCATCATGGAGACCCGCTGAGCGTAAGTCGCCAATCAACTGGGTTACCGCGTCGTTGTCTGCGGCAAGGTCGGGCCACATCAGTTGCTCCGCAGCGTTTCAAGTAATGTCGCGGCCCTTGTCCTTGCTTCGGACCAGGCCGCCGCCTTGCCAAAATTTCCGTCAATAAAGCGCGCTAGCTGCGCGATTGCACCGACCTCTGAATCGCTGAATTCGCTGGCGAACCGGCTGTCCCGGAGAAGATCGGCGGTATAGTAGTCCACCCACTCACCGAGTACTTCATCCTTTTCTTCGACGTATTCCATCTGTATAAACCGCTCGTCGATTTCCCGCGCAGCGACAATCGTGGCAAGTTCGGTAATCAGCTTTTTCCGAGGTGTGGTCTCTGTGCTATCCATGGCTCACCTCGACATCGGAGGCGTATCGCCCCCGTACCCGTCTGTGTAGCGAATATAGCCGCCCGGCGATCGCTTTGCGGCGTGTGAATCGGATGCGATTGGAGCATTCCTGCGGAATTTTCCCAGACGCGGTTTTGCGGGGTGCACGGCGTTTTGGCCGACGCGCTGGTCGGGCCGGCCAGACCAGTAGCCAGGGCGATTAAAGCGGCTAAAAGAAAAAGGATCAGCGTCATCGCTCCGCGCCGGTGCCCGGACGCGCCAAGCGTCGTGGGTTTGCCGGAGAGAATCGCTCTTTCTTCAGCCGCTGACATGCACAGCAGTTTAACCGATGGTGCCGACATGGGGAAATATTTCGTTGCCGCGCGGCGATGGAGCGGAACCAACGCGGCAACGGAATTTCAAGGCAACGGTTTCAACGCGCGGCTAAAAAGAAATTCCCGATCACTGGGAACTTGTGCAGCAACACGCAATCCCGCCCACCGGAACGGCAGCCAATGGCATCTCTGAAAAATGATGGGATGCCAAGTCTTTTACCTTGTCTTACCGCCCAAATTGCGTTTAGCCAGGCGCTCGCAATGCTTCAAGGCGTCCTTCAACCGGGCCTGTATGTCGGCGTAACACGGATCGGCAATCAACGCTTTAATCTCCTCCACCATACTGGCATCACCCACCACTACCAGGGCGTTGGCCAAGGCCCACCGCACGTCGCCGCGGGGCAAATTGTCCGTCTGTTCCTTTTTCTCCTCCCGTTTGAGCGTCTCCAATATCTCACGAGCAGCTGCGCCGCGGGCCTCAGGTACCGTCAACGCCCTCGCAATTCCATCGCGTATTACCGGGTGGTACGGCCGACGAAGATGCTTCAGCAGCACAGGAATCGCAGCCGGATAGTTTTCTTTCGAGTTCGCCAAATCCCAGGCGGACGTTGGCGCAATCCGCTCCTGCGAGTTCATATTGCCGGATTCCAATCGCTGGGCCAATGTCGGCAGGATCCTGACTCCAGCCTCTGCAAGTTCAGTTACTAACGGCTTTTCCCATGCCTCTAACTGGGCCTCGATTGCCTTACGCCTCGCCTCACGCTCCGCTTCCTGCCGTACCCACTCGGGGTCGGCGTGAAGGCGATCCATTAGCTCTTTAGCTGTTACTTTCTTCCGCTTTTCAGCCATCACTTTGCCCCCGGAATGTAATTAATGATGATCTGCCTGCTATTGATGGCTTGCTGAAGCGGCCCAGAGAAGGTGGTTGACGGCCGTACCCAGAGTTGGACCGTGCGGCCGTTTGCTTGCGCCCAAGAAACGTAATCCCGCAACTGTTGCGTGTAGCTCAACGAGCTTACATTCTTCACCTCAGTTAGCGTTGTGGCATTGACGTTGTCCGGGAACCGCCTGATGCCCGACGGCATCTTAATCCCCACCTTCGGAGCGGTGATGCCTACGGCGTTTTCCCCTTCCTTACCCAGCTGTCGAGCCAGCGCTGTGCCCGTCAGTGGATTCTCTGCGGCAATGAAAACACTGACGGCGACGCCGTACCGGGTGCTCCGGTCGTATCGTGGGTTTAACGTGAGTTGTACCGGTGGGTCGCGGCCAAAATGGCTGACGGTAGGGTGGATGGAGCGGGCGGCCAACTGCTGGAACCTGCTTGGAATTTCGATGCGACGCGCGGGTATTGCCGTCGCACCACCGGCGGAGCCGGAGGTTATATGGGTTCTGGTGGTCGCCCGCCACTGTATTTGGCCAATTAACGTCAGGTGTTCCTGTTGGGCCGGGCGAACTGTGTTGCGGAGTTTTTGCCGGGTGGCACTGCCGCAATTTCCCCAGACGCGGTTTTGCGGGACGCCGGGCGTTTTTGCCGACGCGCTGGACGGACCAGCCAGGCCAGAAGCCAGGGCGATTAAAGCGGCTAAAAGACAAAGGATCAGCGCGGAGGCTCTGTGCCTGGTCCCGCCAGACGTCATGATGGAGCGGACTTTTTCTTCAATGCCCTTCATCGGTGGACATTTTACCATGCGACTGGCCGCAATGACAAAGAGTCATCGCTCCATGAAGACTGGGATCGGTGATATCGCAGCATCGGCAAGCTTGTTGAACAAGAACAGTTTCACCCGTTGCCCGGTTGACACATTTTACGACGAGGCCCGATGCGTTTTCTTATTGATGCGAACATGCTCCGGATCGCAGCGTACGCGTTGCGTGAGCTTGGGCATAAGTGCATGGATGCCCAGGTCAGCCACGTAATTTTCTACCATATTCGGCATGATCGCGATCCTATTTATTCCTGTCAAGAATACGGCCCCGAAACAATAGCTCCAACAGGCTCCAAAACAGGCCTTGACAGCAGCGGTGATCAGACATTAGCAGATTGAATTCCAGCGGCTGGTATTGAAACCTTGATTTGCGCCCTTTGGTGGCTGGTTTTGAATCGCCCGGTGGTGACATTCTGGTCGGGCCAACCAAAGGCGCCATGTCCGCCCAACACTATTTTTTCGCCGTCCTGTGGAATATGCTATAATAGTTCCCCGTAAGGAGAACCACCATGCGTTACACAGTGATTTTGGAACAGGAACCTGACGGCGGTTTTGTCGCCAGTGTGCCGGCATTGCCGGGCTGTGTCAGTCAGGGCGACAATCGCGCCCAGATTCTGCGCAATATCCGCGAAGCCGTGGAACTTTATGTGGAGGATTGCCGCGACGCCGGCGATCCGGTAAACGTGTTGCCAAAACTGTGCTGGAATGCCTGATCCTCAAACAAGAAGCCAAACGTTGGGCATCGACCGGGTAAGCGGCTAATAGAAAAAGAGATGCGATTGGCGCGAAGATTCGACAGCATCGTGGTGGACATTACTAAACTGCGTGATTATTGCCTCAGTGACACCCATCCGCGCGGACGCCACAAGGCCCGAGTGTTTCGCTCCCGGCTGGATATCACGGTCAGTGATGCCCGGCAATTGCGGCAGGCAATACTGAATGCCGCCCTTTCCCGGCAAGATGATTTGCGTCCTGTGGATGCCGACGAATTTGGTCAACGCTATGTGCTGGATTTTCCGATGACCACCGCGGCCGGCACTGCAATGATCCGTTCCGCATGGATTGTATTGGCGGGCCAGAATGTGCTACGATTAACCAGTTGTTATGTGTTGTAGGTGGTGGCTTACCGCGCCGCAGGAGACCGTTATGAGACACAAAATTCACACGCTTGATATTGTTGCCATCACCAGCGATCTGCCCGACAAGGGGCTGGTGCGCGGCCAAGTTGGCACCATCGTAGAGTCCCTGGCACCCGGTGTATTTGAAGTTGAATTCTCCGATGACCAGGGCCGCACCTACGCCCAACTCGCCATTCCGGAACACCAACTTCTGGTACTCCATTACCAACCCCAGCAGGCCGCCTGATCCCCGGATACTGGGAAGACAACTGGGGGGCGTCTGAGTATATCGCCCCCTGATTCTACAGCCCCAAGGTTTTCACATGTTCCGGCTGCGCCCTTGGCTACGCATCTTTAACTGTCTCAAGTCAATAAAATCATTGGTTTTGTAATCTTAGGGCCGATGGCGATCAATGATTGTGTTAATTGGACGACAGTGGATGACAGCGGCCAGATGCTATTCAATGAACTCCGACGTAACACGATCTGCGAGCCACACTTTTTCGTTGCCTTGGTAGAACCTGACCCCTGCATTATGAGCATCTTGTGCCCTGACAATGAGGATGATCGGCTCAGGGGCTTTTCGTCTACCGACGGCCATCGCAGTTTCCCGGTCAATGGATAGATGGACATACTGCCGCGCCATAGGCAAGAGGCCATCGTTCCGGATCGCGGCTACAGAGGCGGGTGAGGTTCCGTGGAACAGGCAAGCTGGAGGCGCGGCGGGCGTCTTACTGAGTTTACCCGGGATTGAATGGCCGTATAGGGCGCGAATACGGCCCGATGCTAGCTCGTGCCGCTGCTTGGACGACGACCGAATCATCTCGGCCAAATCAGCTTCCGATAGGTTGCCCCACGCTGGCGACTCCTGCCGCAACGCCATCAGCAGCGAGCCGACACTGGTCCATCCTTCTTCATCAAGCTCAAGCTCATAAAGCCACGGCTCATGCCGAAGCGCATGGGAGACGGCCTTACTCAACTGCACCGCGTCTATTCCCATGCGCCCGGCTCCTCGGGAATCGCCTCCCACGAATCAGCAATCACCTCAAAACACCCGGCGCTGTCCAAGTAAATCATGTAGTGGTGCATTTGCCATTTGCCCCTCCACCTTTCCTGCATGTCCGCACGGACTTCCTCAACCCACGAGGAGCCTTCAACTTCGACCAATGTATCGTAAGCCTCCAAGTGCCATACTCTACAGCACCTTTCAGCACGTGTCCTTGTGGCTGGCATCGCGGCGAATCGAATGCCACTCCGGTAAAGCACACCATCCCGGTAATATTGGAAACGGATGACGTTCGCGCACAAATGCGCATCACCCTCAAAGCTTGTTGATGGCACCGGAACTTTATAGAGCGCCTCTTGAGAATTCACGGTTATCTCCTTCCGCTTGGTCTGACGGTCGAAGCACCTTGACTCGTCAGATTGTTATTCAGGAGCTGCCTGGTCAATCTTCCTTCTGCATCCGCATTGCCCGTCACATTGACTGCGTTCCACCGCGCCCGCGGAATTCCCGCTTGTTCCAACGCTTGCGCAGATCGGGTGTTCAAAATTAGGACCTGGCCATCACGTTCAATGTATTGAATCGGGATGGCGGCAGGTTTCATTACTCCCGATCTGAGTGCGCCGGCCACATCTTCGACTGTACGACCCGCAAACGTTCCTTCGGTGCTAAACGCGTGGCTAAACGTCTTCTGTGCGTAGTTGGCGTTCTCAAGGACGCCACTCTCTGCGGCAAGAGTATCACCCACCGCCGAATCGTACCGGCCAATGGAGTTTTCCCGTTGCAATTCAAGGCTTTGCGGCGTCTGAATCGGACGTGATTGGAGCATTCCTGCGGAATTTCCCCAGGCACGGTTTGGCGGGACGCCGGGCGTTTTCGCCGACGCGGCAGGAGCGGCTGGAGCGACCAAAGCCGCTAAAAGAAACAGCAGCGGCGTCAGCCAGGCGAGGCCCGCCCTGATCCGGGAAAGTGTTATTTTTTCTTCAGCCGCTGACATGCACAAAAGTTTAACCGATGGTACCGACATGGGGAAATATTTCGTTGATGGGTCGTCACCACGTATCGCAATGGTTCCACGTTGATTTCCCTACGACATATCGCACCGCAAGACGGGGGTTTAGTCGCCCCCGCGGCAATGCAGCGGAACCAACCCGGAACCCAGAAGAACCCACAAAAAGTCCTTGGGTTCCTCGTAAGTGCTGGCAAAACGGGAGATACAAAAATCTGGGTTCCAACTCTTTTATCTTGCGCTCCGGCCTTGGTGGGATTTCAGCCCGTCTGCTCAAAGCAATACTGTTGTCCCCACTGGCGGTACCAGACGCACCTGACCCGCAGTGTAACGCTTTTCGTGGTAAGGAGCATCTGGACCGCCACCGTAATGTCTCCAACGTAGCGTTGCTTGCTGGAAGCCGTCAAATACCAATTCCGAGTTTTCGACGAAAACCCGACCAGGACGATCGAAGTGAAGGACAGTGTTCGAATCAAAATGAATATCTAACGCTTCGTCCGATACACGGACATCCTTCAACCAGAATGTGTTCTCCCGACAGCGCCCACCGAACCAGCCATCGGGCAGCAACGGCCCATCCGCTTGTTCAGCATGCCCGAACCAGCGACGCACCAAATCCATCATCTCGATCGTTGTCATGGCCGCACCACCCAAGCAGGATTGACTTTAGGGATGTAAATCTGATTGCCGCCGCCATACGACGCTCCCCCGGCTAACGCATCAAGCGTCCCGCTACCATAGGTGGTAACCGTCGGTATGCCCGAAGTGCCCAAAGCATTACCCCCTTCAAACAACCCCGTCGGGTCCGTCGCATACGTTGGATGATTGCCGACGAAGCGACCGGCGCTTCGCCCAATGCGCAAGGACCGATGAAAAATGAACTCAAAATGATTTGGAACCGCTGAAGAAACAGAGGTTCGCAGAGACTTGTTAATGCCGGAACAAATCCGCCGGCCAATTGCGTGCGTGCTCCTGACTTGTGTCTCCTGCCTCCTGCATTCTGAAACAATTTTTTCAGCCGCCGCCACCATTGTTTATGCGACCTTCCTTACATTCTGACTATTGATCAGTCCCGGCGAGCCGGGACTGCAGTTGTCTCCATTATCATGAATATCAGCCGAATCACAATCCGCTGGGCCGCTAAAGCCGCTATAACATGGCCATGTTTCAATCCGGCTCCGCCACGCCAGCGCGACGAAGGGCTTCAATGCCGGCGACTAGGGATTGGCGGTCAAAACCGCGAGGAGGTTTTCGCGGGACGACGTAGATTGCGTCACCAGCTGGGCTGGCAAAGCCGAGCGAATCGTCTAGAAAAAGCTTGATCATGCCCTCCCAATGCTCACCCCCCACCCCAATCGTATCTTTATTCGCCAACACGCGTTCTTTGGTCAACATCATCTGCGTCTCCGGGTTCCGCCGCACCAATCGCGATGGAACGCCCCGGCAGTCGAAGTCATCGAATTCCGCCTCTTTAATGTCCAAGGCCCAGTCCACCGTGGAATAATATTCCGCGTTCGCTTTCTCAAATGTCCGCTGCAGACTGGTCGTCTTGCCTTTGAACGGCAAGTCGAAGAGGTCACTGAACATCAGCCGACCGTTTTTCCCTTTGAATGTCACATGCTTGAATACCGTTCCCCGTGTGTCGAACATCTTGGCCGTCTTGAAATTCTCCACCAACACATCCTCGACGATTCCGCCCTTCAGCCCGCACCCGGCGTGCGAACAGCTACGCGCCTCGATATTCGTAACCCGCGTTCTGCGTTCGAGTTCCGCGAACTCGCAATAAATCAGGCAGCTCTGGAAATGACAATCCACAAACGAAAACCCTGAAAAGGTTCGCCCGGAATCCCGATCTCGCAAGCTACCGAAAGTTTTACCCTTGAACTCAATCATTGCGGCCCCCCCGGCAAAGGCGGAAATACCGTAAACCCCGGCGGGCGCGAATAAGTGATGATCTGCATCCCCGTACCGTAGGGCCGCAGCCAATGCGATTCACGCCCAAGCGCTGTGGAGATGTCAAAGATCTGCCCTTGGGCATGACCGAGCCCCACGAAATCCGGCCCCGGCCCACTGCCAGTGTTGTAAGCTGCAACTTGGCCATACTGGGGGCCAAAATCCGTCCCACCAACAGGGCTTACCGCGTTCGTCAGGCTGTCTACGTAGCCGGTGGCCGAGCTAATCTGTTCGCCATCAGAGGCTGTTTGCCAATACGCCGATGGCAGAGATTTGACGTAATAATAGCTGTGGGTAGCCGCCCCAGAAACCGCTCCGACGGT
>DAIDJN010000008.1:0-1780 GCA_027451365.1 Phycisphaerales bacterium | reverse complement strand
AGTCTTGCTTGGTTGGATGAAAAGTTGGCCAGGACTGAGCCATTGAATCTGGATGGTCATCCGCGCAAAGCGACCTGGCCCAAGCCGGCACCAGCGGTGAGTCTGGTTGATCCGCAAAAGAAACCGGCTGATTTCATGGCATTGGGTGAGTCACGGAACCTGGTTATTCGCCGCAGCCATCCACTTGCGGACTTTTTTGACCTTGCCGGGGAATCGCTGCCGCTGAAAGTGGCCAAGGGTGCAGGCGATCTGCCCGGCGATCTGGTGGTATTGAATGTCACGGAATGCCTGAATGTGCTGAATGTAAAATCATCGGTATATACTCCCGCCGGCCAGGCGGAACAGTTGGCGGTGACCAAATATGTATTTTATCATCGCTGGTCGGAATCAACGCTTTTTTGCGGACTTCCGCACGCGACTTTCGGAAGTGTATTGCCGTGAGGAAACCGGGCAATACAACTACCCCGAAGGCCACGGCGACGACGGCAACGAGTTCAAGGCCGCTTGCAAATTCCACAAAGCCACCGGCTTAAAGTTTGAGTTGCTTTGGGAAGGATAGGTGCGTTGTCGGGCGGCGGGGTGCCGGACGGGAGACAGGGGTTTGGAGACGGGAGATGTCCGCCGATGATTTAACGGCGGGTGAAACGCTCAGTACCCCTGACGGCCAGACCGAAACGGTGGTGGGGACGACAACGGTTGCTGAACCACAAGGCGTATTGGTATATAATATCACCGTCGCCGACGACCACACGTATTTTGTGGAGGGTTTTGGCAGTACACCCAACGCGGATGGCACAACTTCAGCAACCGGAAGTTTCGCCGGGCCGCTGGATGCGGTGTGGGTGCATAATACCTGTGCGGCTGCCAAGGCGGCGGCTTATGCTGCCAGGAAGGCGGAGGAAGATGAGGTGCACCACCTGCTTCCCCGCCAGTTTGCTGCGGTTTTCAAGAAAGTTGGCCTGAACATTGAGGATTATACGATCAATCTTGACAAGGCAACTCATCGGCTGAAGCCCGATGGCATTCATGCCGGGCCGCGGGCTGAAAGCTGGAATGGTGTTTGGGACGCGTTCATCAAGGAGGCCAAGGGCAAGTTGACGAAGGAAGATGTGTTGGCACAATTGACCAAAGATGCGCCAGGATTTTGGAATTTAAGAGTGATTGTCATATGTCTATCGATTTTTATCATCTTGATCACCCCGCCAATGACCATCATCGCCGGGCAGAATGGGATCATGATGCGATGGAGGGTGACCACAAAATTGTTTATTGTCCGGTTAATCCGGGGCATCAACGCGCGGGCGGTCCGCGGCTGAAGGATTTAAATGTCACGCTGCCGAAGCCGGTTCCACAGGACTTTGTCTGGACCTGGTATTCCGAATGCCTGATTCAGGACCATGTTCTTGAGATGTTCCGCAAGGAGGGTTTCACCGGCTTTGATGTCAAGCCGGTAACCGCCCGATTTGCCAAATCAGGTCTGGCAGCACCAAAGCTGTGGGAATTTGTGCTCACGGGATGGGGAGGAATGGCGCGGCCGGAGTCAGGCATTCGTGTAGATGAAAAGGAATGCTGCGCCGCCTGCGATTATCGCCCGTACACGAGTTTGAGCAGACCGGCGGAACTTATTGATAAAAGCCAGTGGGACGGGTCTGATTTTTTCATGGTTTGGCCCATGGTGAGGTTTATATTTACGGTTGACCGGGTCAGGAAATTTATCCTAAGCCGCAAGTTGACGGGGGCAATTTTTATCAGGCCGGAGGATTTGCCGGTCACGGGCAAC
>DAIDJN010000007.1:0-9806 GCA_027451365.1 Phycisphaerales bacterium | reverse complement strand
AGAAACTATCTCAAAACGGTGTATCGATGCTGGCGGCGATACCACAATAATCCGCAGGCCAATTGAATGATGCCAAGGTAGTTGGATGACTTTTTCGCGTACCGTACCAGAATGCCCCGGCATTTGCTCAGCCAGCCCAGCGTGCGCTCCACGACCCAGCGACGCGCCTTGCGACTCTTACGCCCCTTCGTGTCAAGCTTCTCTTCACCGATGCGCCGGATGTGTGGCGTGTAGGCCGCTTGCTCCGTGGCAGCGCGGCCGGTGGGATTATCGTACCCTTTGTCCAGACACAGGTTTTGCGGAGATTTTTCTGTGGACTCCGGCCGCTCGACCACGATCGCGTCGATCGTCTTTGCCAAAAGTTTCGTGTCGTGAACGTTGGCCCCGGCGATCACAACACCCATTGGGCCGCCGTCGGCCTCGACAATGACGCTGCGTTTCGTGCCTGGTTTGCCGCGATCCGTGGGGTTTGGGCCGACAAGATCCCCCCAAAACGCGCCTTACCCATCGCGCCGTCGGCGCTTTGCCATTCCCAGTTGACGCCGCCGAGTTCATCGCAACTCTCAATCAAGATGGCCCAGATGCGCTGGAATACGCCCTTGGCAATCCATCGCTGCATCGTGCGATGCACTGAACTGTCGTCGCCGAACTTCCGGGGCAACTGATTCCATTGGCCGCCGGTGCGCATCACATAAATGATGCCATCGAGCGCTTCCCGCTGCCCCGTCCGTGGCCGACCAGTCTCGGCCGGAGGGTCTAATTCTTCAAGGATCAACTGAATGATTGCCCAGAGTTCATCGTTCACTCGCCAGATCGTGGGCAGCGGTTCCACCGCTTTTTTACGCTTGGCCATCCATGGCTCCTTTCTTAATACCGGCCATGATTGTAACGGAAAACCCTCTTTTGAGATAGTTTCTAAGTGGTTCCACGGAGATTTTATTTCCCACTCAGCTAACAAGCTGCCGCATACGCCTAACCCGCGACCCATCACCCGCGCGGCTTTGCAACTCACTTCCACCTGGCCGCGATGCACGTTCAAGGGCGATATATTCAAGGATTTCGTGTGACCAACCAAGGGCCAGATAGTATTGGGCGTACAAATGCTACGGCGTTCGAAACCTAATACGGTCAAGTGGAGTCATAAATTGCGGCTGGACAGCCGGGTAACAATTGCAATGGCAAATGATGGCTGGTCAATTCCGATATCCGTTCGCGATTGCGGGACTGGATAATGACCGTCCCAAGAGGCGATTTTGCGATGGATGCGTTTTGCGATTATTGTGGGCGGGGCGGCTGCAATTTTGATTGTTGCACAAAACGACAGTGATTGAAGGAGTCTGGAAATATGACAGTATCGGCCATTATTTTAGCTGCGGGAAAATCCACGCGAATGAAGTCCCAGCGTGTGAAAGTGCTGCATGAAATCTGTGGCCGGCCGATGCTGGCATATGTGCTGGATGCCGTACGCGAAGTTGGCGTGGGCAAAATTGCGGTGGTGGTGGGACATGGTCGGGCCGAAGTGATGGAAATGTTCGATTCTGATGCGGACATACTGTGGGTTCACCAGGAAGAACAGAAGGGGACCGGTCATGCGGTGCGCGTGTGTGAGGCGGCGCTGGCCGGCACAGAAGGCGATGTATTCGTGCTGGCCGGGGATGGACCACTGATTCGGGCCAAAACGCTGGATGCACTTTTAAACCAGCACCGGCAGCAAAAAGCGGCTTTGACCTTGGCGACCAGTGAACTGGCGGACCCGCACGGCTATGGCCGGATCGTTCGCGGTAGCGGAGATGAAGTCCTGGAAATTGTGGAACACCGAGACGCGACCGATATACAGCGGCAGATTCGCGAGGTTAATCCATCCTACTATTTATTCGATATAGTGAAAATGTTTTCATCATTAGCGGAAATTAAGCCGAATAACCAAAAAGGGGAGTATTATCTGACGGATACGGTGTCATTGCTGCGACAGCGGGGTGAGCGGGTTGCTGCGGTGAACGCGGTACCGCCGGAAGATGTGTTAAGCATCAATTCACGGTCGGAATTGGCTACAGTAAACGGGCTGATGCAGCGGCGGATTGTGCAGGCGGTAATGGATTCGGGAGTAACGGTGGTTCGGCCGGAAGCGACATGGATTGAATTTGGCGCGAAAATCGGTCAAGATACTGTGCTCGAGCCTTTTACCTGGATCGGTTCCGGCGCAAGGGTCGAACCGGCCAGCCACGTTCCGGCGGGAACAGTGATTGGCCGTGGCGGGCGTTTCGGATGAAACGCGGACTGTCCGCGTTGCCCCGGGGCGGCGCTGCGGAGCTTGATCGCGCCGGCGAAACCGGGAATTTTTCCGGTCCGCGGGTGATTTAAATTTAAGGGTTGTTTGCCGTGCGGTGAAAATGCCGTTCCGGTGTATTTCGCCGCAGGTGCGGCCGTGACTTTTTATATGGATGTGCCGGCGTGGCGAAACAGGCGGAAAAAATAAGAACATCGCATCCCGATGACGAACTGAAAATTTTCGCCGGAAGGGCGAATCCAGCGCTGGCGGAAAAAATAAGTCAGCGCATGGGTGTGCCGCTGGGCAAGGCCCGCACGGAAACTTTTCCGGATGGGGAAATCATTGTCAAACTGGATGAAGATGTCCGCGGCCGGGATTGTTTTATTATTCAGCCGACCTGTCCGCCGGTGAATGACACTCTGGTGGAACTGCTGATTTGGGTGGATTGCCTGATGCGAGCATCGGCGATGCGCATCACGGCGGTTATTCCGTATTTCGGTTATGCGCGGCAGGACCGCAAAAGCGAGGGGCGCACGCCGATAACGGCGAAAATGGTTTCCAATATTATTACTGCGGCTGGCGTGGACCGCGTGATTGCGATGGACCTGCACGCGGCGCAGGTGCAGGGATTTTTTGATCTGCCGGTGGATCATCTGCTGGCTTCACCGGTGTTCATGCAATGGTACCGTACAGAATTGGCAAATATGGGGCGGATAGCGGTGGTTTCACCGGATCCGGGCAATCTGAAGGCAGCCAGTTATTACGCGGAAATGCTGGGGGGCGATCTGGCCTTTATTGACAAAAGACGGCAATCGGGATCCCAGGTGGCCATGACCGCCATTGTGGGCGATGTGCACGACAAAACCGTGCTGATGTTTGATGACATGATCACCACCGGGGGAACGGTGGCCGAGGCGAGCCGCATTCTGATGGACCACGGTGCCAAGGCTGTGCATATTGCCGCGACGCACGGCGTGTTCGCGGGCAACGCGGTGGAGCGACTGGCCAAAAGTCCGATCAGTAAAATTGTGGTCACGGATACGGTGCCAATGGACAGCCGACTGGATCCGATTCGTGACCGGCTTGTGGTGCTTTCGGTAGCTGACCTTCTGGGAGAGGCGATTCATCGCATTCACTTGAATCAATCCGTTTCCATTCTGTTTGACAAGGGGGGTAACGGAGGCAAGCGATAAACTCCGGCGGGGTGTGCCCGCCGGCCGAAACCATCGGTTATTTCCGGTGGCGACCTTACAAACGACTTTTTTTACAGCAGGAGTATCAGCCATGGTGGCAGTTAAATCACAACGAATTGTACTAAAGGCCGAACAGCGCGGCAGTCTGGGCGGACGAAGCGGAGAGGTTCTTCGCGCGGCAAACAAATTGCCGGCGGTGGTCTATGGTCTGACCGGCGGGAATGTGGCCGTGGCGCTAGGCGCGCCGGAAACGGAAAAAGCCGTGCACAGCGGCGCGCATCTGGTGGATCTGGAAATTGCCGGAAAACTGGAACACGTTCTAATTCAGGATGTGCAGTACAACTATCTGCAGACAAAAATTGAACATGTTGATTTTCTGCGGATTGACCCCACACGTGAGGTAAAGGTGAAGGTGCCGCTGGAATTCCGTGGCACCCCCAAGGGGGCCAAGGAAGGCGGCATTCTGGAAGTGCAGCACGCGGAAATTGAAGTGATGGTTCTGCCGCTGCAGATTCCGGATTCTCTTCGCGTGAACGTGGAACATCTGGAGCTTGATGGCATCCTGCATGCCCGCGAACTTTCGCTGCCGGAAGGTCTGCGAATGCTTAATCCGCCGGAACAGATTATCTGTCAGGTGCGGGCGGTTAAGGAGATTGTGCCCGAAGTGGATGCGACGGCTGTGGTTGCAGCTGGTCCGGAAGTGATTGGTAAGAAGCCTGCGGAAGGTGAAGCCCCGGCGGCGGGGGCTGCGGGGGCGGCACCGGCGGCGGACAAAAAGGCCCCGGCGAAAAAATAATTGGTCATTTGCGGGCCAGTTGGCGGCCGGCGGTTTTCGACGGGCCGCCTGATGGACGCGCCTGGTCGCTGTGCGCCGGGTGACTGGCGGTGACACAAAAATGGACAGTTGCGCATGAAACTCGCAGCAGGGCTGGGTAATCCGGGCGATGAATATGCCGGAACGCGGCACAATGCCGGATTCATGGCGCTGGAGCGGTTGGCCGGTGCCGGATCGCAAGTTCATTGGAAGGCTGCCCATGGCGGACTTCTGACAACGCTGGGCAGCGGCGACCAAAAGCTGGTGTTGCTGCGGCCCATGACGTACATGAATTTAAGTGGCGGCGCGGTGCTGGCCGTGATGCGGTTCTATGGCATGTCCATAGACGACCTGTTGGTCGTGGTGGATGACATTGCTTTGCCCTGCGGCGCCCTGCGGCTGAGACCGGGCGGGTCGAGTGGCGGCCACAATGGGCTGGCCAGCGTGGAACGATCTCTGGGACAGATGGCGGCCGCGGCGGGCAAGACCGGTCGTGATTACGCCCGCCTGCGGATTGGAATTGATGCGCCGGGCCGCGTTCCACTGGATCAGTATGTTCTGGGCAAGTTTACCGCTGGCCAGTGGAATCTGGTGGAGCCGGCTTTGAATCAGGCCGCCGACGCGGTACAATGCTGGGCTGATTTCGGCCTGACGACGGCAATGAATCGGTTCAATATCGCGGCGTCCGCGGAATAAAGCCGTGGTCGGGCGAGAGTCGGAAGGGTCAGAGGAACGAATTTTTTTGCCTCGTGGTGAAACCCATGGTAGCGCCAGTAGCGTTACTCGCCACGCGGGCCGTTTTTGGAGAATGTATGGCAGTTCATACCCGTCAGTACGAGGCACTTTTTCTAATTAATGCGGGCTACGCCAGCGGAAGCTGGGACGCCGCCAAGGCGGAAGTTCAGCATATTTTGAACCGCGCCAATGCGGAAGTGGTTCACTTGCGCAAATGGGAAGAAAGGCGGCTGAGCTATCCGATTCGCGGGAACAAGCGCGGCGTCTATGTTTTGGCCTTTTTCAAATGTGAAGGACCAAAAGTCGCGGGCATTGAACGCGATGTTCAGCTTTCCGAAAATATTTTGCGTGTGCTGGTGATTAAAGCGGATCATCTGGCCCTTAAGGATATGGAGGCCATGGCACCCCAGCAGCCGATACCGGACGATCATGACTTCCGTCAGCCGCGCCGCAACGACCGTGGGCCGCAGCGTGAAGTCGCGGCTGTCGTGGAATCCGCTGGTTTGGAAGAACCGGAAGAGTTGCAATAAATCCGGAATCTGTCGCGCTGCCGTCCGGGTGCAATTTAGTACCGCCGGATCAGTTGCATGCGGGCGGAAAGCCAAAACTGGAGTAATGGTCCATGGCGAATCTGAATAAAGTTTTTTTGATGGGCAACCTGACGCGCGATCCTCAGTTAAGCTATTTGCCAAGTCAGACGCCGGTGGTGGAATTCGGCTTGGCGACCAATCGCCGCTGGAATGGCCAGGATGGTCAGCCACGGGAAGAAACAACTTTTGTCGATGTTGTGGCCTATGGACGGCAGGCGGAAACGATTGCCAAATACCTGAAAAAGGGGCGACCGTTTTTTGTGGAAGGCCGATTGAAGCTGGACCAGTGGGAAGGGCAGGATGGGGCCAAACGAAGCAAAATGCGTGTGATCCTGGAAGGGTTCCAGTTTATTGATTCCCGACCCGCCGGCGGTGGAGCACAAAGCGTGGATGGCGACGCTGCAATGGATGAGGTTTCGAGTCCGCGGCCGGCGCCACGCGCATATGGTCGTCCGGCCCCAACGGGTGGCGCGGCGGCCGCCCAGCGGCCGGCTCCTCCAATGGACGACGAATCGCCACCGATTCGTGAGGACGACATACCCTTTTGATTTCAACCCATTGCAAATGCGTGGATACCCGGCGAACCGGGGCGAAACAACTGAACTGAAAATTAAACTTTACGAGGTAAAAAATGAAGATTCTTTTGACAGAAACAATTTCCAAAATTGGCGTGGTGGGCGAAGTGGTGGATGTGACTGAAGGCTACGCCCGCAATTACCTGATTCCGAAAAAGCTGGCCGTCGAGCCTACGGATGGGAATATCAAGCGATTTGAAGCCGCTCGCAAGGAATATGAAGCGCACCAGAAACTGCTTCGTCAGCAAAAGGAACAGCTTTGCACCGCACTGGAGGGTGTCGAAATTTCCGTGGTGCGGGCCTCCAACGAAGAGGGACATCTGTTTGGCTCGGTTTCCCGGCGCGATATTTCCGAAGAACTTCAGAAGCTGGGTCACGCCATTACTCCGGATGACGTTCGGCTGGATGAGCCACTGCGGCGCATCGACACCTTTACCGTTCCGATTCAGCTTGCAGCTGATTTGAAGGCACAGGTAAAGGTATGGGTGGTGCGTGAAAAGGCTGCCGAGGGCGAGGCTGCCGCCGCAACTCAAGCGACTGCCTCTGAGGCCCCGGAGCCTACTGCCGCAGAATAAATCATCGTAAGTTTGCGGTATGCGGACGTGCGGGCGGCTCGGGAATCGTGACGCCATGCCTCTGTCGGCTGCCGCGCTATTCCCAACCTGTTGACCGGAGGGAATACCATGGAAGATTCGCAGATTTCCGAGGCGACGACGGCCCGTCCACGTCCGGCTGGGGGCGTTATGCCGTCCGGATCGCAGGAACTTTCGCTGCTGGACCGACAGCCGCCGCACGACCCGGCGGTTGAAATGGCGTTGCTGGGTTCAATGCTGATCGCGCCGGATGTCATTGGTCCGGTATTGCAGATCGTGGATGATGCGGACGTTTTTTTCTCGCTGCAGCACCGGCTTATATTCAGTGCAATCCGGGAAATGTTTGAGGCCAATACCGGCATTGACGGTATCACGCTTAGCAACTGGCTGATGCAGAAAGGCCAATACGACCGGGCGGGCGGTTACGACCTTCTTGAAAAAATACTGAATTGCGTTCCCAATGCGGGCAACGCGGAAACCTACGCGGGCATGGTGCGGGATAAATCGCTTTTGCGGCGGCTGATCAGCGCTTGTACCAGCACATTGAAGGATTGCTACGAAAGTCCTGAAAATCCTGCCACCGTATTGGACCGGTCCGAGGGGCGGATATTTGAAATTGCCCAGAAAAAGCAAATGGGCAAGCCGGTGGCGCTTGGCGAAGTGCTGGCCGAGACAATGGAAATGCTGCACCGCAACAGTGGTGAGCATATCACCGGTGTTCCGAGCGGATATGTGGAACTGGATAACCTGACCAGCGGCCTGCAAAAAGGTGAAATGATCGTGGTCGCGGCGCGACCCAGTGTGGGAAAAACAGCCCTGGCGATGAATATAGTGGAGCATGTGGGTGTGGACCTGAAAAAGCCGGTGGCGGTTTTTTCTCTGGAAATGTCGCGCCAGCAGTTGGCTCAACGCATGTTGTGCTCGCGCAGCGGAGTGGATTCCCATTCATTGCGGCGCGGCATGTTGTCCCGCGATGATCATGCGCGCATCGGCGGGGCGGTTGGGGCGCTGGCCGAAGGACTTATTTACATTGATGATACTCCGGGTCTGACGCTGCTGGACCTGCGCACCAAGGCACGAAGGCTTAAACTTCAGCACGGAATTGAAATGGTCGTCATTGACTATCTGCAGTTAATGGAAGCCCCACGCGAAGAAAACCGCCAACAGCAGATCAGTTCTATCAGCCGCGGGATTAAGGCGCTTGCGCGTGAAATGGATTGCCCGGTCATTTGTCTTTCACAGTTGAATCGAGCCTCGGAAAGCGAAAACCGCCTGCCGCGCACCAGCGACTTGCGCGAATCCGGAAGTATTGAACAGGATGCGGATGTCGTTATGCTGCTGCACCGGGAAGCTGTCATGCACCGCGGCGACAAGGAATGGGAAGAACAAAACCCTGAAAAACTTAATGAAGCACTTCTGATTATTGCCAAACAGCGCAACGGCCCGTGCGATACCGTCAAACTGACCTTCCTGGGGGCCAATACGCGGTTTGTCACGTACAACCCGGGCGTGATGTAACGGTGGCGCAAGCTTTCCGCCTGACAAAAGACACACATCTTTCGGCGTGGTGGAAAAGCCCGGTGCCAATAGAAGCTCGCGCGGCCGTTGCGTCCGCTCCGGGGCAAAGAATGGAAGCCGGAGCGAACCTTTACCACTATGCAGCGTTATTTTGCCGCGATTTTTGCAGCAATTTGGGCCACATGTTTGCCCTGGAACCGGGCGATGGCCAGTTCATTTTCGCTGGGCATGCGCTTTCCATCGCCGCCGGTGATGGTGGTCGCGCCATAGGGCGTTCCCCCGGAAAGTTCGCTCATGGTTACGAGCCGCTGCTCAGAATAGGGAACCCCGACCACAATCATGCCGTGGTGCAGGAGGGTGGTATGGAAACTGGTAATGGTTGTTTCCTGGCCGCCGTGCTGACTGGCGCTGCTGGCAAACACGCTTCCAACTTTGCCGATAAGTTTGCCGTGGAACCAGAGTTGGCCGGTCTGGTCAAGAAAGTTTCGCATTTGGGCGGCCATATTGCCGAAGCGGGTAGGCGTGCCAAAAATAATGGCGTCGGCGTCCACAAGTTGATCCGGTTTGATGACGGGAATGTGGGCAAAAGCCTTGCGTGCGCCGGCGGCACCGGCTTTTTCCAGAATCTCTGGCGGCATAAGTTCCGGGACCTGGAATAACTGCACTTCGGCACCGGCTACTTCACGGGCGCCGGCGGCGATGGCCTCGGCCATGGTGTAGATATGGCCATACATGCTGTAGAAAACAACCTGAATTTTGACGGACATGATAAGGCTCCTTAAAAAGTAAAGTTATGAATCCGCATCCGTACCAATTGCGGATGCGGGCAGACCTTTTTGCATTAAACCACATTCGAGTTGGTCAAGCAGTTGTTGAAGGTCCTGTTGTTGGCCCAAGTTGAGATTGGCGAATATTTCTTCAACCGCGCCGTGAACCAAGGGTGCGACACGGCCGAAGAGATTGCGACCTGTCTGAGTTAAGAACAGTTGCTTGGCCCGTCCATCGGCGGGATCGGGAATGCGGTTGATGAGTCCTGATTCTTGCATTCTGCTGATGACGGTGCAGACGTTCCCTTTTGTGACCAGCAGATGGCCGGCAAGTTCCTGCTGCGAAATGCCCTGGGTGGCATTCAGGATGGCCATAATTTCAAACTGTGCCAATGTGACATTCCGGGTTCGAAGGGCACTCCCAATAAGGCGAGCCATTCGCCAATAGACGCGGGCAATCTGGAGCCAATTTTGCTTCGTCAATTCGCCCGGTGGGTAAACCACTTTCAGGTGTGTTCGGGAGGCTGGTATGGAATCGGCATCGCTCATTAGTTTAATTGTATACTAAGTGTCCTGATTGTCAAATATCCGAGTGTATAGCCCAGAAAATCGGGGTGCGTGACACGAAATGCCGTGGGTATTTGGTAGAATATGAATGGTTGCACATGGATGGGCGACCTGCGGCCCGGCAGTTCGGGCATTTTGATTTTCAAGGAGTCAGCCATGGCGGGCGTGATCAGCAGACAGGATGC
>DAIDJN010000006.1:0-50163 GCA_027451365.1 Phycisphaerales bacterium | reverse complement strand
GTCAGAATGAATTTTTAGACGGGTCGGTGAATCTGGCTTCCCAGATGGCGCATGGTGTCGGAAACCGATTCACGCCTCATGCCTGCGGCGGTCTGCCAGTCAATCACTTCTCCAGCAGCCATCTGGGCTTCAATCCGGCGGTTACCCTGTACACCGGTTTGGGACGATGCACCGCGCGGTTACGGCTGGGGCGGCACAAAGCCGCGGCGAATTGTGTTTTCCGTAACGACCTTCGCCTGTGCGAATTGCAGAAGGTAGTCGGGTCCGCCGGCTTTGCTGCCCAGACCGCTTAATTTTGCACCGCCGAACGGTTGGCGGTTGACCACTGCGCCCGTGATGCGGCGATTGATGTAAAGATTGCCAACCGCCATTGTGTGGCGCACAAAGTCAATTGTCCGAGGGTTGCGGCTCATGATGCCACCGGTCAGGCCGTAGCGGCTGTTGTTGGCCAGAGTGACCGCCTGATCAATATTTTTTACGCGAAAGACCGCTAGAACAGGGCCGAATATCTCCTCCTGCGCCAGCATGCTGTCCGGATTTACATCGGCGAAAATAGTCGGTGGAATATAAAAGCCGTCAAGGTTCCGCGGAACCGTGGCCTGAAAAACCAGGTGTGCTTCCGACTTTGCCTGTTCCACCGCCAGTGCAATGCGATCCCGTGCCGGTTGATCTATGACCGGGCCGACGAAGGTGGATGAATCCGCGGCATCTCCAATGCGCAGGCTGGCGGCGGCATCCATAAGTTTTCCCATCAGCGAGTCGTACACATTCTCCAGCACAATCAGTCGAGAGCAGGCACTGCATTTTTGGCCTGCGTATGAAAAAGCCGAGGCGATGATATCCGGAATTGCGTCATCCAGATTGGCGTCATCATCCACAATAATCGCATTTTTTCCGCCCATTTCGGCTATCACGCGTTTGAAATGGCACCTGTCGGGCGCGGCGGCCGCGGATATAATCCGCCGCCCGGTCGCCTCAGATCCGGTAAACGCAATCAGGGCCACATCGGGATGTTCGACCAGCGCCCGGCCAATGTCGTCGCCACCCGGCAGAAAACCGATTGTGCCGGCCGGAAAGCCAGCCTCAAGCAGCGCCTGCCAAAGCCACCATGCGGTTACAGGCGTTTGCGGAGCGGGCTTGATCAGCACGGGATTGCCCGCCGCCAATGCCGCCGCCGCCATTCCGGCGGGAATGGCCAGGGGAAAATTCCATGGCGCAATAATGGCCGCTGGGCCAATTCCATGATATGTGTATGTATTCGATTCACCACTCACGTCCATGTTGCGGCTGGCCAGAAACCGCATCGCGCCAAAAGCCGCATAGCGGATATGGTCCACCGCTTCGCACACATCCGCATCCGCTTCCATCCACGGCTTGCCGGCTTCCACAATTTCCCAGGCCGCAAGCTCGTGGCGTCGCCGCGCCAGCACCCCGGCGGCTTTGTCCAACAGGGCGGCCCGTTCCCGCGGCGGTGTACAGCGCCAGCGGGCACCGGCTTCCACGGAGGCAGCCACAGCCGAGTGCACATCCTGAACCTGAGCGTTGGAAATTCTTCCTACAATCCGGTCCGGCCGGCTCGGATTCACCGATTCGCCCGTTGCCGGACGGATCATTTCCTTATGATTGATCACGGGATAAACACCAACCGGTTCGGCTGCCCGCACCTGATCCAATGCTTCGGCAAATGCTGAATATTGCGAGGTTATTGCCGGCCGCAGCGGCGGCAGGTGAGTGAAGCCGTCATCGCCTTTCGGAGGGGGTGGTGAAGAATTGGCGGGCCGCAAATCAGGCGGGAAAAGAATCTGGTCCGCGGGCAAATCCGTATAAGCTCGCTTCAGGAACGATTCATTGGATGAATTTTCCATCAGGCGGCGCACCAGATAGGCCATCCCCGGAAGCAGCGGCCCCATCGGGGCGTATAGCCGCACGGTAAAGTGACGGTCTACCAGTGAAGCGGCCAGATCATCCGCCATGCCATACAGCATCTGAAATTCAAAATCCTCCACGGCCAGCCCCTTCGCCCGCGCTATTGCCGCCCCGGCGCAGATGCTTCGCAAATTGTGCGTGGCAATCGCAGTGCGGACAAACGGATGATTATTCAGCAATTGTTCCAGGCATTGCTCGTAACATGCGTCGGTCTGGGCCTTGGTTTCCCAAACCGGCACCGGCCAGGAATGCTGCATTGCCACGGCACGTTCATAATCCCAATATGCGCCGCGCACCAGGCGGATGGTAACCGGCGTGCCGCGGACCTTGGCCCAGGAAATCAGATTTGTAACGATCTGCATTGCATCAATCTGATACGCCTGCACCGCGATTCCGGCCCCGCGGAATTCACGGAATTCTTTTTCCTCCAGCAGTTCCTGAAATACCCGCAGTGTAATCGTGCGGTAATCATATTGTTCCATATCCACAGTGACCGACGCCTCGGCAAGAGCCGCGGCGGAAACAATGCGCCGCAGGCGATCTTTAATGACTTTTACGCTGCCGTCCGGATCTGCCGGTCGTATCTGCGAATACAATGCCGACAGCTTGACCGACACATGCACCCGTGGTTCTTTTTGATTCCCGCCAGGCGCGTTGCGGACGGCCCAGGTTCGAATTCGACGATTTAATTCTGGAATTAATTTCAGGTAAGAATCCTGATAAGCGGTGGCGGTGGATTCCCCCGTGCTGGCTTCACCAAGAATATCCAGAGAAAAATCCATTCCATTCCGCCAGATTCGCCGCAGCACAGGTTCCACCTGATCCACAGTTTCCCCGGCGATAAAGGACATCGCCATTTTGCGGCTTAACCGGCGGGCCGCGGCGGCGATCAGATGGGCGGCGGCGCCCTTTCGAGCTTTATGGAGTCCCCATTTCGCCAGGCGGGGCCATGGGATTGGCAATTCCTGCGATCCTAAATATATATCCAGATGTTCGGCCAGTTGCCGGTCATGTGTCAATGACGGCAGCACATCCACCAGGCGTAACACCTGCGTTTTGAGCGCAGAGTCGCTCAGCAGGCGGTTTAGAAACGCTTCGCGATGTTGTTGTGACGCACGGCGACGGTGACGGGCTTCACGCAAAATCACATCACCCAGACGATGAATGTTCTGCTCTATGTCGGCGTTCAACGGCATGGCGTTACTCCTGACGATCGCCTGTACAAGTGCCGCTATTTTACCATGCTTTTGATTGCCGACGGGCCGGGGCCAGGGCGTTTTGCCCGCATGCTTTAAACTGTACCCAAGGCGACCTGCAACACCGGTGGGGCAGGACAAAGTCCGGCGGGAATTATGTCGAACACCCCATTGACTGACGCAGTGTCGCAAAAATGCGGGTCAACGATGGATCGGCGCATCATGCTTAATCGCTGTAGCTAAGCGTTACCGGCTGCAGGAAGCTCATATCGGGCTTATGGTGGGCGGCTGTCAGGCGGAAGGAGTTTATGCCGTCAATTCTTGCCCGCATGGCGCGCAGGTATTTACGCTGTCCTTTCAGGCCGGGGTTCATCTGGCCGTTGCGGGCCGGTGGAAAGGCGACGTTCAGATAGCTTTCATACGCGGCCATGGCCTTTTCGTAAAGCGGAACGGCCGCGGCAAGTTTCTGGTCCGCGGCGTCTCCCAGGCGGAACTGCCGATGGTTCAATTGCCATTGAACCAGTCCCTGGAACAATGTTCCTTCGGCAGCGGCCAGGGCCTGATAAAAGCGCACTTCATAAATATGCGACCGATGCACGGCCCGCTGATCGGGATATTTTTGCAGAAATACCTGAAATTCATGAATGCTTCGCGGCGCGTTGATTTTGATGTTGCGGTAGCAGTCGTGAATGTTTTCCACCCGTGCCGGAAAATGTACCAGCATTTTCTTTTCGGTGTCCGCATTGAAAATACGGTTGGTCAGGCGCTGGGCATAAAAGCAGTCATCCCGGCACCAGAGCCGCAGACACATCGGCTTCCAGGAATGCAGAACTTCAATGCCCATGTCCGTGGGAAGCTTGGGCTGATGCAAGGCTCGGTTGTATTCGCACCAGGCGAAATAAAACGGGCTAAGGCCGTAGCGATAGGTCATTCCATGAATTTTCACACCATGCCCGACTGGGCCATGGCCGTTAAGGGGCTTAAGCAGTTTGCAATGAAATTCCGGGCGTGTCACCAGATAATAGACTTCGCCAAGTGAGCTTGAGCTGGAGGAAATCTTTTTCGGATCGTACCGGTACAGATGGGCAATGTCGTAGCGCCAGCGGGGGGAGTAATATTTGCGTTCAAAGCTCGTGCCAAGTTTCAGAAAATAATCATTGGCTTCATTCATGATGACATTGGCGTTGTTGGGCACAAATTTTTCACCATGGTAAAGTGACACCAGTCCGTCGAGCACCCATTTGTATTTGGTGTTCATGGAATGAAACTGGGCCGAAAGGTTGTAAGACATATTCCAAGCGTTGAATATGTACACGGATCCAAAATATGGCTCAATGGTGGCAATAGCCTGATAATCCGTTTCCAGTGGCCGCCATTTATGATTGTTCTTGTCACTTTCGGCGTCCTCCCAGAGCACCATCGCCAGGACGCCGCGGAATCCGCCCAGCGCAAGCCGCGGAAACGTCAACAGCAGATGACCAACGTTTTTGGCGTTGGCGGTCCGCTGCACCAGCGCGGCGCGGCGCGCATGAAGTGAGGGCTGAATCGCAAAGATTCCGATGAACAGCAGAATCGCGATGATCAGGCAGACAAGCTGGTCACGCCGCGCGCGGCTGCGCATGGAGGCTACAAGGTTCAACCGCGGCACGGATGCCGGCTTGGGTGATGTTGGAATCGGTGCGGGTGTGGTCATGTCAAGCCAGCTCCTGTTTTCGCAGCAGCAGATACCCCAGTGCCAGCGTGGGAAGGGCGCAGACCAGGGTCCAGAAAATATTGATTGCCAGAATTTGCCACGGCATGTTCAGGGACCGCACGATAAAGTGCAGCGCGTTAAAGC
This sequence comes from Phycisphaerales bacterium, assembly GCA_027451365.1. GTDB lineage: Bacteria > Planctomycetota > Phycisphaerae > WQYP01 > WQYP01 > JAJYPG01. The sequence goes on along the minus strand of DAIDJN010000006.1, from coordinate 45,204 downwards.
GGGTGAAGTCGGGCAACAGATGCACCAGAATATAAAGCACTTTGGTCATGCCGGCGGATATGATTGATCCGATCTGGTAATACCAGACCCCCTTAAGTTTGTTGTTTTCAACATAATTCAGCAGTTCAAATCCGTTGGCCGCATGCAATTGCGCGATAAAGGAGAACAAGTTGCCCAGCATATAGCAGACCATGGTTGTAAGCAGCGCCACCGGCCAGCCCAGACGCGTGCCGGCCACCACACCAATCGCTATCAGCAATGCCACTTCGCAGAAAATCACCAGTTCGCTTTTCGCCAGATTGATAATAAACGGCGATGCGGGCCGGACAATGGCTACGGAATCGGGTGTCAGTTTCAGCCAGTGACCGGGAACTTCGCTGACCAGCGTGATAACCAGGCTCCCCCCCTGGCTCAGCAGACTTCGCGGAAGCTGTATCGGCGTGACATGCTTTTCATCGATCCGGATGTTTTGCAGAGTTGTCCGGTCCCGCGGAGCCGTGGTGGTATAGGCCTGAAGCGCCGCAAGGGCGGGAAGCTGTTCATTTTCCTGTTTGTCCACGCCGATCATCAGGTTGACCGTAAACATTCCGTTTTTGGTCGTGGGAATCGTAAGCGGATTGAGGTGTTTGAATTCAAACGAGGCTACTTCCGGCGGAATGCCCGGGTGCCGGTAGCTGGGGCCGACAATTTCCTGCTTTCCGTTGCTCTTAAATCCGGTGATAATCGGATTGGATTTAGGGAATACATACCCTGCGTGGTTGGCGGTACGGTCTGGATCAAGACCCGCGACATAACAGCTTGCGTGCGGAATGCCCCCGGTCTTATGCACGCCGTTAAAAAATCGCAGATAGACCATCGGGTTTGTACAGGTTACCCGTATGACCACCGGCCCCGGATTGTACAGCGCGCCGGTGCCCGGGTTTCGATAGCTGAAAAAGCCGGAGGTATGTTTCACAAACCACTCCGCGGTCCCATTCTGGTCCAGCGTAAGAGATTTTTCCTCGGTGGTCATGGGGTTGGCACGCGAGACCAGCGTGCAATGAATTTTCACCGGACCGGGATGAGGCGCATAGGATACCACGCCAAAATTAAACAGAATCACCGGCGGCGATTCAAACGAAGCCGGAAGTGATGGAAACTCAAAATAAAGAGTTTCACTGCTTCCACCTTTGAGTTCGCGCCGGGGTGGATTTGATGAATAGTGTATCTGCCCGGCGATTCGCAGTGTGCCGGTCAGGTTGTTCTGCGCCTGAAGCACGCCGTTTTCCGCCAGAAGCCGCAGTCCCGGCTGCGGAGGCACCCGGCGGATCATTTTTTCATAGCCATGCTTTTCCTGCTGATACAACACACGGGCATCCGAACGGATTTTTCCGTCCACAAGGGTCATATAGCCCCAGGTAAGCAACATCATGGCCAAAAGCAGTACCAGCCCGGCGGCCCATAATCCGAAAACCTTTCCCAGCAGCAGTTCCAGACGGGAAATGGGCTTGGCGCCGGTGGTGATCAGCGTACGGCGTTCCCGTTCGCGCGGCAGCGCCAGACAGGCCAGAATTCCCAGGTACACCAGCAGGAGAACTTCCTGTGCCCGCAGAAAAATAGTCAGGTCCAGTCGCACCTTGCTGCCTGGGGTGTAGCCGCGCACGATCGCCAAACAGAGAATCAGGGAAATAAACAGCCAGATCACCGGAAGGACCCATATGCGGGCGCTCCAGGCGTCCAGCAGGGATACCCGCCCGATGGCCCAGGCTCGTGAAAGACCCGTTCTCAGACGCAACACATCCCGGAATGCCAGCAGAATAAAGGCCACAATCAGCAGACCAATGACCGAATCCGCGAATAGCGTGACATAATGAATGCCTGTTCCGTGGGGCATCGTATACTCCATATTGCTTACGCCCGTAGCGGGCGGAATTCCGGCAGCGCGGAATTTTAACTGGCCGTCGGGGTGGCTTTTTCGCCGCGACGTTTGGAATCCACCAACTGCTTGAACAGGTCCTCAAGCCGCACACGCGGACGACCGGTCTGTACTTCCTTTGCGCCGCCCTGCTGGGCCAGGGCGATCAGTTGTTCCCGCAGGGAGTCGGAAACCTGCCGGGCTTCAAGCTGAAATACATCCTTTAATTCCAGCAGGTCCGTCAGGTTGCCGGCTATTTCGACACGGCCGCGATACAGAATGACCAGTCGATCGCAGACATCTTCCACATCGGCAAGCTGGTGGCTGGAAAGCAGAACGGTTTTACCCGCCTCTTTAAGCCGAATGATCATATTTTTAATTTCCAGCATGCCAACAGGGTCCAGGCCGCTGGTCGGTTCATCCATAATCACCAGGTCAGGATTGTTTAGAAGTGCCTGGGCGAGCGCCACACGGCGGGTTTGACCTTTGGAATAAGTGCCGATGCGGCGGCCGCGAACGGCGGGATCCAGTCCCACGAAGTCAAGGTAATAATCAACCGCCCGCTTGCGTTGCGCGCGGTTCATATTGAAAAGCCGGGCGTAGAAATCAAGTGTTTGCCGCGCGTTAAGAAAGCGGTACAGATAGCTTTCTTCGGGCAGATAGCCCAGCCGGCGCCGCGTGTCCTGATCTCCGGCCGGCTGGCCCATCACCAGCGCGTCGCCGTCGGTCGGGTTTATCAGCCCCAGCAACAGCTTGATGGTGGTGGTTTTGCCGCTGCCATTGGGGCCGAGCAGGCCGAATATCTGGCCCTGTTCAACCTGCAGATTCAATTCGCTTAACGCGGTTACATTCTGGCTTTTCCAGAATCCTGGATAAATTTTAGTTAATTGCCGGGTCTGAATGGCAAAATTCTGTGGTACCATGAAAAACTCCAGTTCAAGCCGGAATGGCGTTTCCGCTTTCAACACGCGCTGCGACCGCGCGGGCCGGTGACACAATTGGCTGCAATTCAGCGCGTCGGTTCCGCGTTTTCCTGACCATCGGCGGTGAAGTCCACTGCGCCAGGTTTGCGGGGCATGATACCCGAATGCTGGAAGGATTGCAGCGCTCCACGCAAGTTCGTTGAGCGCGGGTCTGGGCACATGCACCTGTGGACAGGACCCACGGAAAGTTGATCGGTCACTCCACCGGACGGCCAACTGAATTAACGTGATGCCGGAATGATAATTTTCCGGGGGGGTGGCGGCAGTGAAATGAGAATTCTCTGCCCTTTGCGCACGAAGAACACTCTGGCCGCATTCTGCATCACCTTGCCAAGCGTATCGCTTAACAGTTTGTAGGTAATCACACGCGGGCTTTTCAGATACTGGGTGTAAACCCGCGAAAAGGCCAGCGCCTCTCCCTGGGCCTGATTCAGCACCTGATTGGCGGCGGCGGTGGCCTGATTGATGGTCGCCTGTGCGTTTCCCTGGGCCAGTGTGATCAACTGATTGGCGCGGCGCTTGGCGGTTTGAATTTCCGACGCCTCCTGCTGGCGGGCATTGAGCACCGCGGTGAACGGGCCATCCAGGGCCTGCGGCCATGAGACATTCTTCAACTGCACTTTTTCCAACTGCACGCCGAGTCCCAGCTTGTTGATCTGACCCTGTATGCCGGAATCAGGATGCGCCGGGCTGAACAATTCCTGGTTCAAAAGCGTTTTGCCGGAATAAAGAGCCTGATCCACCGTGCTTTGCGCGATTTTCAGAATAAGCTGGTGTGCCGCAATCATCATCAGCATGTTCAGTCGTCCTTGTCCCGGCGGCATGGTGGCGGGCTGGTAAACCGAGGTTAAATAGGCGTAAGGATCCGATATTCGGTATTGCACGGTAATGGATGCGTGAATCACATTCTCATCACCGGTGATCAGATAGGGATTATAAATGGCATCAAACAGGCGGCGGGGCATGCCCTCTTGCATCATTTTGTGTTCCAGAGGCGCATTGGCGGCCGGAGAAATATGAAAATCCCGCACAATCAGATTTTGTTCGCGCTGCAGTTGCACCGGAAAGACTTTGTCAATGGGCCACGGAAGATGGTAATGGGAGCCCGCTGAAATAATCAGCGGTTTGCCATTGGCCGTGGTCAGGAATTTGCCCAGACGCTGCACAAGTGCCACATCGCCAACTCCGACGCGATAAAATCCGCTGGCCAGCCATATCAGCACAATGCCTATCACAAAATACAACAAAACTCTTTGCGCACTGAACCAGGGGTTGAGCGGTGGCGAACCGTCGTCCAGAATAGGTAATTCATGCACGTGGTCGCCATGGTCTATTATGCGTGTTGGTGTTTGTGTCATAACAATGCGGTTCCTGATGAATTTTTCCGGTGTCCCAGCCACCGGGCCTGCAACTCGTTCCGGGCTGGGGGGGGGGAAATTATTTACCCGCCGCGCTTTTACCTTTCGGTGCCAACATATTGCTGCTTTGCGAGGCTGTTTTCATCTGGTCGAACAGCGGCGCGGTAATCGGATTATTTGGTGTCAGCACCCAATACGTGCTTGCCCCCATGGAATTCTTAAATAATTGAAGCGATTTCCAGAATCGGTAAAACCGCCGGGCTGCGGGCGTCTGTTGTGCTTCATTGAGAATGGCATAGGCCTTGGCGTCCCCATTGCCGCGCAATTCTTCGGCCGTTTTTTCCGCTTCCGAACGAATTTCCGTGGCCTGCTCCTCACCCTGGGCAATAATCGCCGTCGCCTGGCTTAATCCCTCATTGCGGTATTTACTGGCGATTTTATTGCGTTCGGCGGCCATACGGTTGTACACCGACTGGGCAACCTGCGGTGGAAACGTCATTCGTGAAATACCAATGGCGATGAGCTTTATACCCCATCGACCCGAAATGGTGGAATTGACCTCGGTGCGCATCTGAGATTCAATTTCCGGGGTTCGGATTTTGGAGGCATCCGTATTGAAAAGCTGATGCAGGTGGTATTGCCCCATGACGCTTTGCACGACGCCTTCAATTTTGCTGTCCAGAAAGGTTTTCATTACCAGCGGTCCGCCGGGAAAACGAATATAGAACTGCTCCGGATTCGTAATGCGCCATGCCGCCCAGGTGCGGATGGTAATCGGCTCGCCAGCTCCCGAAGCGGTGCTGACTTCCCGGTTGTTGCTTTGGTAGAGGTGCAAACGGTTGTCCATGCGGATCACCTTATCCGTCGGCCAGCAGAGATACCAGTTGTAGCAGATTTTTGTCGGCTTGGTGATTATTCTGCCGAAACGATTCAGCAGAACCGTCTGATAGGGCTTGGCCACAAATGTGCACATGACCAGAAACAGCACGGCCAGCGCACAGATTGAAATAATAAAAATGGTCAGTTTTCGCATAAACTCGTTTTCCTGAAAAAATCGATAAATTCCGTCTTTGCAAATAATACGCGGTTTTCAACCACCGCCCGGATTTTGCCCGGAAGGCATTCCTATTGGATTGCCCAGTCCGCCCGGCGGACCGGACGGCGGTGGCACGTTGATGTTACCACTGGACCGATGGCCAATCTGCCAGATTTCCGGTGGCGTCACATCCGGACCAAGCACAACCTTATTAATGGAGGCAAAAATCTTCCCCATAACCTGGTAGAATTCCCAGTTGGCGGCTGTGCCATGTGAAGCGGCAAATGCCTTGGACCTGGCAAGAATCGCCGCCGCGCGGCCTTCTTCGGTATTGATCAGGCTGGTTTCATAAGCCTGCGCACGCGCCACTTCACTGGATGCCGCGCCCGTTGCGACGTGTCGATCCTTGAATCGCTCCTGTTTCGCCCGCGCGATTACCATGTGTTTAAATTCCCGCATGCTGACAACATTTTCAAACGCGGCCGCGGGGCCAAGCTGCTTACCGTGCGCGGTCATGGTTGTGAATCCCTTGGGCGGATGAATGTCTTTAATGTCCACATCTTCAATTTCTATGCCCGCACCCAGGGAGTCAAGCTGTTTTTGCGCCATCGCGCGAATCTGGTCGGCGACGGGTTGAATATCCGACTGCATGATCTGCTGAAGTGAATGCACGGCGAAAACCTGTGAAATGCTGGATAAAAACACCTGGTGCACCAGAGCTTGATCCATCCGGCGGACATGTGCGGTATCGCCGGTGCCGGCGCTGTTGCCGTATTCAATTATATTTTTATTGGAGATATTGTGGAAAAATAATCCCGGATTTTTTACCCGCCATGACATGAACACAAAGCCGTCCAGAAGTTCCGATGAACTGGCGCCGGCCGCGTTGACATCACCAGTCATGAATTCCATGCCGGGAATTGATTCGTGCGAACTCCAGAACGAAAAAACCGCCTCGCCGAGCTTGGATTTATGCGCTTCCTCGGTTCCCACATCCACTTTATTCAGTCTGGCTGTGGGAACAAATTGAAGCTCGTCCACCGGCCATGGCCATAGCACATGCAGGCCAGGTGGCAGCGGATGCTGAAGATCGTAGGCGGTGGTCGTGCCAAGATGTTCGCGAATGCCCACATCGCCGGTGGGCACAATATGCAGTGTGCTAAGGCCAAGCAATATGGCGATTCCCGCCAGCACAATCCGCGGCAGCAGACGGGCTAAGACGCCCGGTGCGGTTTTGGAATCCCGTGTCCAGCCGATGCTTTCGCCCAGCAGCACGCGCACGCCCACAATCCAGCCGCTGCTCAGGAGTGGCACCAGCGGCAATTGCTGCAGGTCCAGGCCGGCCTGATCAATTTCTTCAATGGCTCCATAATTACGAAGGGCGTTAATTCCCAGTTCCAGCGCTTGCAGGAACATGACCGCCGCAATGAATATTGCAGCCGCCTGCGTGGCGTAGGAAATGCCCGCCCATGCCGCACAAATTGCGGCGGCCAGCACCAGCGCGCCGGGCAGACCCAGAAGGGCGATTCCATTGGCGGCCTCGCCGTATCCTTCCGATTCCGGAGCCACACGGGAAAATGACATCATGATGAAGTACAGCAGCAGCGTTCCGGCCGCCGCCACAACCGCGCCGGGGTCGATCGCCACTGGCGAAATAACAATTGGTTTGCCCGGCAGAACGGCCGCAAAATTCCGGTAGACCATCCAGCCTGCAATCGCGGAGAGGCCCATCAGCAGAAGTGCGGCCAGAGCGATGACCACCCGCTGGAAACCGGTATCCAGAGTCGTAATGTCTTCCGGTTCAACCGGTGTAGGCGGCGCGACGATGCGCGCGGCATCATCGGAATAACTCATGTGGAATGTGCCCAGTGGCGCAATGGGCGTGAAGCTTTTGGCGGCGGTGGCTTCCTCCACCAGCGACGCCTGCTGGCCAGCCAGCCGCAAGCCCCACCAGGCGAGTGCGGCGAGCAAGGTCTGCGAGCCGGCGCCGAACAGACCAGCCCAGAAGCAGACGGTGCCATATTTGAATACGGCCAATCCCAGAATCGCGGTCACAATTGCCAGGCAGACCATTACCCATAACGCAATGATTTCAGATTTTTTCAAGTGGTATCCTCTTCACCGTGGCACGGCGGCCATAACTATTTCTGTTTCCATGTCTCCAACTCCATATTTACAACCCGCACCATGTATCATTATTTACACCGGCCATCTTTTACACCGGCAGCAGCGATGGCGCGGGCGTCGGAGCCTGACTTTCCGCCGGATCCGCATTGCGTCGCGGCATGGGCCGATTGCTGACGCCCACGTTGCCCGCGAGGCGTACCGAATTGACCGCAATAATCACGACCGCCAGCATGTGCACCAGTGCGGCAACGACGGGGTCAAACAGGCCGAAGGCCGCCATCACTTCCGCCGCGCCGGCAAAAATAAGGGCGAAGAACAGATTCTGGAATATAGCCACGCGGGTCTGTCTGGCCAGATAAATAAGCAGTGGAATTTTCGTCAGGTCATCTTTCAGCAGCACGGCGTCGGCCGCTTCGATGGCCGCTCCAGTGCCATGGATGCCCATGGCGATGCCGACGGTGGCCGCCGCCAGCGATGGGGCATCGTTAATTCCGTCGCCGACCATGGCCACACCGTGGCCACCGCGCTGCAACTGGCGGATGAGTTCTTCTTTCTGACTGGGCAGCAGCTCGGCATACACATCGTCACAACCTACCGCACGGCCCACCATCTGGGCGGTTTTGCGACGATCGCCGGTCATCATCACTATTTTCTTCACGCCCAGGCCGCGCAATCGTTTAATGGTGCGGCGGGCTTCGGGGCGAATTTCGTCGGTCATGCAGATGGCGCCCATAAGCCGGTTGCCGTGGGTAAGGTATACAGGCACCAGCGGCACTTCCGAGTTGATATCTTCCAGCTCGGTGGCCTGTGTGGCCATCTCGGCGGATAAAATCTTGACCGAACCGGCGCGTGTCACCTGCCCGTTAATGGTCGATTCGACGCCCAGCCCTTCGAGCACGGTAACATCCGCGGCTTCATGAAAATCAATATTGCGGCCGCGCACATGCCGGATAATGGCGCTGGCCAGGGGATGCGTGCTGCGGTTTTCCACTGCGGCTAAAAGCGACAGCAGTTCATCTTCGGACACACCGGGCGAAGGGCGAACGCTTTGGACAATAAACCGGCCGGTGGTAATTGTGCCGGTTTTGTCAAACACAATCGTGTCCAGATTCACGGATGCTTCCACGAACGGGCCGGCCTTAATCTGAATGCCGCTGCGACTGGCACGCGCCAGGGCGACGACAATGGCCAGTGGCGAAGCCAGCAGCATGGCGCACGGGCAGCCGACCACCCACATGGTGACCATGCGCTCCGGTACGCCGCTGACCCACCACGCCACCACGGAAACCGCCAGTATAATGGGCGTGTAAAACGCAAAAAAACGATCGGCAGCGCGGACGATTTTGGGTTGAAACTGCTGGGCTCGGGCCACCAGCGCAATGGTCTGGCCCAGGGCGGAATTTTCGCCCACCCGGGTCACTTGCACTTCGGCGGAACCGGTCAGGTTGATGGTGCCCGCGAGCATTGTGGCTCCGACAATTTTGTCCACCGGAATAGATTCCCCGGTTACCATTGATTCATCCACACTTGTGCTGCCGCGCAAAACGTCGCCATCGCCTGCGATGCGTTCGCCGGGCTGGACAATCAGTGTGTCGCCAACTTTCAGATCATCTGCGGAAATGACTACATCCGCGCCATTGCGGCGGATACGAGCGTGAATGGGTGCCAGGTTCTGCAATGCGAGAACCGCATTGCGGGCGCTTTCCGCCGCGACCGATTCAATTAATGCGCCAATTTGCAGAATAAGCGCCACGAGTCCCGCCTCAATGGGCATGTTCAGGGCAATCGCGCCGATGATGCTCATGGCGACAAGTTCGTTTACATTGGTCTGGCCGCGCGCCAGACCTTTAATCGCCGACCAGATAATCGGCCCGCCGGCAATCAGTGCCGCCAGAAGACCAAGTCCGCGGGCGATGGCCTGTTCATTGGCAAATTGATAAAAAATAATGGAAAGGATGAGAATCGCCACAGTTACCGGGACCAGCACGGTAAGTTGGAAATTGAGGCCCACGCCACTGTGCGTATGTCCACCATTCCCATCATGTTCATGGCCGCAGGCGCATTCGATACCGGCCTGATGTGTATGACTATCGTGATCATGATGATGTGAATGATCGGGATCGTTGTGACCATGATCGTGCTGATGATTGCTAACGTTTGGCTCCGAGGTGGATGGCCGGTTCACAGATTCTGCTTCGGGAGGCATCATGGCTCCTGTAATTCGTAAAAAATTGCCATTTTTCGGTCATTACCAGCTAAGGCAGCGCCGCGATCAACCGTCATGCGGTCAATTGTCTCTCTTTCCGGTGCGGACCGGGCCATATTTCCGCCCGCTTACCAGTTTTATCGGCACTTGGACGGTAAATGCTCAAATAGAACCGCCTGCGCCGATGATGATACGCCCTTACCCAAGGCTTGGTTCAGCGCTCATCCATATTAGGGCCTCGCGCCGCGGTTGTCAGGTTGTACTGCATATGCGGTTGAATGAAAAGACCTGAAATAAAAATTTTTCACTCGTGCGAACAACGTGCAATAGATTTGCACTGTGTTGCCTCCATTGGCCGGGCGGCTTGCCGATTCGCAGCACGCATCAAACCGCCACGCATTCCTGGGCCGGTTTCTGGCAATATTCATTGGACCGTGGACTTAGCAACGGCTGTCCCATAAACAACGTGCCGGCGCGAAGCTGGCAATTCAGCTACAATTTTTGTGGCTCCGGGCGATCCCCCGGCGTCATCCAGAATAATTAAGGTGTTAAGGCCTTTCTTCAGCCAGCAGCTTGGCAGATAAAGTCCCAGCGGCATGTTAAAGTCAGGATAGCGGCCGAGGTTGTGGCCATTGAGATACATATAGCCCGTACTTAATGTTCCGGGATTAACCCGCAATACGGTATGAATGCCCCTTACATCGGGTGCCCATTGAAATTGAGCCCGGTAAAAGCAGACAACGCCTGGCGGACCTCCCAATGTTTGCCAGCCGGAAGACGGATTCACCGGTCCCATGCCTCCGTGCATTCGCCATGGGCCAAGCGTGCGCGTAACCACCGCGGCTGGGGGCTGTGCCGCCCCGGCAGCCGCTACAGCAGAAGACTTTTTAACGGGCGCAGGGAGCCGGATGCGGACATTTCGCCACAGGCCTTTGCGATCTGCATTGCGGAAATCGCCAATAATGCTGAAAAGCTTGCTGCGAGCCTCCGCAATCGCAAGGATCGCAAGCGTGTTTTCGCCGGAATTTAAATGCACGGGCAACTGATCCGGATTGCCATAGGCCAGAATTTTTCCATTCAGAAAAATTGCGGCGTGGTCTCGCACATGCGGTATAAACAGCGTGCCTGAAACGGCATGGTGCACCTGAATGTTGGTGCGGTACCATTCGTAATCACCGGGGTAGTCCGGGTAGCCCATTTGGCGAGGTTGAACCACTTTCGCCCAGCCTGAATCATTGTAAGCGGGCTGGGCCGGTGCATCGGCGAGCCGAACCTGCCACGGACCTAGCCGCGGCACAACCGGACCAATCGCCTGGGTTTCATTTGGCGGATATGCGGCATATTTTGCCAGCAAACCCTTGGATCCAATCACTTCCACGGCCCCGGCTTTCTGGTTGAGCGGCCAGTCTGTCTGCAATCTGAAGCCTTGCCCGGATGGTTCAATGGCCTTTAAATAAGGTGGTCCTGCCACCACCACCGGCCGGCCGCCGGCGCGAACGAACCATGTGTTGTCGGCCATGGTTTTGGATTCGGCAACCACCTGAAAAACGCCGCGTGACGTGACCAGACGGAAAATCTGCGGCGCGGCGCTGGCGTACAAGACGCGCAGGGTATACCGGCCCGGTTTCGCCGCCTCGGGGACGAATCCGCCGGTCAGCTTAAGCACTTTCGTGTTGGCGGCCAATTGAATCCGCAGCATTCCCGCTGCGCCCGCATCACCGTACATCACCAGCGTGCGGGTATTGCCCATTTTCTGGATGCCGAGAATTTGGGTTACAGCCTCGCGCAGCGTGAACCATTTTGACGGGGCGAAGTTCAATATAATCGGAACGGTCTGCCCCGGATTGATTGTCAGCGGGCAGTTGCCCGGCGCGTTAACCACTACTCGGCGGTCCCCCGGATTCATCAGAAATACAATGGTTCCGGCCGGACTTTTGCGGGCGTAAATCCGGATATGCGCTCTGGTGGATTTAACAAACGATTGATAGGCATCCGTCGCATTGCGACTTTTTTCGAGGATAGCGGCGAATGACCGGGCGAAAAAATTTGCCCGCTTGTACTGATAATAGGAACTTCGCAAGTCGCCGGCCTGCCCGACAGGGGCTCCGAATGCGTAACTTGCCCGCACAGATCGGCAGTTCCAGTGCGAAAAATTTGTGCCGCCAACCGCCATAAACGCGTTGTACCCGTTGCCGCCGAATGATATAACCCGCCAGAGCGATTGTGTGACCAGCCGGCGGATCACTGGATTTGTGTTGCGATAGGCATTGAACCAGCCGCTCCACATCTCTGTGGTAAACCACGGTGTGGTGCGTCCAGCATTGCCGAACGGCTGATTGCCCGCCGGATTAAACCCCTGATTCAGTCCGCTGAAAAAAAATGGAACATTGATTCCCTTGGCGATGGCAATTGCGTGCAGCCAGCGCAGGTACCGATTGTTCAGCACTGCGCCCCAGCCCGGAAAATATTCGTTGTCTATCTGCACCAGCACCACTGGTCCGCCGTGGGTGATCTGGTTTTTGGCGATCATTGGCAGCAGGCGGTCGAAATAAGGTTTAAGAGCCTTAAGAAAAGGTTGATTGTAGCTGCGCACGGACATGCCAGGAATAAATCGCAGCCAGTTGGGCAGGCCGCCGTTGGCCCATTCGCCGTTGTTATACGGTCCGATCCGCAGGATCGCGTACATGCGCATTTTTTTTACCAGCGCCAGAAAAGCGTTGAGGTTCCGGCGGCCCGTAAATCGATAGTCTCCCTTGCGCGGTTCCTGAAATGACCAGAAGATATAGGTCGACACGGCGTTAAAGCCGGCGCGTTTCATGCGTGTCAGGCGATCCGCCCATAATGCCCGTGGCACGCGCGCGTAATGCAGTGATCCGGACGCTATGAATGTTCGCTTGCCGTTAAGGACAAATCCCTGTCCATCCACCCGGATCGACTTACCGACTGCGGCTGGCGGCGGGAACATCAGGTCGTTGCGATCCGCAAATGCGCGGGATTGCGAAAAAAGTGTCGCCAAAAGAGTCAGCCCCAGGCCGATGAACCCCAAATTCATTTGCCGCAATGCGGCGGCGAGCGCCCTTGGTTCCGTTCGATAAATAGCCCTGTGAATCCGGAAAAAACTCAGAAACTGACTCTGTCGCATGAAAACCTGCCAATACTACATCATAACCTGTGCAACACTATGCTTAAACGAACAGGCAGGGAAAAAGTTACCCTGCGCCTGGCGTTTATTCTGCTACATCATAGTGTCAGGATGAAGCAGTATCGACATTGTCCTGTAACACCGAAGGCCGGGACCTGACCGTTGCTCTTTTATCCCATCCTTAAATGTGCGCAACGCCCGGGCGGCTGTGCCCAGAACATATAAAAGCAGAGAGCAAGAACCGTTCAAGAAATTATCTTGTTTTACCAAAGCCGCGCGGCCGATTCGTTTAAGCCGGTTAAAAGAGCGGTTCGGGCTGCCCAAATGCCGGAATGTATTCACATGTCAAACAGCCGGTCGCTGTGCGTCGCAGCGATTCGCCGTTTTTGGTTCGGGGTGCAGTCCTTCCAGTTCTGGCGAACCGGTGTTTTCGTCGATATCAGTAACAGGTGTGTGTCGGCGATAATGGCGGCGGGCGCAACAAACTGGCCACCCCGGCGGTCTCAAACGAACTGGCAATGCATCGCCCGCATTGAACGAATCGCTTCACTTGAATACCGGGGAACTGTGCTCCCTTTTACTCCGTATGGGCCGTGAGCCGAGGGTATCGGATGAATGGACGGCAAAGAACGTGCATTGGCTTGGTACGCCGCGGATGCCAGTGTATGATTTAAATTACCGAAGCAAGTCCGACCTTTCTCAAGGCAGTTTATGGTCGCACTGGATAAACAATTTTTTCACCACCGCGGCACCAAGCCGCGAAGTTGCGGCCGCTGGCGCGATGAGTCTTGGCAGACGGGAAAATCTCCTGGTCGCCGGATCGCAGAAATCCTGCCTGCCCGTAGCCACCGCGATACCTCCAATTTCTCCAATACCTCCTGTGCGAATGAAATAATCTATTGCGGTTATCGCTATGATCCGGAGTCGCAGCTTTATTACGTCCGCAATCGGAATTATAACCCCGTTCTTGGCCGCTGGATTCAGCGTGATCCGATTGGGTATCAAGGTGGGATTAATTTGTATGAGTACGTTGGGGGAATGGCGGCGGAAATGGTGGATCCGTGGGGGCTTGCTTGGTGGAATCCGGTGACTTGGTGGTTTCCGAATGGTATTACGCCAGATGTGCAGGTTCAGCAAGGCTCAATATCCGACTATAGATTGTTTAACGCGGCAGTCGGAAAAATTGGCGACTTTAGGCAAAGGCCTGGTGAGTCTAAAAAAGCTTGCCTCGCCCGGCTTGCCATGCTTTACGACCGGGCGACGATGTATATGGACGAGACCTATCAGGAAGCCGTGCAGGCCGAGGCGAACTCGCTTTATCAAGCGGGTGTTCTTGACCAGCTTTCGCAGGCAGAACGCCAAGCTATGATAACGGCTGCTCTGTCGATTGTCCCCACATTGGGAGAAGTTGGGGCCGCTGGGGCCGGCAGGATATTTTTTCCGCCCATTGGCGGAATTGTCGGCGGCGGTATGCAAATTGGCGGCCTTGGCATAATTACCGGCTACAACGTGACCCAAGCAATCCAGGGCTCGTCGGTGAATGTGCCTAGGCAATTTCGGCGCGAATTCGGCTTATTCCTAGCGATGCAGGGGCGGCTCAATTCATCCCTTGCAGGTGCGATCGGGAAATGCAAATGTTTCACAGGTTAAGGGGTCGTCGATGTTTCTAAGCGATGGCAATCCGCCGCCTATTCTATTTATCGCGGTCGAAGTTCAGATATTGTTCGTTCTCGTTTCGGGCATCGCTGTTTATTTCACGCGACGGGTTGCGAGGGCCAGCCTTAGGACATTCTGCTGCCATCTGTTTTTCCTTTGCGCCCTGCCTTTGCTAGTGGCGAACTGTCTCATAATTGGTCTTTGGACGTTACTCCTCCCGGGCTGGCTTCCGGCGGCAATCGCCTTCGCTGTACTTGGTTGCGCGTGGATTGCATTGATCGTTTTCGCTAAGCGCCCAGCGATTGATTGGCCGGCGTTAATCAACTCCGGCGGGAGTAGCTTCAGGCTGAATTTAAGGCGATCAGAAACCGCGGAGCATGGGCATCCTGGCGATGAGGGTACTCAATGCGTCGAGTCTCAAAAGCCCGCGGGTGCTCCGCCTGCGTCGCGGCCAACGGACGACTCGGATTCCGCGGGAGCGCGAAAAGGTGGCGTCCACGGTTGATTACGGGCGGTTCGGGTGCCAGGCAAGATGGCCAAGTTTTTTGTTTGCGCTACTCAGAATGGTGTGCAGACAAGTTGCAGACGTTAGAATAGGTGGCTTAATTCCAGTCGCCTAGATTTCCGGGAAGTTGAAATGGTTGCATTGAGCGACAATGTTTTGGGCAGAGGGCAGTTGCCCGGAGTTGGTGGGCGGGAAACGGAAGGCACGAAACAGGCCCCCCGTTTCGCGGCAGGGGCCGTGCCGTCTGCTGCTCAGCATTTTGTCGAGCAGTACGCGGATGCCTACGGCAATACGCTGGTGTTCATCGCGCCGGGCGCGGATGGCGTGTGGTTCACCGATGATGATGTGCAGTCAGATTATGGCGCCAATGAAATAATCTACTGCGGTTACAGATTCGATCCAGAAACGCAGCTTTATTACGTCCGCAATCGGACATACAACCCGGTACTTGGGCGTTGGATTCAGCGTGATCCGATCGGGTATAACGGCGGGATTAATTTGTATGGGTATGTCGGCGGTCTCGCTGCGGCGCAAACCGATCTGTCGGGCTTCGGCGGGCGCACGCTACTACCGCCGGGCGGCGTTTGGGTGGGTGGTGGGACCGGCATCATTTATCGCCACGGCGTTCCTTTTCCCAATAATAACAATACCGGCAACGCAAACCCGCGATGGCGGCCGTCGAGCTATAACGATTGCCTGAGCTGTTGGTTGGTGCCCTTTGATATGCTTGCGGTCCAAACAGGTGCTACAGTTGCTTTCCTTTCCGGGTTTAGTCTTCTCGTTGCGCCGGAGTTTTCGTTCGCCGAAGTAGCCGCGTTCTTCGGGGACGTCGCCGGCGTCGCCGGCGTTTTCAGCGACCTTGTGGAGGACGCGGAAGCATGCGAGAAATGCAATCCATGCGCGAGCAATATCAGCAAGATGAGAGACGACGTTAAGACGGCTGGCCATACGCTCAAAAAACTTCACGACCTTGAGAAAAAGGTTAAGGATATTTTCGAGGATTTGGGAAAGATCGTCAGGTTCGGTCTCGGTTAGCCACCGCGCCGGCGATAATGAAGTCGGGCCACGACTGGAAAATGCGTTAATGCTGCGAAAGGTGTTTTATGTCTGATCAATCTTCGTTCAAGCGCGATCAACTAAAGATAAACCTGACATTAGTTCTCAGTTTTTTCCTTTGGGTGCATGCGGTATTCAGTTTCCTTCGCCAAGGGCCGCCGGGTTGGTCGCCGGATATAGATGTGATCGCTTGCTGGTTTTGTGCGCTTAATATATGGAGAAAGGTCGCGCAGGCAGCCAAAGCTCTTTTAGGAAATGGCCAATGGCCCGTGACCGGAGCCAGCCGGCTTACGAGACAAGCCTGTCAGCGGCTTACCATCGTCATGAAGGTGATGTTTGCGATATTCAGCCTGCTTTGCGTTTGGCTCTTGATTTCTCCGGTGTTGCTCGCTATACCGGCGCTCACGTCGGCCATGGTGGCCGCCTTCGCCTCCATTTTTCCGGGGTTGTTCTGGGCGAGCGGTCGGATGCTTTTGAGCGCCGAAAGCCGCAAATCCGAGTCGCCCGAGTTATCTGGCGGGCCGGTCCGATCCGATCGCCCGCCGGGGGGCGCCGAAGGCTGAAAGCGCCAAATGTCCCGTCTTCGGGATGATATTACACCGTGGACAGCCGCCTATTAAAGCCTGGGTTTGCGCTGCGCGGCGCACTTGCGAATAAGGTTGTATCTTTTGGTGGCCTGCCGGTTTGTGTGGCACGGCGAAGAGTGGTGATGTCCCTTGGATCGTCGGCTTGTCGGAGGAAAGCCCGCCGCGCTTCCCGGACGGCCCGAATCCGGTGGCACTGATTAAATCATTGGCAAAGACCTACGGCATCGCCTGGCCAGCAGGTACTGCGGCGCTTAATGTGGGATGAAGAAGGTGTTTAAGCATTTGGAGAGTTGTTCAGACGGCGTTGCGTTTTCGCAGCATCAGCGCGCTCAAGCCGCCGACGGCGAGGAGGGCCAGCGAGGCCGGCTCTGGTGTAGTTACCCAGATTGAATAGTTCGTGTTTGTGACCGACGCCGTGACCAGAAAATAGGCGTGTTCGCTGCCGGTCGCATCGGCACCGGGTAAATTCTGCTGGTCGGAATAATTCAGCTCAAATTCCGTGTTAAACAGGCCGGTCCTGGTTGTCGCCACATCAATGTTCCAGGATGGACTTGCGCTCGGGTCGTCGGGCGGAAGATTGCTGAAATCGGGCAGCGTGATTGTAATTTCCGAGTCGCCCGAGGAAGTGATACTGTCCAGGTTCATTGAATCGGCGGGGGTATTGGGCAACGGATCGCCAAGAATTGCAGGCGCGACCGCACTGGCCATTTCGCCGCCTCCGGTTGCGCCAAATGCGTAGGGATCCGCTACTGGATTTTCGGCCAACGGCGCTTGCGGTTGCGGCGCCAATTGAACTACATTGCCATTCAAAAAAAAGGCCGGTCGGGCATGCTCCAGAACCTGCACTGTAGCGCTTTGCGTGATCGAGAAATGATTGGCCGTATCGGTCAGCGTGACGCCAATCGTATTGTTGCCATAGCTCAAATGGCTTGAGTCGAACTGGAACTGCTGCAGGATATAGGCATTGCCGCCATTGGCCGCTTCTGTACCAGAAACCGTCGCGGAGTTACCATAGGGTGTGGATTCGTAAATGCTGTAATTGAGTGGGTCAGAGCCGGATGGCGCATTGTTATAAATCTGCGCGTTGACGGTATCCACGTACCCATAGAGGAT
The DNA here is from genome assembly GCA_027451365.1 of Phycisphaerales bacterium. Taxonomy (GTDB): domain Bacteria; phylum Planctomycetota; class Phycisphaerae; order WQYP01; family WQYP01; genus JAJYPG01. Next base: position 27,541 of record DAIDJN010000006.1, on the reverse strand, counting down.
AGGCGAATAAAGAACTTGCGATGAAAGCGCTCCCTGTTCCGTACCAGCAACCAATCGCCCGCCGGACAAAAGAAGGCACAGAACCACCAGTCCCGGTAAAAATCGAGTTGATGCAGACGCACCTTCGGTCGCATTGGAACCGGCTGGATTCGAGGCTCGCCCAATTTTTGAGGAGTTTTTCATAACTGCCCGAAATAATAAGGCCCGCGACAGCAATGTACGCCGCCACGAATTTCAGCGCCGGCATCGCAATTGCAAAGGCCTTAATCCGTGAAGTGCGCCCGCTCCACAATTTGCGGGCGAATACCTCGCCGGGCGGCTCACTCGCATTTGCGCAGCAATAGCCGTTCACGGCCTATCCGGCCTGTCAAGCTCACGATGGTCCTGACCATGAATAAAGTGTACCCCCGGTGCCAGAAGAAAAGCAAATAAATTCTTACGGAAAAGTTCAGGCTTAAATTTGAGCGTTGCACACAACACCTATCATAAAATAAGCAGATCGCCTGTTAAATACGGAGTGTGCGGTGCTCCCTTGCGGTTCGAAAGGTAGCGTCTTTTTGTGACACCCCGGGCGACAGCCTCCGCAGGCGTTGGAACACAAGTTTCTCGAATTTGCACCTGGCACGGTCGCCCGCCAGTGGCCTGCCGGTTTCCGTGGCCCGGCGAGGAGCGGTGATGACCATTGGGGCTTCGGTTTGCCGGGGGAAAGCCCGCTACGCCTGTGGGGACGGCCTGAATCCGGTGGAACTGATTAAATCATTGGGAAAGCTCGGTGGCATCGCCTGGCCGACGTGGCCCGCAGAAAATGGTGCCGGTCCAGAGGGCAGATGTTTTCTGGTTTGTAAATTCAGGATATTTATTTTTTGCTCCATTGAGTCACTCCATTAAAAGTTGTGGTTTTCAAGTCACTGTCGCGGTGGCTTTAGTGTTCGGTGCGAGAGTCATGCTGGCGGCCACTTTTCAGGCGAGACGCCCGACCCCCAAAGTGATTTCCCAAGTTATTTTGGCCTGCGGCATGTGTTTCACTGAATTTAGCTGTTGATTCCGTGCCTTCTGACGGGGTATTGGCGGCGGATACCGGTATGACAGTTTATCCGCCTCCGCTGTGGTCTTTTACAACTAACGACGATCTATGAACAGAAAAATAGAACTCCCGCCAATTTGCGCATGGAAACATAATCTGTGGAATCTGTGGATTGGTTTAATTCGGTGTGCCTTTGTGTCGTGCTGATGATCATTGGCTTGCGGTTATTGCACTTTGCTCTTCTGCTTATGGAAGCACGCGTGGCACTTCGGCAAACAAAATTCACCGCAGGGGACGCGGAGGGACGCAGAGGATTTGTAATTTCAGTTTGCAGCAGTATTGTGAATCGTCGGCATTGGGTGTGCGATGGTGATGATAGCACAAGAAGATGAGATGCAACGCGAGTGTGAAAACTTAGGGGCTGGAAGTGCGCGCGTAAATGGCCGAAGGATTTTTTCTGAATCCTTTGCGGGCGTTGTGTCTTTGCAGGGCGGCCATCGTGGGCCACAAAGCTGTTGATTCGCGACTGCGACGGAAATCCATTTTCCAACTCAATTAGTCTGAATTTGCCGGTATTTTGTTGCCTTGGACGGATTCCATTGAAGGCTCCTGTGGCTCGGGAGGTGTAGGAAATCGCAAGGCGGTTTACAATACTTCCATGGCGAATGGAAAAGTATTGCAGGGGCTGATCTGTATTCTGGCAGGGATGGTCTGGTCAACGGCGATTTTTGCCGCCGCGCCGACTACACCTGCTCCAGTAGCCGCGCCGGTGAGGCCAGCGACCAAGGGGGCGGTTGGCGCTGCGCCGGGGGCCCATCTGATATTATGTGGAGCCGGGGCAAATCTGTGGCTGGTTGTGCCATCCACCATTGCCAGCAAACCGACGCAGCCGGGCTTTGCGCTGCTGCTGCATACGCCCGGAAAAAAGGGCGGCACGGCACCATGGACGCGGATATCCGGCGGGTTATTTCTGGATACACCACTGTGCGCGGCCAGTGCGTCAACAGATAATTCCGCGGGCGAAGCCGGATTGGCACGCAGGTTTCCAGCCGGCCAGCCTGAACGGGCAGGCTTTTTTTCCGCACCGGGCCGGAATTCCGCAGCGCACCGGCATGTTGAGCTCCTTTTTTTAAATGGAACCATCCAGAAATATGGCATTTATCGGCACCGCCTGCTGTCGGTGTTGCCGAAGGGAATTTTTCCGGTCGCGGCGGTGAATGAATCCGATCAGTTAACGGTATTGGGATATGGCCGACTTCCGCCACCTCTACTATCCGTTCATATAAAAGCCAACGCCAAGACAGCGGGAGCCGCCACGCAGATGGCGGGCAAACCCGTTCATGCGCCGGCGGCAAAGCAGGCCACGGGCAAGCCGATTGCCGCTGCCGTTAAGCCGCCGATCGCCCTACCGGTGGAAGGATGGTATCTGCTTAGGGCGGCGGGCGGCGGCTACGCGACAACGAAAATAGATGGGCTTGGGGGACCGCCGAGCCGGCAAAATCCGGCTGCTTGGCCGGGAATGGTTGCAGTGGCAAAAACAATATGGCTGATCAGACGAAGTTCTTCGCGTGAGGAATTGTTTCACACCGCGGCGCCCGCCACGACGACCAGCCCGACCGCGACAATCCACTTGGGGCAACCGCTGATACTTCCATTACCAGCGGGTACGTTGAATGTCATGCCCGTGACGCTGGGCGGAAAATTGCTGCTGCTATGGAGCACCCAGGCAAGCCCAAATCTGGTGCGGATACATGGCGCGGCGGTGACACAGGCGGTCGGTAAATGGACGGTCGGCATCTGGCCGCGGCCAAGCGCTACGATGCCAGCGGACCCGCCGAATGCAGCGGATATGCCGGCGGCGGCGGGTTGCGCGGGGCGAATATATGTGGTATCGCGCGGAACGGGTGGAAAACTGCATGAACTGCAATTGACATCAACCGGTGGAACCGCGGTACCGGTCGGTCCCATTACACCGGTCAGCGGACAGAATAACGGCCCGCAGAACTATGAACGCATGGTCATCATGGGATTGGTGCTGCTGATGATTCTTTCGCTCTGGCAGCGTAAAACACCAACGGATGCGCGGGCCTTGTCGGATAATTTTGTGGTAGCCCGGCTTTATGTGCGGTTTGGCGCGGCGTTGGTGGACATGGGCATCGCGGCCGCGATTCTGATGGTGATTTATCATTTATACAGCCAGGCTGCCTGGATGCCACTGGCCAGACAGATTCACACGGTGATTTTTTCGCCCGAAAAGCTGTTTCTGAACGGACAATTGCTGGTGCTTCTGGGAATTTACGAAGCTCATGTAACGCTGGGAGAAATATTCTTCGCGCGGTCAATCGGAAAGTTTTTATTTTCGCTGCGAGTGGTGTCGGAAGAGGGCAAAAAGCCGGGGTTCGCGGCGGTCATGCTGCGGAATTTATTCCGCATACCGGAAATGCTTGTGGTGGTACTGCTGATTTCTCTTTTTGTAAGTGTGCAGCGGCAGCGACTCGGCGACCTGCTGGCGCGAACGGTGGTGGTGGGACCAAAGGAAGAAGCATCCAAAGGAAACAGACCGAATGAATCGCGGGACTGACGCCAAGTTGAAGCAATCTGGCGCCGGTCCGACGCCCGAAGTTTTTCCCCTACATCGACTGCGGGTAGCACTTGTAGAGCCGGATATTCCCCAGAATACCGGAAACATTGCGCGGCTGTGCGCGGTAACCGGTGTGGAGTTGCATCTGGTGCGCCCTCTTGGATTTTTTATTTCTGATTCGCGGCTACGCCGATCAGGGATGGATTACTGGCAGACACTTCAACCGGTGATACATGATGATGTGCTGGCGTTTGAAAAGCAGTTGGGGATTCATTTCCATCTTTTTTCCGCGCGCGGCCGCCGTGATTTATGGAATGTCCAGTTTTCAGCGGATGACTTTCTGGTATTCGGAAGTGAATCCAAGGGGTTGCCGACGGCATTTGTGGAAAAATATGCCATGCAGACCGTCAGAATTCCCATGCAGTCGGGGCAGCGGTGTCTGAATGTTTCCACGTCGGCGGGAATTGCAGTTTATGAGGCTCTCCGGCAAGTCGCTTGTGGCGAAAAATGCGCCGGCGCCGCTGAAATTCAGCGGGTTTAACGATTTTATTTGGTGATTTTTTTTTGGATAAATAAAATGAATCAGATGAACCACGAACAAACCGGGCCACCGATGACAATTGAATCGTTTCAGGAACATATTCGGCAAAAATACTCGACACGGGACATGGAACGCGGATCCGCGGCAACATTTGTCTGGTTTATTGAAGAAGTCGGTGAACTGGCCACGGCATTGCAGGGAAACGATGCGGCGAATTTGCGGGAGGAATTCGCGGACGTATTCGCGTGGCTGTGTACGCTTGCCAATATTCATGGTGTGGAATTGAGCCAGGCGATTGCGGAGAAATATTTCAAGTCAGGCGGCCCGCAGGGATACAAATAAGCGGGGGGCTTTATATCTGGAATTTCAGATATCCGATTTTTGCGACGCCGGACATGCGGTTGCAATGCGATTCAGACCGCCAATGGCTTCATTGGATAGTGGCGTAAAAGACCATTTGCCCGGCCAGCATCGGTGCATCAGATCAGCAAGTTCCTGCTGACCTCCCATGGTGAATATTTCCCGTTTGGGCTGATGAATTTCAGATAAACGGATAAAGCGGCGGCGGCTGGCTCGTGCCAGCGAAGACAGCATGGCCGAAAGCATCTGCTGGCGCGTGGTGCCAAGTGTCAAATTTGAAAATTCCGCACGGCGCGTTTCCAGGCTGGTGCGGTCACCGGCAAGATATGGGGAAAATTGAACGGCATCAGTGGCCGGAGTATCACATGATTTTTCGTTAAGATTGTCGGCCAGCTTTCGCATAAGTTTGTTGAAATCTTTGAACGACATATCCGGGAAAAGATTGGCATGCGCCCATTTTATGCTGGAGCCGCCGGCGGCAATGGTGCTGACCGCCAGCCATGTGTTGGGCGCTATTTTTTGTGTACCCAGGGGACGCGTGAGAATGTCGGGCGCGGGGCAAGCCCGCGGCAGGCAGATGGCCAGCACATCCGTGGAGCCGGCGCTATGCACCATTCGGCCGGGCTGGCAATCTGTGGCAACCATGGCGGCGCTGGTATCCACAATGCCGGAATAAACGGGGCAGCCGGCGGGCAGACCCAGACCGCGGGCGGCCGCGGGCGTGACGGTGCCGGCGATCTGATCGGCAAAGCGAATGACCGGCAGTTGTTGTGGCCGAACGCCGACTGCCGCAAGCAATTCCGGCACCCACCCGGTAAGGCCTACGGCATCATAAAGCCCCAGAAAGGCGGCCTGGGATGGATCAATCACCCATTGACCGGTCAGGGCGTGAATAAGAAGTGTGGTGGGCTGGCCAATGCGGTGGAGTTGCTTAAACACCGCAGGCTGATTTTCCCTTATCCAGAGCAACGAGGTGGATGCGATGCCTCCAGGAAAGGGAAGATTGCCAGTTAATGCCAGATGGCGATCGCGGCCGATGCGTTGCTGCAGTTCCATGGCCTGCTTTTCGCTGCGGCGGTCTTGGTGGGAAATGCAGCCGACAACAGGCTGGCCGCGGCGATTCAACCCCACCAGACCCGGGCAAAACGTATCAATGTTAATGGCGTCGAGCTTTTTATGGCCATCCATCATTTGCAGAATGGTCTGGCGGAAAGCAGCCAGCAGACTCAATGCGGGAATTTCAATTGTGTTCCCACTGGCGGCAGAGGCGATGGGAATATGTGCGGACCGCTTAAGCTTGCCCCCTTTTAACAGGCCAGCCTTAATGGATGATGAACCCACATCAATAGCCAGAACACGCAACATGCAACGGCTCCTTTCCTGATAGAGTGTCAAATTGTCGGCCGCAGCGCGGGGGAGCACAACTGGTTTAGAATCGGCTGGGCAATTTCCTGAGTCGTACGAGCCATATCGGCGGGAATCCATTCTACCGATGGGAATCTTTTAAGCCATGTGCGCTGAAGTTTGGCCAGATGCCGCGTGTTAATTTTTATTTTTTCAAGGGCGTCGGGCAACGACAGGCGGCCCGCAAGATATTCAAGAATTTCACGATATCCGACCGCCTGGCGGGCCTGATCGGAAAGTCCGCCAGGAGCGGCGGCCAAACGGACAACTTCGTCCACCAGGCCAAGATCGACCATCGCCTTGACGCGGCGATTAATGCGGGAATTCAATTCGGATTTATCACGGGCAATTCCAATGATACGCGCGCTTATTTGCGGGTGCTGGTGTTGCCATTGTGTTTGCAGGTCGCTGATAGTTTGACCCGTCAGGCGGAACACTTCCAAGGCGCGAATAATCCGTCGCTGATCATTGGGGTGAATGCGTGCCGCGGATACCGGATCTATGCGGGAGAGTTCCTGATGCAGTGCGGAAAGGGAATGTTCGGCGGCAAAAGCGGCAAGTTGGCCGCGGATTTCCGGATTGGCGGCCGGCCCTTCAAACAGCCCCTCCAGCAATGCCCGCAGGTACAAAATGGTGCCGGCCACCAGAATCAGGGGCGTCTGGCTGGCACGGCATTGATCGAGAATTGGAGTGGCCATAGCGGCAAACCGGGCGGCGGAAAAGGATTCCCAGGGGTCGGCTACATCAATCATTTGGTGGCTTATGCGCTGGCGTGTCTGAATGGACGGTTTGGCGGTGCCAATATCCATCCCGCGGTACACCTGCATGGAATCTACGGCCATCACAACGGCGGGCTGGCCGGTCGGTCCAAGCCATTTTTCCGCGAGGAATTCGGCCAGATCGGACTTTCCGCTGGCGGTGCACCCGACGATAATTAAAGGACTCATCACAGTGTGCATAATACCCAAACGCGAGAAATAATGGGACCCATGGCAAAAAAAGCTCACTTTTTGAAGTTAAATGGAGTGCGGAGCGAACGAGAATTGAAACAAATTCAAGCCCACGGTCTTGATTTGCCGATAAATAAAATTGAGCAGGTGGCCGTGTCGTTTCCTTTGCCGGTGCCTGTGAAGATAGATTCTGCCCAATGTTCATACTGTAAACAAGGCCCGCTGCAAGGCCCTGCTTTGATAGATTATCCGCTGCACCAGAAAAAACGGCTTGGCCGACATATTCGCCGCCTGAAAACCGGGCAACAGCGGATGGGTGTTGTTTTGTTCAGGGCTGCGTGATAGCCCGGTGCCCTTGGGCGGAACGAGCCGGCATGCACAATAAAACAGCTGGCAATTTATTTTGGAGGTCATTGGCGTGTGTGATATAATGTTAACAGCGAAAGTTACCGCTGACCGTCAACCGTGTGGGCAAAACCAAGTGGGATGTAAAGGAGCCTGTCATGGTGATGCGTAAATTAGGTTCGGTTGGCCGGGTGGACACTTCCACGGCGGCCCGGTCGAAGTCAACGCGAGTGGACATGGCGGCGCGGCCACCAAATGCGTTTGAAAGCCGCGATAGTTTTGCGACTGGCGATACGTTGCGGATTTCGATGGCGGCGCGGCCAGGGTTCGCTCGCAAAGAGCCACAGACCACCATTCGGATGAGTCCTAACGACCCGATTGAAGCCGATCATGTGACCTGCGGTTCAGATCTTTTTCTGGGATAAATGCGGATGGACCCCAGGTGGGTGAGCGGCCACGGGTTTAATTCGGATACGGGCCTTTTCCGGAACGGCACTTTTTGCCGCTGTTGGGGCACCCCGTCACGGCGGATTCCCGAACCGTAGCGGGCGGCGCCTGCGGTCCGGTTATGATTCAAATACTGATTAACTTAATGCCGCTCATTTAATGCCATTCATGGGAATAAACAGCAGTACCGTTTCCCTCGGGGGCACACGCCGCGTCTCGGAAAGAAACGCCGAGCCGATGGAGGCAGGCCGACCGGTCGCGTCCGCGGCGGCCAGCACCACGAAATGTTGTGGGGCAATTTGCACGGTCATCTGTAATTGGGGAAAAAGATGTTCCACTGGGCGGGTACCCTGAATTAACCCAAGCGCATGCGGACCGCGTGTGAAGGTGACCACGCCAAGTCGCACTGCGGGTTCCAGTTGCATGACGGTGTCCGGCGAGTGTTCAAGAAGGTGAGCGGCAAGCAGAATGTCGTTGTCACAATTTCGGAAGGTGCGCACGGTCAGCGCGTTTTTCGCGTTCAGATACGCCAGCAGTTCACGCTGCACGTTGGACCGGACGGTCACTGTAACCGGATTGATTCCGGATAACTGGCAGTAAATGCGCTGGGACGTTGTGCCCGGTTTATTAAGCCAAGGAGCTATGCGCCGCCATTGTTTAAAAGAAGCGGTTCCGCTGCGAATGCCGTTGGCCGCAAGCAGATGAAGCGTGCGGCGGCTGGCTGCGATGGGAGAAAAAATTCGCCAGATTGTTTTATTGCCGGTAAAGCGTCCCAGGGGAAGTCGCAACCGCAAAATTTGCACTTCGGCAACTGAATTATACAGTGGCTCCAGCGACGAATGGCCGGGAACGGTGTGGCCTGTCGAAACGGAACTGGAAGGCGTTTTGGCCGGGGTTGTCGGCGCGGGTGTCGGCGCGACCGGGAGCCGCGGAACAACGCGCTTTTTTGTGACCGAGCAGCCGGTCAGAACCAGGCAAAGCAGCAGGAGGGGGCCGACAAGCCAGACCGTCAGGCGAGGAATGGCCGATGACCACGCCGATAATGGATCGCTGGAAACGGTCGCGGGCGGACGGGTTGGATATGCGAAGTCTCTGTTCATAAACAGCATGATAGGAGACCTTGGCGGATACGCCAATGCGTGGGGCCAATCGTGACGACCGTACGAATGGCAAGAATGACCATGGCGGCCGATCGGGCAAATTTAGACTATTGGAAAATCGGGTTGTGGACGCGCGGGTATAAGGCATAAAATAACTGGACATATTCGGCCACGGTCATAAAAGAAAGAGGATTTATGAAAGTCTATCCACTTCATACGGCAGGTGGGAATGCCACAGCGGTACTCGGAACGCTTATGCGGATAGCGGCGCTCTTGCCGTGCCTTTGGATTTTTATGCCGAACGTCTGTGCGGCTCGCGAACTGGACGTGGGGCCGGGAAAACCACTGGCTTCCATCATGCAGGCGGTTGCGGCGGCACATGCAGGGGATGTGATTCGCATCTGGCCCCGGGCGGATGGGCGGCCGTATACGAAAGTGGCTGTCGAGATGGACAAACCACGAATCACGATAGAAAGCGCGTTAAGACGGCGCGCGATTCGCGTCAGCGGGACGGGGTTTAATTATTCCGGTCGGGGCGCAATTCCACGCGCCGTGTTTCAGTTTAATCGGGGGGCCAGCGGATGTGTTTTACGCGGTTTGAATATATCCGGTGCGCATAACCATGCGGGCAATGGGGCAGGTGTGCGCATTAATAGCGCCAACAACATTACGATCAGTCATTGCACCATACATGGCAACGACATGGGGATTATGAGCAACGGGAACTTAAATTCGCACAGCGGGGCGGACCAGCGGATTGAATTCTGTCACATTACACGGAATGGCACGACGAACCATGCCGGATATAACCATAACCTGTATCTGGGCGGGACCAGTGCGCTGATTCTGGGGTGCGACATTTCGCACAGCCTGACCGGGCACAACATTAAAAGCCGCTGCCATATCACATGGATTGAATACTGCTATGTACATGATTCCGCAAATCGCGAGATTGACCTTGTGGATGACCGGGTCAATACCGGGGCGGCCCGCAGCGACGCGGTGATCATCGGCTGCCTGATTGTGAAAAGCCCGCACACCTCCGGCAATCATGAGGTGATACATTTCGGGCAGGATGGCGGCGGCCCGCACAACGGCACGCTGTTTCTGGTGCATAACAGCATTCGAACGCCTTATCCTTCGCCGGTTGTGGTGTTGTCCAGTAAGGGGTCCAAATTGGTCTGCCTGGATAACAAGATCACCGGTCCGGCGAGTTATGGCATATTTCTTCAGGTAACGCACGGGGCGCGGGCCACACGGGCAAGCGGATCCGGAAATCTGCTCTCGCGCGGGTATGGCAAGGAGATGCAATTGCTGGGCGGAAAACTGGTTCACTGGAATGCAATCAAAAGGCTGCTGCCTTGGCATGCGGCGCAGATTCAGGTTGCGCCACTTCAGCGGATGGATCGCGGGCATCTGCGCATCTGGCGCCATGCGGCCGCTGGTGCCAATTGGCGATAATATCAGGCGAGATGAATAGCAACATGGAACAAGCAAAAAAAAATGATATTGCAGGTGGAGGCGTCTATTCCGGATTCGAAATTCTTGAGTTTAATCATGATTGGGCGATGGATGTGTGTTTAATGCATAATATTAATTAATGTAGTTATGTATTATAGTATGTATGTGTTCGGCCGGCCGATTTGCGATCCGGACGGCCTGTGCGGCGCGCGTCAGGCGGATGCAGCGGTTGATCGCCTTCCGGCAAACAGCGATTTTCCACGGCGGCGCAAAAGGAGAAGCGTTGCGCCTAAACCCAAAAGGGCCAGTGATTCAGGTTCCGGGGTCGAACGCGCGGTATTGCTGCGAACCGAAAAGGCGGGTAGCAGGCCGGCGCCGAGCGACAGGCCATAATTATTCAGAAAAAGCGTGAAATCCTGCAGGTTCACCTTGCCATCATAATTAAAATCACCCTGATCCCACTGGGCGCCCGTCAAGGTGCCAAAATGGCTTATAATGATGGTGAAATCATTCAAGTTAACCTTGCCGGACAGAGTGGCATCACCACTTAAGGTAAGCATGACTTTTTCATTTCCGGCCGTCGGACCGGAAACGATGCCGTCGGCACCATCCACATAGCCAATGGCGTATTTATGATTTGAACTGCCCGCGACGGTGGAGTTAATCGCACCCAGTAAGGTGGAAGCCCCATTCCATGCGCCGTTGTTGTAGCCGGTTATTATTTCATTGCGAATGGTGTTATTGGGGCTGGCGCCCGCCCCATAATGGATGGTAATGCCATCGCTGATTCCGGTGCCATTCATGGTTAGCATTGCCCCTGATGAAATATTGAGTGCGGACGTGGCATTGATCGCGCCGCCCGCCACCAGGGTCAACTGACCGGAATTGATACTGGTAGGACCGGTATAAGTGTTGGTGCCGGCGAGGGTCAGATTATGCAGCCCCACGACTGTTAAACCTCCGGTTCCCACCAATGGGGCGCTGATCGTGGCGTCGGAATTCATGGTAACAGTTCCGGTGCCGGTCAGAGACAGGTTGTTTGACCCGGTGCCCAGAAGTGTGTATTGGCCGGGCGAGGCGCTGCTGACCGCGTTAAATGTAATGCCGCTGGCGCTGATTCCACTGGAGGTGATGGTGATGGTGCCGGCGGTTCCGCCATTGCCGATGGCGGCCACAGACCCGTTGACCCACGCTGAACTTGCCGCACTGGTTCCCCAGGTAACGGAAGTGAGATTCCAGTTCCCACTTGCGTCCACTCCGGCGTTCCACACCAGAGCGCCGGCGGAACCGGGTGTCTGGGCGAAAATGGTAAAACTGGTTTGGTCTCCAAAGGCCGCGATACCGCTGGAAGCAGTGGTGTGATTGGCCCCGGTGGTCACACTGGTGGTATTGACCGCTGTAGCGGTGTCAAATTCAAGAGTGGCCTGATACGTTTGACCGGCGGTGAGCGTATTGGCGGCCAGGGTATAGGACGCGTTGCCCGTGACGGGATTGGCCACACTGTATGCCGCACCGTTGAAAGTTCCTGTGCCATTTCCCTGAATTCCGAAATTCAAATGAAAGCCGGAAAATCCATTCCATGTAAAGGTGTAGCTCTGCGTCGGGTCCACCACCAGATCACCACTGGCCCAGCCGGAATTCGAGATTTTTGGAATATTTACCGGATACGATACCGGCGACAGCGCAAGAGGCACCACATAGCCTCCCGAACTGGTGTTGATGTGGAAGGTGTAAGTTCCATTCGGGAATGCGGCATCCAGGGCGGACTGGTTTGCGTAGCCGGCGGTATACCGATAGCCTGCCGAAAACGACGTCAGACCGATGCTTCCAGAGGCACCAGATGGCAACGAGATATAAGAGGAGGCGCTGACGGGCTGTGTGGGCAGATTTTCTATTTCAGCCAGGAATGAATACGGTACCGACACATTCAAAGCGGGCGCGGATGTTGAGTTTTGCTCATAATACGACGCTTTAGAGACCACATAGTAACTGCCGGACGAGGCCAGCAAAGACTGCGGTGATACAGCGGCCACAAAGCCCGCGGACAAAAGACCGCTCAATACTGGAATCAGCCTTATGTCCCCACAGCGTCCCGGGGTACGGGCCGGAATAGAACCCGGAATAGAACAATGATTTCCCACAAATTAAATCTTCAATACGACACTGGTTTGATTACCTTGGAATTAACCGGTGCGCAGGCAGCAAGACCGCACGGAAAAATCCGGAATCAAACAAAACAATTCCCCAACACCTGCCTGATTTATTCTTCTAGAACTATTCCCCAACTACAAGTTATTATTGCCCTCTCGTCGGGAAAAGTCAACACCGCTTTTTGAATGCCTGATGCCTGAAAGCGTGACCTCGCTTTTTAACAGAAACGCGGAAGCGGCCGTATTAAATACCGCCGCAGGCGGGTCTGCCCCCTGACGCCCGTTAACGCCCCTCGCCAGAGCATTCAAACACAAGCGGGCCTTGGCGCGGTCCGGTTTATTCCTTCCTGATTGGGCGGACGCACGATTTCCAAAGAGCGGATGTACGGTCCACTTTATTCCGACGCCAGTGGACGCGTGGCTTCCACCCAGGGCCGACATCCTGGGGCGCGGATGAAGTGCACGGCGGACTTGCCGCATCTGTCACTCTGCCCTAAGTTACTGGCATGGAAACGATAGAACTCCCGAAGCTTACACCACGGCGGCTTGATTCTCACAAGGGCGACTACGGCAAAGTACTGATCATTGCCGGCAGCGAATACATGATCGGCGCACCGGCACTCGCGGCGTTGGCCGCATTCCGAGCTGGCGCTGGCATGGTGCGAATTGCCGCCGCCAAAGAATTGCTGCCGCATATCCTGACGATGTGCCCCACGGCCACCGGTTTTCCGATCAATCCGCGTGATACAAAATCGCTGATCGCTTTTGCCGATCAGCACGATTCCGTGGCCATTGGTCCGGGCATGGGTGTCAACCCGCTTACGCGCCGTATTGTGCTTGAACTGCTGGAGCGCCATCATCGACCGATGGTGCTGGATGCGGATGCCCTGAACACCCTGGCCTCGCTGGAAGCAAGCGAATGGCCGACGCGGCGCGACTGGTCCAACATTGTGCTTACGCCGCACATGGGGGAGTTCATGCGCCTGATGGGTGCAGTGATGAAACGCGGCGGGGATGTCGCCCTGACGCCTGAAGCCGCCGGCCAATTGGCGCCCGCATCAACGGTCAAAGCGTCGCCGCGCAGTCTGGTGGAAGATGACGATGCCCCAAGCACCGCTGACGGAATACCTGTAGACCTGCCCCCGGATATGGCCACCGACGCCACCGGCGCGGCCCGGACTCATGCGGCGGCGGCTTCACCCGCCGGGCCTGATCATTCCGCGCTGGCCGAATTGCTTAGCCGCGGCACCGGTTGTGTGGTGGTATTAAAGGGGCATCGGACCGCCATTGCCGATGGCCAGCGAGCCGCAGTGAACAAAACCGGAAATCCAGGGATGGCAACCGCAGGCAGCGGTGATGTGCTGACGGGGGTGATCGCCTCGTTGCTTGGGCAGCGATTCAACGCGGTGAACGCGGCAGTTCTGGGCGTGCACCTGCACGGTCTGGCAGGTGATATTGCGGCGGAAAACATAGGCCCGGCCGGCCTGCTGGCCACCGATATTGCGGCCCATCTGCCGCAGGCATTAAAGCGGTCTTTGGCCTGACAATCCACCTCTCAACGAAGCGGATGAATGGGCATAATATCTCCAGCGCGCGGCGATATGATGTGAATCGGAAGCGCCAGCGGCTTGCCGGTCAGCCGGGTGTAAGCCCATCGGCAGGACATGCCGATGCGGTCTGTGGCATGCGGCCCGCAATATATATAAACGGTATTGGCATCCGAAGGCCGTCCGAGTTCCCCGATGACAATAGAACTTATGGCGCGAACGGCCGGACTTTCCGGATCCAGCGGATTGGTGTCATTTAGCCGGTCCGACAACTCGGCGAGAATATGCCGATGTCGCCCGGCATGGTAGATGCGCCCCAGCGCCCAGATGGCCGATGCCCGCGCAATTCCCGCATAGTCCCGTGTTTTGGGAATAAAGGTCCTCATGTATGCGGCCCCCTGCCGCCAGCGCAAAATACCCATCAATTGAAATATCTGTGCAAGTTGAATATTGTCGTCGCGAAACGCGGCTGCGTGGAAGCCGGCGGTCTGACTGTTTTCAACATTTTTCTGACAGGACGCGGCCAATTTATGCGCACTGGCAAGCAGCGCCGGAAGTGGCGCGGAGACCCGCAGTTCACGCAGGGCTACAACCGCGCCCACACGCACGGCGCGTGGGCCGGTCAATGCCGCTTGCAAAAGCTGCGGTTCACTGGGAAGGTCCATCAGGCCGCCGAGAACCAGGGCCGCCTGACGCGCCGCGCGCGGTTCGCCATGAATCAACTGCAACCGACATTCGGTCAGCACCGCTGTCCGCAAACCATTTTTCCGGCCCAATACAATCAGTTCGTGTCGGCAATACCACCGAACAAAACGGCGGCGATCATTCAGCAGTTGCCCCAACCATTTAATGGATTTGCCCGCCACAACTTTTGCGTGACCGGGTTGCCGGGCCCTGTCCGCATACAGAATATGCCTGACCAGCACTTGCGCAACAAGCCGCCGAATATCCGGAATCGGATTTCCCACCGCCGCCTGCGCCTGATGGACAATTAATTCCGCATGGTTCGCGACCAGGGCGGCCATCGCGCCCTGCACCAGAACATTGCGTTTTCCACCGGCCAGACGCACCAGAACCGCCTGTTGGGCGGCATTTGCCGCCGTTCGACAGAGCGTCAGTGCCAGCAGACCGTTTTGCAGCGCAGATTGTTGGTGACGTTGTTCATCCGCAGCCGGGCCGCTTAACAGACGAACCGCCATGGTTCCAGCGCGACCCGGGCCAAGCGTTCCCAGCGCTGCGGCCGCGGCCAAACGCAGTGCCAGCGGGTTATGTGAATCGTTGGCCAAAACTGCCAGGGATTGGGCGCTGGTGGAATCCCCGGCGTTCTCCAGCGACCGGATTGCCGACAATCGAACGGCCAGTGGCAGTGTTGTGTCGCCTGCGCGATGGAGCCACAGCGCGAACATTTCCCGCGTTTTCCAACGTGCCAGAGGCGGGTCAGCCGCCAGAATTACCAGCGTTTGATGTGTGCGCTGATCCATTCCGGACAGGAACGGATTCGCAGCCTGATCCGCGAGTGCCACAATGGTTTGAATGGCCGCCGCGCGAACCGCGGGAAATGCGGACTTGTCGGCAAGCCTTTCCAAATCTGGTTCCAAAACCTTAAGCCCCGGCATCCCGGCGGCGGCCAGGCGGCGTATGCCGCGGCAGGCGACCTGCTGCATTTCAGAATCCCGATGCGCCAGCACCTGTCGCCATATCGGGACCAGGGTCTGATCAAAATTTTTCTTCCGGGCGGCCTGCGGAAGGGCCGGCATTTCCCAGATGATATTGGAAATGCCGTTGCCCGCCTTACCGGACACCGGCGCTCCGTTGGCACGCGTTGCCGCCCAACTGCCGGAGACCGCCAGGGCCAAAATACAGGCAAGCTTCACGCGGGTGGTCCGCCCAACCGCCGCGCCGCAGCGCAATTCTCCGATAAACATACTAAAAGAATGCATCCGCAGAAACAGGGAAGAAGTCTGGGCGATCATGTCATGCAACCTGTTGAAAAATTCGATGATTAAAAAAGTTCACAGTTTTATACGAACCGTTCACTTCCTGCCAAAACGTCACAAAGTTAAAATCGGGCTATCCGTACTGTTTTGCGGGCCGCCTTTTTTTCATACTTCCTGACGATTTATTCTCTGCTTTCTTAAAAACCAATCTCGTGGCTTCACTCGCTGTTATCTGGCGCGCGTCAGTTCGCCGGTGCGCCACACCAGCACCAGCAGGGCCGTCGCACCCACCCCGCCCATGAACCACCAGTTCCATGGCAACAACGCATAATGGGTAAAGCCCGGTGCCCGAACGGCACCCAGCGCGGCTGCCAAAGGGTCTGTCCGCAGGCAAAAGCGCACCACGGCCGTGGAAAAAATATCACCCCGGCCAGCCCAGGCCAGCAACCCGCCGCCACATAATGCCACCAGTACGCCATAAGCCACGGCGGTGGCGGTGGCCGTCCGGCGAAACAGGCTGCTGACGGCAGCACTGACCAGCACAGAAACAACCGCAATGACAATTAAACAGACCAGCGCCAGAACAACGCGACGCTTCTGATTCGGATTAATAATCAGCATCACCGCGTAGCCAGGCAGCGTTGCCAGCAGAATCAGCAGCAGTGTGCGGGCGGCGCTGAGCAGTTTGCCCGAGACAATCGTCACGGGAGTCAGTGGCGTCATCTGAAGAATCTGCCATGATCCGGTTTGAATTTCCGAGCTGATAAGCCCCGCCGACAGCGTGGGAGCTATCAGAATAATCAGCGAAACCTGCAGCAGTACAATGATTTCCCCAAGTGTGTTGGAAGTGAAACTCATGGAACCCCACGACGCGGCCAGCATAAGCCCCAGCGACACAATCAGGCATCCGCCTATCAACCGCATCATCCAGTGCGACCGTCCAAAGCGGGATGCGCGGAATTCCTTGACCATCACCGGGTTCGACCATGGCCCGGTCAGGCCGCTGCGCCGTTGCGGGTCAAAAAACCACAGGTACATCACGCGGCGCCAGACCTTCACACCCGTCGACCGGTCATCGGTAATTTTGCCCGATGCCCGCGGCCGGTCGAACAGGCGGCCAGCCAAACGGCGAATCGTCGCAATTGCCAGAATCACGGACATCAGCAGACTGGCGATGGCGTAATGGCTGATCACATGTCCAACGCCAGACTGACCGCCGCTTATCTGCCGTTGCCCCAGCGCATGAACCACCGCCGGAATCGGTGAAAGGGACGCGACCCAGGCCACCGGCTGGCCGAGGCCGGGAGTATCCGCATGAATAAACAGTGGCGGAATCAACACGAGAATTCCGATCACAAAAAGTGCCGCATACGTGGTGCGCAGCGCCGCTTCCACAGTGGCCGCCCGCAGGCTTACATAAAGCCCCAGCGCCGTGGATTGGAGCGCCACACAGGCCAGCACTCCGTAAAGCGGAAGCAGTTCGTGCGTCACGCTGACTCCCCCCATGGTGTAACAGGCCACCGCTGGCGGAATGCTTAACACCAGCAACAGCAGGGGAACGCCCATCACGCCTGCCAGTTTGCCCCAATAGACCGCAGCCGGTGAAAGCGGCGAATTCAGCAAAAGCGAAAGCGTGCCGCTGCGCCTTTCAGACACCAGGGTTCCGGCGGGAAATGCCGGGGCCAGAATCATAAGACCGGCCAGAAGGGTGTACCCAAAAAGACGCAGCACATCGGCGGCCTGCTGACCGGATAAATTCACGCGCGAGCTTGCCGGCCAGCGTAACAGCACCACGGCCGCCAGCGCCGCCAGCCAGACCAATTGCACCGCCAGGGTCTGCCAGCGTCGCAAAAGGCCGATAAATTCGCGTTGAATAATTGGGTTTCGGATCATACCTGCGCTCCTGCAACAGCAGCGGCGTTCTGGCCAGTCTGCTGGGTTACCGACAGGAACGCATCTTCCAGGTCCTGGGGCACTTCACGAAACTGGGCCACGCCGCCACCGGTTTGCATCAGCTTTCGCAGCAATTCGGCCAGGCCGGCTTCATCCGTGGTCGTGGAAAATCGCACGAGCGCCTCCGCGGGCGCGGGCCGAACGTCGGCAACGTTTTCCATGGTGGTCATTCGCTGTGCGACCGATGGAACCTCCGCCGCACTGCTGAGTTGAATTTCAATAATGCGTCGCGCCCGCACCTGTTTCATGATCTGATCAAGAGACCCGAACGCCCGGAGTTTTCCACCGGTCATAATGGCCACCATATTGCAGATTCGGGAAAGCTCCGGCAGGATATGGCTGGTGACAATAAGTGTTTTTCCCGCGGCGGCGAGTTTCAGAAGCACTTCGCGCATTTCCACTCGCGCCGTCGGATCCAGCCCGTTGGCCGGCTCATCAAGAATCAGCACCGGCGGGTCGTGCAGCATAATGCGCGATAACGCCACGCGCTGCTTCATGCCATGCGAAAGACTTTCCACAAACAGATCGGCCATATAGGCCGCGCCGGTCATATCCATGGCGGCATTCATGCGAGCCTGCCGGGCTTTCCGAGGAATGCCGAAGGCGGCACCAAAAAAATCCAGGTATTCCCGCACCCTCATGTTTTCGTATAAACCAAAAGTGTCCGGCATATAGCCGACCAACCGCTTGATCTTCCGCGTTTCGGTCGTGCAGTTGACTCCGCAAATGGTGGCCGAACCGCTGGTGGGACGGCTTAAACCCACCAGAATTTTGATGGTGGTGGTTTTTCCGGCGCCATTGGGGCCGATAAAGCCCAGAATCTGTCCCGCCTGGAGTTCTATGGACAGATTGTCCAGAGCTGTAAAATCTCCGTAGCGTTTGGTCAGGGCTTCAGCTTTAATGACTGTCTGACTGATCATGCATAAATCCTATATATTATACGACATATCTATATTATACTCGCATCCTAAAAGCCGGAATGGGCCGGTTCGGTTCCATCCGCCGCCAGACGCACAGATTGCATTTCCCACGACTTGGCCAGGGAATTGCCGCCACCGATTCGAAGTTCCATATCCAGGCCGCCGTCTGGGCCGCATTGTGGTGCGGTCCGACCGTGCAGCACAATCGTCAGCCGCTGGGCTGGCGAAGCAATCCGGTCTGCCAGCACCCAGCCGGTCCGGGTCCTTACACGGATCGTCAACGGACGGCCCGCCGCGCTAATCCGGACCGTCAGTCGGGCCTGTGTCAGATGCAAATGCCGTTCACTTGCGGGTAATTGAAAATCTATATAAATGCGCGCCCCGCGCGATACGTGTTGAATCCACCGGTGACGCTGGGGCTCATACACCGTGCTTATCGCGTGCTGGCGCGGGCCCCGGATCAAATGAAACGGCAGGAACGGCCACGGAATATGCACCCTGCCGCCAGATCGCTGCGGCCGCAAAGCCACCGGCATCTGGACGACTGTGCGGGTGTAACGGATCGGCTTGCCGGAAAGTGTTACCGGATCCGTCCAGGCGCTGGTCTGGCATAAAATAACGGGCGAATCAATTCCTCGCCGCACAATCGAACGGTATACGCGCCCCAGGGATCGTTGAGTGCCCGTCAGCAGACCGGCCGCCAGATACTGGCCGCGCGGCAGAATGGATGCGTCGGTGAAAACCAGACGGGTCGCGGCCGCATTCCGTACGGCCAGCACCCCCATTGGCGCGGCAAGGCTGATATCTTTCATGCCTGCGGCCACCAGCGGCGCGACGTTGATATATAGACCTTTGGTGCCGAAATGCCCGTACACCGGCCGCAATGATTTTTGCGGCATAACCGCATGATATCGCAGAAGCAACGGCGCGCCCGATGCCAGCCTCAGGTTTCGGAGTTGCATCGCGCCGTTGGAACCGCATTGAACAACCAGGCGGTTCTGCCGCGCCAACGACCGTTGGGAACCAAGCCATGCCGATGCGCTTACGGTCATGTCGCTGGTGATCTGTCGGGGGCTGAAATTGGCGCAGACTCCGCTGATTACCATTTGTTTCATGGCGGGAATCGTCCGGGCTATCTGCGCGGCGGAACTGGTTAATCCGACGCGGCCGCGTTCCATTCGGCCCAGCAGAAACAGCAGCACACTGGCGCACACCACGCCACCCAATAGAATGGCGGCGACCCATTCCATGTGGCGCCGCTGCTTCGCCCAGATTGCCCCACCCGTCAGCAGAAACAGCAGGCCGATCAGAACCATGCCGACCGTCTGCCGGGATTCAATGTGATAGCCGATGGCTCCTTGTGCCAATTCAATTGCCGGGGCCATCATCAGGTGCGATGTGGGCTTATAGAATTCTCTGGCCACGGGCCAAAGCGTACTGCCGGCCTTGCCATGAGCTTTCAGCAATCCGCGGCCGTTAATTGCGCAGATAAAAATGTGTCCCTTTCCCATCCGGCACACAGCCACCGCCGGCCAGCCGTTCACCCATTCCAGCACTTTCATGTTTCGGACAATCAGATAGCAAAGGCTGATGGAATGCCTCAGATGCACGACGCGGTTGACCTGGGTCGCGGTGATATGCAGGGTCGCCACCCGGCCGCGGCCCGCGACCACCACGCGCCAGGAAGATTTCAGAAGTGCCCGGCAGAATCCCGCCGGCGTACGATTGGCCTGAATCCATAATTTTCCGCCGCCCGCTATCCATTTTCGCAGCGCCGAGATTTGCGAAGGTGTCAATTGTGGAATTTTAAGTGACAGCACCACCGCGGACAGACCATTATAACCGGCCGGCCAGAACGGCAGGCGGGCCGCGGCGGCGTAGCTGACGCGCGGCTTGTACCCGATTAAGGTACGCATCCCTGAAACCAGCGACGCGGTGCCACGATCGGCGGCATCCAGAATGGCCGCCGTCGGCATGCGGGATTGATCCACAAACAGATCGCCCGACCGCACTTTGCGTGCACCGGTTCCCATTTGCCAACTGGATATGGCAATGGTGCCTTTTCGCCGAATATTGTGCGGACAAAGCAAGGGGAAACTGTAGCGTATCGCTGCATGCGCCGGCACAAGTACGGTGCGTTGAAATATCAGCCCCGGCTGGGCATTGATGCGCATGGCCATGCGCACTATCCGCGGCTTATTGCCGGAATTGCTTAAGGTGCTGATTCCGTTGATCCAGTGGGCCGCCCGCGCGCCGGCAAAGCCGATCGTGGCCGGCGACGTTTTAACGCCATCCGCCGCGGCGTGGCCGATATTCAAAGCAAGCACGATAATTGCCAAAGCCAGCCAATGCCGCATCCAACCAGACTCCAGGACTAAATCACAAATCGCTGCAAGAATCAGCGCAACTGATATGCTTGGCATCCTATACGATTTATGAACCGCGGCCAAGTCGAGCCGCGAGAGATCGGAAGCGGCTTTTGCCCCGTGGCATAGAATTGGCCGAATCTTTCGGACGTGGCGGGGTGGATTGGCGCGGAACCACCTGGCATAAAAGCGCCGTCAGGCAATGTTGCTGGCGGAAAATGGAAGCGGAGCGCACTGTTTGGCCGCTGCCGTGACTTTCCGCCGCCGCCGCGCCTGAGGCGACCGGCAAAAAAAAAGCGGCGACCTTTCCGGCCGCCGCTGAACGCGCAAGATTGAATCTTAAAAGAAAAGGGATTAATGGCCGACGATTTCAGATTTCATCGGCATAAGAATTCCCAGCAGCCTGGACTGGTTGAGTTCCGACACTTTTTCCTGGGTTAAGGTTTTGCCGAAATCTTCCATGAACGCGTTCCACTGGGCTACTGTAATGTGCATGCCTTTATGGGCTTGATACATGTCCGGTCCGGTGTAAACTTCCGGTCCGCCGGTATCCTGACCGATCATGTCCACAAGCTGAGTCTGAAGATCCGCAAGGTTGGCATGCGCAAATGCGTTGTTAATCCGTGAGTCCTTACCAACATTCACGATGAATGCGTGGACCACAGTGGTTATGCCCGCATTTCCGCCAAGACTCGAATAAAGTGATGGCTCCTGATTCGCCTGTTGACTGGCGCAGCCGACAATGCCCAGCAGGCCCGTCACCAGCGCCGCCGACGCAATTCCTGTTACACCACGCCGCAACCGACTGTACGAATGTTTCCGCACGATACCGCTCCTTGCGATGGGCTTTTCAGGAGGCACACCCCGCGCAGGCGGGAGATCGTATGCTTCCCATGGGCTAAATTCATAGCACGGATATACGAATCTGGCAAGACATGCTTGCAAATAAAGGCAGAGCCTTCATTCGTCATCCGCAATATTTACTGGTGTTATACCGAATTGACACTGCGGCCATACCGCCGCTTGCGATTCAGCATCGCACGGCCATGGCGGGTTTTCATGCGGGCACGGAAGCCGATTTTCCGAACCCGTTTGCGATTGCTGACCTTATGAGGGTAATGCACGTTGATGCTCCAATTTTCGTCCGATTACGACTAATTTCAGTCCAATCCGCCATGAAACAGGCTGCTGCGACTGTTTCTCAATAAGGCGCACCGTTCAATGCACCTGCACCAGAACGGACCGATAAACGCGATTCCCCTTGGCGTCGGTAGCGCGCAGGGAAATGCGGTGCGCGCCGGCGGATAGTTTTTCCGTCTGCGCACTGAACGCCTCCAAAGGCGAATCGAACATACTATCAGAAGCCGTCGCTTCACGCCAGTTCTTTCCGGAATCCACCCGGAATGACACGGACACAATTGGTGAAAGCGTATCGGCGGCAATTCCGCTAATTTTTACGCGTCCGCCCGCCAGCAGCGTGGTTTTCAGCCGTGAAAGCGTCGGCGGGGTGTTTTCCACAAGAAAATAGCGTGTTTCGCGGGCCGCGGCCAGTGCGGTCTGCGGCGAGTTATCCGGCAGGTCGGTCGCAATCAGTTTTACACGATAGCGACCATCCGGAAGGTCGCGCGTGTTCCATATATAATGCGTTTCGGTCAATTTCCGGACCATTTGTATCCAGACCGGTACCCCCTGCTGCCGGTATTCAAGTTTGAATTCAAGGGAATCTCCATTGGCGTCGCTGGCTTTCCAGGCCAGCCGCAAACGATGCGGTTTGCCCGGAAGCGGTGCGGCCACAATGGATGCAATCTGCGGGCGCACATTTATTTCCTGATGGGATATGGTCACGGACCGTACCACTGGTGATTTTCCTGCGGCGTTGCTCTTTAGAATCAGTCGAAATTGAAGATAGCGCGCCGCAGGACTTGTGATGCGCCGATAGGAATTGGCCGGCAGCGAAGCCGACCAGGCGCTCCAGAATTTGGCGTGGTGATTCACGTTGGCCACATTGCCGGACCGTGTCTGCACGGTCACGGTCGCACCGGGCGGCAGCGAGGCCACCACCGGTACCGCACCCCAGGTTGAGGCGAGTTTGCCATCCAGAACCTTGCTTTCATATTGGCCAGAGGCCACCGTTCGCGCTGAAAGCTTGTACACCTGTCCCTGATTGGCGGTACCCAGATAAATATTTCCCTTGACATCGACCGCCAAGGCATTAATATCCGCCTGTTTTACCCGCGATTGAAGCGCTTCGGATTGTCTGTAGGGGTTGTAAAACAGCAGCCGCCCATGGTTGCCCAGTCCCAGCACCAGTGTATGGTGATGATACAGCATGGACAGCACCATATCCGGCACACGCAACAATACATGAGATTTACCGGAAGGGCTGATCTGATACACCACATTGCTGGCGGCCGGATTCGGCTGGGCCGGCGCGGGCATCGGCGCAATTGCGACGCGACCTTTCATCATCGGGGCCAGCAGTTTTCCGGGGTTCTTCGGCTTTTTCACCGCATTGGGCTGGCCTTTGGCCGGGATTTTCATGGGAGGCTTTGCGCCGCTGCTGACTGCTGCGGGCCGACCATTGGCCGCCCCTTGTGGTGCAAATACTCCGCCATCCAGCTTGGCCAGATTGGGCGACGCAGTGCCGGCAAAAATATCGCCATCCGAGGTAATCGCCACGGATGAAATTTCCGCCCGCCCGGCCGCCATCAGAACAAAAGACTTGCCCGTCTGCGGGTTCACGCGCATGACCATCCCTGTTTGGTCGGTTCCAATAATCAGGTTACCGTGTGGTCCGACCGCCATTGATGTAATATTGTGGGTTCCGGTTTTCAGCAGAAGCCGTTCATTGCCCTTTGCGCCGATGCGCCACAATTCCCCATGCGGACCGGTGGCGATGACAATTGATCCATCAGCAAGCGGCGCGATGGCCCATATATAATCCACCGTTTTGTTTTCAAACACTGTCTTAGCGCTGATTTTGCCCGCAACCATGGTCAATGCGACCAGCCGTGCATGGTTGCCCGCCAGCCCGGCCAGCAGTCCGGCGGGACCGCGCTTTGCCAGCGAAAGAACCGTGCCATAGCCCTTTGGCGGAGCGTAAAATACTGTCCGCTTGCCGTTCAGGATGCGGTAAATTTTTCCGTGCGGCGACGTGCCCACGTACAGGCTTCCCCCCGGTCCACTGACAATGGCATTGACGAATTGAAATTTCGTCCGGGCAAACAGAGGTGTCACCGCGCGTGAAAGCCGCAGCTCGCCATAATTATTCACCAGCGTGTTCCTGAAGTGGCCGGCCGCATACGCGGCTTCGGTTTTAAACTTCCAGTATTGCGTATGAACAGCCTGTGCAGCCGGTGCCAGCAACATTGCCGCAGTTCCAGCAATAGCCATTGTTGCAGGGAAAAACCACCGTTTGAAAGTCAACATGCAAACTCCTGATGATCTATTTACCACAAGTTTAATTTATTTTGTTTCCGCCATGTCGGCACCGGAAAGTCTATCTTTCCGGCCGCCACGCGAACGCGTGATCGACCAGACTCTCATTCTATGGATTGGCCAGGTTGCCGCCCAAGCCCGGCGGACCGGCCATTGCCGGCTTGGCAAGGAAAAACCGTCCATCCGCCCGGTGCCGCACCAACACCTGAAATTCCTGCCCGCCGCCGCTTATCACCCAAGGTGTCACAAGCCGCGCTTCAACGGAATTAAAAAGCGGAAACAGCGTCCGGCCGGGGCTTCGCATGATGATATCAATGCGGCTCGCCGGCAGATTCGGCATGGCATGGCCGGGGCTTGCCAGACCGTGCGAATTCAGGACCAGCCGGGCGTAAATCTGATTGTTCTGATAGCTGACAATCCGCGTCACGTCCCGCTTGAGATCCGCAATCGAGTCGGGCGCAAAATACTGTGGAAAATAAGTCTGCTGCTGGGCCAGTGCGGTACTGTCTGCCCCCACGGCAAAATCAAAATTGCCGTCCGGTGTATTCAGTGGAACCCGCAGCCGAATAATGCGGTGTTGCACCGCTCCGTGGTACGGCTTGATGGTCACCCGAGCCACCAGGAACTGGCCCGGACGGACCGTATGATGTTCCAGCAGCACAGAACTGATGACCGCGGCTCGGTTGGTTGCCCGCAATGAAACGTGCAGGTTGGCCCCGGAAATTGCCAGATTTCGGAACGGGTTGTTCAGCAGCAGCGCCACGGGCAGCAGCACGGAATTTGGATCAAACCCGCCAGTGGTGGACCGCCGGTTCAAATGAACGGCAAACCCGCCAAAATGAACGGTTCCGGTGATGTGCACAGTGTAATTGGCCGCATTTTTGCCTGTGACGTTGCGTTTGGCAGTCATGCTGGCGATCAGTGCGCCGCCTAAGGCTTCAGCCGTTGTATGCGGGCTTGGATACAGATGATAATGAAAAACGTGGCTCCAGTCCGGATTGTGGTACGACACCGCAACGCTTACCGGAACGGGTTTGGCCGGCGGCGCCAATGCGCCCACAATGCCGCACGACTGATCCATTACCAGATGACCCTGAATATGAAATGTGGATCCCAGCTTAAACGATGTCTTCAGCCTCGCAATGATCGTGTATATGTACGCTCCAGAAATGGGCAATCCATTTCGGCCGACATTAAAAAACCGGTGACCGAAGGCATACACATGGTCGCCCACGACGTCCGTCACCGTGCCAATAGCACCCATATTCGTATCGCCGGTCAGCAGCGGCACGCCGATGGCCGCACCCGGTACCAGGCGGTAGGCCGCCGCACCAAGGCCCTGCATACCCCCCAGCAGTTGACCGCCGCCCGATCCGCCACCACCCACCGGAATAATGGAACTTTCATGATAGGCCCGTTTCAGATACCGCAGTACCGCGGGCGATGCGCCGCCAACTTCCAGCGGCGTGGCCAGCGGCCGCAAGCTGCCTTGCACCGCCATTGCCCGGTCGCCCCCGCGCTGCAATTGGCTGCCTGATTCTCCCATAGCCAATCCCACATGGCGGACCAGCGCCGACCACCCGGCCAGATCATGACGGATGGCCGTTCGTTCCACCCAGCTTAATTTGCCGCCGGCATTTGCCGGTGCCGGTTTCCCTTTTTTTGGCAGAGGAATCTGCAGCATCTGGCGAATGGGCTGCACGCCTCCCAGTGGATAGCGGGAATAATCCCAGCCATAGGCAATCGCGCCAATTAACCGGCCGTGAATATACACTGGTGAGCCGCTCATACCTTCAATAATGCCCGATTTAGATAGCCCCAGCCCGGCACAGCGCACCAGAATGACATTCATGTCCGGTTGAAAATTGGACATGACATCCACAATCGTCACTTTGAATTTCTGAATTTTGACGCCATGCATCACGGTAAGCCCGTAACCGGTCATGCCCGGCTTAAGCTCGTTTTCAAACATGTATTTTGCGGGGTCCGGATTGGCATACGGATTTTTTTTCGCCGCGGCCGCCGGTTTTGCCGCCGCTTGAAGCGCGGAATGACCCAGCGTGCAGGCAGCGCCCGCAAGACATGCCAATAGTGTCAACGCAAGTTTTAACTGCTTCATTGAAATTCCTGCAAGACCCGCGGTGCCCGCGATTTTGTCATCCATTTTTGACAGGTTGTCATTCTATGGCATGACAATTGTTTAGGCCAGCGGACATTTATACCCCTCCAGCGGCACCGGCAAAAGGCCGCGCGGCGGTCATGGACACAAGGTTCCGCGGTACATCGCGGTTCAGCATTTGCGGTAGTACTGGGACTGGTTCTTAAAAATGGTGCCAGCCGGGGTCCATCAGCAGGAAGGTGGCACTATTGCCGCCGCTGGGGAATTAGCTGGGGAATCAATCGCAGGCTCGGTATGAAAGGGCAAGTGGATAACCGTGACCGCGTTGTTGGCGCAACGCGGAAGTTGCGGCCAGATCGCGCAAGCCCGCGGCGACTGCCCGCTGGCGGCGTGTATCGCGACGGAAATGCCGGTACCCAAAACAATTTACGGGGTTCACAACTGTTCCAAGGCGTTCGTAACCCCGCGTTTATTCGGACCGGGGCCGGTCTTACGGCTTTTTCGCCACGTTTACGAACATGTTTGTATATTCCGTCGCATGTAGCACGGTGTCGTAAACGCCGACGTCCTCGCCTTGGTGCCGCTTGACGATCCGCTCACGAATGCCTTCTTCCAGCCGCCGATTGCTCGCTCTACCGCGTGACCGGTGCGTCAATCCCGCCGCGCCTTCAATACGATAATGCTTCCATAGGCGACGGGCCTGCCGCAGCGATAGGCTCATCAGCACCGCCGCAGAAACCACCGTCACCTCGCCCCGTTCAACCCGATGCATCGCATCCAGACGAACCCGTTCGTTAGCCGACATAAGTAAGTTTTCCATTCTGTCTGGTATACCCCAGACTCGAAGGTGACACTTCTATTTCGGCTAAGGGGTGACAATTCTACTTCGGTACAACAA
>DAIDJN010000005.1:0-73380 GCA_027451365.1 Phycisphaerales bacterium | reverse complement strand
CCGCCAAACCCATACGCATATCGCCCGCCTGGCCGCTGGGGACCAATCGCGTTTTCTATGCTATCCGCATTCCTGACCATCTTACGGCCCCGATTGAACCAAAATCATCAAACCGCGAACCCGGCATACCCATTTGCAATGCCCTGTTTATACCCCTCCAACATCCCCAATACAAGTAAAAAATGGAAATGCAGCATCCAGTAATCAAGTGAAGCGGTTCGTTCAAGTATGCCGCAGGTCTAAGTTTCAGATGAAGCGGGCAATTATCCCAGCGGCCATCCTTTGGCGCGGTAACGCGGATAATTCATTTGATCCCGGTGCTTTTGAAAATAGCCGCTGTTCTCCCCTAAAACCCGCCGTGGCTAACTCCTGAAAGGCAAATATACCCGGGCTGCCGGCCCGCAGGTGGCCCAATTATAAGTAACCGTTCATACTCTACCAATTCCCCCGGCATTTCGCGTTTCGCGTCCGATGGAAAAAAGCAGGCTGTCGCCACTTTCGCGAAAACCAATGCGATAGTATAATTCAATTCATAGCCGGAGTGGCGGAACTGGCAGACGCGCTGGACTCAAAATCCAGTTCTCGCAAGAGAGTGTGGGTTCGATTCCCTCCTCCGGCATTTTTTTTCTTATTTTTAAATCGCCGCCAAATCAACTCGCGGGTGGCCACGCTTTGCCCGGCTGTGGTTGTCCCGGAAATTGGGCCTGTCAGGCGTGGACCGGCTTTTGGCCGGAAAGTGGTTTGGCTACATCGGTAGAAGGCTGGTAATCAATGACGCGGGCGGTCATATCCGCCACTGTATCGCCCCAGAAGCGTTCAACCATCCAGAAGGCTGTGTCCAGGCTGGCGGTGACCGCACCGCAGGAGATTACATCGCCATCATCCACCACGCGGGCACGCACAAGCATCGCGCCATATTCCGCCAAAGCGGCCTGAGCGGCATAATGGGTGGTGGCGCGCCGATTGACCAAAATTCCGGCGTGCGCCAGCACCATCGCGCCGGTGCAGATTCCGACCAGCAGCTTGCCGCGCCGGTGCATTCTTTGCAGTGTTTCGAGCAAGGATCGGTTCAGAATTAATGCCCGGACGCCCTGGCCGTCATTGGCTACCCAGCCACCGCCGGAAATAACCAGCACATCGCAGTTTTCATCAATGGTTCCGTCGGGAACAATCTTCATGCCGTGGGCTGTGGTTATTTGCGTTTGGGGAGTGGGCGTGACCAGGCGAATGGAAAGGTCCGCAACGCCAGCCGCCTGGCCGCCACGGGCAAGAATTTCCTGCGGCGGTACAAAGTCCAGGTCTTCGGCACCGTTAAATACCAGTATGTCGATTTTCATAAGGCAACGCCTCCAATTACGAGCGTGCGCGCAATGCGAATAATGCTGTTTCCAATGTTGACCGCGGGTCGCATCAAACGTTGACCGCCGCGGTAAAGCACACACAAGAGTATTATCGGATGAAAGCCCGGTAATATTTTGTCTAATTCGGAATTATTCCTTTGACGGCGACATGATAAAGCCCACCGTCGATGAATATTCAGGAACCCCAAGACTTGGTTTGCGGGTGTCGGGTATACTTTTCGCATGGAAAATGAAGGACCAGAATATCGAAAGAAAGCACCGGCAAGCTTTTTTGCGCTCGGTTATGAATCCCTGCCGCAACAGGCGACAGTGGGGGGGCGGAATTATGCAATTGTGAAGGTTTTCAAGCATGACTTTTTCGCAGCCACCGGACTTTACCGCCAAGAAGCAACGGTGGACTCAAACGTGGTCGCGGAGCTGCCGCTGGCGGTGCTGAAACTGCAGAGGACATATCCGCTGTATGGACTGCCTATGCAATGGCTGGGGCGAATGGTGGCCCGGCATGAAATGGCCCTGTTTCAGAAATTGCAGGGCATACGCGGCATTCCGGAATTTCTGGGCGGATACGGGCCGACCGGATACATGCACGCCTTTGTGCCAGGAGTGGATCTGTGCCCGGAATGCAAGCCGGACGGGCAGTTTTTTCAAAGCCTGCATGAACTGCTGACGGCGATTCATAGCCGCGGCGTGGCCTACGTGGATACCAATAAGCGGGAAAACATTATATACGGTGAAGACCAACGGCCGTGGCTGATAGATTTTCAGATTTCGTTTCATTGCGGCGGAAAGTGGAATAATCTTGTGACGCGCGGAATACTCCGGCGGCTGCAGCGCGAGGACTGGTATCACTTTTACAAACATAAAACGCGACTGGCCCCACACGTCTGCACACCGGAAGATTTTGCGGCAGCGCAAAACCGAAGCTGGTATATTCGGCTGCATCGGCGAGTTGCGCAGCCTATTATTCACTGGCGGCGGCGTTTCCTGGGGCGTTATCAGGATGCAGCGCGAAAGCCGCATTGATTGATGTTTCTGTTCCGATGCCTGGTACCGCGGCGGACGCGGCACCAGGCAGCAGGCGTTCCTGCGACGGACATGGAGTGCCTGATGAATTTCCGATGGCAGCGATCCGGTCGTGTGATGGTTACCGGAATCGGAGTGGTTTCACCCAATGGTCTGGGAGTGGCGGAATTTACAAAGAATTTGCGCGCCGGCCAGAGCGGCATTGACTGGATACACGCGTTTGATACATCGCCCTTGCGGGTCGGCTTTGCCGGCCATGTGGAACGCTTTAAGCCGGAATGTGTGATGGACGCGCGGGATTTGCGGCGGGTTGGGCGCCTTGTACCGCTGGCAATTGCGGCGAGCCGGGAGGCTCTGGCAATGGCCGGTATCATTTGCGATCCGGCCAATGTGCCGCAGAGCCAGGACATGGCTGTGCTGCTGGGCACTGGCGGCGGCGCGTTGGGTTTTATAGAGCCTCAATACAAAGCTTATTTTACAGGCGATGGCAAATATTCCCCATTTACTGTACCCGCCGGAACACATGGGAATATATCAAGTGAAATATCGATTGCTTTGGGATTGCGCGGATTTTCACATGTGGTCACCACCGGATGTGCCAGTTCCACAGATGCGATCGGCTATGCCATGCGACATATTCAACGCGGTGACGTGCCGATGGTGCTGGCGGGCGGGACCGATGCGCCGATAACCGAGGGTATTCTGAAAGGTTTTGAATTGATGCGGATTCTGGCCGCGCCGACAGACCCAATCAGCCGGGCCAGTCGGCCGTTTAACCGCAATCGCGACGGCTTTGTGCTCGGCGAGGGATCCTGGATGTTTCTTCTGGAGGATGCCGACCATGCGGAAAAGCGCGGGGCGACGGTGCTGGCGGAAGTTTGCGGATGGGGTTCGACCTGCGATGCCTATCATCGGGTCGCGCCGGCACCGGACGTGGTACAAAGCGCACGGGCCATGTCGATGGCCATGGAAGACGCCGGAATTGGGCCTTCTCAAATTGATTATGTGAATCTGCACGGCACCGGCACGCAGATGAATGATGTACTGGAAACCGCCGGAATTCTACGCGCATTGGGGCCACGGGCGACGGAAATTCCATGCAGTTCAAGAAAATCAATGATTGGCCATCCGCAGGGGGCGTGCGGTGCGGCGGGTATGGCGGCAACCATATTATCGTTGCGGGCCGGGTTTATTCATCCGACGATTAATTTGTCCGATCCTGATCCGTTGTGTACTCTGAACTATGTGCCGAATAAGCCGATTGCCAGCAACGCAGCGCAATGGGCGCTGTGTAATTGTATTGCGTTCGGATCCAAGAATTCGGCCCTGGTCATTCGCGTCATGCCTGGCCCGATATAAATTCGTGTCTGATATTACAATGAGCGGCATATGGAAATTGCGAACAAACAGGAATCCGTATTTCCGGCGCACGTCGTCGCTGGTGCCTTGTCCGCGGCTGTCGTCACCGGCCTTGGGCTGACCGCCGCAGCGCTGGACTGCAGATGGTCTGCCGACGGCAATAGAGCGACCTGGTGGCATTTGGCATTCGTTTATGTCAATCAGGCGATGATTGTACTCTGGCTGCTGGTTTTGCCTTCCGTCGCCGGCGGGCAACGTGCGGCGACGGTGGTAAAATCCGGAGCGTCACCCGCCGGCATAGCGGGCGCGGTCTGCCTGGCGGCAGCCGTGGCGTCGGTTCCGGCGTATGTATGGTCCGCATGGATGTCGCAAATTGCCTGGATAAACATCAGCGCTTTGCTGCTGTTGCAAGGGGTGATGGGGCTATTGTCCATAGCGGCGGGGGTGTGGCTGCACCGTGTTTCCAAAACTGCGCAGGTGTACGTCATGGGGCTTCTGGCGGCCATTGTGATTGGCGGGCCAATGTTGATTTATCTTCAGGCAGAATTTCTTCCAGAATCGGCCGATGGCTGGCGCTGGTTTGTGCCGGCGTTCCAAATTGCTCGGGAGGCGCATCGTTTTCAATCCGTGCATTTATTCTGGAGTATTGCGGTTTACGGATTTTGCGGATTGTGCGGCCTGGTGGCGGCGGCGTTTGGCGCGGGAGTGGCGCCGTATTCTGAAAGCAAAACATAGCCGCGGCTGAGCCGCCACAAACATCTTTGCTTGCCGAAAATTTAAAGCCGGTAAAAGTTGAATGTCAGAGATCGGAATTTGACAAGTCCGTGGTATGCGCGATGCGCCGCCGGGAATTGTTATATGCCGGAGGTACGCGGATTGACGAAAATATTGTCGTGGCCGGGAATAATCTGATCAGCAATTTCATATACCTCCGCCAGCGAATCGGTGGCGCGGCGAATATCGAAACATTCCTGGAAAACCTGGCCAGCGGCAAAGTGTGCACCGGTTGGGACGGCATCGCCAGCGATCAGAACCGTGCTGGTTGGAAGGCTTATCAGCAAACCGCATTGACCGGGCGAATAGCCCGGCAAGGGAAACAGGCTGATATCGTCCGCAATTTCATCTGGGGCGCTTTGCATCCGTTCCAGAAGCTTCAATTCGTCCGCCAGCACTTGTGCGTCGGTTCCGGCGGCTTCATCCGCATAACGTTGTGCTTCATGCAGGGCGTTGGTCGCGGCGGCAATTTCGTCAGCGTGCATAAACCACCGGGCTTTTGAAAACAGAGTCAGCGCGCGGCGGTGCGCGGGGCGCCAGTTGGTCAGGAACACCTGGGTGATGGCGTCGGGCTTCAGGCCGGTACGTTCGAAAAGACGGGCTTCCAGGGCCGGGGCAGGCAGCGCAGGGTCCACCAGAATCAGTTCATTTCCGGTTTTAATAAGGCTGGTGGTGGCATGGCTGGTTCGCAGAGGCGTCTTTTCCCCCCAAAGCGAGTTTTTGGCCAACGCACCGATGCTGATTACAATGACTTCCATAATTCCATTCCCTTCGCCTGATTGACGGACTATCGAACGCCGCCCTGGGTTAAATCATACTAACCCGATTGGCCTAAGGTTCAACAGCCAGTTCTTCCAGCAGGCATCGTGGCACACCAATATCCCCAACGGAACACTGCCCGACATAACTAATCGCCCCCGGTTTGGAAAATCCCACCTTCATACCGCAAAAGCTGATCGTGTGGGTGGCGCGGACGGCAATGCCCAGTGGCTCGCCGGAGTCACAGTCCAGGCCGGAAGGAATATCCGCGGATATAACCCGCCGGTTGGATTCATTCACCTTTTGAATGGCGGCGGCCACACCGTCGGTGACCGACCGGGTGAGACCGGTTCCGAAAATCGCATCCACAATTGCGTCATCCACATTGCTGTTATCAATCCAACTGGCGAGTATATCGGCCGCCGGATTGGCGGTGTCGAGGTGCTGAATCGTGAGGCTCATGCGTTGTACCGTGTTTAGTTGTTCAGCGGCTGGTCCGGTGAACTTTTCCGGGGCAGCCAGAAGAAGAATTCTAACCGGCTGTCCGAAATTGGCCAGCCATCGCGCCGCGACCAGGCCGTCGCCACCGTTGTTTCCCGGACCGGCCAGCACCAGCACGCGTGAATCGGCATGGGTGTAGGCGCGGGTTATTTCAGCCAGCGCGCGACCGGCGTTTTCCATAAGCGCCTCAATTGACAGGCCAAAATCGGCAACTGCCCGACGGTCAATTTCTTTCAGCGAGCGGCGAGAGAACCAGAGTGCGGCGCGTGGCGCGGATTCGTTCCCGGGCATTTCTGGATTCTCCTGTTGAATGTTGAATCAGGCGGTGATCGCGGATTCGACAAGTTTGGACCTTAGATATCGCCCCGTATGGCTGGCCGGATGTTGCGATATCTGTTCAGGCGTGCCGACGGCCACAATGGTGCCGCCACCTGCGCCGCCTTCCGGTCCAAGGTCAATAATCCAGTCGGCACATTTAATGACATCCAGATTATGCTCAATAATGACCACGGTGTGACCGGCATCAGCCAGGCGGTTAAGCACATTCAACAGATTATGAATGTCCGCAAAATGCAAGCCGGTGGTCGGTTCGTCCAGCACATAGAGCGTATGGGCGGTGGGTGGCTTGCCCAGTTCGGTGGCCAGTTTCACGCGCTGGGCCTCACCGCCGGAAAGCGTGGTACTTGACTGGCCAAGCTGCACATAAGAAAGGCCCACATCATGAAGTGCCTGAAGCATGGCCCGAATATTGGAAAAACTGTCAAAAAACGCCAGAGCCTCTTCAATTCGCATGTCCAGCACATCGGCGATGGATTTGCCGCGATATTTGATTTCCAGCGTTTCCCGGTTGTAGCGCGTGCCGCGGCATTCCTCACACATGACAAACACATCCGGCAGAAAGTGCATTTCGATCCGCTTGGTTCCCTGGCCCTGACAGGCTTCGCATCGACCGCCTTTTACATTAAAACTAAACCGCCCAAGTTGATAGCCGCGCATTCGCGCTTCGCGGGTTTTGGCATAAAGCTGCCGAATAAGATCAAACACACCGGTATAGGTGGCCGGATTGCTTCGCGGTGTCCGGCCAATCGGGGACTGGTCAATCTCTATGACTTTATCTATGTGTGCAAGACCGGTCAGCTTGCGGTGCTTGCCCGGATGTTCTTTGCCGCCATAAAGCGAACGCTTCAACGCCTTTAGCAGAATATGATTCACGAGTGATGACTTTCCGGATCCGGATACCCCGGTCACACATATCATAATACCCAGGGGGAATTTGACGTTCACATTTTTTAGATTGTTTTCAGCGGCGCCCAGAATTTCCAGGCAGCGGGAATGGTCCGGCTGCCGACGTTTGGCCGGCGGCGTAATTTGGCATTCGCCGGTCAGATATTTTGCGGTAATGCTTTCCGGAGATTGCAGAACCTCCGCCACCGTGCCCTGCGCCATAATCCGCCCGCCGTGCGCGCCGGCACCGGGACCGACGTCCACAAGCCAGTCGGCGGCCCGGATGGTGTCTTCATCATGTTCCACCACAATGGTGGTATTGCCAATGTCCGTCAGATGGCGAAGAGTTGCGATAAGCCGGTCGTTGTCCCGCTGGTGCAGGCCGATGGTCGGTTCATCCAGCACGTAGCAAACTCCCACCAGCCCGGAACCGACCTGTGTGGCCAGGCGTATGCGCTGGGCTTCGCCGCCGGAAAGCGTGCCAGTCTGTCGGTCCAGGGTCAGATATCCAAGGCCCACATTATTCATGAACCCCAGCCGCGCACGGATTTCCTTGACGACCGGCGCGGCGATTAATTCCTGTTCGCCGGTGAAAACAATTGCCTGAAAAAACTCCAGTGCAGCGGCGATTGTCATCGCGGTCATCTGTCGAATATTGTGCGGGCCGATGCGCACCGCCAGGGCCTGGGGCTTAAGCCTGTCGCCATGGCAGGATTCGCACGGCTGTTCGCTTAAATACTGGTGCAGACGAGACTTTACAAATTCGCTGTCAGTGGTTTCCCATCGCCGCTGTAAATTCGGAATCACACCTTCAAAATCGGCGCCAAATTTGATCTTGTCCTTGGCGGTCGTGCCGCGCAGCAAAATGCTTTTGATTCCCTTCGGGATGGCGTCAAATGCCGTGTCTTCCGATAAATTAAAAGTCTGGCAGAAATGTCGCAGCATCCGTTTGTAATAAATGTTCATCCGTTTGCCATTGCGGCCGAAGGGTTCAATTGCCCCTTCGGCCAGTGACAGGGATTTATCGGGAACAATCAATTCTTCATCCAGTTCCAGAATGACTCCCAGCCCATCACATTCGCTGCAGGCGCCATAAGGGCTGTTGAACGAAAAAAGACGCGGGGAAAGCTCCTCCAGCGAGCTTTCCGAATGCCTGGGGCAGGCATATTTTGCGGAAAACGGGCGGTCGATCCATTTGCCATTTTCTTCGGAACAGATGTAAACCAGGCCATCAGCCAGCCGCAGGGCCAGTTCCACGGAATCGGCCAATCGGCCGCGAATATCCGGCCCGATCGCCAGGCGGTCCACCACCGCTTCGATGCTGTGCTTCAGGTTCTTGTCCATGGCCGGTGCGCCCTTGATTTCCATTACCTGGCCATCGATGCGGCAGCGCACAAAGCCCTGTCGGGTCATGGCTTCAAGGACTTCCTTGTGGGTGCCTTTCTGGCCGCGAATCAGGGGCGAAAGAACCATCACTCTTCGTCCGACGGGCCAGAGCATCAGATTATCGACAATTTGCGATGGACTTTGGGCTGCAATAGGTTCGCCGCAGACCCAGCAATGCGGTTTACCTACGCGCGCAAACAGCACTCGCATATAGTCGTAAATTTCAGTGGTGGTGGCCACTGTGGACCGCGGATTGCTTGACCCGCTGCGCTGTTCAATGGCAATTGTGGGCGGGAGGCCTTCAATTTCGTCGCAGTCCGGCTTCTGCATTTGCTGCAGAAATTGCCGCGCGTACGCGGAAAGGGATTCAACATATTTCCGCTGCCCTTCGGCATAAATAGTGTCAAAAGCCAGGGAACTTTTGCCCGAACCGCTTAAGCCGGTAATCACCACCAGCCGGTCGCGGGGAATATTTAAGGATACGTTTTTAAGGTTGTGCTCTCGGGCACCGACAATTCGAATTTCTTTAAGTGGCATTCCCTGCTCCATGGCAACGTCTGGTGTCCCGGATCATCTTCCGAGGGAACCTTGAACGCCGCATTGTAGCGCGCCAAACGCGCGGTGGCCAATCGGCGGGGCTACGGCCGGATTCCGGATTCGGAGGCAAAACCGTTCCAACGCCCCTCATTGAGCAGATGTTCGGCTAACCCTTCCAATACATTTGCCGCCGCCCAGCCGTTGTAGGACCACCAGGTGGAAGCGGGCTTTCCGGTGTCGGCAAACGTGTCAATAGTCAGGCCGTCGCTGGGGCAGAAGCGTTCACTTAAGACCCCATAGCGGCCATAGCCCATGGTGGATGGATACAGTTCCATGGTATTTAAAATCCAGGCGACGGCGTCTTGAGCGCGCTGGCGGAAATAGTCGTCACCTGTCTGGTCAGCCAGATAAAACAGTGTGTCGGTAATAACCAATCCCATTGGGTGGATATGCGGGTTGGAGACAGATGTAACCGATCCACCGCAGGAATTCCAGGGGCTATTTTTGAGCGGGGGCAATTCTGGTCTGGCTTTAAAGCCATAGCGCCATAAAAATTCATATTCCGCGCCAATCGCGAGCAATTCCAGGCAATCGTCTTCCCCGTAAAGCTCATGCAGGAGTCGGGCACCGATTATAAATGCCAGCACGCCTTCCTGATCCACGCTCTTCCATGTGTCCATGGGCGTTCCCCAGCAGTTGAGTCCGCGGACAAACGGAGCGTAAAAAGCCAGTCCGCGACGGGCGGCGGCAAGAAAAGTCGTCTCGCCGGTCAGATTTGCCGCAAGCACCAGCGCCGGCACAAACCAGCAGCCGGCAAACCCGTTCCAGTCGTCCACCGCGCGATGATCCACGTGGAACGTGTAACCGAAGGCTCCATCATCCCGTTGAAGCGCCATCACCGTTCTTAGAACCTTGCACGCGGCTTCCAGCCAGGCCGTGGGCGGCCGTCCGCCGGTACGTTCCACAAAGCGGCTTGCTTTCAGCAGATAGTACGCCGCGTGGGCATTTGTGTAAGCGCAATGTCGATCCTGTGTGGAGGGCATAAAGCCCGACCACCACCCGTTCACGCCGCCGCTGACAATCCGCTGATTCGGCGGCATTCCCACAAGTGTGGGGCCGTAAACGTCGCGAAAAAAGCCGCTGGGATGATGATACACGCTGACAATATCATCCAGAATGTGTGCCGGCGGTTTGGGAAACCGCAGGTCAGGAAACAGATGTTGTGCCAGCAACAGGGGATAGGCCAGTACGCTGCCGCCGGTCCAGCCGATTTCAGTCAGCGGTCGCCATGATCGAAGCGTTGTGTCTGTGGGTACATGACATTTGAGATTGCTGTAATTGTTGAATTCATCGGAGAAATTGACGTCAATAAACGCGCGGGCCAGCGCCTCAATTCCCTGACGCGGGGTTGCCTGATGGCGGGGGCGGTCATGGTATTGCGAATAAAGCCGACGAATAATTTTATGTACCGCCTGCCGGCCGACTCGGGGCATTATATAAATGGTACCTTTGGCTGAGGCACCGCAGGTGAGGTGCTGCGTGGGGGGTTGGAAATTGCGCTTGTCTAAAAATGTGAACGGCGTATTGCCATAACCAAGGCTGACGCCACAGCCGGCGGGCAGGCGACTTAGCACGCCATTGCGGATAAAGCCGTCCGGTTGACGTGCGTCGGCGCTGTATGGGTCAATGGAAATGGCGAAAATGCCCGCGCTTGCACATACCATGGAGACCGGATGCGATGCCCGGTCGGCACGGAATTCCCAAAGTTCCGCCGCCGCTTTATTGGTCGCAGATGGCTGGGCCAGCGTGGGGAATTCGTTAGGATGTACCATGGCATGATTGTTATCGCCAAAGATGCATGCGGGAATCAGGTGAAAGCAGTCGGCAGTTGGACATGTCGGAGTCGGGCTAAGTTCCAGCCGCAGCCGTCGCGGCGCATCAGATTCAAAGGACAAATCGTAATCCATGAAGTGTGTATCGACCGCGGAAAAATGTATATTCACGCTGGTGTCATGGTCCTGTGCCATGGCTCCTTTGGGTGTGGCAATCCATGTCAATTGGTGCCAGTGATCGGCTATCAGTACGGTAAGCTTCAATTCAACTTTCAGGCCATTGAATTGAAAAAGCATTTTTCCCGCTTCAAGCGACCATTGCATGATGTTTCCGCCTTTCGCATGTTCTTACCTATGGGAACATCGCAACGCTGCTGTTATCGCAAGCGGCTGATGTCGTCTTCGGTCGGGCGTCCAATACCAAACCCGCGATTTTGGGATCATTTGGGCCGGACGCTAATTGATAAAAATAAAGCGCAAACTGATATTGTCAATGGCTGCGTCAAGCGGTAGATTCTCCATAGGCGGTTTTACGCGGAGGCCGGCACGGATCGCAAAATGCACCGCGCGTTTACAAGATTGGTACCGCCTTAAAAGAGATAACACACTATTCGGAGTGATCTATGCGGGTAAGTTGTCGTCTTGCTTTCTGGTGTCTGATTTGTGCGGTGCTCGCAGGGACGTGTTTTATGGGGCGCGTCGGCGGCCACGCCGCCGCGCACGCGAGGCCCGTCTCACAAACCTCCGCTCCAATTGATTCCATTTATTTTGGCACTCTTACAAGCGAGGCCGCCCATCATCTGGCGGCAGCGCATTCAGCTATTATCAACGGCGGCCTGGGCCAGACGGCCCGTCTGCTGCTGCCGTTGCATCCGGCCAGTATTTATGGCGGCACGGTTTCGTTCACGATGCGGGTAAGCCCGATCGTTCGAAATTATATAACCATGCGGTACTGGGGAAATGATCGTGGCGAAGCCCTGGGCCGCCTGTTGCTGTATTGCAACGGCCAGCAAGTCGGATACCGTTTCATGTCCGATTATGGGCTGATCAGTGGGGCGGAAAATGCCGGATCGGAAAGTCTTACACCGTCGCGACCATTTCCCGGCCGTTTTTTTTATGTCACCGAGCCGCTCCCTCAAAAACTGACCCGTGGAAAAACCAGCGTCCGGCTGACAGTTCAAGCCATTGGTTATGACTGGATGTATGCGGCCACCTTCGCCCAATACCAGCATAAGTTGCGGCGCCCTTCGCGTGGAATATATGCGGCGTGGATATCTGCGTCGCCCTATTTTGCCCTGCCCGACAACAGCCCACGCGGTGTCGGGCCGGTAGCGCCTCGACGGCCCGGCCCGGGCCGGGCAATTCTGCGGCAGCTGAAATTTCATGTGAATTCCGTGCTGCGGAAAATGCTTCTTGGAAATTCGCCTGATGGACCTCAGCGGCTGGAAATGCTGGCCCGAGCCTATACGATTCCGTGGTGCGCGGCTTATAACCGCCCAGCCGTTATCGCAAGAATTGTCCGGGATATTGACGCTCTGGCATGTGGAAAGGGGCAGCATAGCGAAGCCAACATTTCCTGGCGGCTTTACGGGCCGATCGGGCGGGCCATTATGCTGGTTCACAAGCCGTTGGTGCCGTATCTGAATAAATCGATTACGCTGGTGGACGGCAAACGAGTGCTTCGGCGCATGGCCTGGGCAAAGCTTCTAACCCGGACAATTGCCTACGAACAGACCCATCAGCGGTTTTATACCAATCAGGTCATGATCGTGAATTACAATATATACACAGCCAATCGCGGCCTGGAAATTCTGGAGCCATCCCTGGCCATGCCGGAAAAAAAAGCGTTGTGGTACCTGTATGAAGCGATTGGTCTGGTCCCATTTCGTGGAAACAAGCTTGCTCACGGTTGGCAATGGCCTTTCGGACATCATTATTATCTGGTGACCAAGGCTGGTCTTTCGCGCGAGCTTGGCTATGTGGCCAGCTATGGGGAAACCATCACGCATTTTCTGTGGCAGATGTCTGAAGCCACCGGCGGCAATCCAAAAATTAACGCACAACTGATTAAAATGA
Organism: Phycisphaerales bacterium; assembly: GCA_027451365.1. GTDB lineage: Bacteria > Planctomycetota > Phycisphaerae > WQYP01 > WQYP01 > JAJYPG01. The sequence goes on along the minus strand of DAIDJN010000005.1, from coordinate 60,548 downwards.
TCAAGGCTCGCGGCTTTTTCATGCAGCCGGGTACCGACCATAGCGGCTATCGCGCTATGCGACTGGAGGGGGTGATCGGTTGGCGGCACAACCTTTATCCTGAAGAAGTCTGTTATGGAGACCGCAACATTCAGGGTTTTTCACTTGAATGTGCCGCGTTGCCGAATATCAAATCACGTGCGATTGTTGGCTATGCCCAGCAGTGCCTGCGAGACAATCAGTTTTTTCAATCCATTGTTCCGCTGCTGAATTCGTCGAGCAGTTCAATAATAAAATCTCTTCTGCAGATTCCGCAGCAGTATGCGGCGGTTATCAAATTGCCGGCCACAGGCGTGCGTCTGCCCATGACTCCGGGACAGAAGAATGTTGCCTGGGCCGATCCGCAGGATGGAGTGGTGGCCGTGAAGCAGGGCCATCTGCGACTTTACGCGTCGCTGTATTATCGTGCGTATGCGGGCATCAATGCATTGGCTCGAATTCACTTCACCACCCCCACGGTGGATCGGCTGGTGCGCTGCCATGAACAGGTCAAATTTACGCCCAGCGGTCAGGTGTATATCCGCCCGGATGATATCGATCAATTGCAGTTTCATGGTTTTATTCCGCCTAACAGCGGAATTCATGAAGCATACGCTGGCGGAAAAATGCCCATCCCGGTTCTGCCTCGCGGTTATATTAAAACCGCGGGGCATTATGGTATGTTCCGGCGCGGCCACTATGGTCCTTACCTGGGGCGGGCTGGATTGTACGTCTTGCGGTACGGTCCATGGATTATTGGCATGAATTGTTCGCGCCATCATGAATGGACCTTCACCCCGCTTAAGGGAGACCGCCAGGATTCGCGTGATCTGATTTCTGGGAAACTAATAAAACTGGACCAGATATTAAAACTTTCGCCACGACGCACAGTCATCTTTTTATTGCACAAACGTCGCATTCTATTGCACTAATGTGATGACGATTCCTTCTTGTGATACGCAATCATCTGTTGCAAAGAAGCTTTTCAGCCGCGGTTTGTGACGCCGCAATGGCTGGCCTCGTCGGGCAGCGGGTGGAATCGGGCTTGTGTTCAATTTCGGCGGCCTCTAAACTCTGTGCAAAATCGGACGACGATGCTGTCAGTTCAAATTGAAAGGTCTTCATGCTTTCATCTTATGATTATCTGGCCATCGCAATTTATTTCAGCCTTATTCTGGCCGCCGGTGTTCTGCTGCGTATGCAAAGCAAGAATACATCCGATTATTTTCGCGCTGCGGGTGTCATTCCCTGGTGGATTACCGGCGCAGCGCTGTTTATGAATTTCAGCGCGTGGACTTTTACCGGAGCCGCCGGCAAGGTATTCACCAGCGGCACGTTTGTGCTGGCGCTCTACTTTTCCAACAGTTTCGCCTTCACGACATTGCTGTTTTTAAGCGCCAGGCGATTCCGCCGCTTGCGAGCCATTACCTGGATGGAAGCTGTTCACCAGCGTTTTGGCCGCGGAACGCAGCAGTTTTATACTTGGGTGAAAATACCGCTGCTGCTTATCGCGGGAGGCATTGTGCTGTTTGCGGTCGCGGTTTTCATGTCCTCTATTTTTCATGTTTCCATTGCCGCCACGCTGATCACCTGCGGCGTATTAATCACCCTTGTGTCATACTTCGGCGGTGCCTGGGCGGTAGCCGTCAATGATTTTATTCAAATGGTGCTGGTTTTGTGCATTACGGCTGTGGCCGCGTTTCTGGCTGTGCATCAGCCGGCGGTGGGGGGGATTTCCGGCTTGATTCACAAAGTCCCGGCCCGCTATTTTTCCTGGACTTCGCAGGTCCCGCTTGGGTTCATCGTCAGTTGGATTATCGCCATGACACTGCTGAATATTGTATCCGCAAACAGTGTGGAAAATTCTCAAAAATTTCTGATGCTGCGTTCCGACCGCACTGCCCGACGAATGGTCATTATTCCTGTTATCGGGATGCTTATCGCTCCGGTCATCTGGATTATTCCATCGCTAAGCGCCGTCGCCACCCACATGAATCTGCATGCTGAGTTTCCACATTTGCAACATCCTTCGGAAGCGGCTTATGTGGCCGTCTGCCTGGCCACCATGCCTCACGGCATGATCGGGCTTTTGGTGAGCACCATTTTTGCGGCCACCATTACCAACCTGGATGCCGTGCTGAATCAGGGTGTCGGCGTGGTGGTGCGGAATTTTTATCTGCCAATCATGAATCCCGATGCGGATGAGAAGAAACTCTTGCGCATCAGTAAAAGGCTCACCTTGATTTTTGGCGCCATTGTGATTTCCATCGGAATTTTTTTCAGCTATTGCAAACTGATGGGTCTTTTTAACCTGACGAACCTTGTCGCCGGTCTGTTCATACTGCCGCTGTCAATACCCATGGCGCTGGGTTTTATGTATCTTCGTACGCCGGGCTGGTCTGGCTGGAGTACCGCGACGGTGGGTCTGGTTACGTCAGTGGGGATTTATCTTGCTCGGCACCGAATTCTGCACAGCATGTTTCCGCTTGGGTTAAGCCATGCTGAAAAGGTGGACGCCACATTCTTCCTGCCGATTTTCGCCATGCTGATTGTGTCTTCGGCATGGTTTTTTACAACCGGTCTGTTTTACAAGAAATCGGATTCAGTCCAGCGACAGGCGATAGAAGACCTTTCGCAGAAACTCGCCACGCCGGTCACCGAAGACAAGCAGAATACCGCAAGTCATTCCGGGCCGCTGTTTCGCGTGCTTGGTGCGCTGGCCACGAGCTATGGCGTGGTGATAGGTCTTTTTGTACTTATTCCCAATTCGCTGGCCGGGAGGCTCTCTTTTGCATTTTGCGCCGCCGTCATGCTGATCATCGGTCTTCTTCTGCTGCGGGCGGCGCAGGTCGCCGGTCGTGCTGAGAATCGGACCCTGGAAGGGCGTCTCGCCTGACATAATTGCCGGCGCATCTCCGATACCCGGCGGTTTTAATGCGCAGTCAAATAGAATTCGAATGCGCGTTCCCGCTTTCCGAAACGAAATTTTCCGTCCATTTTCGGATTCCGAAAACTCGGGCGACGTCGTTGGGCAGGAACCACTTGAATATCAAGCGCTTCCTGCAAGTAGAGCGGCGGCCGGAGGCCCATTTAAATTTCGCGGTCCACCGCGGCGGCCAGCTTTTTCAGCGTGCCATACATTGCCTTTAATGTGGCGGGTGTAATGGATTGAGCGCCATCTGTAAGCGCGTGTTCAGGGTCGTTGTGGCATTCAATAATAAGGCCGTCCGCCCCGCAGGCGATCGCCGCCTTGCACATATCCGGCACCAGATGTGCGTGTCCGGTTCCCTGGGATGGATCGACCAGAATCGGCAGGTGGCTGATGCGATGAACCTCCGGCACGGTGGCCAGAGGAAGCGTATTGCGGCAATGCGTTTCGAATGTGCGAATGCCCCGTTCGCATAAAATAACCTGGCTGTTTCCGCGGGACATGATGTATTCCGCCGCCAGCATGAATTCCTCCAGCGTGGCCGCAATGCCGCGTTTCAGCAACACCGGTTTGCGCTGTTCGCCGACCGCCCATAGCAGATTGAAGTTTTGCATGTTTCTTGCGCCAACCTGCAGCACGTCCGCATATCGGCAGACCAGTTCCACCTGATCTATGGACATGATTTCAGTTACCACCGCCAGACCGGTCTGTTCGCGGGCTTCGGCCAAAATTTCCAGACCTTTTTCTCCCATACCCTGAAAGGCGTACGGGCTGGTACGCGGTTTGAATGCACCACCCCGCAGGCCGGTGGCGCCCGCATCTTTCACCATGTGTGCAATTTCCAGCAGTTTCACACGGTCTTCCACGGAACAGGGACCAGCGATTAGCGCCAGTTTTTTTCCACCGGCCGTTCCACCGAGCCGACCGCCCAGCGGCACAACCGAACGTTCTTTTTTTACTTCACGTGAGGCCATTTTATAGGGTGCCAGAACCGGCATGACCTTTTCCACACCACCGGCGTTTTCCAGTTTGTCTTTGTCCTTGGCACGGTCGTCTCCGAGCACGGCGACTACGGTCCGTTCCGTGCCGACAATGACATGTTCACGGAGACCCATTTCCCGCACCAGATCCACGACATGCTGCACCTGTCCGTCTGTCGCACCCTGTTCCATTACAATAATCATGGTTGCTTCCTTTCGTTTGCGTGTTGTTTTCTTTTTCGATTTTACCTGACCGACGCGGTCAGAATCGCCAAAGCCTCTCCCGGGGCCGAATGGGGTCGATCTGTTGTTCTATCTGATGCGCCAGCCGCAGGGCGTCGTCCGCCAACTGCAAGCTTTGCTGGATATACATGGCGATAGTCGATTGCATGATGAAATCCTGTCGTAAAACAAATAAAGCCCGTCTTTCGGCGGGCTTGAGGATGATAAAGAAACTCTGGATAACAATCTCAAGTCCGCCGACGCCAGCCGGTGGTAAAATACATGCCGCCAAACCAGAAGTCCGGGCCGGACAGTTGAATGAAATTGAATGGCGCTATATTCATAATTTGGACTATGTCTGAAAATGGACGAAAAGTCAACCTGTTTTACTATTTGGGCGGCCGGTTTTCGGATCAGCGAGACTATGCGATTGGGGTATGCCTGGCGTATAATGAGCTGTGGAGTAAACTGGAATGACTGTCTTACAGAATAAATCGCTTGATATTGTGGAAATCGCACAGCATCATCCTTCCAATGACAACCCGGACCTGTTGACCTCGGTCGCCGCATTGTCGGCCGCATTGCCCGGTATCAGCGCCTCGCGCTTGGCTGAAATGGAAGAGGTTGCCCGCACATTCACCTTCCGTCTGCCGCGGTTTTATGTGGAAAATATTCTCACCAATCTGCCGGACGATCCGCTGTGGGATCTGGTGCTGCCAAACAGCGGCGAATTGTATGACACAGGCACTGAACGCTGGGATTCGTTTCAACTTGCCGAAAAAGTCGTAGACCATCCGCGATGGATTCAAAAATACCGATACGAAAGCCTGTTGCGCGTCACCGACTTTTGCAGTGGGCTGTGCCGCTACTGCTATCTGAAGAATCGCGATGTGACGCCGGGCACCATTACCCATGCCGAAATTGACGCCATGTTTGACCAGGCGGAAACATCACCCCGGCTGGCCGAGCTGCGTGAAATTATCCTAAGCGGCGGTGACCCGCTGGCAGTGGGTGCTGGCGTGCTTACCCATCTGGCCCACCGCGTCAAACGGCTGAATCAGCGTGTTTCCAGACGCATTACTGTTTGTATTCACACGCGGGAGCCGGTCTGGTATCCGAACCGGCTGATGCGCAACACCGCACTGCAAAAGGCCATTGCCGACCTTGCCCCGAATTCCTATATTCTGCATGTCGTGCATCCGCGAGAAGTAACGCCTGTGCTGCTTGAAGTCTTGGATATTCTTGTCCGGCTGACACCGGCGCGTCCACCTCTCATGATGACACAGCATCCGCTGTTTCGCGGGATTAACAACGATGCTGCCATTATTACCGATATGTATGATCGGTTGGACAGCGGGCGGGTAACCGTCAAACCGTACTATCTTATTCATCCGTTCCCTGATGGCACTCTGCCCCAGCATCGGCTGACATTGCCGGAAAGCCAATTTATATTGCGCGCTTTAGCTTCCGCGCCCGGCACACGTGTGCCCCTGCTCACTATTCCGACGCCCATGGGTAAGTGCGTGCTTGGACCTTATGAAGAACTCGTGGACCGCGGCGGCTATTATTTGCTGCATACCAAGGACGGAGTTCCGGTGCATTACAGCCTCGGTGAACGGTACAACCCGGCGGAAAGCCGGGCGGCGATACCGGTCATGCCGGGGCTGGCAACTGGGGCAAGTTGAACCGGCTTCCTGCCGTTGCAGGTCCGGGGACTGGCCCTGCCCGCACAACCCGCCTATATTCTTAACCGGTTGATTGGATTTTGGCGTTCAGGATGCGTGCGTGGAACAAACAAAAAAAAGAATGGCCCCCCGATGGTGGACCTGGGAAGATATTCTGCTGATTCTGCTTCTTGCGTGTACCCTTTATTTTCCGGGGATTGGCCGCATTCCGCTGTTTGACCGTGACGAACCGCGTTTCGCCCAGGCAGCTCGCGAAATGCTTAACAGCGGAAATTTCATTGTGCCGCGTTTTGATGGTGTCCTGCGGCCGGACAAACCGCCAGTCATCTACTGGCTTATGGACATCAGCTATAAAATATTCGGCATTAATACCATGGCTGCCCGGCTGCCCAGCGTTATTTTCGGTTCGATGACGCTGATACTGGTTTACTGGATAGCTGGCAAGCGCTTTGGTCGCCTGACCGGGCTTTTGGCCGCCCTTATGCTATCCGTCACCGCTCTTTTTTTCGCCGAATCCCGTCTGGCCACCGCCGATTCGGTCATGATCTGTTTCACCACGCTGACCATGGGATGTCTCTGGTCGGCATGGGATGCCTGGAATCGCTCGGTGGCACCGGCACAACTTCTTCCGCAGGTTCATACTTTGGAAAACATGGAAGATGGACAACTGCTGAATCAGGCTTCACCCGCCGCCGCCGGTAAATTTTCCAGAAAAATGGCGATCGCCTTCTGGGCGGCAATGGCGGCGGGTATTCTTACCAAGGGAGTGACGCCCATATTCGTGCTGTGCACGGTTCTGGCTCTTTCCATTTTCAATGGCCGCTTGCCCGGCGAATTTAGAAAGGCCGATTTTAGAAAGCCGTTTGGTTCGCTTTCAAAACTGCTGGCCGCGGCGGTGGGGGGTGGCAATTGGCGATGGGTGGGCAATTTGCGACCGATCCGCGGATTGATATTCCTTCTTATTTTGATATGTCCATGGTTTATCGCCGCCTGGCTGGCTACACAAGGCCGGCTGATAACCGAAATGTTGAATCAGAATCTTGTGCAGCGCACCACTTCCGGTTTGCAGCATCATGGGGCACCGCCTGGGTTTTATCTGGTTACAATTTGGGTCACGTTCTGGCCTTGGAGCGTCCTTCTGGTTCCCGCGGCCTACCATTTATTTCGCCGCGTGCGTGGCCGAACCGCCATTGTGCTTGATCGCACGGCGTATCAGTTCCTTCTGGCCTGGATTGTCCCTGCCTGGATTGTTTTTGAATGTATTGCCACAAAAATGGTGCAATATGTGCTGCCTTTATATATTCCACTCATTATTCTTTGTGCCGACACACTGGTGCAAAGCTGGCATCGCATGACCGACGTCCTGGGGGCGGCCTGGTTTGCCGCCGCGCGCTGGGTCTGGATGGCAATCTGGATTTTTCTGGGGCTTTTCGCGGTCGTTGCCGCTTGGAAGCTGTTGGTGCCATTGCATGGTAGGGAATTCAAATTTGTGGTTCCTACCGCCGCAGCGCTGATTGCCGTGGGTGTGGCGGGTGCCATGAGTTGGAATCGTCCAGCCTGGCCGTTTGTCACGGTGTTTACCTTTGCTGTGGCGCTGTTGCTGGCCGATTCCATTTCACTACCGGCCATCCGGCAGATTGCCATAAGCCGCCGTGCCGGAATGGAAATGCAATTGCTGGCCCAGCGCGGTTACCATCTGGCGGCGGCGGGTTATATCGAACCGACTTTGGTGTTTTACAGTGGTGGCAATGTAAAACTTTTCGGCGGCGGACCGCCGCTTTTGGCTGGAGTGCCTTTTGGAACGGTTGGGCATCCGTTACAGGCGGGCGCAAAAAAATACGCGATTGTTGTCGATCGGCGGGTGCTGGCGCTGCTGAAAAAGGATCACACCATATATTATCGCCGCAACTGGTTTGAAGGTATCCAAACCGCCCGCGGACGTTTTGTGCGAATCACCGTTATTACGAACGTTCCGCGTCATCTGGCCATCGTCCCGGCAGGACGTAATATCTCCCGGTAATTCCTTGGCTTGGGCCTCGCATCAAGCCGAACCCTTGCACTTTCCTGCAGATATAATACATATGCATTCGTTGAACGCGAATGTTATTAAGTGATCATCCATTTTACTCACGATTGGCAAAATCTCTGGAGGTTGCCAACGCCGCAAGCCATGGTTATTCTCATCTGCGATAAACAGCAATGAGTCGGTGGAGAAAAAAGCATGCGCACGCTTCTGAGGCATTTGTTCAACCTGGTCGTGGCTGCTTTCGCCATGACTGTTTGCCAGGCGTTCGTTGCTGGCGTCCGGGCCGCACCGGACGCCGGTGGCAAAATATTAAATCTTATTCCAGCCGATGCCCAGTGGTTTCTGGTGGCCAATGATATCGGTCGATTGAATCAACGCTTGGCGCGAATGGAACGCGCCGTTCCGCTGCCCCAAAGCCCCGACGCACTGACCGGATTTGTCAGCGCATTGCAACTCAACTTTCACGCCATGGACCTTCACGGAACCGTCGTCCTTGTTCAAATGCCCTACAAAAATCCGCAGCCCGGTACCATTCCGGCGCCGCACGTCTATCTGTTGCCGTCCACCCATCTGCGCCATTTATTCCGCCATGAACAACTAACGCGCCACCGTGGCGGAATTTTCCAGTTGCGATCGAATAACGTCATCACCGCCTGGGCGGTGCAAAGCGGACCATATGTTGTGCGTGCCCGCAGCCGCCGAACGCTCAAGGCTTTTCTGGCGGCCAGAAAGTTCTGGACCGGCAAACTTTCCGCGGCCGAGGTCGCCGCCTTGCGGCAGCCGGGAATCTGTGTGCTCGATAACGTCCGTGCCGGACGTCAGTATACCATCCAGAGTATCGACCGCTTCATAGACTCCCTAAATGTTCAATTTGCCCGGTCGAAAAATCGCCGGCAACAGATGCTGCCCTTCGTCTGTGCCCTTTATGCCGCGATCGATCTGATCGAACAAGCCAAGATTGTGCTGCTGGTCGCCCACCCGCATAGTCACGGAATATCCGTTCAGGCGTTTATCAATTTTCAGAAGCATTCAGCCACTGCGGATTTCGTGCCGGCCTGCCCGGTGCTTGGCGCTCGGCCACTGGCCGGCCTGCCGGATACGCAATTTACGGTCGCCGGTGCCATGGCCACAAACCCGCAGGCTCTGCGCAGATGGTGCCAATCATTTGATGACTTTATCAGCAAGGCAGATCCCGCCTTGGGTCATAGCCAGAGTGCTTTTCTGAAACCATGGCTGGCGACACTGCGCGGCCTTACGCATCCAATAACCCGGTCTCTGGAAATGCTGCCGGTAAATATGAATAAGCCGCCGGTCTTTCGCGCTGTTTCCATTTCCACGTCTGCCGATATGGCAAACCATTTTGCCGCCCATCAGCACAATCTGCTGGCGTTGGCTCAAAGCTGGACGGCGATGATGAAAAGCAATGGTATGTATCTCAAGCCGTTGCAGTCAAAATCCGCACGCACGATTGCCGGTGTCCCATTTTCCACCTTCACCATTCGTATGGCACCTGTCAAACCGGGTGCGCCCGTCGGTTTTACCCAGAAGGAATTGCGTCATCTGGAACAGGTGGTGACGATCGGGGCTAACGGCCTTGATGTGGAGAGCGGGCTTGTGGGGCATCACCTGATCAGCGGGGCGAATGTGGAAAACACCCTTCTGGCGGCCACCGTGGCCAACGTGCAAAACAATCACGACCCGCTTGATCGTGCACCTGTTGTGCGGGCAATGCGGAAATATATGCTTGAAAAATGCTTTTTTGTCGCCTTCAGTCCATGGTTTGCAATCAGCGCTCAAAGCCGCGGGCCGGTTTTACGGGTGAAGGCCTATATTCCCGCGGCGTCGTTGAAGTATCTCGGTGCGATTATGTTGCTTGAAATGATGCGCGATTAAGTATGCACTTTGGTCAAAAAAAACAGGAGCAGTCGAATGACGAATCATCATAAGTCATATCCATACACGGGTCTTTCGTCGGGCGGCCATGAGTCACGGTTTTCGCACGGTTTTGCCGATGCCGGGATGCTGGCGGTTTGCCTGACCACCCTGACCTTCCTGGCCTTGGCCGTAATCTCAAGGCCGCACGAATTGGCCAATAGGGCCGTCTGTTCAGCCAACGTTCGCGGAATTATTCAATCCATGGTTATTTATGCGCAAACCAATGGAAATATATTTCCACTGGTCATGCCGCCATTAAAAGGTCACTACGAAAATTCGCCCGGTAATCCGCGCCATGGCATGGGCGCGCCGGCGCGGGTCATGCGCGCATTGTATGCGCCGCAGGGAAAGCCGAAATCAGGGAAAGTTGGCGCGAACCAGCCGCTGGCATTTTTCAAGGCCGGCAGTCGCGGTCTGCATGAAGGCTCTCCACTGGCCTGTCTGTGGGTTATGGTTCTGGAAAATCAGATTACACCCAAAAGCTTTATTTGCCCGTCCGATCCAATCGCCAACCAACCCAGCGATCAGTACGTACAAAATGGCAATGCCCTGCCAACCTGCTACAGTAACTTTGGATACATTGGTGGCAAATTCGGTAAGCCTGGTCGGGGTGAGAGTTATTCCATCGCATTCCCCTGGGCGGGCGATAATCCCGCGCCCTGGTGGAACGCCAACGATGGCTCTGATGTTGCCGTGGTCAGCGATATGGCACCGGCCCTGGATAAAACTGAAAAAGGAAAAATGCAGTGGGCCTATCGCGATCCGACGCAACCGTTGAATCGCGTCGCTCAGAAAAGCATTTTTAATTCCGGTAATCATGGCGGTGCCGGCCAGAACGTTGGCTTTGGTGATGACCATGTGTCGTTTGAGGTAAGTCCCTATGTGGGGCAGAATCAGGACAATATTTTTACGTTTGCTTCGCCGCACAAGCGGCACCCGCTTTTGGGCGGCGGGAAAGTACCAACCATCGGAAGGTCAGTCAAATGCCCCACCGTTCCGGCTGCCACGCCACCCTATGACATTGTCATGGTTCCCGTCCGCAACGTCGCCACCGGCGCCTGGTAAATAGCTATTATTCGCGGCCGAATCTGCGCCGCCGAATCAGTAGAAGTGGCGCAATCCCTGCTGCCAGCAGCGCCAGTTCGGCCGGCTCAGGGACCGCCCCGGCTCCAAGTGTGCCGTTGGCTGTCAGAACCTGCGGATCAAACATGGCCGCGGAATCCGCGGTGGTCATTTGCAAAGTAACATCAAGTGACGACATTCCGGAACTGTTTGAAAGGCCACTGAACGATCCTAAGTCAAAAGTGCGGCCAGATAAATAATTCGCCGCCGCGGCAAGCGAATCAAACTGCTGGTTGACAGCCGTTACGCCGTTGTCTGTTATGGTGAATTGAATCGTGCCCGTACCGGCAAATTGAATCGCGCCGGCACCAATCAGCATATCCTGAATCGATGATCCCAAGGCGGCGCGATTTAGTAATTCCGTGGCGCTGGCTGAATAGGTCTGGGGACTGGCGGAAGCTCCGCCGGCATGCAACGCCAAGGTAAAAATTCCGCCGACGTTGGCTATTGGATGTGTACCCTGCTGACCAATATTAAAATTAGCGGAAAGACCTGGGCTGGCATTAAGAATACTCTGTACAGCCGTGCTTATGGGGTTGACCGTGGCGTAGGCGGCGGCCTGAAGTCCGGAAGCATTGCTTTCGGATCGTGGGTCTCCGCCTAAGTCGGTAAATGCTTCGGTCTTTACAGTATTGCCGGTAATTACAGCGGATGTGGCCGCGGTCTGTACAGATTCGACAAAATTGACAGTGTTATTTGAATTTGTCGCGCCGAACATCAATTGACTGGCAGCTGCTGCGGAGCCGGAATTTCCGGAACCGGTAGCATCAGCCAACGCCATCCCAAAATTGGTGCCCGTGGCAGTCGCGTTACTGGAAACCGAACCGCCGCTGGAGGTTCCATCGGAAGTTGCTGTACTGTTTCCACCGGATGGATTCAACGCCTGCGCGGTGGCCACCACCGGTCCGCCGCCCGAGGTGGCATTTGCCGTGGCGAAGACTGGCAACGTGAAGTATCCACTGTTTAGCTGGGCGTTGGTTCCGGCAAGACCGCCCGTGGATTTGGCCACGGCACTGGCGGCAAAATCGCCTGGTGTAACCGCATCTGCTGTGGCCTGGGACGCGCCGCCCGCTGACGGAGCCATCATGGTAAGAGTGCTGCTACCCTGACCACCGAAAGCCACCGCGTTGGCGGTAACAGAGCCCGTAAGGTTGCTCGCATCGCTCCAAGCGCTGGCAATGCCTGCCAGTCCGGACGGCTGATTGGTATTGTTGACTTGCCCGGCGGCACCGGCAGTGGCAGTGGTGAAAACCGCCAGATTTGCGGCGCTGGTCTTCAGACTTAGTTGGCTGCTTGCGTCGCCGCCATTGCCGGTCATGCCCAGGGCGGATCCGCCAACAGCCCTCTGGGAAAGTGTCAGGTCGCCTGCGGTTTGGCCCGATACGACATTGCTGAATTGTTCCGCCGCACCATTTTGGCCGTTCCCACCAATAAACGTGCCGGAAACACTGACATTTCCCGTGCCGGATTGGCCATTAATTTGTCCAAATTCATCGGTGCCGCCATTTCCATAACCCGCTCCGCTTATTCCTGTGCCGCCATTACCACCGGTGGCCGTCGCATTGATCGTGACATTTCCGCCCCCGGAAAGCTCCCCAACGGCGGACACCGATCCATTGGCACCATTGCCGCCACCCGTGGTTCCAGCGGCCGGGCCGCCATTGCCACCTGTTGCCGCAACGGTCAGTGAAAGGTTTGACGGTGCCACTATTCCTCCGATCGAATCATTTTGAAATAGATCGCTTCGTGCATATCCGCCGCTGCCGGCAGTTCCCAAAGCATTTCCACCGATTGCCGACTGGGAAAGGGCCAGATTTCCCGCAGTTTGACCGATTGTGTTGTTGCCCAGAACTTCATTGAACCCATTCTCTCCATTGCCGCCTATTCCGGTGGCGGACACCGTCACATTGCCCGTGTCCGATTGGCCATAAATCTGTTCCAGTTGACCCATGCCACCTGCACCAAAGTCTGTCCCGGTACTGGTCAGACCCGCCCCGCCATTGCCGCCGGTTGCGGTCGCCGTAATGGTGACAGCTCTATTGCCGGTCATGACAGCATTTGAATTGATAGTTCCGGCGCCGCCCGCTCCACCAGCCGCCAGACCATTCGTCGGCCCGCCATTGCCGCCGATAGCTGCCAGTGTCAAATTGAGGCTTAACGGAATAATTGGTGCGACCGTATAATTCTCATTTAAAATACTGGATGCTATGCCCCCATTGTTCTTTGCCCCTAATGCAGACCCGCCGATGGCGGTTTGGGAAAGGGAAAGGTTCCCCATTGTGCTTCCTGACGCTTCATCCTGCATTGATTCGTTAATTCCGGTAAGGCCGTTCCCGGCAATTGCCGTTCCAGATACGCTGACATTGCCTGTTCCCGATTGGCCAGAAATGTGAAGTCCGCCCGTACCGCCCGTACCGGCGACGGCGCTGTAATTCGTTGTTAGGCTGGAACTCGGGACAAAATAACCTGCTCCACCATTACCCCCGGTGGAAACAGCCGTAATGTTTACGTTTCCGCTGCCGGCAAGAATACCTGTTGCCACGGCGGTGCTGTTGCCGCCATCCCCAGCCAGCGTGCTGTCCGCTGGTGACGCGGTGTCAAAATATGCCGCTGACCCATTTCCGCCGGTGGCATCCACATTCAGGGTAAGTCCAGACGGATTAATTTCGCCGGAATTATTGTAACCTTCATTTAACGCGCTGTTGGCAATTCCACCATTCCCGCCGGAGCCTTCACCATTGCCACCGATGGCCGTTTGAGAAAGAGAAAGATTGCCCGTAGTCTGGCCTGCAGCAACATTATTTAGATTTTCATCAGCACCATGTTGTCCATTGCCCCCAATGCCGGTTACCGATACCGTCACATTTCCGGTATCGGATTGGCCATAAGTTTGTGATGTACCAAATTGGCCAATTCCCCCAACTCCGTAAGTTCCCAAGGCGGTCCCAAAGGTTTCTGCGCCTCCGTTACCTCCAATTGCCGTGGCGCTGACCGTGACATTGCCACTGCCTGCTAAAATTCCTTCGGCACTGGCATTCCCATTGGCCCCCGCGCCGGCGACTGTGGCACTTCCCCCATATGCAAATCTGGCACCGCCATTGCCGCCGGTAGCAGACACGGCCAGTGAAATATTCGATGGAGCATTGGTCTGGCTGGCAAAATAAACCGAATTCAATCTGCTGCTGGCATATCCTCCACTGGCGCCGGCATCCAGTGAATTTCCGCCCACTGCTGTCTGGGAAAGAGAAAGGCCTCCTGTAGTTAGACCCTCGACTGCATTATTTAATTCAACACTCGCGCCAACTGCGCCCGTTCCGTCCATTTCAGTGCCGGAGACGCTGACATTTCCTGTACCTGATTCACCCAAAATTTTGCCAAGTGAACCAGTGCCCGCCTGACCCGGTAACGTAGCGTCTCCAATGCCGCGGTTGGATATAACCGGATTTACACCGGCTCCCCCATTACCGCCGGTGGCAATCGCGTTAATGCTCACATTTCCGCCGCCGGCCAGAATTCCCTCGGCACTCGCCCGACCATTGGCGCCATTGCCACCTGGAATAGCTGCCAGTCCGCTTGCAAAACCCGCACCACCGTTGCCTCCGGTGGCGATGGCCGACAGGGATAAATTGGCGGGCGAAATCGTATTGCCCTGTGAATAATCCTTCATCAGCGAACTGCTGGCATATCCGCCGCTGGTGCCAGCAGCCACTGCCGTACCACCAATGGCGGTTTGGGAAAGGGAAAGGTTTCCCGCCGTCTGGCCATTGACCGAATCAGAAAGAATCTCCTGAATACCACCATTTCCACCGCCGCCAGTGGCGATTCCGGAAACGCATACATTGCCGGTTCCCGACTGGCCAAGAATACTGCCCAATGTGCCCGCGCCACCGGCGCCAAACATATATCCATTTGATATGCCTGCATTAATGTCGACGCCGCCATTGCCACCCGTGGCATTGGCGTTAATGGTTACATTCCCGGCACCGGTAAGTATTCCAGTGGCGCTGACAACTCCAGCATTCCCGTTGCCGACGGGGCCACCATTGCCACCTGTAGCCGCAACGGTCAGTGAAAGACTGGACGGGGCGACGATTATAGTACCTGTTGAATAATCCTCATTCAGCAAACTGCTGGCATAGCCGCCGCTGGCACCCGCATCCAGTGAATTTCCACCCACAGCTGTCTGGGAAAGGGAAAGGTTTCCCGCCGTCTGGCCATTGACCGCATTGGAGAGATTCTCTGCGGCACCGCTATTTCCATTGCCTCCAATGGCCGTGCCGGAAACACTGACATTTCCCATGTCAGATCGGCCAAAAAGCATGCCAAGCTCAGCGATCCCACCGGCTCCTGCGCCATTTGTGCTCAGCGCTATACCGCCACCGAGTAATCCATTGCCGCCCGTGGCCGTGGCGTTGATCGTGACATTTCTTCGTCCAAGCAGGATGCCGACCGCACTGACCTGACCACTGCCGCCTGCGCCCCCAACAGTCCCCCCGGGGCTTGGTGGCCCGCCATTTCCACCTGTTGCTACAACGGTGAGTGTTAAATTAGATGGTGTTAAAATAGGTGAGCCAGATGCCAATGGACTGTCGTTTACTTTCAAACTGCTTTGTGCATTGCCTCCGGCGACTCCGGAGCGATACGATGAGCCACCAACCGCAGTTTGGGATAGAGATAGGTTGCCATTTGTCTGGCCAGCCACGGCATTGCTGAGAATTTCGCTGCTCCCGGTGCTTCCATTTCCCCCTGTGGCTGTAGCTGAAACGTTGACGTTTCCCTTGTCAGATTGGCCAAAAAGTGTGCCAAGCTGTGCGGTACCGCCCATTCCGGCATTCAATCCGCTCTGGCCAGTTCCACCGTTACCCCCATTGGCAATGGCCTCCAAATTTGCGGTTCCATTGCCAACGGCGTAAGAGCCGCCGGATATGTAGGCGTTACCGCCGCTGTTGCCTTCAGAACGAATCGTTCCGGACGAATCCGTATATGTGACATAGCCGCCCGTTCCCCCGTGGGCGAAAATATCGGCTGTGGAATTTCCATTTAATACCGCATTGTTCGCAAGTGCGCTGGCTTCAGCAACTCCGCCCGTACCTGGCACTCCAACGATTTGGCTACCGGAAAGATACATGGCGCTCCCACCGTTTCCGCCAACCGCTTGTGCAATGGAATTAATAGCTGAGCTGTTGATAGCCTGAAAATTTGAGTCTTCGGCAACTGCATTGGCTGTACCCCCATTTATCTCGCCATTAGTCGCATCGGTATTTTGTGGAAAAATACCGCCACTTCCAGCTTTGGCAATAGCTGTATTACTCGGTGCGCTGGAAGTCGCATTGGCTTGGGCATCCTGAGCGTCGGAAGTTAATGTGCCATTCTGTCCCGTTACCTGTACGAGGTTCACAGTGTCGGCTTGCAGGCAAGTCGATCTGCCCACGGTCAGACTCATGGCGGCCGCCAGAAATACCAGCATCCTGCCCCGACGGGGGATCAATTTTGACGACAAAATCGCTGTTGATGTCACGGTTTTCTCCCTTTTTTGCAGGTCCGGGCGCGTACATCGTACACTTTGCCACGGCAGTACTCAATAACTGGGCGTACTCGCCATTGTAACTAAAAGGCCTCTAGATACTGTTGGTTGTAGTTGATCTGCGGTTAAATTGCCAACAAATTTCAGGCGAACTGGAAATATCCAACAGGGCAATCGCATGTGGAATCAGGCGGGCCGGGTTTGGAACAGGTAGTGCGTGCTTCGGCCACAACGCTTGCGTTTACACCGGAGACTCATGGCTTTGGGTTCCCCGACGGGGGAAGTCAGGATAACCTGGCGGAAATGACAACGTCATTATCCATCTGCGGCCACTGGCGCACAGGCACCCCAAAACGCCTGTTATGACGCCATCTTTTCACTTCCCCACAAATAAGGAAAAACCTGCGTCATGACAAAGTTCCTGATGCAAGGGCCTGCTCACAAGAAATGCCTTTTATAAATACCTTGCGCGGGCGCGAGTTATTGGGGGGGGAATTCTACATGCGATTGCCCTGAAATCTCCAATTCGCCCGAATGTGATCGATTTTCCGCAGATTCGATTGCCTGGAGGTTCGCCTGCCAAAGTCACATCCATTTTATAAGTGAATTGGCCACGGCTTCACCATTTCACCTCGCCGGTGGCCACAATGTGGCGGCTCGAATCGCCCACCGCAATTCCATAACTTCCATGCGGCACCTGCCAGCGGCCCAGTTTGGTATTGTAAAACGCGAAGTCGTGCCAACGCAGAGCGACAGTTACAATTTTCGTCTGGCCGGGCTGCAAATTCACACGCTTAAAGCCTTTTAAATTTTGCACGCACCGTACCACCGATCCATGGGGTGGACGCACATAAAACTGCACCACATCCGCGCCGGCACGCTTGCCCGTGTTTGTGACCGCAATGGCCGCGGCAATCACGCGTTGCCGTCCGCCGCCAGTGGCCGCCAATGCCAGATGATTCATGGCGAAGGTTGTGTAGGATAACCCGAAACCAAAGGGATAACGCGGGGTAATTTTCTTTTTGTCATACCATCGGTAGCCGACGAAAATCCCTTCCTTAAAATGAACCGTATCGTGGTGACCCGGAAAATGGCCATACGCCGGTTCGTCACGAAGGCGTCGGCTGAAAGTGTCGGGCAGATGTCCGGAGGGATTAATGCCGCCAAAAATAATATCGGCTATCGCAGTGTTGCCGTTCTGGCCGGGATACCAGGCATACAACAGGCCATCTACCTGATGAATCCATTTGTGCATGGCAATGCCGGCGCCGGCATTCACCACGACCAAGGTGCGATGATTCAGCCGTGAAACCTCTCGCAGGTATTCATCCTGATCCGCGGACAGTTGGTACGTTCTGTCCAGATTTTCCCGTTCAATGCGCGGGCCGTAGCCGACGCAGGCAACCACCGCGTCGGCGGCGCGTATTTGTGCGTCATAGCGTTTGGCCAGCAACGGACCAGTCAGCCGGTGCAAGCCGAAAGTCACATAGGTGGATGGCGCGCCGGTCGGATGCATCAGGAACTTTATGTGGTACACATGGCCACTAATAAAATGAAACGCATTGAGATACGGAATCAGCGGGGCCGGCCGCCATTGTTCCACAATCAATGTGTCATTGATATAAATATCCACGCCGCCGTTGCAGAGCATTTTCATCATGTATTCGCCGGTATGGGCGGGAATGAACTCTCCGGTCCAGACGGCGGAAAAGTTGGCCGGCAGCGGTACGTTGGCCGACAATTCCAGCGGTGTGCCCAGCCGCCTGACAATCCGCTGGCTGATCGGTTTGGTGGTAATGGTCAGGTTGTTGTTGGTAATGTACTGATTGTAAATTCGCAGCATCAATCCTGGTTTGCCGGAATTGGTTTGCCATTTCGGCTGCCTTTGGAATGCCGCTGATTTTCCGGGGTAAGGAATATAATGTACCGTCACATCCGGTCCAGCGGCCTTACGGATGGCCGCCAGCATGCTCACGGGCCGGCCGATCGGACGGACATAGGAACTGCCACCGCCTCCGGTGACCGCCGGTGACGCCATGGGACCGAGAACCACAATGGATTTGATTGATTTGGCCGTCAGCGGCAGAAAATGCCCCGCATTTTTCAGCAGCACCGCACCCTGTGCTTCCGTTTTCATGGCGGCGGCCTCTCCTGCCGGATTATCCAGCGGAATACAGGATTTTTTTTGCGGGTGGCCTATGAAGCCCATCGCAATCATCATGCGCAACATGCGCCGCACGTGGGTGTTGATATTGCTTATCGATAACTGGCCGGATTCAAGCAGAGGCGGAATCGTAGTCATATTGTAATATTTAGGTGAGTGCATTTCAAGGTCCAGCCCGGCTTTCAGCGACCCAAGTGTGCTGTGGGTCGCATCCCAGTCCGACATCGCCACGCCCTTAAACCCCCAGCGATTCCGTAACAGATCCGTCAGCAGGAAATGATTGCCTGAACAATACGTGCCATTCAACTGGTTGTAAGCCGCCATTATCGTCCAGCAGTGCGCCCTGACAATCGCATCGCGGAATGGCGGCAGATAAATTTCCTCCAGCGCGCGGCGGCTGACAACGGAATTAATGACAAAACGGTTGGTTTCCTGTTCATTTCCCACAAAATGCTTCACGCACGCCGCCACACGCTGGGACTGCAGGCCTTCTATCCATTGATCTGACAGCCGACTGGTCAGAAACGGGTCCTCACCCATAAATTCAAAATTGCGGCCGCCCTGGCTTTCCCGCATGATGTTCACACCGGGGCCAAACAGAACGGAAATTCCTCGAGCACGGCAGTCACGGCCTAACTGCACGCCGGTTTGCCTGGCAAGCCCCGGATTCCAGGTGGCCGCCAGGCAAATGGATGCTGGATACGCCACCGACGGATAGAACCGCCGCACACCGACGGATGCGTCGCTCATAACAAGTTCAGGAATGCCAAGCCGCTTGATGCCCGGTGTATCCAGCGAACCTTTAAACGCCATCAGTTCCACTTTTTCGGCCAGTGTCATGCGAGCCAGCAGCGCGTTGGCGCGGGCGTCTATTTCCGCTGCGGTCAATTTGGTGAAGGTGACTTCGTTGGACGAATCCAGCCTTTCTCCGACCGGAGAGCGGCACGAAGTCGTGCAACCCGGAACCGCCAGGGCCAGAATCATCGCGGTGATAGCCAGTCCGCCGCATAAAAAAAACTGTGCGACGCCGATTTTATTTCTTAAGGTTTGCCGGAATCTTTGCATGTGTCAATATTCCATTAAAAAAATGACAATCGAAATTTACAGAATATATCAAAACTACCGGAATGCGGGACTTTACCGGTTGCAGCGGCTTATGACAAGGCCATCACCGGCAAATTTTTCGGCGGTGTGAACCTCAGGCAGCCTGTTGTTATACTTCCTTGCTCGCCTTCCGCATGCCGCGGGTGGTAAGCAGGAGAACCAGAATGGTGGCGCAAAATGCCGCATTAATTGATGGTAAAGCCATCGCAGCCCGCATCAAAATGGATGTTGCCCGCGAAGTCCACAAGCTTCGTGAAGAAGGCCTGCCCATTCGGCTGGTCGCCGTGCTGGCCGGCCAGTCGCCGGCGGCGCGCGTGTACGCGGAAAATCAAGCCCGGACCTGTGGGGAACTTGGCATTCAATACACCCTCCGCGAATTACCCCAATCGGTCCGGCAGCAGGAACTTGACGGCCTTCTTGGGGACTTGGCACGGGATACGTCTGTTACCGGGATTATGCTCCACATGCCGTTGCCGCCTCAAATTAATTCCCAACAGTCACAATATGCCATTGATCTGCTCAAGGATGTGGAGGGGGTTAATCCCGGTAACATTGGCCATGTGGTGTACGGCCATTCCATTATTGCCCCCTGTACCGCGCTGGCGGTCGTTACGTTAATTGAATCCACTGGCATTCCGCTCGCCGGTTGCGAAGTGGCAATGGTGGGGGCCAGCCGCATCACCGGCAAACCGACGGCGCTTTTACTTTCTGAACGCGGTGCGACCGTCACGCTTTGCGATATTCACACGCGCGATCTTATTGCCCATACCCGCCGTGCGGATGTGGTGGTGGTGGCTGTGGGCAAACCCGGACTCATTGACCAGCGGCACATTCGCCACGGAGCCGTGGTCATTGATGTCGGTATTAACCGCGTCGCCTCCGTGGACGCTCAAGGCCGCTCTGGCTGGCGCACGGTGGGCGATGTGGATTTTGATTCCGTGCACCCCATTGCCGGCTGGATAACGCCGGTTCCCGGCGGTGTCGGCCCCATGACTGTGGCCATGTTGCTTCGCAACACCGTGCGGGCCGCGCGGCTGGTATATGGCCTGGAAAAGCCCTTTGGCGAAGTGGCCGGCGTTCCAGCCATTTTGCCGTAATGCTAGGCCCGAAGGTTCGTCGATTTGCAGACAGCCAATAACCAAGGCTCGGGCGACGAACATTCGCCCCAGCTTTGGCGCTTTGGCTTTATCTAATCTCGCCGGTGCGAAAAGCATCCTGATTCCACCGCCCGGAGCGAAAATGCCGCTTGGCCGATGGTCTGCGGTTTGCGAATAATAAAATGCCGATACGACAATCCGATTGCATGTCATTCCCCGAAACATTTGGCGGAATTAAAGATCGTTAAATCCCTTGCCGCGCAAAATCCGTCCCATGCATTTTTCCACCCTTGCCAGCCGGGTTTTGGATTGCTTGGCTGCGGAAAAATAGAGGTTGTAGGCTCTTTGTCTTCCGGGTGTCAATGCCTCGAAAGCGGTTTTGAGCGCGGGAAGGTCCTCCAATTTCTTTTTAAATTCCGCCGGAAATATCAGGTCTGAATTCGTGATCAAAGTCAGTTTTAATCCAGCTTTTTCCACTTCAATCGCTTCGTAAATATAGTCTCTTAAAATGGATTCCAGATTCAATATTTGCTGGATTCCGGTGAACCGAATCACGCGCGCAATCCGGGTATTCTCTCCGGGCTTTTTAAGAATGCCATGGGGATCTTTTAACAACGCGCCTTTAACAAACGTAAGAGCGCAGTATTCTTTAAATCGTCCCGTTATCACAATATTCCTAGTGCCAAATGTATAACAGGGATGGCGCCACTTCACTTCTTCGGTCAATTGGCAACCTATAAGGATCGTTCGTAATTTTCCCAATTCATCCCGCCATGCGCTGGATTTTCTCACATATCCATCCACCTTGGGATTCATTCCATTCATTTTTGAACCTCTTAAATCGAAAGACACTGTATTATAAACGCCCGTCGATCGAAGTGCCGCACAAGCCGAACCGGCATTTTGCCTCGTCAAACGGGTGTTTGGCGCAAGCCGTCACGCCGGCAGGATACAACCGTCAAAGACGCCAACCCCGCGGTCCATCTAATTTTTCGCCCTCGAATTAATTTCGCCGTTGCTGGCAAATTGTCAATGGCCGCACCACGCAGGATCGCCGGGCCGACGGAAGCGATCGGCCGCATCCCTGCCTTTTCGCCCAACCCCTATCAGATTGCCCGAATAATCCGTTCAGATTAACATTGCCTTTCCGCCGACTGGCATGAACTTCGGGCACTTGCATCGGGATAAAGCATGGGCTTGCCAAAATCAGAAATTGCCGCGAGGGCAGCCGAAACGCCGCCCATTGCCGCGCCGGCCTTTTCGTTTGAACTGGAAAATGTTTGTCTGAATCGTGCGGACCGTGCGATTCTCCAGAATATAACCTGGCGTCTGGCGGCCGGTGCCAGCGGGGCCATTGTCGGGCCGAATGGTTCAGGTAAATCAACGCTTATGCGCATGCTTGCCGGCTACGTCTGGCCCACCAGTGGTACGGTGCGGGTTCTAGGGCATACGCTGGGGGAATTTTCGGTTTTGGCTTTGCGGCGGAATCTGGCCATTGTAGAGGCTTTAAGCCTTTATCCGATGGACGACGACCTGACGGCGAGGCAGGCCGTTTGCACCGGCTTTTTCGGAACCCTTACGCTTGCCTACGACCATCCGCAGCCGGAACATTGGGATCGTTGCGATGAACTGCTGGCCCAATTTCATGTTTTTCCGCGACGGAATCAGCGGTTTATGACACTTTCCACAGGTGAACGGATGCGTTGTCTGCTGGCGCGGGCCTTGGTGCACCGGCCAGCGCTGCTTCTTCTGGATGAACCCACCAACGGACTGGACCTGCCTACGCGGGAAAATCTGTTGCGCCTGCTGGCGGATTTACGCACGCGACAGAACCCGCCCGCCATTGTCATGGTCAGTCATTTTTTGGAAGAAATTCTGCCGGACACCGCGAGTGCCTTGCTGCTGAATGCGGGAGGTAACACAATTGCCAGTGGCCATCCGGAAGATGTATTTACCCCCACACAACTTTCCGCTGCGTTTGCATGGCCCATTGATATCCGCCGCCACAACGGACGCTTTTTCGCCCATGGGGCGACCGCCGACTGGCCGGAAGAGAATCCACGCATATAATGCCTCGCGATAAGAATTTTGGAGATATTGCCTTGTCAGACATTCAAAAAGTTGCCATCATCGGCTCCGGACCAGCCGGCTGGACCGCAGCCATTTATGCGGCCCGCGCCAATCTTAGCCCCATTGTCCTTGCGGGCGATGGTTTGAGCCGGGAACGCATGCCGGGCGGCCAGCTTATGTTCACCACGGAAGTTGAAAACTATCCCGGCTTCGAACATGGCATAGATGGCCAGAAAATGATGGGTGTCATGCGCCAGCAGGCAGAACGCTTCGGCACCCTGGTAAAAAGCTCATTTGTGTCCAAAATCGATTTAAGCGCCCGGCCATTTAAAATCTGGCATTCCGATGAACTAAACGGCGATGGTGAGGAACTGTTGCGTTCCCACAGCGTGATTATTTCCACCGGTGCCGCCGCCAATTACCTGGGCTTGGAAAGTGAACGCAAGTTTGAAAACAATGGCGTTTCCGCCTGCGCAGTATGCGATGGTGCCTTGCCGAGATTTCGTGATAAGCCCGTGGTGGTGGTAGGGGGGGGCGATTCCGCTGTTGAGGAAGCCACTTACCTGACGAAGTTCTCCACGCTTGTCTACATGGTGCATCGACGGGACGCATTTCGCGCCAGCAAAATTATGGCCCAGCGGGCACTGGGCAATCCCAAAATCAAGCCGGTCTGGAATTCAGCCGTTGAAGAAGTTCTGGGAACCGACGAAAAGGGCGTTACCGGCGTGCGGGTGAAAAATCTCCAGAGCGGCCAGACCACCATTCTTGATTGCAGCGGAATGTTCGCCGCCATTGGCCATACACCCAACACTGCCTTTCTGGCGGGCCAACTGGAATTGAATGAGAAAAAATATGTTGTCCTTAAAGACCCGTTCCGATCTCTGACCAGTGTGGAGGGGGTTTTTGCCGCCGGAGATTGCGCGGATTCGGTTTATCGCCAGGCAATAACAGCCGCCGGTATGGGGTGTAAGGCCGCCATAGATGCCGAGCGTTGGCTCGCCGAAAAGGGCATCCATTAAGGTTCGCCGAGCAAGCTTGTGGTCGAATGCGTCGTCTCCCATGGCGCAAGGCGGAGGTCGCTATCTAAGGCCGGTTCAGGATTGGCCATCTTGCAAATAATCGCAAACCAGAAAAATTGGTATTTTTATTTAAATTCCAAGGCTTCGGGGGCCGATAATGGGTTCAGGCGGTAGGTTGGTGCGTTTCCATGGATAGTCCATTCTTCGCACCAGCCGATTGTGCTACATTTTCCTAAGGAGCGTTAATCATGGAAGAATATCAGCAACTCAAACAGATTGTCGACCAAGTTGCCGAAGATGTCGCCAAGGCCAGTGGCGGAAACAAGCAGGCCGGCACGCGGGTGCGCAAAGCCATGCAGGACATTCGCAAAATGGCCCAGAATATCCGCGTAAAAATTCTGGACCTGCGCAATCAGAATCCCTGAATGTATGTCCCCGGCGGTTTTCGCGCCGGTCGCGGCGCGGCCCGCCGGCATGTTGTTTGATCCGCATCGGACCATCTTGTCCGTAACGCGATTGTTCTGTTTGATTTGCTGCGTCCGACGGAGTGTGCGCATGACAGCGCAGGCTCCATTAAGGCCATCCCATGGCAATCGGGCCTGGCGCGGTTGCCTGCGACGATGCTCTTAAAAAAGGCGTTGCACTTTTGCGTCGGAAAATTCCATTATGACGCTTGCCGCTCGGCTTGGCCTGCCTTATAACTTTTCAGGCGCGTCAGAATTTCCCCATTGATGGGTTTGGGTTCCATTTTGGGCCTGACGCCTGCAGTTTTGCGGCGCGTCGCCTGATGCTTTTGTGGCAGGCTGCCTGTCGCATGGATATGCCGTTTTAATTTTAAACCCGGACAGGACTTCCCGATGGCCGCAGCTTTCCTTTATGACCTCGCCGCGCTTGACCTGAATCGCATTGTCACACCAATAGAAGACATTCGCAAAATTAATCCCCACCGGTTTGAAATGGAGCAGTTATCTGGCATTATCCATGTCGATCTGCCCAACGCGACCGTGGTGGGAGTGAAATACGTTGCCGTGGACGAGTTCTGGGTTCGCGGACATATTCCCGGGCGTCCGCTTATGCCGGGCGTGATTATTCTCGAGGCGGCAGCCCAACTCTGTTCCTATATGACCCACGTTCTGTTTCCGGATATGGGATTTCTCGGTTTCGTCAAGGCGGACAATACCCGGTTTCGCGGTTCTATCGTTCCGCCCGCTACGCTCTACCTGATTGCCAAAATGGTAACCATGTCGCGGCGACGCGTCATCGCCCAATGCCAGGGGATATGCAATAACACACTGGTTTTTGAGTCCGAAATTACCGGTATGCCGGTGTGAATCTGTCGCCATCATGCGGACAGGTGACAGGATGGGGAATCACCCATGACGCACATGCCTTCATCGGATTCCTGTCCCGCAGCTCTGCAAAACAGCGGGTTCCGGAACCTTCTGTATTCGCAGTTAAACGACGGCATGTCCATTCCCGCGAAGCCCGGCGTTTACGTGTTTTCCTCGATCGATTCGGCGACGGTTCTTCTGGCGGCCACCGCAGATCTGCGGGCGGCTGTTTTGCGCAGGCTGCGCCCGGCGGCCAAATTGATGCATCCAACGCCGACGGCCCCGGCCCCGATTTTGGACGGTCCGCCACCCGGTGACGATGCTCCCGCCGCTTCGACTGGTGGGCCGCATGTGGATTATGCCGCACTTACCCATTCCATCAGCTATTGCTGTGTGGGTAGTGGATTCTGGGGCAACTGGGTCTACAGCCTGGCGGCGCGGTCGCTGTTTCCTCAATCATTTAATAAAATGCTTGGCTGGAAACCGGCGTGGTATATCAGCATTCATCCACAGGCCGAAGCCCCATTTTTTCATATCGGCACAAAAATTCCTCCGGAGCCGGCGGTCACGTTTGGTCCGATCGGCGGACGCGCTAACGCGCAAAGGCTTGTCCATGAACTATCCGATATTTTTGACCTGTGCAGATACGAAGATATTCTGCGCCAATCCCCGCGGGGCCGTGCCTGTGCCTACAAAGACATGGGCCAGTGCCCCGCGCCATGCGATGGTACCGTGCCCATGCCCCAATACTTGGCTTCCGTGCATGCGGCAATCAATTTCCTTGTGCAATGGAATGCGGACCCGCATCAGGAACCACACTCCACCGCGCGGCGAACTTTGGAAGGCCAGATGCGCAGCGCCGCAGCGCAATTGGAATATCGTCAGGCGGGCAAATTTCGCGATAAACTAAAAAAACTCGATGACCTTTCCCTTGCCGGGTTGAACCATCTTGCGCCCATCGCCCAATGGGGGTATCTGATGTTGCAGCCGGGAAAAACAAGCCGTTGGATAGAACCGTTTGTCATGACTGGTCGCGGCATCTGGCGGTTGGCACAGGTTCGCGCAGCTGAATACCTGGCCGATGGTGCTTTCATCTGTCATCAGTGGCTGCGGGCCGCAGCCGACTGCTTTTCCGCCAACGCTTGCGGCCAGCAGACCGCCATCGACGCCATGAATGCCGTTGTTCAGCCCAAACCGAAAGCCCAAGCCGTTGCCGAGAACACGGCCGCGGAATTTTCACCCGTTCCGAATCCGGAAGATATTGTTTCCCTGGTCTGTTACCATTTGTTCCGGACGCGGGATCCGGGGTTATATATACCGCGACAAAAATTGACCGACGTTAATGATCTCGATGCGCAAATTCGCCACTGGCTGGAAAGAGAAAAATCATCCGGCCATCGGGCTGGCGGTGTTCTGGAACAGAGCAGCCGTACGGATTCCGAACTCGCCGAACCGAAAATGGACCCACCTTCCACCCCAAGGCCAGAATGAGTAAAAAAGGCGGCTGATTTTTCGCAACCAGCGCTTTTGGCCCCGGCCTGTGGGGACCGATTACAAGTTCCAATCTATGCGTCTCCCGCGTGACATAAATCTTTGCGAATCCGTCTTGCCTCCTGAACTGCAAATCCCCGCCATTGTGAGATGCAATGCAGCTATCGATTTAAACCGCAATGGACCATAATAAAGCGAAGGCTTTTAAAAGGGGGGCCATCTTTTATCTCAAACCGGATTGCGGAAGCTGAATCAAACCATAAAAGTCTGTCCACCGCTGTATTTCCCAACCGGCGATTCCCTTGCCGCCACTGGTTGTCTCGTCATGGCGTGCGCGAACCTCTGCGCTGATACGAAAAACATTTGCGATTATCATGGTGGCTGGCTTAAGCGGTTATCGCGTTAAATATAGTCGGAGTTTGGGATACGGGATTCTGTCCTGGCCCACGCCGCCACCTGAATATTTTTGGAGAAGCTCGGGCCATGGATACCAAATCCCAAACCAGTCGGCCGCCGGAAGCGGATGTTGCGACAAAACTAGTCCGCTCCCGTAGTCGCAAAGGAACATCGCGCCGCGGATTTCTGGCCCTCGCTGCAACCGCCGCCGTCTGTTCCGGCTGCGCCGCCACCGAAACGCCCGCGGCATCCACCGGTGGCGAAGCCCGGAACTACCAGTGGCGCAATGTTGCGATTCGTGGAGGTGGATTTGTAACTGGAATTATTCCGCATCCTCGTCGGCCCGGACTGGTTTATGCGCGCACCGATGTAGGCGGGGCCTATCGGCGGAACTCTTATGATGCCGCGTGGACGCCGATCACCGACTGGATCGGTCGCAAGGATTCCAATCTTTCCGGCATCGACAGCCTTGCTGTGGACCCCACGGACGCGCGACGCGTTTATTTGGCCGCGGGAATGTATACCCAGTGGTGGGCTCCCAACGGAGCTATCCTGTGCTCCGAAGATATGGGTACAACCTGGCGGCGCTCGCCATTGCCCATAAAGCTTGGCGGCAATGAACCGGGACGTTTTAATGGCGAACGCTTAATGGTGGACCCGAATTTTCCGGCTCGCCTGCTTTTCGGTTCGCGGTCGGACGGCCTCTGGCTTACGGACAACCACGGCCGCGCATGGCGGCGGATAAAATCCTTTCCCACCGCCGGTGACGGCACGGGCATTGGCCTGGTATGCGTGGTGTTTGACGCCCAGGGCGGCGCGCCAGGCACACCCACGCCAAGGGTGTATGTAGCCGTTTCCACTCATCAGGAAAGTCTTTTTGTCAGTCACAATGCCGGACGCACCTGGGCCCCGGTGGACGGGCAGCCGACGGGTCTGAGGCCCAACCATGCGGTCCTTGCAAAAGATGGCAATATGTATATAAGCTATGGTCTTGAACCGGGTCCCAATTCCATGACCGATGGCGCAGTCTGGTGTTTGGACACACGCCAGGGAACCTGGAAAAATATTACCCCGGTCCGGCCATCCGGCCATGATTCCTTCGGCTATGGAACCATGACCCTGGACGCACATCATCCGCGCACCATCATGACCAGTTCTTTCTGCCGATGGGCGCGGGGCGATTCCCTGTTTCGCAGTACCGATGGCGGCGCAAACTGGACCTCCATCAGCCCCGGCCATGACGGCCTCTGGACCGATGGCGGTGCCCCTTGGATTAAATGGCACAGAAATACCGTCGGGGCCACCAACTGGATCGGCAGTCTCCAGATTGACCCGCATGAGCCTGGAACGGCGATGTATACCACCGGCTGCGGATTGTTTACCACCCATAATCTGCGGGCTGCGGACCGCGGCGGCGTTGCCGATTGGAGCTTTGACTGCCGCGGTTTGGAGGAAACCGTTGTCAACAAGCTTCTCAGTCCGCCTCAGGGGCCACATCTCCTGAGCACGGTTTATGATATCGACGGATTTCGCCATGACGATCTGCGCCAGTCGCCGACACAGGGAATGTTTAATCCCAGCTTTGGGTCCAATACAGATATAGATTTCGCCCAGTTAAAGCCCGGTTATGTCGTGCGCGTTTTCGGCGGCCAGAATTCGCATGGAGCCATCTCGGTAGATGGCGGTCGAACCTGGAAAATGTTTGCTTCCGGCGCCCCCGGTGACGGCGGCGGCCATATTGCGGTTTGTGCCATGGCCAGGTCTGTCGTCTGTACGCCAGATCGGGCGTTACCGCACGTTTCCCGTAATGGCGGTCAAACGTGGAACCGTTGTGAAAATCTGCCCGCAGGGACGGAGATCAGCAGCGACCGGTCCGTAGCCGGCCGGTTCTACGGCGTCAACCGTGGCCAGTCGCGGTTGTGGATCAGCCATGATGGCGGCGAACGCTTTTCGCGGGTGGGTGCCGTTCCCCGCGACTTACTGGAATTGAAGAATCCGCCGGGCCTTCCCGGCCATTTGTGGCTTGCTGGCAATAGCGGGCTGTATTTTTCCGCCAATGCAGGCGCGAAATTCCGCCGCATTGCCGGTGTCAATCAGGCCTACAACATCGGCTTTGGCATGGCCGCGCCCGATGGCCGCTATCCGGCCGTTTTTATCGTCGGGATTGTCGCGGGCCAATACGGCTTCTATCGGTCGGACAATCAGGGTAAAGACTGGCGACGGATAAACGACGACCGACAGCAGTTTTTTTATATCAATGCCATTGCCGGCGACCCGCGGGTTTTTGGGCGGGTCTATATCGGCACCAGTGGACGCGGCATTATTTATGGCGACCTGGTTTAATTGGATCAATCCCATCGGCTGCGATGTCTCGCGATAACCTTACGCTATAAGCAAATGTTTTTGCGCTGTACGTAGTGGCGGACCCGTTGTTCCCATTTTATAGTAACGTCGTTGCAATTGTTCGGCCGCATCGATCGATTTGACAATTTGTCGGCTTTGTTAATCTGCTCGCGTTCGCCGGTCCAAACGGAATCATCCAGAAATGTTCTGGTTGTCCGAGGTTGGAGGGCGTCGGAAGTTGTTCTGTTCAAGGAGAGTTATATGAAGTGTTCTGCATTCCGATGGTCAAAAATGGTGTCTGTGGCGGTGGTCGCTGCCGTCGCCGGGTTCGGCCTGCTTTATGTCGATGCCGCCCAAGCCAATGTTGTTATTGATAATTTCAGCCAGGATACGGTCGGAACTGCACCAACGGAAGTTGGCGCGTGGAATGGCCAGACACTGTCCATAGTGAGTTCCGGTACTGCGGATGGGAACATGCTGCAGGTGAGCGTTCCGCAAAATTCACAATACTACGCCGGTCTGCAATTTCAAACTCCCGGGTTTACCGCCTCCAACTGGGCATCATACCAGGATATCTCGTTTGATATCCTTTTTCCAAATACCACTGGCTCCACGCTCTATCCGGGGAACAGTCTGACAATTGGTGCGATGGGGTGGCAGGGATCTGCCGGAAGCAGTGAACCAGGCCTTTCTCCTTCTGTCACCGTTAGTATTCCCGCTTCAAATCCCGATTCTACCCTTGTCTCTGAGACAATTCCTTTAGCCGGTATTACCGCACCGGCAAGCGGGCAGAGCTATCTGCAATTCCTGCTCAACGCATTTCCCGCGTGGAATGGCGGCACGTCTGGTCCTTGGGCATTTGACATCGGAAATATCCAGTTTACCAACCCCGCCGCGGCACCCGAACCCGCATCGCTGGCCGTCATTGGCCTTGGCGGCGCGGCTTTGCTACTTGTTGGTCGACGCCGTCGCACGGCCTGACGCATTTTCGTGAAAATCCACGTTGCTCAAACGGTGTCGCGAATGTGATACGCAAGGGCGGAATTCGATGGCTAAAGCCTCGGATTTCGCCCTTTCTTCGTTGAAATTCGTTGGCGAATTCCTGTTCTAAAATGGGGCTCCGTTAAGCGCGAAAGTTCACTAGCCGGTTACCAGAGTCGGCCGAAAATGCCGCCACCACAATTCCAGCATTAATAGTGAAAACATCCGATGCGTATGATCCTGTGCGCCCGTCCGCTGGTCGGTCAGCAGCGACTCGGCAAAACCCGAAGCGGTAATTCTAGCGGTAAGGGAATTCGGGCCACACACTATCGCCTTCCAGTCTTCAGACAGGGGCCCGGCCAGCCACTTGCCGACCGGCGCGGCAAACCCATGCTTGCGGCGCCGCCAGATTTCCGTCGGCAGCAAACCCCCAAATGCCCGTCGCAGCGCCAGTTTTCCCCGGCGGAAATTCAAAATGTCCTTGTCAGGCAGATTGTTGGCGAATTCCACGATTCGATGATCCAGAAAGGGACTTCGTACCTCCAGCCCGCAGGCCATCGACGCACTGTCCACTTTCCACAACACATCGCCGGGAAGATAGTGCGACTGGTCCAGCACCATCATTCGGCGAAAAGCCGCAGCCGCGCCATCTTGCGCGATCCGCCAATTCCGTGCCGGGGACCCGTCGGACAGACCGGGGAAACAGCAGTGCAGCGTTTCCGCTGGAAATATTTCCATCAGGCAGCCATAGCCCGCCAGAATATCCGGGCTGCCGGTGGCGCGCTTCAGACGTTCGAGTCTCGGTCGGCGGGAGACGCATTTGAGCATACCTGCGCCGCACCGCGTCATGGTCGGCCATTTTTCCAGCATATCCACCGCACGGTACCGGTCATACCCTCCAAAAAGTTCATCGGCTCCGTCGCCGCTGATGGCGCAAGGTGCCAGCCTGCGGGCGCAATTTGCGACATAGTAGGTAGGCAGAATGGATGAATCCGCAAATGGCTGCCCCAGCGTCATCTGCATCAGCCAGTCCAGCGTGTCAATTGATCCGTTCATCGGTTCAAGAGTAAACGACTGATGCTGGGATCCAATATAACGCGCCACCTGTGCCGCATGGCTGCTTTCATCAAAATCGGCATCGGAAAACGCCACATTTATCGTACAAACAGGCCTGCCTCCGACTTTCCGCCGGATTTTTTGCATGAGCGCTGCAATAATGCTCGAATCGATTCCACCTGACAGAAAACACGCAATCGGAACATCCGCTTCCAGTTCAGATTCCACAGCGTCGCCAAGCAGTTGGCCTAATGAATGAACGATATCAGCCGCCGAACCGGCGTGCCCATCCGCGTTTAACCGTGGTCGCCAGAACACTTCCTGCCTGATGCCTGACCGTGCGGCCAGCAGCCAGCTTCCTGGTGTCAGTTGCCATATATCTTCATAAATAGTATCTGGCGGTGGCAAGTAACCATGAAAAAGATAGGCGGCCAGTTTGTCTGTTGTGACCCGCCGCGGAATGTCCGGCCACGCCAGCAGGGCTGGCAACGTACTGGCGAACGCGAGTTGATCTTGTCTGGCATGATAGAACAGAGGCTTCTGGCCCATGCGGTCGCGCGCCAGAAAAAGCGAATCCGCCGCCCGGTCCCACAAGGCGAATGCGAACATGCCCAGCAGTTTTTCCGGCAGACGCGTCCCCCATTCCCGCCAGCCGTGAACCAGTACTTCCGTATCACTGTGATCGGTTATAAATTGATGCCCCGCACGGGAAAGTTCCTGCCGCAATTGGCGATGATTATAAATCTCGCCGTTGAATACGACTTGTACTGAGCCGTCGGCATTGGCCATTGGCTGGCCGCCGCCGACAGGATCCAGAATCGCCAGCCGCCGGTGTACCAGCGTGCAGGACCGCGGTGCCGCGGCGGTGAATCGACCCGCGCCGTCCGGACCGCGGTATTTGAGCAGTTTATCCACCGCGTCGGCGGCTTCGGCGGTATTTTGTGCCGCCCCGACGGTCCATTGAATCAATCCCGCGATGCCGCACATGACTTCCGTTTCACAAAAGTGTCGATTGCAATTTTCGGTTTTTGAATTGAAGCGTGATCTGCTGGGTGCCTTGGGCAAAATTCAACAGCGTGTGGCCAAGGCATTCCTTGCGCCAGCCGCGCATCACTGAATGTCCATCGACCGCCGATCCGGAAAAGACCGCGTCCGCCAGCGCCAGAACCTGACTTTGCGATGTTACCACCCCTGTGCAGACAGACTGGCCAAGGCAAATGCTCTGAGCCGCGGCCCACAGCGATTCTCCAAACACCCGGCTTTCCGGCGTGTCCAGTGGGTCCGGGTCCGGTTGCGGATAGCTGCTTTCTTCCATCTGGCGGATCGCTTCAATCAGTTCCAGTATAGCCGGTCCATAGCTGCGCGCTTCCGGACGCGGGAAATCTTTAATCTGATTGAACTGCGGCAGGTGCCGCGGCAGAAGTTTGGCGATGTCGCGCAGCACATTGTCCGGCATTAATGTGCGGGCCGGCATATTGTGTTCAAACGCAAGTTGTTCTCGCCAGGCGGTCAGTTCGCGCAGAACCGCAAGCTGCACGGGACGCATCGATTTCGCTGTTTTGATTTTCCGGTATAGTTCGCGCGGCTGCAGCGGGGCCGCGGCCGACTCGCACAGCTCGTCGCAGGCCATCTGCGCCCAGTGCGTGCGGCCGGTTTCCTTAAGAATCCGGTCAATCCGCTGGTGTATCAGCGGCAGATACCGCACATCATCCACGGCATACTCAAATTGCGCCGGTGAAAGCGGGCGTCGGCTCCAGTCTGAATACGTATGCGCTTTTTCCAGGTCCACGCCGCAAAAATGGCTGACCAGTTTGCCATAAGACAGTGGATATCCCACACCGATCTGTCCGGCGATAATCTGAGTGTCAAACATATTGGCGGGGGTCAGTCCGCCTATGTGATGCAGGATTTCCAGGTCCTGCTGACCGGCATGGCAGATTTTGACAATTGCCGGATCCGCCACCAGCTTCAGCAGCGGACCCAGATCGCCGCCCGCTTGGGGGTCAATCAATTCCACCCGCTGGGTGGTGGAAACCTGAATCAGACAAAGGATCGGCACATAAGACGTTTCCCCGATAAACTCCGTATCCACGCCAAATGCTCCGGCACTTTGCAAGTGGTCGCACAGCCGCGCAATGTCTGCGTTGCTGGTAATAAGCGTCCCGGGTGTGCGCGGCAGCGATGTGGTTTCTGAATGCTCCATTCCCTATATCTTCGCCGTAACCGCATCATAGGGCAACCCTGCCGGGTGCCACCCTTAAATTATATCTGCCAATGTTTCCAGTGCTCGGTCAATCCTGATTTGCAGGTGTGAGAGATCACCCGACCGGCAGTGCGTCCATCAATTGCCTTTATCCTCCAATGGCGGATCGCTAAAACCGGCCACAGGGCCGCTTTTGTGCGGGTGCGTCCTGTTGGCCTTCATTATTATCGCCAAGAAGCAAGCAATTGCGAATACCTCAAATGGCGCATTTGGTCGGCACCCAGGGCGGATTCCACCCCGCGGTTACGCGCGGTGACCGATGCGGGACTCTCATTTTTGGCCAAAGCGGCGGCAGATTTTATCTGGTATCGTATAATTCCCACATGATGACCGCCCCGGAAAATGTTGACGCTTCGCCTTCTGTTGCGCTGGAACGTTTGTCCACGCCTGTTCCGGAATTTGCCTGCGTGGCACTTGACCAGGGCATTGATCGGCTGCTGGACTATCGCATTCCGCCGCACTTAGTCGCGGTGGCTGCTGTGGGTCGGCGGGTGCAGGTGCCACTGGGCCGACGGAATAAAATTGTCACGGGCACCATCGTGCGGCTGGATGCTTCGGCGCCGGTGCTTCATCCAGTCAAATTGCTCAGCAATTCCGATAAGCCACCGCGCGTGGCGAAAATCCGCGCATTGCCACAGTGGGCCAAATCGGAGGAACCGGGCTTATGGGGCGATTTGGGTCAGAAAGTTCCGGGCGCCGGTACGTCTGTCACCAAAGATGAAACTGGCGAGCTTCCAGCCGCACTGGATGGGCCGCAAACCACAGCGTCCAATACAATCAAGCCTATTCATCAGGTTCTGACAGAAATTGAACCATTTTCGGCCGAATTGATGCGCCTCGCTGAATGGATTTCCAATTATTACTTTTGTCCGCAGGGGCAGGTTCTCGCAGGTATTATGCCCGCGGCTGTGAAACGCCAAACGCGCGTACCGACGCGGGTGACGGTATTACTGCCCGCGCTGGAGGCTGACAAAATCGCGGCGGTCATGGAAAAGCTTTCAACTCGCGGCCGCAGCGCATATCGCAAGGTGGCTGAGGCGTTGGTGAGCGGCCCGCTGGAAATTCAGAAACTGGTTAAACCGGGTGGCCTGTCGCGCCCCATGCTTAAGCGATTTATTCAGATGGGGCTGCTGGCCATAAAATCCAATTCTGAAAATCCGGCTGATTCGGCGACCGATGGCGGGGAAACGTCCACCCTGCACCAGCGTCCGGTTACGCAATTAACGGCGGAACAGACCGCGGTTTATAATGATATTCTGCCATTGCTTGAAAAGCCTGAATTTAAAGTGCGTCTGATTCATGGCGTAACCGGTTCAGGCAAGACGGAACTTTATATACGGTGTATCGAAAAGGTGGTGGCCACCGGGCGTCGGGCGATTGTTCTGGTGCCTGAAATTTCGCTTACCCAGCAGGCGGCAGCGCGTTTTACGGCGCGATTTGAGCGGGTTGCGGTGCTGCACAGCCGCATGAAGAATTCGCTGCGTCATCAATACTGGCAAAGCATCGCCTCCGGCTGGGCACAGGTGATTGTGGGCGCGCGGTCGGCGGTGTTTGCCCCGGTGGAAAACCTTGGTCTGATTGTGGTGGATGAGGAACATGACACGTCGTACAAGCAGGACAGCGCCCCGCGTTATCATGGGCGCGATGTGGCCATCCGCCGGGCGCAACTTGCGGGCGTTCCGGTGTTGCTTGGTTCGGCCACTCCTTCATTGGAAAGCTGGCACAATGCGGCACAGAACCCGCACTATAAGCTGCTGCGGCTGACGTCGCGTCCGAACAATGTACGCATGCCGCGGGTGGTGGTGGTCAATATGCGGGAAGAACATCGGCAGCGGCGGGGCCTTCACGCAATTTCCACGACGATGGAATTTCAATTAAAAAAGACGCTGGCGGAGAAAGGACAGGCTATTCTGCTGTTAAACCGGCGAGGCTACGCCCATTATCTGGCTTGTGCCAAATGCCCGTGGGTGATGATGTGCGACCATTGCGACGCAACGATGGTCGTGCACCTGAATCGCATTATTCGCAGCGGACATGATGCGCTGGTCAAATGTCATTATTGTCTGACTTCGCAAATTCTGCCGGACCATTGCCCGGACTGCCAGTCGCGGCTGATTCAGCTTGGACAGGGAACCCAGCGGGTGGAGGAGGAACTGGCGCGAAAGTTTCCGCGAAGCTGTACTGCACGTATGGACAGCGATTCGATGCGCAAAGCATCGGATTACAAACAGACACTGGAGGCTTTTGGCGCCGGCGAACTGGATATTCTGCTGGGCACGCAGATGATCGCCAAAGGACTGGACTTTCCCAATGTTCGCCTGGTTGGCGTGTTGAATGCGGACCTGGCCATGACCAGCCCCGACTTTCGGGCCGCGGAACGGACGTTCGACCTGGTCTGTCAGGTGGCCGGTCGCAGCGGGCGGGCGGGCGCGGAAGGCACGGTGGTGGTGCAGACCATGCAGCCGGACGAGCCAGCCATTGTTCATGCGACGCGGCACGATTATCCGGGTTTTGTGCAAAGCGAATTGCCGCACAGAAAGGAATTTGGTTATCCACCGTATGGCCGGATTGTACGGTTTATTGTCACCCATAAACAGGCGGACACTGCGGACGCAACTTGCCGCCAGATAGCTGATTATATTCAGGATTCTATTGTCCTTCACAAGCTTCCGGTGCGGATGAACGGACCACAACTTCCCGCAATGGCACGTATAGATGACGAACATCGACGGGAAATATTGCTCTTTTCAACCGCGGCAATGCCGCTTCAGCAGCTTCTGGCAACGGTTCGGGGGCACGGCCTTCTGCACAAATTTCCTGGAAGTGTGGTGGTGGATGTGGACCCCTATGCAATGGCATGAGGCCCGTTTGGCCGGTTGATCCTTTGCAGCATGTCAATAGCGGCCGCGGTGGCGGGCGTTATTGCAATGTCATCCACCGAATGTCCCGCAGCCTGACTCAGGCTGATCCGCAGAATGCGGTCGTGTTCGTGGCGGTCCTGTGCGGATGTGCCGTGGGCGGCTTTTTCCATGGCGGAAGCGGTAATTTCGCAATGCCAGATCAATTCCGGCTGATGCAGCAATCCGTCCTGAACCAACATAAGCACGCGCGGGACCTCGGCCAGATCGTCGGCCATCAGACCGAGTTCTTCTTGAATTTCGCGCAGGAGATGGTTCTGCAGCAGGCTGGCATTGCGGCGGGGGCCAGCGACGGCTTCGGGTGTTTTCGTCGGCTGATTTTCCAATACTCCGCCAATCAGATGAGCCATTCCAGGATAGGCGGCCACGCGACGGCTTCGCACTCCCAGAATAATATCCGGGCCACAGGTCAATAGAGCGCTATTGCCCAACGCGGGCCTGATGCAGCCGGGAAAATGAGTAGCAAACCGGGCGTGGTGGCGCAAGGTTGTAATCAGAAATGTTTTGTAATCTGCTGTGCCCAGTTCAAGGCGCAGCCCGCCGGAAGTTGCGACGGCGCGCTTGAGATACAGAATTCCACCGTTGAAAAGCAGGCGGTTTTCCTGTTTTGCTGCGGCAATTTCCAGTTCCCAAAGCCGGTCGATTTCCCGCGCCGCCTCATCTGAAATATCAGGCGGCCCAACCAGGCTAACTTGTACGGCGGAGGCCGCCCATGGGCCGCGGGCCAGAAGTTCCAGATTCTTTTCCAAGAATTCAGCCATCCTTGTTTCCGGTCGTTGCGAAAGCGGGGTACCGCGGCGGAGCAAATACGGGTCAATTGGCCTTGAAGTGAATGCTTGCAAGAATTTTAAGCGCTATTTTCCGCTGGGTATTGTTCGGCACAACGGCCAAAGCGTCCAGGCGGTCTCCGTGGTTGCCATGGGAAAGTATCAATTCAGCGAACGGCATTCCCGCAGTGGTATAACCGGTATATTCTCGTGCGGAAAGACGGTTCAGAATAAAGGTACGGTTGGAATGCACGCGAAACAGCGGGTTTCCCACGCAGGCCGGCCGTACGTGCGCTGCGACGACCATCGTCAGAAACGGCTTTTGATTGGGATGCGGGATACCGTAGTACAGCAGATATTCCTGAAGCGTGTCGCCGAATTTCTTAAAACTGCTGACGTTGTGCGGCAGCGTAAAACTGTATGTACCGGTGGTGACCGGCTGAATATCTGGTATGGCCGGAGTGACCGGTGGGCTGGCCGCAGAGCGGTGTGTTCCGCTGAGGTGTGCGGGAAAACCTGTTGCGGTCGCATCGGCTGGGGGGCCTTTATCCGCTGTGCGTCCGCTGGTGTCGTTGCCCGCGCCCTGGCTGTCAACGACGCTATTTTGGTTTGCCGTCGCGCCTGGTGTCCATTCGGCGGAGCTTCCGCCGGTTGTGGTTTGGGATTCCCCGGTAAAAGCGGGCGGGTTGTTGTAGGCCGCTTGAACGGCGGGCCTCGAATTCGATGATCCATCCGGCTGCGGCATAAATGGCCGATAGGGCAGATTTGCCAGAATGGATGGCTGCGCGCGTACAAGCGGATTGTTTGTCTGGCCAGCGCAGCCAGCCATCGCGGCGAGGCTAAAAAAAGTTACGGTCGTCAGAGCGGATTTGACCCAACACATCATACATCTCACTTTTCATTTCCTGGTCCGCGAAAGATCCGGATCGCTTCCGCAGGACTTTATTCAACGGTCAGCCAATGGCTCGAATCGCCATTTGCGACTCACACTCCGGAATCCACCAGTCTGCTGACCGCCCATGTCTTATTACATTATACTACATTCAGGCGGTCCGATGGTAGGATTCCGTCCGTTAACCATCGCCGGGCCATGTCGCATTGGAAGCACGGGTGGTCTGTATGCCGTCGTACGCGGCGCGCATCACGGTTGCAGCCAAAACGATGGCGTGACCATTTGGCAATGTATGGAGTGTCTGATGAGCGATGTTGAAAAGAATCTGGCCCGTCTGGGAGTTACGATTCCGCCAGTACCCCGTCCGGTGGCGGCGTATCTGCCCTACGTTCAAATCGGCATGCAAGCCGGATCGCTGGTGTTTGTGAGTGGTCAATTGCCGAGTCGGGATGGCAAGGTGCTGTTTCAGGGCCATGTTCCGACAGTTCAAAGTGTGGAACAGGGACGTGACGCCGCCCGATTGGCGGCCATTAACGCGGTGGCTGTGCTGTACGATGCGTGTCTTAAAGATTGGAACCGTTTGGAACGTATCGTTAAATTGACGGTTTATGTAGCCTGTGAACCCGACTTCCACAATCAGCCGCTGGTAGCCAATGGTGCCAGCGATCTGTTGGTGGAAATTTTTGGAGAAGCGGGCCGGCACGCCCGGGCGGCTGTGGGAACCAATGCGCTGCCATTGGGTAGCACGGTGGAAGTGGAAATCGTCGCCAGCGTTAAGCCAGCTTAACCTGCGAATGGATATGAACTTTGGCCGTGCGTTGGCACAGAAGCGGTCTTACGCAGACGCCGATGGGGCTTTTGCCACAACTTTTCGTGTGGGCCCACCAGCCAGTGGTGCCGGCGCTTTTACGGAAGGCTTTTCTGCGGGTTTCCTCGTGGCTTTGGTCGGCGGCTTTGTCACGGGTTTGGCCGCCGCTTTGGCCGTGCGTTTTGCCGGCTTTAAAGTCTCTGCAGGTTCTATTTCCGCAGGGGCGGGTTTTCCACCGAATTTTGCCAGAATGTCCGCCGGTGGCCATGCCTTTTGTTCATTGAGGGCTAAAAATTCTTCCAGCCGCTCCGCAGGCAGAGTCATGCGGCACCGCGGGAAACCGAGGCAGCTTAAAAAATCGCCGCGCTTTCCGCTGCGCACCACCAATTCCTTTTTGTGGCATTTGGGACATTTCAAGCCGGTTGGTCTGGGTGGCGGTTTGGGAGGCAGTGGCAGGCCGGTTTTGCGGTCGGCCTGCTGCAATGTTTTACATTCCGGATAGCCGGAACAGCCGAAGAAGGGGCCATACCGGCCCATTCGGCGGATCATTGGTTTACCGCAGTTCGGGCATTTGTAATCGGTGATATCCAGTTGTGCCGGCTTTCCTTCGGAATCAATATTCGAAGCGCCATCACATTCAGGGTAACGCGAACAGGATAAAAATGTTTTTCCTCGTTTGGAAAGCTTATAAGCCATCATCGCGCCGCACTTCGGACATTTATGTTCCGAAGGGGTCGCTTCGGCGCGTGCGTGGGTCATGCGGTCTTCCGCGGTGGCCAGATCTCGCGCCAGCGGATCGTAAAAATCGCGAACTACCTCCACCCAGTCGCGGTGCGATTCTTCAATCTGGTCGAGTTCGCTTTCAATTTTACGGGTAAAGCCCAACTCCATAAGATCCGGAAAGCCTTCGATTAATTTTTCCGTGACCTTAATGCCCAGATCGGTCGCGAAAAACCGTCGATCCCGCAATTGCACATATTGCCGGTCCTGTATGGTGGCGATAATACTTGCGTAGGTGCTGGGTCTGCCAATACCCTCGGTTTCCAGAGCCTTCACCAGGCTGGCTTCCGTAAAGCGGGGGGGCGGACTGGTGAAATGCTGGGTCGGAGTTAAATCAAGTGGTGATACCGGTTGGTTTGCCACCAACGTCGGCAGCAATTGTTCATCAAACCGCGACCAGACTCCCGCCACGCGGGTAAAGCCGTCAAATTTCAGCGCGCGGCCGGTGGCTTTGAAAACGGGACGCTGTGTGGGGTCTTCCTTGCGGTCGGCGGAGCGGCATTCAATCAGGGCCTCGGTGACCATCCATTGGGCCGGCATCATCTGGCAGGCGACAAACCGTTTCCAGATCAGTTCATATAATTTGAACTGGTCCTCCCCTAATGACGCCCGGATATCCTCGGGCTTAAGCGTCACATCAGTCGGACGAATCGCTTCGTGCGCTTCCTGTGCGCCTTGCCGCGAACTGAAATAATTGGGGCTTTCCGGCAGGTAGCCGGCGCCGAATTCCTTGCCGATAAATGTGCGAACTGTTGCCAAAGCGTCCTGGCTGATATTCTGCGAATCGGTTCGCATGTAGGTGATTAAGCCGACCGCACCCTGACCGGGTAATTCCACCCCTTCATAAAGTTGCTGGGCGGTCCGCATAGTACGCTGCGCGCCAAAGCCCATCTGGTTGCTTGCGGCCTGTTGAAGCGTGCTCGTACTGAACGGGCCAGGCGGGCGGGATGTGGATGGTTTTGTGGTAAGCGACCGCACCACATAGCTGCGTCCCTTTCCGCTGGCGGGTACCTCGCCGGTGATGCGCGTGAGGAGTTTTGCCGGTCCGCGCATCGGTATGCCGCGCGGACCGTTGGTGCCGTCATTTTCCACGGTTACCTGGGAGACCTGTTCTAAGCCCACGGCCTCGGCAGCGCGGCGGGCATCGTCCACGTTCTTGGGATCAAATTTCTTCCCATCGAATTCCACCAGATCCGCCCGAAAGGCTTTGTTTTGCTCCAACCAGGTTCGCTTTTGCTGTCCGGAGGGGCCGGCGGTCGGCGTCGGCGCGGAATCTGTTCCATCGTCAGCAGTGTCTTCTTCATCTCCAAGCAGAAATTCCCGCCATTGTGAGCCTAATGCGCCTGCGCGCACCATATCAGTGGTAAAAAAGGCCTGCAATTTCCAGTATTCCTCGGGAATAAAGGCGGCAATTTCCTTTTCGCGATCCACAATCACTTTTACCGCCACGCTTTGCACGCGTCCGGCAGAAAGACCCCGCGAAACTTTTTTCCAAAGAAGCGGTGAAACTTTATATCCGACTAACCGATCTAGAATTCGCCGGGCCTGCTGGGCGTTTACTTTATCCTGATCAATCCGTCGTGGTTGATCAAACGCCTTAAGAATGGCACCCTTGGTAATTTCGTTGAACACGACTCTCTGAACTTCATCATCCTTCAGGCCAAGCGCATGGCGCAAGTGCCAGGCAATGGCTTCGCCTTCCCGGTCCAAGTCTGTGGCCAGATAAACCTGTCTTGAATTTTTAGAGGCCGCCCGTAATTCCCCAATAATTTTTTTTCGTGTTGCGAGAATTTCATATGTTGGTGCGAAATTCTTTTCAATATCAACGCCAATATCTTTGGTCGGCAGGTCGCGCACATGCCCCATTGACGCCTTTACGATATAGGAGTCTCCAAGGTATTTATTGATTGTTTTAGCCTTTGCAGGCGACTCGACAATCACCAGCGCTTTTCCGGTTGGTTTTGGTTTAACAGCCATGGTTGGTTCGTTTCCTTGTGTCCATCATGCGGCGATGCCGTCGGTTGGTCATTTTTTTTATGGACTGCAACAACTGCAATTTCTGTTGTCCAAATCCTTTGGACGCTTTCAGCCGCGCCAGCGACAAAACCGCGCTTGCCCAACTGGTACCTCGTTTCGCCGCCCCTTTATGAGTTTCGGTCATATAGGGCTTGAAACGCAAACAATTATATGCCCTTGTTTTGCCATGCCGTCGGATTGGCGATTCACCGGACAATAAGTTCGATGTTGCAACCCGTCCGGATGGCCATAAAGGGCATTTATGTTCTTAAATGTGAATAACGTCACATTTTCCACTTTGAGAATAGCACGCACATCGCCCAGCGACAACTGCTGCGGCTTATCGTCTGATGGTTTTTCATGGGGGCAGGGCTGTCTGACACTAATGCACCTGCCTTGCTCGTTAGGCCAGACGCGACTTCCCGATTTGTGCCAGCGCGCTATTTTGCGACTATTTTTCGGATGGGTTGGCTGGGCTGCGGTCGGTTTCCGAAGCCAGATTCTGCCGTGCGTACAGCAGACTATATTTTAGCACCACGCCTACGGTTGTTTTATAGGCAATTGCAAGACCGAAGCGTCCCTGCAAGAACCCGCCGCGCAGCACATAGTATTTCAGAAAAGTAAACAATGGCCGTGTAAGCATATTAAAAAGTGTGGCACGTTTGCCGCACGCGGCCATTTGAGTGGCCAGCAGGGCGGCACGCTCGGCCATTACGGGTCCGTCATTAAAATCAGTATTCCGATAGGGTGTCAGGCGGTTGTGCAGAATTGCTCCGCCCAATTTGGTGGAGATAAACTCGGGCCGTGGCTGGCGTTTTTCCGGCAGAGCACTGATGTCCCATTCCACGCGATCTCGATGTATCAGTCGCGATTGATAATCCGGTGACCAACATCGCACAAACCTGCCCGCGAGGTAATTTTTTCGCGGCATTTCAAATATGGCAATTTGGGCAGCCGCCGCCTCGGATATATTCTGTATATCACGAGCCAGTTTGGGTGAACATTCTTCGTCGGCATCCAATGCCAGAACCCACGGATTTGCGCAGGCCTGAACGGCAAATTCCCGCTGGCGGCTATAGCCCTGCCAGTCATGGTGAATTACCCGCGGCCTGGTGGCGTGCTGCCGGGCGATCAAAACTGTCGCATCGGTCGAACCGGAATCAACCACGACAATATCCGCGCACCAGTTCAATGAATCCAGACAGACGCGGATTTTGTCCGCCTCATTCTTGCAAATAATACATGCCGACACGGCGATAGCCATGGCCAGAAGATATTAGAAAACCGCAATTTAGAAAAGGGGCATCAGTAAAATGGTCTGGGGTATTTGCCAAACTTTCTCACGAGGGATAACTTCTCATATCGAAACCCGAATGTGGTGGTGAAGCAATGGATAGATCCTGAAAAAAATCACAAGAGTGGTTGTATTCCAATAAATGGATAATGTCCGAGAAAATCGGGCCCGGTGGATGTATCCGCGGTGCGGCGGCCAAGGTTGGTCCCAAGGCCTGAGCAATCGCGGTACTGATGCGTAAAATCGCTTGACTCGCGGTGTACGCATGGATATGATACAAAACATGAAACAGTTGCATAACTTGGGTTTGGCGGTTCCACCGGCGGAGGAATCTTTCTTGCGCTCGGCTGTTGTGTCACTTTTCGATGAAATATCCCTTATTCGGTGAATCCTCTGGGCTGATCGTTTTCCGCACACTTTGCCTGCGGCTAAATAATATGGATTGTCAGTATTTACGGAGTCAAGCCGATGAAGCACCGTTCGCTAAAATCTCCGCATTCGGTTCTTTTCCTGATGCTCGCCGGACTTTTGGGATTGGGTTTTCAGGTTACTCCCGCCGGGGCGCAGGGTGTTTCATCGTTAGAGGTTATTGGGGCGATCCGGAAAGGTGTACATTTTCTTTTAACCAAGTCGCGAAAACATCTGTTCTGGGAACGCGGGCAGCGAGCCGGCATCGGTGGCGGGCCGTCTGCCAGTGTGTATGGTGGGCAGACCGCGCTGGTGCTTGAATCCCTTCTTTATGTTCAGCAGTCATTGCATCTTAAAAGTGTGAATCTTTTCGATGATCCGCTTAAGGGTGCGATTCCGTTTGTAATAAAACTCCGCCCCCACGCCACTTATGTTGCATCGTTCCAGGCAAATGCATTGGCGCTTTTACCCAAAAAGCGAATTTGGAATACCAACGCTGCCTTCGCTTACGATGCCCGCTTTCTGCTGCACAGTATGCATTTGGATGGGGGCTATTCTTATGCGATCTATCCTGGCCGCACACAGAAATTTCCAACAAGCCCGGGAAATTGGGACAGTTCGAACACGCAATATGGCAATCTTGGGGTCTGGGCGTGTGCCCACCACGGCCTTGAGATTCCGCGCCGCTATTGGCGCATCGCGCGGCAGCATTGGATGTTGGCGCAGCACCAGAGTGGCGACTGGGGCTACTGGGGATTTGTTGGC
This sequence comes from Phycisphaerales bacterium, assembly GCA_027451365.1. Classification (GTDB taxonomy): domain Bacteria; phylum Planctomycetota; class Phycisphaerae; order WQYP01; family WQYP01; genus JAJYPG01. Next base: position 16,144 of record DAIDJN010000005.1, on the reverse strand, counting down.
CGGCCGGCACGTTCAACGACCCGTGGCCAGATTTTCACGCCGGCCGGCCTGGCCAGTCTGTTTATCAGCGATGAGTTTCTGAATGCCAACAGTTCAAGCGTTCGACCGGTTCGCGACCCGGCGGTTGCGCTAGGGCTGCATTGGCTTAACCGGAATTTTGATCCAAATCAGAACAACACGTACGCAATGTACGGGGTGGTGCGTACCGGACTGGCCAGCGGTCTGGCCACCTTTGGTACGCACGACTGGTACCGCGACTATGCGCGCACCCTTGTCAACATGCAGCAGCCGGATGGAAGCTGGCCCGGCTGTTTCTGGGATGTTTCACCAATCGCCAGCACCGCCTATGCTTTGCTGGTTCTGGATCGCGGGTTAAATCCGGTGTTCATGAACAAGCTGGAGTATACGCACCATTATTTTGGCCGCTGGAATGCACATCCGCGTGATCTTGCCAATGTCTGTTCCTGGATGGGAAGCACGTTTGAAACGCCGCTCAACTGGCAGGTGGTAAATATCCACACGCCCGCTCGCCGTTGGCTCAATGCGCCGGTTTTGTATATGTCCGGCTTCCGTGCTCCGCAATTTTCCAGCGGGCAAATTGCCCGGTTGCGCAAGTTCGTCAACGCGGGCGGTATGGTGTTTTGTTCACCGGTGCGAGGCTCAATCGGTTTTCGCAATGGCATTATGAAAATCGCGCAGCAGGTTCAGGGAGGCAATTACGAATTCCATAAGCTATCCAGAAAAAGCCTGATTTATACCGTTCGCCCGTGGCTGCATGTTTACACACCGCTTTTCGGACTTTCCAACGGCGTGCGAGATACCTGGATCGTCAGTCCGGTGGATATTGGAGGAATCTGGCAGCGCCGGCAATACTCGCGCACGGTCGACTGGCAATTGGCGGAAAATCTTTATCTATACGCAACCGGCAAAAGCTTTCTGCCCGATCGCCTGCAAACCCTGCATGTGCCGGCTCCGGCTTCGCCGCCGACAAAATCGATCACTTTGGGCCTGGTTAAGTACAAAGGCAACTGGAATCCAGAGCCAGGCGCGTGGCCGCGCCTGGCGAGGCTGGCCGCATTGCATTTCGGCCTGGCGGTGAAGGTGAAAAATATTTCCTGTATCTCCGCCAACGGAAAGGCCGTTCCTCTGCTGCACCTGACCGGGACCGCCGCCTGGATGCCGACTTCAGCGGATATGGATTCAGTTAAAAATTATCTCGACCATGGTGGAATGCTGTTTATTGATTCGGCGGGTGGTTCCTCGGTGTTTACCGCGGCGGTTCAGACCTTGCTTGCGAAAATGTATCCCGAACGGCCGTTGCGTCGTGTGCCGGCGAACGCCGCCATCATTACCGGAAAATTTGCCGGGCCACTGTCTGGCAACAACCTTCGACATGTTGCCTATCGAAAGTTTTACAATGAAACCCGCCATCACTCGCGGACCAAGCCGCGCCTTTTCGGGATTAGGCTCGATCACCGCTGGGCGGTGGTGGTGTCGCGGTCGGATGTCACTTCCGGCCTCCTTGGCACAAACTGCTGGGGAATTTCCGGTTTAACACCGCGCTGGTCGCAGAAACTGGCGGAAAATATTCTGCTTTACGCCTGCGTGCACGCACCGGCATCGAAATAATGGCCAAGCCAAACTGGTTGCGTACGCGCACGATGGGCGGCCTGGCCCGCAGACGGCGCGCGGGTATAATTTACGCATGGCTGATACGACTCCTAAACCGGTTCTTATTTCGCCCGCGACTGCGGCCGATGTGCTGAATGTTTCTGACCTCTGCCTGCGTGTAGAAAGACAGCATGAAGAATATTCGCCTTTGCGATGGAGTCTGCGGTCGGACGTTTCAGAAAAATATCCGCAATGGTTGAGCCGCGTCATAAGCGATCCGCAATGGCTGGTTTTGTGTGCACATGTGCCCCAAACTGACGGATCTGATGCCCTGTTTGCCGGAACGCTGGTGGCCAATCTGATGAATGAGATTCCGATTTACGTCTGTCAGCGTTACGCCTTTATTCATGAAATTGCGGTCTTGCCGGAATTTCGGCGGAGAGGCATCGCCGCGGCGTTGCTCAACGAAGCCCGTCATTGGGCCGGTCGCCAGGGCGTCTCGCAAGTGCGGCTGATTGCCGCGGATCGCAATCCCGCGGCGCAAGCGCTGTTTGCCAGCGTTGGCTACCAGGTCACCTACCGGGAAATGATTCAGCCAACCGCGTTCTGAATGACATAAAGGCAGGAAATGACGCAAAGAATTCTGGTGGCCACGCATTCACCTGCAGGATAAGGTAGATTAAAACTATAGACATAACTACATATTTTATGATATGTTGTTTCCATAAATGCCGCATGTTTGCGCCGTGGCGGATGTTCGCCGATTGGCCAACAGAATCTGACAGCAACATGGGTTGAACATGTGCGCCGTGATGCGTAGGGTCAATTCATGTGCGGGTCGGTGGGTACAATATGATCTGGAATAGACGGTGCTGCCGCCCGGCGGGAGGCCTCGCGCGTCAGGCGCAGCCACAATCCTTCGGTGGGACCAAATACCGTATCCGGTCGGCCCGGTAAAAGCAGCCACGAGCCTTCGCGGATCTCAACTTCCAATTGTCCCGGCGACCAGCCCGCATTTCCAAATATGAACTTAACCGGCGCAACGTTGCCCTCAACAAGCGCTGTAACCGATTCGCTGGAAATGGCCGCATAAATACCTTTCGCGACTTCCATATCGGTGTGGGGTTTCATTTTGTGCAGCGCAAGAAGCGGACCCGGACAGGGGCCGCCTTCATGGAGCGGCTGGGCATTTGTCAGCACTGTGTCGCTTACCTGCAGCCATGCTTCGCCAATGGTCTTATTGAGCGGCCGGTTAAGAATCACGCCCATCGCACCCTGCTGGTCGTGTTGAATAAGCAGTATGACGGCCCGGTAAAAGTTCGGATCCAGCAGCGCGGGTGTGGCAATCAGCAGATATCCGCCCAGGGAGAACCCTGGTTCAGAACTCGACTTATCGGTTTTCGCCATACCGTTGCTCCTGCGCTTTCAAAGAATCACATCCAGTCAAAAAAACACTGGAGGTTTACGCCCTGGATCGCCATCTCTGTCAGAGTCCTGTCGCGGCTTGTCGTGGCGCGGGTGATCACACCTTTAGTCATTACTCACCCGCGGCAAGATTGGCCAGCGTGTGCCGCTTGTGCCAGTCGTTTTCCGTGGTATGCATCTCAACAAGTTTCGTCGTGCGAAGAAGCGGATCACCGGTGGAAGCCGCATGCGCGGAATCAGACACCAGCTGGCAGCGTTCGCTGGCGGCTTTTAGCAGGTCTTCCACCGAGATGTCTTCCGGCGCTTTAGCCAGTACAAATTGCGGGGGCAGGCCGTCTAAAGTGTGAACAAGGCCGACTTTGGCCAATGCGCCCAGCAAGTGAGTGGTTGCTTCCAGCGGAATGCCCAATTCGCCAGCCGCCTTGTCGGCTGAAATCTTTTCACCGTTCTTAAAATGCTGCACCAGCAGCACTCCCAGTGGCAGGACCCAGCGGGCGTCAATCAGGGGCATATGAAATCCGCGACCCAGCACATAGCGGCGTCGCAATATGCCAAAATATTGCGTGATAAACGCCACTTCCAGCCCCATTAGTACGAAATTCCAAGTAATATATATCCAGAACATGAACAACGGTATCAGGCCAAGGTTGCCGTACCATTTGCCGTAGCCTGCCAAGTCTTTCACATACAGGCCAAAACCATATTTTCCAACTTCCCACAAAAGTGTGGCGGCCAAAGCCCCCGTCGCCGCCGCCCGGAATTTAACGTTCGTATTGGGGATAAGTTTATAAAAGACCAGAAACAGAACCCAGTCACCCGCGTAGCTGACCAGAATGCTGATTGGCGTAAACACGATGCTTACCGCCTTTAATGACTCGGCCACCGAGAAGAGTTTGGCCGACAGAAAAAGCGAAAATACCGCCGCCAGGGGACCTAATGATAAAACAGACCAGTACAGAACAAATTTGCGTACCCACGGCCGTTTGGTCGTGACACGATAAATATCATTAAAGGCGGCTTCAATGACCAGCATCAGGCTGATCGCTCCCCATAGCAGGGTAATAAAGCCGACAATGCCCGTCGTCGGGCTTTTGAGTACCGAACGCATGGTCTGAATCTGGTTGATGATCGTATTGACAAACAGCGATGGTTGCGTCGAACTTGCGCCCCGCGTCTGCATCTGATTTAATCCGAGCCGACTGATTAATTGCGTTTCTTCCTGCTGAATCTGCTTTCCGGAAAGCACCAGCGACATAATCACCAGCGCCAGAACCAGCGTCGGTAGCAGGCTGAAAAGTGTGTTGTAGGTCAGCGCCGCCGCTCGCTGGGTAATGCGATCGTCGGCCATCCGGCCTCGCAATATCTGCCAGAATGCCGACACATTTCCTGTCCATTTCCTTTGCGCAAAACGGGATTCATGTGATTCGTCAGGCGATATTCGTAACTTGGTCATGCAGTCGGGTCCTTTTGCAATCCTGTCTGTTCCAGTACGGCGGAACGTCCATTATGATAACCGGGCGCTTCGCTTCCAAGAACAATTCTATTTTGCCGCCGCCGGAATTTAAACGGCTTTTCAGTGCGGTACATCTCCATCGCTTCGGCAAAACAGTTTATATTTTCGACCGCCGCTGCGAATTTATGCGCCATGACCGTTGGGTTTAGCCACGTCTTTGCGATTTACACCGGAGGTTTCGTGGAAGCGGTCCGGGGCATCAGGGGCCCGCGACCGCTACATTCCTTCAGGCCAGAAGTCCGCCTGCCGGGAATTAACCGCGACTGTCTGGCCGCTACAGTATGAGCGGCTTGTGTCCCGCCACCCCCCCGGTCCGCCCCCAACTATGCCTGAAAACGGTTCGCATTTTCCGCACAGCCGCGCCACAGAAATTTGGGGCTGCCCCAATAACCGTTCCAGGTGCTATGTGCCCGCCACTGATTGTTAAACCAATGAATTGAGTTCGCCACGAAAAATGCCACCCCTTGCAATGCCCCGCCGTCTGCGAAAATTGACATATACAGTAGCCATGTTTAATCTACATGAGTTGACAGTTCCTCTGCTGCTTTTGGGATAGGTTGTTATGCAATGCAAAATCTGTGGCGGAGATTTAATTCTCAAACCCCGCGGCCGGCTCTTGATATCAGGGTTGCTAGTGGCTGCGATTGTCGGATTGGCGCCTTTTTACCCGTGGTGTTGGCTTTTGGCTATCATCCTTCTGCCGACCGGTGTTTACCTGATTACCTGGGCCACACTTGGCCGCGGACGCTGGTGCAGGCATTGTAAATCATTTGGCTCGGTCAGAAGGCAAGACCGGTTCAATTGACGCGTGGCCGTCGGATTCAATCTTTCGGGCTATCGCTATTATGCCGTTGGGCTGATTTTCGCAGCATACGCCAAATTCAGCAGGTCGGACTTTATGGAGAAAACATCGCATGTCGCCATTATTTATCATCTGGCAGGGGCTAGTGCTTTGTCACGTCATAATTTTAGGGTAAACGCTGATGAGTTTTCTGCGGGCGTCTGCTATCTGCATGTGCCATTGGACGCCTTTTTGTTTTGCATTGACATCGGACGACCACGCAGCCGTTTCGTGGCGTAGTGTCTCAAGGTCACCGAACCGCCTTCCGGCAACACATTGTCGTGTCAGAGAACTGAGTTCATTTTCCGCGATATTCAGCCAACTACCGTGCTTGGGGGTATGTCGAAACTCCAAACGGCTTACCAGTTGCCGGGCACGCTCAGGATCGAATACCTCGTAAAAAGCGCCCTTGGTATGCGTATTGAGGTTGTCGCATACCAGCACCACACGCGGACAATCGGCATACCGCCCCTCCAATAACCGCGCCATCTCCTGGGCCCAATCAGCCTTGGTCTTGGTGGCCCGAACCTGGACTTCTCGCCAGCCCGCCAGCGGCTCGGTAAACATGAAGATCGTGCCGGTGCCGGCCCGCTCGTACTCATAATCAACCCGACGCGCATGCGTCCGGGTTGCCGGAATCGGCTGGCGGGTCTCCTTCAAAAGTTGCACCGGCTGTTCATCCATACATAAGACCGGCTTGGCCGCGTCATACGGTTGGGCGTAGGTGGCGAGCACTTCCTCCATGCTGGCGGTAAACTCAGCATCGGCCTCCGGAGGAATGACCCAATATTCGATCTTCCGATTCGTCATGCCATTTTTTTTAATGTCTGACGCACCGTCTCGTGGCTGATGGTTTCCACGATCTCTAATTCCACCACGCGGCGGGCCAGTAAACGCAGGGTCCAGTTGGCATATCCGGGAGGCGGTGGCCCCAGACGGGCCGCTATAATCTGCGCTTCCCGCTGACCATTAAGCAACTTCGGTGTCGGACTGGTCGCCCGCTTGACACCGTTAAGTGTCTGCTTGAAACCCCGCTCCACCAAATGTTCCCGAACATTCTCCACTGTCTTGGTGCGACAGCCGAAGGCCTCGGCGATTTTCCGATCTGTCCAACAAGGCCCATCCGCGTCAGCTTTCAGAAGAATCTGGGCACGCCGCACCTTTTCATTCGTCCCTTTGAACTTGCGAACCACCTCTGACAACTCGCGACGTTCCTCATCCGACAACCGCACGATATATTTCTTTTGCATATGAGCGTCCTTGCTCTATTACCTACAAACTCACCCGCTACCGTGCGGGCTACTGCCATATCCTAATATTTTGCGTTGACAAAGCACTAGGTTTTCTTGTGGCAGTTATTATTTTTGGGTCTTCCTTATTATTTAATCTGCTGTTCAATGCGCTTTGGGGACCGGGATATTATGATCACCATAAATGGCCATTCGCCATTTCCCTGCTATGCTCTGCGGCGATTTGCTGGTTTCTGGGTAATATGCTTGCGCGCAGGTCCAATCAGACGGTCATCGACAAACAGACCGGCGAGGAATTTACAATTAATCGCCGGCACCACAGCCTCTTTTTTATTCCGATGCACTGGTGGGGGCCGATTTGCCTGGTCATTGCACTGGCGCTTTTTGCGCGGTCGATCTTTCGCTGAATGTGACGGCCGCCAACTTGTACTCTGCGCGAACAATCGTGGAACGTTTTTCGGATTGTAGAATTGTAGTGTAGGTCTCCAGACCTGCACCTATTTGGCGTACTGACCTGTCACGATATGTCGGGATAAACCGCAAAAGCCGCAGGTCGTTCCCTGATAACGGTCGCATTGATGAAGGCGTTGCGCATACATGTAAAAATAACGCTTTACATCCAGCGGCGGATTTTGATCAGTGCCTGGAGTATTCTGGCGGTTCGCGGGGTTAGACGCGTGCGGCTGAGGGCGTCGCCAGCCCGTTTGAATATTTCCGACTGCGTGGGATAGGGGTGAATGGTTTTGGCAATGGCTGAAAGGCCCAGTCCCGCGGTCATAGCCAGGGCCAACTCGGATATCATTTCGCCGGCGTGCCGGGCGACGAGTGTGGCCCCAAGGATATGGTCCTTGCCTGCAGCCAGATGTACTTCTAAAAAGCCGTCGGTCTGCCCTTCCAGAATCGCGCGGTCCATTGATTTCATGTCCACCCGAATGGTCTTGAAGCGGATTCCGGCTTTTTTTAGCTGCGACTCGGACCGTCCGACGCCGGCGACTTCCGGATCGGTATAGGTGCAGTGCGGAATTATAAGATTGCTTACCCGGTCGCGTCCAAAGAAAAGGGCATTGCGCAAAACAATACGGGCCATGGCGTCCGCGGCATGGGTAAATTTGAAGGCGGAACAGACATCTCCAGCGGCGTATATCATTTTGTTTTTGGTGCGGAGAAAATCATCCACCAGTACGCCTTGGCGCGACTCCCAGGCCACTCCCGCTGCCTCCAGATTAAGCCCTTGGCAATTGGGTGTGCGCCCTGTGGCCACCAGAATGGTGTCCACGGTGATGCTTGATACACTGCCCGGACCTGAAAAATAAATCACTTTTCGGTTGTCCGCGGTGGGCGCGATTCGCAGAATGGACTGATCGGAAATAATCTCCACGCCATCATTAACCAGTGCAGCTTCCACACGGTCGGCGGCTTGGCGATCTTCGGCGGCCAGAAACAGATGGCCGCCCCCCAGCAGTTGCACTTTTGATCCCAGGCGGGCAAACGCCTGGGAAAGCTCGCAGCCGATGGGGCCGGTTCCGATGACCGCCAGTCGCGGTGGCAGATGTGTCAGGGAAAAGATGGTTTCGTTGGTGAGAAATCCGGTGGCCTCCAGACCCGGTATTTGGGGCACCGCCGCGCGGGCACCGCTGGCGATTACCGCTCGCCTGAATCGCAGACTGCTGGAATTGACTTCGATGGTCTGGCGTCCGGTGAAGCGGCCCGAACCGATGAATACATCCACGCCAAGCGAACGGAATCTGGCGGCCGAATCATGTTCGCTGATGCCGGATCGCAGACGGCGAAGCCGTTGCATGACGGCGGGAAAATCAGTGATTGGATCGCCGCTTAATTTTACCCCAAATTCCGCGACAGAACGGATATCCGCACAGGCCGCAGCCGAACGGATCAAAGCCTTGGACGGCACGCATCCGACATTCAGGCAGTCGCCACCGAGTAACTCCCGTTCGATCAGCGCCACGCTCGCTCCGAGACCCGCCGCACCGGCGGCCGTCACAAGACCGGCGGTGCCTCCGCCGATGACCACCAGATCGTATTGCGGCCGGGGGTTTGGATTCACCCAATCCGCCGGATGCACATGGGCGGCCAAAGCCTGATTGTATGAATCCAGCGGCTGAAGGGCGGGAAGGTTCAGTGACGGGAAATCGGTCATCGTTGTATTCCAGATGCAGGTTCATTTTGTATGCTGTTCAAATTCCAGTTGTAAGATTTAAATACAATTTGGGGCGGTTTATCCGCGGCAATGTCTGCGGCAAGCTGTTTATTGTAGCGTGCCGCGAATTTAAGCACGGATCCTGCCGCCTGGGTGAAATCTCCGCCGTACCAGTCGTAAAGTTTCGTCAGATGAACGGTTTTGCCCGATTTGCTGAAACGCAACCAGCGGGCATTGTTGTTGACATATTCCGCCTGGCTTTGCAGTTGTGCTTCAACTGTGTTGCCTTCGTAGGCTTCATTGAGAAGCGGAGGGCAGCCGATGGAAGCGCACACAATGGCAAAGTGAATGCGCGGATCGGCGAAATCCGTACGCAGCATAAGTTCCACGCTTTCCAAGCTATATCGTTTTCCACCGATGTTCCATCGCATCGCCGCCCAGCGCTGATCGGATGGTATGTCCATGATGGATTTGATGCTCGGATAATAATCCAGAATCAGCCGCAGGGTGCAGGCGTTGTATGCGTTAATCAGCAGGGCCAGCTTTTGATTGCGACCAAGTTGCGCAAAAGGTGCGTTGGCCAGGGAGGCGATATAGGCATTCAGTTTTTGCGGATGCGCAGCCAGGCCAACATAATTGACCCATCCGCCGGGGTGCACGTACGTGGAAACCACTGTGTTAAATTCCTGATTGCTGAACACCGGACCGCCCGGTCTGTTGTGGAATTTATTAACGAGTTTCACCGGTGGCGGGCCGAACAGGCCGACTAGTGCGGACCGTTTGATCCAGGTGCAGGCGGCAACGCTAAGCATCAGGACCGCAATTGCCGCCAGTACCGTGGTGCGCTTTGTCCAGCCGGTTATGACGGGTTGTGCGGACTGATCTGTTTGCGGCATTTCAGCAACTCCAGATGCATTGACCAACGCGCGTTTGGCCAGACGGGTGATATAAATGGTAACCAGCAGGATGATCGCCAGTCCGACGCAGACCAGCGTCCAATGCAGCCAGCCGACGGACTGCCCTCCGCCGCCCGCGGCCTGACTGGCGGCATAGCCCAGGTAAACATAAAGAAGTGTGCCCGGCAACATACATATCCAGCTTGCCAGCACATAAGGTCCAAAGCCGATGCCGGTTAAGCCGAAAAAGTAGTTGCTTAGGTTAAATGGCACCACCGGCGAAAGCCGCAATAACGCAACAATTTTCCAGCCGTTGGTACCAATGGCCGCGTCAATTGCCTTGAATTTCGGATTTTTCCCGGTCGCCCGTTCCACGCCTTCACGGAATGCGAAACGGCCCAGCAAAAAGGCGGCCGACGCGCCAAGTGTGGCCCCGATGGAGACAATCAGTGTACCCCAGAGCGGGCCATACAACACGCCGGCCAGAAGCGTGATGGCCGCACCGGGAACCAGTAAAACTGTGGCGACGATGTAAATCAGGATGTAGGCACCAATACCGACCAGTCCAAGGTGATTCAGCCAGCCATGCAGATGTGCGATCCCCTGCCCCACAGGCAGGATCCGGGAAATAATAACCAGAGCCGCGATAATGCCCAGCATTGCAAGAACTTGAACGATTTGGGCTACGCCCGATGCTTTTTTCGATGTTGACATTGCCGCATTTCCAAACGAGTTCATTTGTGCGCGGAAACAACACTTTCCTTCCGCACGTCACTCCCGATTAGTCTATGCGGAGGCCCCGGTCTTACAGTTGTTTTGTAAATCAATGCCGGAACCGGCGGCGGAATTTTCCACCAGGCTTCCGCCGCAGGAAGACCCGCAGCCCGCCGTGCAGCCGAAACAGTGATCGCCGGTGGCTATCCGCCGCGCAAGAAATGTGGCGGGGTCAAAATCGCGGATGTGGGGCCGGCCTTGCGCTGGCAGCTTCAGGGCATAATTAAAATCACAATCATAAAGACTTCCATCCCAGCCGACATGCAGTTGATGGCGGCACATCAATGCGTCCAGTGTGTCCGGGTTAAAGGCGTTTTCCAGAAGCACTTGGTATTTCTCCGCATAACCCTGTCTTTGAAGATCGTGCAGGAACCGGCCCAGTGGCAGATTGGTGATGGTATATAGCTTCGTGAACTGAATGCCGAAACGCTTGGACAATTCCCCGCGATAGGCGGTTTCCAGCCGAGCCTGATCCGGCGGGAGCGATGGGCCGCCGGGGTTATAAACCAGGTCCAGCGGCAAATGCGGGTTAATGCCGTAGCCTTTAGCATTAAGCTTCAGAATCACATCAATACTTTCCTGGTAGACATGCTTGCCGCGTTGGCGGTCCACATTGGTTTCCAGATAGCACGGCAATGAAGCGATCAGATGCACGCCATGGGCCGCATAGAATTCCGGCAGATCGGTAAAACCCTCTTCAAGCATAATCGTTAAATTGGTGCGCACCATGACCTCCAGCCCCTGTTGGCGGGCGGCGATAACCAAACGGCGGAATTGTGGATTCATTTCGGGGGCACCGCCGGTGATATCCAGTGTGCGGGCTTTGGCTCGCCGGGCCGCCGCCAGGACCCATTCCATGGTTTCCCAGCTCATTTCTTCGGTGCGTTTGGGGGAAGATTCGACATGGCAGTGGTGACAGGCCAAATTGCACTTCAGACCAATGTTTACCTGTACAGTGCCCAGGCTTTGCCCGGAGAACTCCTGTTGACCGGACGCGGCCAGACGCTGGTCAAAACGGTTTTCCAACGGTGCGTTTAAGATTTGCAGGTTCATCATGAAGTTCCTTGGTGGGCGGCCATATAACAGGTAAGAATGGAATAACAATTGTCTTTCAACAGCACCCGTCGGTGGTACAAGATGCGACGGCCTGGGAGCTGGCCGTGTAGTCGTGCCCCTTGGTCTGCCGGACGTCGCGCAGGCTGATGCCCTTGCAGGCAAAAGGTTTAATTTGGTCTGCCGGGACTTCGGTCACCGGTTCAATGCCGCAAATATCTTGGGCGTAAGGCCCCTGCGGACTGGTCATGATGCGAAACGTTTTATCACATACGGCCATACGTTTGCCGCGCAGCAGAATATGACCATCATCATCCACTACCTGTTTCCACGGGCCGGCATAAATAACCGCCTGATTTTTCTCCAGGCAGGGGCCTTGTTTCCCCTTGTGGGCGGTTACGGTCACACTGCGGAATTCAATGCCTCGCACGGTTCGCCAGGGGGTCGAATCCCGTTTGGCCAGGTGAATTCCAAAAAAGCCGGCGCGTTCAAAAGCTTCCAGAAATTCATCCTCGCGCAAGGCTCCACTGACGCAGCCGGACCACAGATCCGGATCGCCGCGCATATCGGCAGGGACATCTTCGTCGCTTACAATATCGCTTATCGCAACGCGGCCGCCGGTACGCAAAACTCGGAACATTTCCGTAAACATCCGCGCTTTTTCTGTTGGCGCAACCAGATTCAGCACACAGTTGGATACAATTACATCGACAGATTCATCGGCCACCAGTGGCCGCTGGTGGCGCTGCCGCTGCTGGTGCGCTTCAAACCGGTGCAGATCCGTCAAGGTCGCAATTGGATGGGCGGCCAGGAATGTTTCGGTATCCGCCAGATCAAGCCGCAGGTCCTGAATCATCCCTTTGCGAAAATCGACGTTGTCGTAACCGATTTCCTGTGCGACAACAGTTTTGCTGCGGCGAGCGAGTTCCAGCATGTCATCGGTCATGTCCACGCCAATCACACGGCCGGCAGGTCCAACGACCTGGGCCGCGATAAAGCAGATTTTTCCACCGCCGGAGCCAAGATCCAGCACCGTATCACCGTTGCGTAGAAATTGTGAAGGATCGCCGCAGCCATAATCCCGTTCCAGGACTTCCTTGGGAATGACCTTCAGGTATTTCGGATCGTAGACAACCGGGCAGCAGAGGTTTTCCTGTCGCTGCCGCGCCGCATCCGAATAGGTATTGCGGACGGAATCAACCACACTGCTGACGGCATCTGCCATAATGCGCTCCTTTATTGCAATTAATGCGGCAATTCCTGCCGTGCCGTTTCCGGCAAATAGATCAAAGTAATTATAGCCGCAAGAACGCTGGCAATGGCAACCAGCGTAAATGCGGTGCTCAGGCCCGCCCTGGCATTTATAACAGGCAGAAAAAAGGCGCCGGAAGCGGCACCAATTCGGGAAAACGCGGTAGCGCTGCCTTGGCCTCTGGCTCGCAAACGGGTCGGAAAAACCTCGGCGGCGACAATCCATGTTGTGGTGTTGGGGCCGGCATTCACAAACACCTGAATTCCCGCGAACAATGCCAGCAGCAGAAATAGATGGATGCCGGTTCCTTCCATCGCTAAAATGCCAAAAAGAACCGCCATGCCCAGAAAACCAATGATCTGAAGCGGCCTTCGGCCCGTGCGGTCAATAGTAAGGTACGCGAAAAAAAAGCCAACAAGCGTAAACAGCGACAATATACAGGTGCTCAATACCACAATGTTTGAGCCACCAACATGAAGTTCCTTAAGCAAAGTGGGCATTAGCAGCCCGATGCCGTAAACCGGCAAATCCATCAGAAACCATGGAAGCAAAGCGGCCAGTGTTAAGCGTCCGATCCCCGGTCGAAACAGGGCACGGAATGGAAGTGCTTCGAGTGTGCGGCAATGTTTCCAGGAATGGGATTCCGGCAGTTTTCGGATTGTAATTACCACAAGTGCCACCAGTGCCGGAACCGCCCCCGATGCGAGCATGTATCGCCAACCGACTACAGGCGGGCAAATGGTTAACAGCAGCCACCCCGTCAGGCCGCACCCCAAGGCGCCAAATCCCCAGCCGCAAAACGCCAAGGTCATATTTCGGCCGCGTGCGCTGGCGGTGCTGACATCGGCCACAAAGGAAGACCCAATGGGATATCCAGCGCCAATGCCAATGCCTATCAGCAGACGCATGACAATCAGTTCGATCGGGTTGGTGACTATACCGGACAAAAGGGCAAAAATTGCGACGGCCGCAGTGTTGATGATCATGGCTGGACGGCGGCCGATTTTGTCGGCCAGATGGCCGAGGGTAACCCCGCCGACGAGCATGCCCATAAAAGTCGCGGCCAGAATCATTCCCAATGCCACCGGTCCAAGATCGAAGCGCGGCTGAAGTTCGATAAGAGCAATGGCGATCATGAAGTTGTTATAGCCTGAAAGGAATAGTCCAAGGAAAGCGATGAAGATAATCGTGCGAACATCGCGTGCGGGAGTTATGTGGGAAGATAAGGAGTTTTCGGTTGTGCCGTGCAGCATTAACTATATCCTTTGAACATAGATTATGTAATTCGACCGCCCGCACTCGCGGCTGGCTGTGCGATTAGTCGCCGACGGGTCGCGAATCTTACAGGGCTGGCCGGATTATAATGGATATCCGGTGTGGGCGGTCTTTTGCGAGGTGTGATCCATCTGCGGGCGCGTGCGGATTCTATGCGTTACCAGCCTTAGCGGATAACGCAATGGAAAAAGCGCATCGGGGGCGGCCGCCCCGTCCGACAAGGCTCAGTTCAAAAATGGCAGCGCTTCTTCTGAAATGAAAAGTGGGTCAACCGGTCTTCCCTTCCCGTTTCATCGAATTTCCGGTTCCAGCCTGTCCGGTATTGTGATCATTAATGGTAAATGCGTCAAACGGCAGGGGCCTGCCTAAAATTATTCGGGGTATATGTGTAAGACCTGACTACAGCCTCCGACTAACCATCCAGGCGGGCGCGGCTGGGTAATGCCGAGCCATTCCAGCCCGGAGCGTTGGGTGGTGTGAACAATGAGCTGACGATCATTTCACACTATGCCGAATGCCTTAAGGCGATTGCTCAGGTATCCCCCAGAGTCGCAAGGTATGAACGCAAAAAAATGCTGATGCGTCAACTGTTCCGGACGACGGTGATTCGGGCAGTCAATGACCGAAGGCAGTCAGGGCAAAATTACCGGAAAGGACGAGTGAACCGGAACAAATGACGTTAATCAATGGATCAAATGGGTTGAAACCGGCCTCAATATGGGGCTGAACGCCCAGGATATGAATATGTATTCGGGTGTTAATGTTAACATCTGGAAAATTGTTGAATCACACTCTTTTTAAGGAACTTGAAATGAAAATCAATAAAAACATTGCGGGTACAACCGCTACGCTTGCCGGCATTGCGGTCGTTGGTATGCTGGCTGGCGCGGCACACGCATCCAGCGGTTCGTTAAGTATTGCCGGAATGCAGGCGACGGCTGGCTTCACAACCATGGCTGCGGGCGCTCATCATTGCAAGGGGTTGAACAAGTGCAAAGGTCAGGGCGGATGCAAAACTGCCACCCATTCCTGCGCGGGTAAGAATTCCTGCAAGGGTAAAGGCGGCTGCAACACGATGATTCCCAAGAATCCGATGACCACCGGTGGCCAGTAACTTCAGTCCAAAATCCCTGTTTTTTGAACCGCAATCCTGTTGGGGTTCGGTTGATCTGAAGAATGGTTGTTGCACAGGGGCGCGGGCCGACCAATGGCCCGGCCCCTTTCCGTTTTTTTCTGGAGTCATACATGCCTGCGAATCCGCATAACGGCTTTACTAATTTGGGGGTTGGTATTGGTCTTCGGGTGCCCCATTATCAGCATATCCTTTCAAAAAAGCCGACGGTGGACTGGTTTGAAATTGTTTCAGAAAATTACATGGTTGATGCGGGGCGACCATTGCAGATTCTGGACCAGATAATGGAACAATACCAGGTGGTGCAGCATGGCGTGGCAATGTATTTTGGCTCTGCGGATAAACTGAATCGCGAGCACCTGCGTCGGCTTAAGTCACTGGTAAAACGTACAAAAACGCCATTTCTGTCTGACCATTTGTGCTGGGGCAGTGTGGATGGAACTTACAGCCATGATCTGCTGCCGATGCCATACACCTTTGCCGCCGCGAAGATTACTGCGCAACGCATTCGCCAGGCGCGGGATTTTCTGGAGGTGCCGATATGCGTGGAAAATGTGAGCAGTTATGCCGAATTTCATCAATCCGAAATGACGGAGTGGGAGTTTCTGTCTGAAGTGGTGGACCGAGCGGATTGCGGCATTCTTCTGGATGTGAACAATATTTATGTGTCCTCAAAGAATCATAATTTTAATCCCGTTGATTATCTGAACGGAATTCCCCCTGACCGGGTGGGCCAGATTCATGTTGCTGGCCACTCCAAATTTGAAAAGTATATTCTGGATACCCACGATCATCCCGTACTCGACCCGGTGTGGAAACTCTACGGGCCTGTGACAGTTTATGCTGCGTTTTTTATTGTCTTTGTCATAACGTAGGCGGGTCGGTTGGCCCACAGCCGTTCCCAGCGGGCATCCTGACTTTTCCAGGCTGCTCTTAAGGCGAGGATGGCCTCGACCCCTGGAAT
>DAIDJN010000004.1:0-21980 GCA_027451365.1 Phycisphaerales bacterium | reverse complement strand
CCGCCAAACCCATACGCATATCGCCCGCCTGGCCGCTGGGGACCAATCGCGTTTTCTATGCTATCCGCATTCCTGACCATCTTACGGCCCCGATTGAACCAAAATCATCAAACCGCGAACCCGGCATACCCATTTGCAATGGCCTGTTTATACCCCTCTACCATCCCCAATACAAGACAAAACGCACAGTACCTCCCGTCTGCCCGCCACCCATACGGAAGAAAAAACAGAAAGCACAGTTCCCCAGTATTCAAGTGATGCGATTCGTTCAGAGATTCCGCAGGCATCCCGTTCATTGCGGTCGCAATCGCGGCAGCCCCGACCGCTCGTTTAACTCGCTTAAGCAAATCGGCTACTCGGCTTTGGCAAATTATGAACATTTTCTTTAAGATATGCTGCGCTCCTGTTGAATCAACGCCTGCGTTGCCGGTTCAAACAAACTGATTTCCACATGCGTGTCGATAGGCCCCCATCTGTTTTTCCGTTGCTCAGGTCTCACTACCTGCCGATGAATCCCGCCACGCGTTGCACGCCCCCGCCGCGCTCCAGCCCCGGAAATTATGGTGTATCTCAAAATGGCTAAAACGCGGTTGATTGCGGCTCCACGTCAATGGCTGGCAAACGAAACCACCCGCATGCTCACGCCAACGGGTCTTAAGTAATTGAACCTGATAACGGACGTGTGGTATCGGACGAAATTGGTAAATGGTTGCCGCCAGATTCTGGAACTGTAAGCCGCAGCGCCCGCGCGAGCAAGGGACTCGCGGCAACTTCCAACCGGGGCGAAGGTGACGTGCCAATCAGCCGATGGGAACAAAAAATTGCGGCCAGACCGATACTTTCGATAACGGGTTACCGCCCACCCGCCATCCAGACAAATAACGACAGGAAAATGCCGCCGAAGCGTTGGCATGCCCTTGCAATTTTATTGCTCTAATTGTAACGTAACGTCAGGCGCATTGGTCCGGCAACCAGGTGTCTGCATCAGACATCGCACACCCATTGGTTGTTGGCGGAATGGCGGTTTCTGAATTTCCAGCGATCCGGCAATTGTATTGGACAGTTTTTATTGTGCTATCCAGCTCTTATTCAGATAAGAGCGTGATGGCGATTGTTTGTTCTGACGCGCTATGGAGAATCCCATTATGGACCGTAAGAATTCGACACAAACGCGGCTGGTTGCACTGCTTATAATGCTGACACTTCTATGCTGCGGACTTGCGGGACAGAGCAAGGTCTTCGCGCAAGCGGCCGCGCCGTCGGTTGCCGCGGCCATCATTCGGGTTGACGCCGCTCATCCATTGCATCGCATCAGCCCGGTGCTGTTCGGCCTTATGACTGAAGAAATCAACCATTCGTATGATGGCGGGCTGTATGCGGAACTGATCCAGAATAGAGCCTTCAAGGACAATGCAAACCAAGCCGTGCACTGGTCGCTGGTGACCCACGGCACCGCGGCAGCCACCATGGCGCTGGATAATCATCATACGCCCAACCACACGGGCCTTACCTCCAGCTTGAAGCTTGATGTTGCCTCCGTTGGAACCGGCGGCAGCGCCGGGGTCACCAACGATGGCTACTGGGGCATTCCGGCCAAACCGGACACCACCTATGAAGCCACCATCTACGCGCGCGCCGCAACAGGCTTCAGCGGACCGCTTACGCTCGCCATTGAAAGCAAGAACGGCTCGGAGGTTCTGGCCTCCGCTCAAATCAACGGCATTACAACCAATTGGAAAAAATTCACAGCAAAACTTCACACTGCGGCTGATATAAAACCCACATTGAACAATGTATTTGCCGTTTCGGTGCATTCGGCGGGTACCATCTGGCTGGGCTATGTGTCGCTGTTTCCGCCGACGTACAAAAATCAGGCCAATGGCTTCCGCATTGATATTATGAAAAAACTCAAGGCAATGCGGCCATCGTTTTTACGTTTTCCGGGCGGCAACTACCTGGAAGGTTCATCGATTGCCGACCGCTTTAATTGGAAAAAGACCATCGGTCCGGTGACGCAACGTCCGGGACACTGGTCGTGCTGGGGCTATCCATCCAGCGACGGCATGGGGCTGCTTGAATTTTTAATGTGGTGCCAGGACCTGCACATGCAGCCTCTGCTGGCGGTTTATGCCGGTTTTTCGCTCAACCACGAGCATGTTTCAACCAGGGCGGCGATGAGACCGTACGTCAAAAGCGCGCTGGAAGAAATTCAGTACGTGACCGGTTCAATTCATACAAAATGGGGAGCTATCCGGGCCAAAGATGGTCACCCCAAGCCGTTTAAGCTGCACTATGTCGAAATAGGCAATGAGGATTTCTTCGATAACTCAGGCAGTTACGCGATGCGATTTGCCACCATGGCACGGGCAATTAGGGCCAAATATCCCAATCTGAAGCTTATTGCCACGGTCCATCAAGCGGCTTTTGACGGCGTAAGGCCCGACCTGGTGGACGACCACTTCTATCGGTCGGCCTCGGCGATGTGGAACGACACCCATCATTACGACGATTTGCCAACCGGCTTTCCGAAGATATTTGTCGGCGAGTGGGCCTCGACCGAAGGCCGTCCGACGCCTACTCTCAATGCCGCACTGGGTGATGCGGCCTGGCTCACCGGCCTGGAACGCGATTCCAACAATGTGATTATGTGTTCGTATGCTCCGCTGCTGGTGAATGTAAGTCAGCCAAATTGGGGGACCAACCTGATTGGCTATAACGCCCTTCACTGTTACGGTTCACCCTCCTACTACGCTCAAGTTATGTTCGCGCAAAACAAGGGCAACGTCGTATTACCGTTAAGGATGACCGACGCTCCTTTGACCCTCAAAAGCATGGGCGGCGCAATTGGCGTCGGCACGTGGAATACCGCAGCGGAGTTTAAGGACATTAAAGTCAGCCGTCATGGCAAGGTGATCTACGAATCTGATTTTGCCGCCAATGGCAAGAATGGATGGCGTATACATGGCGGTCAGTGGCAGGTGAAAAATGGCGCACTGGTACAAAGCCTGCTGGGCACTGATGAATGCGCATTTATCGGGAATAAAACCTGGAGGAATTACACCCTTACGCTTAAAGCTCGCAAAATCAGGGGCAAAGAAGGATTTCTCATCAGCTTTTGTTCGCAGCAGGATAATCGCATGTCCTGGTGGAATATTGGCGGCTGGGGTAACACGCGCGACGGTCTGCAAAAGGCGGGCGTACCGGCGGATTTCCATCCATCCCATATTCAAACAGGTCGGTGGTATAACATTCGGATTGTGTGCCATGCGAACCGTATCCAGTGCTTTCTTGATGGCAGGCTTATCCACAATGTTTTGATGCACCGCGAACACCCGCTGCACGCCACAGCCAGCCGCGACGATAAGACCGGGGACGTGATCCTGAAAGTGGTTAATATTTCAGACCGACCAGTATCTGCCACAATCCGGATCAAGGGTGTCGGCGCGCTTGCTTCAACAGGTACATGCATCGTCCTGACTGGACCGCGCAACGCCCAGAACAGCATCGACAATCCGGACAACGTGGTGCCGAAAAACCAAACGATGAGCAATGTCGCATCGCACTTTGTGCATCTGTTTCCAGCGCGATCCGTTAATGTTCTGCGTCTGCATGTGGATGGCTCGAAATAGGAACGTCCCCAATGCGGATCTCTGAAGGCGAGCTTCGGATTGGGTTCGCCTTCAGGACGAACCCGGAAGCGCAATCCGCCTCTGGCCGCCTTTTAAGCCCCGATCGCGTGGATACCCGTTATTGCGCGCCAGGACAGGCGGCATCAGGGCAATGCGCCGGCAATGCGCCTGTGTATCGGCAGGCGGCCGATTTGAATCAGACCGCCGCATTGGTCGAAGCGGTAAATCCTTATTGACGACTTCTTGTTTAACCGCAGGCCTGCCCCTACTATAAGATACGTTGGCGACCCGGAACGGTTTCGCGAAGCCGACAGACTGATGACCACAACCGCTGCCATTCCAGAAGAGTTGCTCGGAATCTTTCAATCGCCGGTTGCCCAGCGACTGGCCGACGAGCTTACCACCCGCGGTCACACCGCGGCCACCGGCCAATGGGGTTCGTGCGCGCTGGTACTAGCGGCTGCGGTACGGGCAAAGCTTGGTCGTCCGATGCTGATTATCACCGGCCATCTGGACGAAGCTGACGATGCAATAGATCAACTGGCCTTTTTCGATCCCAAAATGAAGCCCGAACTTTTTCCCGCGTATGAGGTTCTTCCCGGCGAAACAAACACTTCCCAGGAACTATCCGCCCAGCGTCTGGGACTGCTGGCAGACTTGGCGGCCAAAAACATTCCAAATCTCATTGTCGCGCCTGTACAGGCAATCATGCAGCCGTGCCCCAATGGCGAACTCCTTGACCAGCAGCTTGTCACGCTGCGAGTGGGCACTGCGCGGCGACGCGATGAACTTCTGGACTGGCTGGTTCGCCAGGGCTATACCCGCCTGGAAACGGTGGAAAACCCAGGCGATTTTGCGGTTCGCGGTGAAATACTTGATGTCTGGCCCGCCGGGGAAAAGCGGCCGCTGCGGCTGAACTTCTTCGGCGATCAGATTGAATCGATTCATGGTTTCGACTTGGAAACGCTCGGCACACTGGATCAATTAACGTCGCTGCGGCTGGCGGCTTTAGGCTCATCGTCAACCTGGCCGCAGGAAAAGACGCTAAATTTTCTGGCGTGGCTGCCGCCCCAGACCGTGGTCTGGCTGGTGGAACCGGCGGAAATTCAAGAACAGGGTCGCAGCTATCTGGACCGTCTGTCCGACGCTCGCGGCATTTATCCGGTATCGGCTGTTCTGAAAAACATTCAGTCATTTGCACATGCCCAGATTATGCAATTTTCCACCAGCGGCCCGGAAACCATTCGCCTGCCCTGCCGGAGCGTGGAAACCTTTGCCACTCAAACCGACGAAGCCCTTGCGGCACTGGCAGCGCTTGCGGCAGCGCATCAGGTGGTGGTGGTATGCCAAAGCCAATCGGAAAAAACCAGGCTCACCGATCTGCTGCACGTGAAACATCCGACGGTGATGGACCGGGTGGCGATGCCCGTCGGTGACCTGGCAATGGGGTTCCGCTGGCAACTGTCCGAATCCGCGGCGACCGTGAAAGATGCCGTACCCGCGGCAAAACAGGAGGATGAACGCTGGCTTGTTCTGCTGGCGCACCATGAGCTGTTTCACCGGTATCATCTGAAAAGACGGTTGCGTGCGATACAGGGCGCTCGCCCGATTGACCATTTTCTGGACCTTCAACCGGGCGATTATGTCGTGCATGTGGACCATGGCATCGCGCGTTACACGGGCAATACGAGCCTGACGCGGGATGGCAAATCCATGGAATACCTGACGCTGGAATTCGCCCGCTCCGCGACACTGCACGTTCCGATTGTGCAGATTAATTTGGTGCAGAAATATGTTGGCGGCGCGCAGGGAAGGCCGCCGCTGTCCACGCTGGGCGGCGGGGCGTGGGCCACCCAGAAAAGCAAAGTGGCCGAAGCAGTGGAACAACTGGCCGCGGAAATGCTTGAAGTGGCGGCGGCTCGCGAGCAATTCCCTGGGAACGCTTATCCAGCGGACACCGTATGGATGCGGGAATTTGAAAATTCCTTTCCGTTTCAGGCCACAGATGACCAGCTTCGCTGCATAGAGGAAATCAAACAGGACCTGCAAAAGCCGCGACCGATGGATCGCCTGCTGTGTGGAGATGTGGGTTACGGAAAAACTGAACTGGCGATTCGCAGTGCGTTTAAAGTGTGCGAATCCGGCAAGCAGGTCGCGGTTCTGGCCCCGACCACTGTGCTGGTGGAACAGCATGAGGAAACCTTCGGCCAACGCATGGCGGGGTATCCATTTGTGGTGGAAAGCGTGTCGCGATTCAAAACAGCCTCCGAGATGCGCCACATTCTGGAACAGACTGCCAATGGCAAAGTGGATGTGCTGATTGGCACCCATCGCCTGCTTAGCCGCGACGTGCAGTTTGCCGATCTTGGTCTGGTGATTATTGACGAAGAACAGCGCTTCGGCGTGGAAAACAAGGAGCGGCTGAAAAAACTTCGCCTGACAGTGGATGTTCTGACAATGACCGCCACACCCATTCCGCGAACCCTGCACATGAGCCTATTGGGCATTCGGGATATTTCCAATCTGGCCACGCCGCCGCGCGACCGGCGCAGCGTGGTCACTGAAGTAACCGGCTGGGAGGACGCTCGCATCCGTCAGGCGTTGGAACGTGAACTGGCCCGTGACGGCCAGATCTATTTTGTCCATAACCGCATCCACAATATTCAAGCAATTGCCGAGCGTATCCGGGTGCTGGTTCCCAACGCGCGAATTGTGGTCGGCCATGGACAGATGCCGGGCCACGAACTGGAAGAAATCATGCACAAATTCTTCACCCGCCAGGCGGATATTCTGGTTTCCACCACCATTATTGAAAGCGGGCTGGACGTGCCGACCGCCAACACTATTTTCATTAATGAAGCGGAACATTACGGCCTGAGTGATCTGCATCAATTGCGCGGCCGGGTGGGAAGATCCAAACACCGGGCCTATTGCTACCTGGTGTTAAGTCCGGACAAAGTGATTACTGACGCGGCGGCCAAACGCCTGAAAGCCATGGAGGAATATGCATCGCTTGGCGCCGGATTCAAAATTGCCCTGCGCGACCTGGAAATCCGCGGGGCGGGTAATCTTCTGGGAGATGAACAATCCGGCCATATCGCGTCAGTGGGTTATGAAATGTATTGCCAGCTTCTGGAAGAGGCCGTCAAACGCGTTAAAAACATGCCGCTGGACAAGCCCCCGGAAGTCACCATCGACATCGGCATTCATGGCGGTGTGCCCAGAACTTATATTTCTTCCGACCGACAACGTATGGATTTCTATCGGCGGCTATCCCGGTGCCACACGCTGGAGGCCGTCGAATCCCTGCGGCGCGATATCATCGATGCCTTTGGTCCGCTGCCGCGACCGGTGGAATTGCAGTTTGAACTGACGATTCTGGGAATTCACGCGGCTCAAGCGGGGGTGCGCAGCATGATCAGCAAGCCTCCGGACCTGGTCTTTGCGTTGCACGACCTTGCGGCATTAGGGCCGCTGTTAAGCAAAGCGCCAGGGTCGATTCGCCCGGTGGACCAGAATGCGATTCACCTGCGGCTTCCCCCGGCCTATTTTCAGGGGGAAACGCTGTTGAATGTTTTGAGAAATTTATTTAACCCGGCAGCGGAAGTCCCGGCCAAAGTGCCGGAACAACCGGTCAAACCGGTGCGCCCGCAGACCAAAAAATAATCTGATCTCTGGTCCGGTCAAACGTGTTTCATGCCACTTCAGGCGGTCGGACAATGTGCCATAGCCGAACGATCTACCGTGTGTGGTCCGTGGCAACGCAGAACTGGCGGGCGGGAATTCTGCTGGATAGCGGGCAACCGCGAACACGGATGCCGCGTCAGTTGCGGATTTCCGGCGGCGATGAAATTACGCTCCAGCCCGGTTTCACGCCGTAACCGTTGGCAAATGCACGCATGTCCATCTGTTTTCTACCCAGCGGCACAATTGCCAGCAATTCCACCGCGCCGGTTCCGCAGACAATCCGCAGGCCGTCTATGACCGTTCCGGGAGCCGATGCGGCAATCGGGGCCACTGCCCGACATTTCAGAACATGCGCTTCAATTTTCTTTGTCCCATCAGGCGCGATAAAACAGATATGGCACCCCGGCCAGGGCGAAAGACCGCGAATTCTGGCCGAAACCGCTGTGGCTGGTTCGGAAAAATTCACCCAGCCCATGGCGCGCGAAAGTTTAGGGGCCTTGGAAATCAGGTCCCGCCGCTGCGGCACGCCGGCTATATTTCCGACAGCGAAATTGTCCAGCACTTCCGGCACAAGTCCGCCACCGGTCTGGGCCAGCACATCATGCAACTCTCCTGCGGTCTGGTCGTCATGAATGGGCACCTCCCGGGATGCCAGAATATCGCCGCCATCCATGACATTGCTTAGCCGGATCACTGTGACGCCCGTGACGCTGGCACCAGACAGAATGGCCGCGTTCACAGGCGCGGCTCCGCGAAACGCCGGCAATAACGATCCATGAAGATTAATTCCGCCAGCGGTCGCAACCGCCAGAAGTGCATCAGATAATTTCTGGCCGAAGGCAATTGCCACTATGACATCCGTCTTGCGGGCCGCCACCCAGTCAATGAAATCCGCCGCGTTGACATTATCGCTTTTTTGCACCGCATAACCCAAGGCGGCCGCATGGGCGGCCAGCGGCGTGGGCGTAAGGACACGGCCACGACCAGCGGGCCGATCGGGCTGGCTTACCACGCCGACTATGGCATGCGAAGATTGCCGCAGCCGGTCAAATGCAGGAATAGCAAAAGCGCCAGATGCGAAAAAAAGTACGTTCATGGAAAATACACCCACGGAATTTTTCAGGGCGCGAACCTGAATCGCATCGGAAGCAATTGGGAAGCATTCTGAGATACCTACCGGATTGTTCGGATGGCGTATCCGTATCCGGGTGAAAAAACAACACCATTTGGTTGGATCACCACCGTCGGGTGAGCACTACCGATTACATTGCCATGGAAGACTGGCCCGCTCGCTCTTTCAGCACAGCCAGGCGTTCCCGCACTTCCGCGGCGATGCGCGCATTGGGATATTCATCGGTAATCTGCAGGCCGATACGCAATGCTTCGGTCCAGTTCTTATCTTTCCAGTGCAGTTCAAACTGCACACCCAGTTGCTGAAGTTTTTTGCGGAACACTTCCCGCGCGACTTCCTTGTATTCCTCGCCCTCCGCGGGGGAAAGATACTGGTCAAGCTGCTTGAGCAATTCCACGCTGCGGTCCACATCGTCGCGCGAAACGGCGTCTTTCCATTCCTTTAGAAGTTCACGTTTGTGCACCGCTTTGGCACTGGCGATGCGCTCTGGCAATGCGATGATTTCCGGGTTTCCTGGAAAAATTCGCGTCAAATGTTCAATTTCCCGCTGGCAATCCGCCCACGCATATTTTTCAACCAGTCGGGAAAAATGTTCCAGACTTTCGTGCAGTTCGCGGTCAATAAACTGTTTGCGGGAAGTTTCTATCATATCGCGGAACTGTGCAGCTTCCTGCCGATTGCCGAATCGCCGTTCCATTTCGGAAACCAGCCAGTGCGCGGCTTCATAATCGTTCTTTTCAATGTCTTCTCGAATGGCGTGGCGAAGCGCTTCGCGATCTTTATGGCGGTAGGCCGTTTGTTTGGCGGCATCGGACAAGGATGTGCTTTCACGGATGGTTTCCAACAGTTGCCGCATGGTTTCCAGCGAACCTCGAACCTGTTCGTAACGCCAGCCTTCATCCGCCAGAGCGCGTACGCGAATTTCAATTAACGGATAAAGCAGCACCACCGCACAGACCACCACCAGGCCAAATCCCGCGATCACCAGTTCGGGAATTGCCGCTGAAAGCCGCGCGGCGATTCCCGCTCCCTGAATCTGCGATAGAGCGATAATCAGCGTTGCAACGCCGAATATCAGAACCAGCACGCCTAAACATCCGATCAGGATGGTCAGCAGTTTGGCTCGTTTTGCCGTCTTTTCAAGGTTCATGGATCCATCCTCCGGTAACAGGCTTGGCCGGGCGTGATACCCGTCCAACATTGGTTATACGATTCCTGAGTGAAACCAAACTCGTATCGCGACCGCCGTCTATCGCATCGAACGATGATTCAACCCGTCTTAAACAGGGTTGACTCTGGTTACGCGAGGCAACTGGCCATATATTGTGATGCCGCAGGCGGCGGCTGTCAAAGGGCAATCGATCGCCCAACGCATTCCAACGGTCCACCAGCGGTGCACGCACCCGCTTTTATCAGTCCGGCAACCGCCTAGCTTACAGTTGCCGCATTCAGCTGACCCGCCAGCCAAATGATACGACCCGTGTTACAAATCGTCGAGTTCGATGGTATTTGGTGAGTCGAAATGGCGAACAAACGGTCGTTTCGCCAAGATTATCAACGTTTCAGGCCAAAATTCGATCAATTTTATCCCGGACCAAGGATAGCGATAATTGGGGATTTTCTTAAATACCCGGCCGCCCTGGGGAGAAAATACCCCAGCTTTTGCGCCAAACCGCTCTAAAACCACGACTTTCGACTTGTGGCTTGCGACCAGTGCCCGGAGCCATGCGATAAATCCGCATGGACCGGCCCGGTTCAGTTGGCATATGCCTGTCCATGGACCGTTTAAATTTGATATAATTTCGCGCAGAATTTGATTTTATTCCGCTCTTTTATTATTCTTATAAGCGTTGAAAAATAGCCTGCGGCCTGCATGGGTTAAGCCGCCGGTAGTTCGGGAGCGAGCTGTATATTTTCCCAAAATTTGTGAATAAAAACGGGAAAAAGTGATTATATTTCACCCTTTGGTCCGATATACATCTTTGGATTCAGTTGTGAATTCTGGTTGAGTGTTATGGCTGTTACAACAAACAAGAAAAACTCCCGCAAAAAGCCCGTAGATATGCATCGGGTCATCATTGTGCTGGGATCATTAATCGTCACGCTTTCTTTGACGGTGGTGGTACTGGCTATGGCTGGCGGGCAGCCAGTGCACCTGGTGCAGCCTTACATGCTAAGCGCCACTTTTTCCAATCAGAACATGAAAACCGTTCTGGCCACGGCGGCCCCGTTGCCTGAACGGCGATGGGACTATATCATCATCTACCAATCTGGAGGCTTGAAAGGCAACGCCGCTGATTTAGCCACCGGCCGGATGATTGGAGGTGTTGGCGCAGGAAACATGGCACTAAGGCCTGGTCTGGGTGTTGATTTTCATTTCGTGGTGGATAACGCCGCCAATGGAAATGGTAAGCCCGATGGCAATGTTGAAGTTGGTACGGCATGGAAGGAACAGTTTTCTACTGCTCCCTTCTTTTCCTGGCCTCATTTTAATCATCATTTTTATTCGCCGTATGCCAACGCAGTCGGCATTTGCCTTATCGGAAACATTAACCAACGCCCCTACACCGGTAGCCAAGTCCGAAACACAGTTCGGCTCGTTCGTGCATTACAGAACCGCTTGCGAATTCCCGATTACCGGGTGAAGTTCCAATGGAGTCCCAGTGTGACAGGCGGCAAGCCGATGACGGCTGCCCAAGCCGCATTCAGCCGGGCGTTTTACGTCCTATTGGATCGCCATTAACGGTTTCGGGGTTCTTCGTGGGCGATCTCCAGCTTGTGCACCTTAAGCCTTCAGTTATCCTGCCAAAAAATCCGCGTTTTTATCATTATTGGAATATTCGGTCGGCGGCGCTGGTAAAGTGCCTGTTGTGCTGTATATTGTTTGCCGATGAACCAGAGGGGAATCGGACTGTCTCCCACCCCCGGTTGGTGGGAAATCGCCTAGCGGATTGCTGAATGGAAATATTACCAGATATTCCAGATTTTGAAGTTATTTCCTGCCTCGGATACGGGGCAAGAAGCACGATTTATGCTGTTTGCGAAGAGCGTACACGGCAGATTTACGCGCTGAAACGAGTATTAAGGAGAACCACTGAAGACGATCGATTCTTAGAGCAGGCCGAGCAGGAATATGCCATCAGCAGTCAATTCAACCATCCTGTATTGCGCAAAAGTCATCGGATGATTCGCAAACGAAAATTTTTAACCATATCTGAACTTCAGCTATTGATGGACATGTTCGATGGGGCCTCCTTAGATTCCACCCGTCCCGAAAGCCTTCAGTCGCTCATCCACATAGCCTGTCAGGTCGCTCAAGGGCTAGGAACTATGCATAAAATGGGATACGTTCATGCGGACATAAAACCAAATAATATTTTAGTAAACAGCGAAAATCTTTGTAAAATTATTGACTTTGGTCAAAGCTGTGCCATTGGTACTGTAAAAAGTCGAATTCAGGGTACGCCAGATTACATTGCTCCGGAACAGGTGGCATTGGGGCCGTTAACACCCGCAACCGATATTTTTAACTTTGGTGCCACGCTTTACTGGTGCGTGACAGACCGTCACGTGCCTACCGTTATTCCCAAGAAGAAGACAACGGTGGCCAGCGTCGATTCGCGCACCCTGATTGCCCCCAGCGACTTAAATCCACGAATACCGGCTGCCTTTTCCAGACTTATTCTGGATTGCGTTGAAAACAGACCGTCTAACCGCCCCCCCAATATGGAAGATGTATACCATCGCCTGGAACTTGTGCAAAGCATGACTGCGAGCATTCTGCTAAATCAGGATGTCCAAAAAACACCGGAAAACCAGGCGCACCCCGAATCCACAGCAGATGCGGACACGGTCACATGAAGCATGTCTGAATAGAAGCCTGATTTTATCGGCATCATTCGTCCGATATACATGAATACGGGCGGCGATTTTGATCCGCAAGGTTGGAAACTTTATGTCATCACGACAAGCTATAGACGTTCTTATGCAGGCCGCCGAGGTCAACAAGCAGAATCCCATTCGCAATGGAAATCTGTTGCACTTCCCCTCGGAAGGCGAGCTGATTATTTCCGCCGACCTGCATAATCACAGGCGGAACTTTGAACGAATCGTCAATTTTGCAGCACTTGAACAGTTCCCTCAGAGACATGTTATTCTGCAGGAACTCATTCATGGCGGTGCCCTGGGACCCGACGGGGAAGACACCAGCATCGAACTGGTTCTGGATGCAGCCGACTGGGCCTTGCAGTTTCCCGGGCAGGTGCATTTCCTTCTGGCCAATCATGATGTGGCACAGGTCACAAGCGTTCCTATCCTGAAGGATGGATACGACCTGACCGATCGTTTCACCCGTTCGTTCGCCGCGTTTTATGGCCCGCAGGGAGCCAATGTTCTGGCAGCCTACAAGCAGTTTGTCTATTCCATGCCACTGGCTGGCATTACCGCGACGGGAATTTTTCTAAGCCATTCGTTGCCCGGCGTTCGGGACTTGGATGACTTTGACCCCAGCGTTGTACGCCGCAAACTCACCATGACCGACTACCTGCGCAGTGGATCAGTTTATAAAATGGTCTGGGGCAGGTTTCAGACATCTGACCTGCTGGCACAACTTGGCAAACTCTGGTGGGCTGATTTATTTGTGTGTGGTCACCAGGGACAGGATACCGGGTACGGCACTCTGGGTAAGAACATGCTTATCATAGACTCCTCCCACAACCACGGCACGCTGCTGCCACTGATGTTGAACCGCCAATACACCATGGACGACCTTATTAAGGCCATTCTTCCCCTTTCATCCCTGACTTAACCCCCCCCCGGCTTAATCGGAAAACTCAACACTTTTCCGCCTCCGAACATGCAATCAAATCTTCATTCCAATGCGGCCATCCCTGTCCGACCGATCAATCGTGTCAATGCGGCTCGGTCGGATCGTAAATGAACTGGCCGTTGGAATTTGAACCGGAATCAGTGGAATTCCCGTTGCCATAAACCTGTACCTGCCCGTTTTGGGGAATGCTGCTTTCAAACTGGTGGCGAATGCTGTTGTCCTTGATCACACGTTCTTCGCAGCCAGCCAAAACAAGCGGCAGCAATGTGGCAAACAAAAGCAGAATAAAACTTGACGCAATTTGTTTTCGCATAAGTTAACTCACCTTGGAACATCTTAATACGGACTGAAATTCCGCCTGCAATAAACGGTTATCATACAGCCGCAATTATAAACTTCCGGTTGGCAAAGCCATAGCGGCCCGGTAAGCGGAAGGTGCCCGGGTGGCGTGAAAGTTATTCGTCACCCAGCGGCGTGCCTGAATGATAATTCGGGCTTTCACGGGTAATAGTAATATCGTGCGGATGGCTTTCCACCATACTGGCATGGGTCACGCGGACGAACTGCGCCAAGGCGTGCAGATCATGAATCGTTTTTGCGCCACAGTAGCCCATTCCCGCCCGCAATCCCCCTACCATCTGGTATACGAAATCGCCCAGCGGCCCACGATAATGCACCAATCCCTCTACGCCTTCGGGAACCAGTTTGGATGACTGGCGCACGCCAGCCTGGCCGTACCGATCGGCTGATCCTTGCACCATTGCCCCCATGGAACCCATGCCGCGATAGCTTTTGAACCGTCTGCCCCGGCGAATCACCAGTTCACCGGGACTTTCATCCAGTCCCGCAAACAATGAACCCATCATAACCGCACTGGCACCAACGGCCAGCGCCTTGGTGATGTCGCCGCTCTGGCGAATGCCGCCATCGGCAATAACCGGAACGCCGGCGGGAGCGGCAACCTTCACCACGTTCATAATCGCTGTAATTTGAGGCACACCCACGCCCGACACAATGCGCGTGGTGCAAATACTGCCCGGACCAATCCCAACTTTTACGGCGTCAGCTCCGGCTGCTATCAGGTCTTTGGCTGCATCGGCGGTGGCAATATTGCCCGCAATGACATCAATGGTGAAACGGCGTTTGATTTCTCGCACCGTTTCAATGACATTGCTGGAGTGACCATGGGCGGTATCCACCACCAGCAAGTCCACCCCTTTTTCAATCAGGGAAGCCACGCGGTCGTACTGACGAATACCCACTGCCGCCCCGACTCGCAATCGCCCGCGGGCGTCCTTGCAGGCATGGGGAAACTGATGGGTTTTTTCAATATCACGCATTGTAATCATGCCCTTGAGCCGCCGATGATCATCGACTAGCAGCAGCTTTTCCACCCGGGCATTGTTAAGGATGATTTCCGCCTGCTCCAGTGTGGTGCCGGACGGTGCAGTTACCAGATTTTTCCGCGTCATGAGGGATTTGACCGGTCCATGGTCGTCGCCTTCATGGAACTTCATATCGCGGCGG
Source organism: Phycisphaerales bacterium (assembly GCA_027451365.1). GTDB lineage: Bacteria > Planctomycetota > Phycisphaerae > WQYP01 > WQYP01 > JAJYPG01. The sequence goes on along the minus strand of DAIDJN010000004.1, from coordinate 7,177 downwards.
GTCAATATTCCAACCAGTTCCTGTGAACTTTCGTCCACAATCGGGATGCCGCTTATGTTCTGTTCCTTCATGATCTGTCGCGCGCTGGCGACCGTTGCCGTTGGCGGCAGCGTCACCGGATCAGTGATAACGCCATTGGCCGATCGCTTCACCTTTTCCACCTCGCGGCACTGCACATCCACGGGCATATTTTTGTGAATGCAGCCCAAGCCGCCCTCCTGGGCCAGTGCAATTGCCAAAGCTCCCTCGGTGACCGTGTCCATCGGCGCGGAAAGCAGCGGCAGGTTAAGTTCAATGGTACGGGTAATGCGCGTGCGCACATCCGCATCCGTTGGCACAAAGTCGCTGTAGCGCGGGACCAGAAGAACGTCGTCGAAGGTAATACCGTCAGAGATTATTTTTTCAAGGTTTTCCATGTAACAATGATGCCGCAAGATGGACGCCAAGTCAAATTGGACGCGACATTGACCAGCCGCAATATTCCGGTGTCAACATGGCTATTCAGACCGCCATCATTTCTGAAGCAGTTGGAAAGTTGGAGCAGCCGCAGGTGCGTGGCGAAAAACCGGTGGATTCCGCCAGGCACCGAGGCCAATTGGTTAGCAACCCGCTGACAGGCGGCAGATGAATATGCTGCACCAGATTATGGGGCTGGATGCAGCGATGGGCTTGTTATACGCGCCAAGGGAATTATTTGTCAGGTTGGCGGACGTAGACTTCACGGGAACCTGCGGGGTACTTAAATGGCTCCAACGCATTTCAGCGCAACGGGAGCGGTCGATCCTGCATGGGGCGCAATGACGTCGCATATTCATAATTCAAAGGGCCAGACCCGCGCAATGATTCAATGCCGGCCGTCAGATCAATGGAAAAATGCCGCCGGTGCCGGATCAGTCCTCGGTAATGGTCTGCTTGACGACTTCTTCGATAGTGGTCAGGCCTTCATAAATGCCCGCCAGGCCTGAGTCACGCAAAGACCGCATGCCACGCTGCTTGGCGGCATTGCGAAGCAGATTGGTGGATTCGTGCCGCATGATCATTTCACGCATCTGATCGTCGAGAACCATGATTTCGCAAATTCCCAATCGACCGCGATAACCCGTGTTGTTGCACTGTCCACAGCCACGACCACGGAAGAACGTTTTACCTTTGACGCTGTCGGGCGTCAGTTCAAGTTCCATAAGTTGCTCTTCAGTCGGCTTATATTCCTCTTTGCAGCGGGAGCAGATACGCCGACAGAGTCGCTGGGCCAGAACGCCCTCAAGCGTGGCGGTAATCAGGAATGGCTCAACGCCAAGGTCCAGCAACCGAGCAATGGAAGATGGCGCATCATTTGTATGGAGTGTGCTGAATACAAGGTGACCGGTCAGCGAAGCCTGCGTGGCAATTTCGGCTGTCTCCTTGTCGCGAATTTCGCCGACCAGAATAATATCCGGGTCCTGACGCAAAATGGATCGCAGGCACTTGGCAAACGTCAATTCATATTCCGGGCGTATCTGTACCTGCACAATGCCGTCAATGTCATATTCAACGGGGTCCTCGGTGGTAATCAGTTTGTCTTCCACACTGTTCAGTTCATTGAGCGCGGCGTAGAGCGTGGTGGTTTTACCCGACCCGGTCGGGCCAGTTACCAGAACGATTCCGTTGGGCTTGCTGATCATCTGCCGGAACACGCGAAGGTCATCTTCGCGCATGCCGAGTTTATCCAGATCCAGCGACACATTCGACCGGTCCAGCACGCGCAGCACAATGCTTTCACCAAAAATAGTTGGAAGCACCGCAACGCGCAGGTCGATCGGCTGGCCGCCGACCACCAGTGGAATACGACCGTCCTGCGGCAGCCGGCGTTCAGCAATGTCCAGATTCGCCATGACTTTAATACGGCTGGCGATAGCCATCGCGATATATTTGGGCGGTGGCACCATTTCATAAAGAACGCCGTCAATGCGGTAGCGCATTTTATATTCTTCTTCGAACGGTTCGAAGTGAATATCTGAAGCGCGTTCCTTGATCGCCTGCATAAGCACCGTGTTCAACAATCGCTTGACTGGATTGGATTCAGCCAGGTCCTTCAGGGTTTCCAGATCGATGGAATCGCCGCGGTTTTCCAGCTCTTTGAGCGTTGCATCCGACCCGACTTCACTCATCAGATCCGCGAGCGATTCCTGCTTCGAGTCGTAATAACGGGCCATCAGCTTGGCCAGAGAATCCGGATCCGCAATACAGGTGACAACCTTGAAGCCCATCAGGGTTTGCAGGTCATCGACCACGCGAAAATTATCCGGTGAATCCAGCGCAATGGTAAGCGTGTTGGATTTGGCATCGTACCCGGTGGGTACCACCCGATAAACCGAGGCCATTTGCGCGGGAATCAGTTTAATGACTTCGGGCGGAATATCACGGCTCGTCAGATCCACCACTTCAAACCCGCGTTGCGCTGCAAGCGCAAAATTCAGATCGCGCGTGGTGATCAATCCCAGTTCCACCAGCACCTGGCCGATCGGCGTGTTGATGCGCTTGGCCTTTTGCTGCTGCTGAATCGCCAAGGCCTGATGCACCTGTTCGCGGGTCAGTTTGCCCATTTTGATCAGGACGCGCCCCAGCGGCCGATCCTTTAACTGATCCACCGGCGGCATCTTGAAAGGTCCGCCACCGGTCGGGCCGGGTGAATTGGGCACAGGTTTAGCCGGTGGCTTTATCAGTGCACCGGGCGAATTAGCTGCGGGTATATCTGCCATGTTTTCTCCTGTGGTTTATGCGGCCGACCAAAGGCCGGAAACCGAACCACCTATACTCCTGTCAAGCCAGGCGGCAAACCGCAAATCTGGCGACAATTTATATTCCGGCGACCAACTCCACGGCACGCCCGTCTTACCGACTACTTGCCGCCCTTCAAGGGCGGCGAATTATCCGTTTCCGTATCTGGCCGGTTCATTTTTGCCCCCATGCGATCGGCCAGGTCAGCAGGATGGCGAGCTTTGTCGATGGCATCTTCGGCAGTAATTCGACCAGACTTATAAATGTCCAGCAGATGGTCGTCCAGCAATTGCATGCCGAACTTTTTACCAGTCTGAATGGCCGAATCAATACGGAACGTCTTGTTTTCACGAATCAGGTTGGCGATAGCCGGTGTAATCACAAGAAATTCGTATGCCGCTACAACACCGGGTGTATCGCATCGCGGCAACAAGGCCTGGCTGAGCACCGCTAGAAGCGTGGTCGAAAGCTGCACACGAATCTGTTCCTGCTGCGTAACCGGAAACGCGTCAATCACGCGGTTGATGGTGCTGGCCGCGCCAGAAGTATGCAGCGTTCCGAAAACCAAGTGCCCCGTTTCGGCAGATGTAATAGCCGAACTGATCGTTTCAAGGTCGCGCATTTCGCCGACCAGAATTACATCAGGGTCCTGCCGCAGCACGCGACGCAAAGACTCAGAAAACGTTGTCACATCGCTGCCATGACCCACCTCACGTTGCGTGATCATGCTTTTTTTATGCTCATGATAATATTCAACAGGGTCTTCGACCGTTTGAATGTGCCGATCAAAATTCTCGTTGATGTAGTTAATCATGGCCGCGAGCGTCGTGGTTTTACCGGAACCCGTCGGGCCAGTCACCAGAAACAGACCGCGCGGCCGCCGGCACAATTCTTCGCAGATCGGCGGCAGGCCAATATCAGACAGGGACATGAGCTTATACGGAATTTTACGCAACACGATGGAAATGTTGCCTTTTTGCCGAAATGCCGCCACACGGAAGCGAGCCTTGGCCGATCCGTCGGCCGTGGCGAACGCGAAACCGAAGTCGGTACTGCCGGTTTCCTGCAATTCCTGCTGGCCGCGCTCCGGCGTAATTGCCTTCATCAGGGCCATGGTATCATCTGGCTCCAGAACTTTTGTTTGCAGGTCCCGCAAATGACCATTGAGCCGTAAAACGGGCGGCCGACCGACGTGCAAATGAAGATCGGATGCGTTCTTCTTGATCGCAGTTTCCAGGAGCCGGTCTATCAGAATGGTTGACATTGTTAAATCACCATGGCAAAAGAATCATCATTCAATCGGAATTCGCTGTGAAATCCGGCCCATCAGGCATCGGCCATAATTCCCTCGGCCTGCGTCACTCGGGCCACCTCTCTAGCGGTGGTCACACCATTGAGGATTTTTATTTTCGCGTCATCCAGCAACGATTTCATGCCCGCGGCCCGGGCAACTTTGCGAATCTGCGTGGAGCTGGCGCGGTTAAAGGCCATTTCCCGAATTTCTGTGGTCATCATCATCATTTCAAATATACCAAGTCGGCCGCGAAAACCGCTATTGTTGCATGTGGGACAGCCGCCCGGACGGTAGAGTGTTTTGCTGGCCAGTTCCTGATCGGTGAATCCAAGCAGTTGCAGCAGACGACGGTCTGGCTCAGGGTCCGGCTGCTTGCACTGATCGCACAGAGTTCGCACCAGCCGCTGCGCCAGCACCGCCTGAATGGATGAGGCCACAAGAAACGGTTTGATACCCATGTCCACCAGACGGGTAATTGCCGAGGGGGCGTCATTCGTGTGCAGCGTGCTGAACACAAGGTGACCGGTAAGAGCGGCCTGCACGGCTACCTCGGCGACTTCCCGATCACGAATTTCACCAACGAGGATGATATTGGGTGCCTGCCGCAACATTGACCGGAGAATTTTGGCGAAAGACAGTCCAATGTTTTCGCGCACCTGACACTGATTGATGCCTGCAAAATTATATTCCACCGGGTCTTCGGCGGTAATTATTTTGCGGTCCGCGGTGTTCAGTTCCGCAAGCGCTCCATAAAGCGTGGTGGTTTTGCCCGAACCGGTCGGACCGGTTACCAGGAAAATTCCGTTTGGACGGGAAATAATTTTCTTGAACCGCTGGTAGTCCTCGTCTTCAAACCCCATGCGCTGAATACCGATTTTGACGTTGTCGGGCCGCAAAATACGCAACACCATCGATTCGCCATGGTAGGCAGGAAGGGAACTGACACGGAAATCGATATTGGCACCGTCGATCGCCATTTTAATGCGTCCGTCCTGTGGCAGCCGACGTTCGGCAATGTCCATTCCAGCCATGATTTTCAGACGGGCAATGACGGAATTCTGCATTTTTTTATTCAGATTGTCACGTTCCGCACAAACGCCGTCCACCCGGTAACGTACGCGCATGCGGTCTTTCATTGGCTCAATGTGAATATCACTGGCGCGAGCTTTGCAGGCTTCGGTCACAATGGCGGAAACCAGGCGGATAATTGGGGCTTCATCGCCTTCTTTGTCTTTCTGAAGTGATACATCAATGCTTTGTCCGCGATCCAGGCTCATCTGCCGGACCATATCGTCAATTGATTTCTGTTCGGCGGCAAACATGCGGTCGATATGCCGTTTTATTTCACTTTTAACCGCCAGGCAGGTTTCCAAGGGCTTGTTCAGGCGGAATCGCAACGCTTCCAGGGTTTCCAGATCATTAGGATCCGCAATAACAATACGAAGTTTTCCGTTTTCTTCACCCAGCGGCAATACCTGGTGTCGTTTGATCACATCGGCAGGCAGCAGGCGAAAGTCGCTGGCCTGCATAAAGTTTTTATTAAGGTCTATGTATTCCATGTCATATTGAATGGCCATGGCTTTGGTGACATCTTCTTCGGACACCAGGTTTGTTTCCACCAGCACTTGTTCGATCTGCCGGTTAAGCTTTCGGGCTTCGGTTTGCGCTTTTTCCGCGTTCGCCGGTTTAAGCGCACCCATCTCAACCAGAATTTCGGTAATCTCTTTGCGTTTACGCGCCATGAAACTCACCCAGACTTTCCCAGGGCACTGCCCTGCACTCACGCACGCCATTGGGGCCAGCCGCCCCAACCCGCCCTGTTCAGCGGTGAATCCAATCCTTTTGAAGACTCCGCTATTCGCTGTCCGCCTGCGCTGCCAACTGCCGCGATATATCCGTACGGGGTTTCGCACGGCATCGGATTCCAGTTGTGACATGCGCCCAGCCATATCCGCCTTAGCCGGGACACATCCGCCATATTTGCGGCCAATCCAATCAGATTTCGCTGACGGCTTGCCCTTCTTCTTCCATTTTTTTCCGCATTACCCGGCAATTTCTGATTTCTTGATTTTTTTTCGCCGAGTCGCCGGGTTTCCCGCAGCGCGGATTCGAGCCACGTATGTTAAGCGCAACAGTCCAAATTGGTCAAGCCGAATTTCCATGATTGAGCCAACAAGGCTTTATTAAAATTAACCCGGTTTCGGGAAGATTGCACACAAAACCTTCCTGCCCGGCACAAAAAATTACGCGGCCCGTTCCACCTGTCGCCAAACCACTTTTTTTTTAACCGCAAGAACCGGCCATCACAACTGACCCGGCCGCCGAACTACGCAATTGCGCGGCCTGCGCGGCACCCCCTTATTTTGACCTAAATGCGGCTTGCCGTCAGAAGACCTTTCCGGACGAGGCCTCATACTCGTAAAAAAACCGGAGCACCGGCTCCGGTAAAAATCTTTTTGACTCCAAAAAAAGGCGTCAACCAATCAACCCGATTCCACAAACCCTTGATAATCCCGTACCGGATTGCGGGTCCCGCGGTAATCGTACTGCATCATCAGACGCTGAAAGAAGAACCGCATCCGCAGGAATGGTTCGCGTTGGGATTCTTAAACACAAAACCGCGTCCCATAACTTCATCTTTGAAGTCAATTTCCGTGCCATTCAGGTACAGATAGCTCTTGCGGTCTGCCAATACCTTGATCCCGTGCGATTCCATAACTTCATCCGTTTCGGCCGCCTCTTCCGTCAGGTCAAGGACATAACTGAAACCAGAACATCCACCACCCTTGACGCCAACACGCAACGCGGCGGCATCGGAAAGGCCCTGATCCTTGATGATCGATTTAATTTCCTTGGCCGCAGATTCACTTAGTACAATTGCCATATTGCTTTACTCCAAAACATCGCGACTCCACAGCGAGCAGCTACAATGGATTATATCTACCAGAGCCGACAAAGTGAAGCGACAAATCAGCTTCGCCTTGCCCACGGGCCTGTGACAGTTTATGCTGCGTTTTTTATTGTCTTTGTCATAACGTAGGCGGGTCGGTTGGCCCACAGCCGTTCCCAGCGGGCATCCTGACTTTTCCAGGCTGCTCTTAAGGCGAGGATGGCCTCGACCCCTGG
>DAIDJN010000003.1:0-35009 GCA_027451365.1 Phycisphaerales bacterium | reverse complement strand
GGCATCGCGGAATGTCTTGGTTATCCTCTCCAACGCTTCCTGACGACTGGTCGCTGCTGACATGTTTGTTCCTCCTTGAATAAAGTCACAACTGCCGAACCACATCCTGTGGATCAGTCTTCACATATTTTACCAAGCGATTCCCTGGACAGAAACTGTCACAGGCCCAAACTCTACGCCCATGCCATAAATCGTTGCGGGCCGACATCCACATTGCTGGAATGGGATGCCCATATTCCATCGTTTGAAGAGGTGCACCATGAAGCGCTTAAAGCGAACCGTTTTGTCACAAACCAAAAAAACGAAAAACACCAGATTGTTGGCGGCCAAATCCGGCCATAGCGGCCCTGGGGCCGTCAAATACAAATCGGCCGGCGGCGCCGGGCCGCGACCCTCGGTGCGAACACGGGCTGAACTGCGGGAACTTCAGTCGCTGATGCTCGAAGCGATCACGCGTAAGCTTACCGGTGCAATGACGATGCAGCGTATCTGGAAAGATGGCCGCCCAGTGCGCCGGCTTGCCGGTCAATTCATCAAACCGAATGACCGGCTGACGAGTTTTGAGCGTCTGGAAATTTACAACCGCCAGTACTGGTTTCGGCTGTTGGATTGCCTGTATGACGATTTTCCCGGTCTGCGGCATGTCCTTGGAGAAAAAAAGTTTTTAGCGATGAGTCAGGCATATCTGGCGAAATATAAGTCCCGGTCCTTTAACCTGGGTCTGTTGGGGAGGCATATTCCCCGATTCCTTGCGGATAATCCGGAGTGGGCCGGCCGGCTTCAGCCGATGGCATTGGATATGGTGCGATTCGAATGTGCCCAGATTCACGCATTTGACGCGCCCATCAATCCGGTGATTGATGAGCACTTCCTTAGGGCCGGCGATCCGGCCGAATTGCGCCTGAAACTTCAGCCCCATTTGACACTCCTGCAATTGGGCTTTCCGCTGGACGACTATTCCGTTGCTTTGCGATCCGGCGACTCCATGCATACAGAGGCCGCTGGCGAACGACGCATTGTGGCGGCGGAATTAAAGCCCGTGCCACTGCCCAGACCCCAGACGGTTTTCCTGGTGGTGCACCGTTACGAAAACAGCGTGTTTTTCAAACGGCTGGAAGAGCCGGCGTTCAGGCTTCTGGAAAATCTGGGGCGTGGCATGAGGGTTGGGGCTGCGACCGCCCGGGCACTGACGCCGGTATTTACGCAGGAAACAGCGGAGGAATGGCAGGAAAAAGTGCGGGTGTGGTTTTTGAACTGGGCGGAATTGCGCTGGTTTTGCCGATAGTCCAGATGCTGTAAATCGCCGTCCCCTGGTCACCGTTCAGTTCAGCCAGCCGGCCGGGTGGCGGGCGGGCGGAATTCCCATAAAGATCGATTCAGCAACTGTCCCCAATGTTCATCATATGGATGGACATGATGTACAATCGTGCCGTCGCGATAAACCGGCAGTCCCGCGTTGGCCCATTGAAAAATGGAGCCACGTAAATCTGTGACGTTCGTAAAGCCGTCTTTCACAAGACGCTGGACATAAGCGGACGAGCGATAGCCAACTGAGCAATACACCACAATCGGCTGCCGCCTGGATACCCCGGCCATGGCTTGGGGAACAGGTTGCTTGCTGTTAATCCAGCGGGCGTGATGCAGATGGCTGACCTGGTATTCAACGTTCGCGCGCACGTCCAGAAGCATGGGTTGCTTTTGGTGCGGGTTGTCGAGCCAGCGGCGGAGCTGTCCGACCGTCATTTGTTTTACCTCCGGGAACTGCCGCTGAATAAGGGCGTTGACCGAGGTCCAAGTCAGACGATTATGATGCGTGTACCACCACCAGCCGCAGCCAGCGGCCGCCAGCAGAACCCCGGTCGTAAGCAGAATAAACAGAATTTTGTTCATAGAATTGTCAGATTTCGGTGCCTCAATTACTTCGGGGCTTGCTCCAGCATTGCTTTTATTCGTGCAGCGGCCTCTGGTGGCAGGTCGGTCTTTTCATCCATACATAGTTGCTCAGTCGCCTTAGGCTCCGTTCCAGCAATATGTGCCATTTTTTGTAGCCAATGAAACTGCTTGCGGGCAATGACGCAGCCCGAGCAGAGCAGCAGGTGCGTTTTAAGCGCAAAGCGCTGCCAGCCGGACAGGCGACCGTCCAGTTCGCCAGACATTAATTCGGCGGCTTTGCGACAGGAAATCATATCCGTCTACCATCTTCGTTTCCGCGGCGGGCCGTTCCCAGCCAATTCTTTTCCAGACAGGGCCGCAGCCGGGACCGCGCGCGATGCAACAGCACTGAAAGGTTAGTCGCCGAAACGTTAAGTTCCCTACAGGCGTCTCCGGAGTTTACGCCATCCACCGTTACCCGTATAAACGCTCGCCGATGGTTTTCCGGCAAACTGTCCAGACAACGGCGGAAAATGCGCCAGAAATCCATGTTTTCGGCGTCGTGGGCGGGGTCTGACGGTTCGGCGGAGGGTTTTACCCGATAATGCAGTGTAAACGTGAACAGCCCATCGACAAATGGGTCATTTTCCAATTGTTGACTTCCTGAAGGCTTGTCCTCCTGTTGGCGGAAATGGTCCAGAATTTTATGTTTCAGAATAGCGATAAACCATGTGGATGGCGCGGAAGTGCCCCGAAATCCGTTACGGCTCTTCAATGCGGCAAGAAAAGTTTCCTGCACAAGTTCTTCCGCTATCTGGCGGTCATCTACTCGAAGCATGGCGTATCGAAAAAGAATGCCGCCGAACTCATCCACCCAAGTCTGGGAGTCCGGCAGAACTCTCAGCGGCTGCTGCGGGCCAGTGTCAGTTAATGGCGCATCCGGCATGGCTTTCCTTTGTTCCGTTCCTCCAGTCCGAATTCTATCCAAACGGGGCAGGATGGTCTAGGTAAGTCGTTCGCTGAGGTTTATTTTTCCAGCGCTTTTGGGTCGTTGTCCGTTCGCAGGTTCGTTTCGTATCCTATGCCGCCTATGGCTTTTATCACGGTTCGCGGGTCGAAATGCTTATTAGCCAGTACCTGCGCGTTGCCTGTATGGTATGAAACGGTTGCTTGCTTCACACCGGGCAATTTGGCAATGGCCGCCTGTAAACCGTTGGCGCATTCTTGGCAATCCATGCCCTTAATTTGATACGTGTATAGCGTAAGACGCGCCAGGGCGGTCCCGGCCTGACCGGCGGATGAGTCGGCACCAGGGGACGTCGTGTTGATGTTTTTGTTCCCACTATTAACTACCTTAAGCAGCGGCGCGCTGTAATAGGGAAATGTTGCAAAGGCAAGCACCAGAACGGCGGACGCCCACAGCATCACGCGGTTGAACCGTGCCAGACCGCTTGGTGCACAGACTTCATCGCGGGCGCAAGCCGCCTTACGACCGTAGATGAAATAAAATCCCAAACCCAGGGCCGCTGCGGCAATTGCAACAAATACCCAGCGTGCGCCAACAATAAACTTGGATAGGCCCGCCGCCGATACGCCAAGACCCAAAAGTGCCAATGGCAACCAGCAGCAGGCGGACGCCATGATGGCCGCCACAATGGCAATCGCCCCGGCGGACCATGTTTTCGGCGTGTTCTGATATGGATTCGTGCCGGGCAATGCGGTCTTCGGCGTGCAGCAATTTTCGCCGCCATGTGGAGATTGATTCTGTGTACCCATGATGCACCTCTTTGTAATAAAACTTTTTACGTGGCACAGCAACTTAGTTGGGACACATCCTTGCCAAAAGTAATCGCCGCCAGTTTAATTCCTTCGCCCAGCGTCAAATACGCGTGGAAGCTGTTACGAAGCTGCGTAACCGTAATGCCGAATTTGATCGCCAGGGCCAATTCCATCAGCAATTCCGCGCCCTCCGGTGCCAGAATACGAGCACCGAGCAACAAATCTGTTTTCTTATCGCGGATCAGTTTAATTAGACCGCGGGTGTCGCGGGCGGCGATAGCGCGCGGGACATGGCTTAAAGGCAATATTGCAACTTCGGCTTCATGGCCTGCTGCAACAGCTTGCCGCTCATCCAGACCTACGCCTGCGACCTGTGGATCGGTAAAAATCACCCACGGCAACGCGGTGTAATCTGCCGCCCGATCCGCTTTGGTTAGCATATTTTCAACCGCCAGCGCCCCTTCGTATGCCGCCGCGTATACAAACATGTTCCGCCCCAAGACATCTCCCGCCGCCCATACACCTTCAAGTGACGTTTTCAGCGTTGGGCTCACGCGAATAAATCCGTTTCCATTCAACAACACGCCGGCCTGTTCCAATCCCATATTCTGCGTATTCGGTCTACGTCCTGCGGCCACAAGAATCTGTGCCGCCGTAAATTCCCGCTTTTCTCCATTGATTTTGGCCTCTACCACCACGCCTTTCTTTACACGGCGCACCTGCTGCACCGCCACACCCGTGAAAATTGCCAAGCCCTCTGCAGTGAGATAGCCCGTCAGTGCATTGGTGATATCCGCTGATTCTGCGGGCAAAATACGCTCTGATCTTTGAATCACCGTGACCCGACTTCCCAATCTCGCAAACATCTGCGCGCATTCCAGCGCGATGTAACGCCCGCCTAGTACAATTATTGATTCCGGCAGTGTTTCCAATTCAAACGCCGATTCATTGGTCAGATAGCCCGCTTCAGACAGCCCCGGAATTTCCGGAATCGCGGCGGTGGCTCCGGTGGTAACCAGGACATGATCTGCGGTTAATCGCATCGTCCCGATCTCAACGTTATGCGCATCAAGGAGTCTGGCGTGCCCCTTAATCAATTGGACCCGCGGCAAGTCACGGATCACATCCACATATTTGGCTTGCCGCAACTCGGCAACCAGTTGATGTTTCTGTTCAATAACGGCGGAAAAATTCGTCAGGCGTCCATTTGTTTTAATGCCGAAAAACGGATTATGCGTGGCGCGATGCAGCGATTCGGCCGCACGTATCAAGGTTTTGGACGGCACGCAGCCGACATTTACACACGTTCCACCGGTCGGCAAGCCGTTATTGATAATGGTGACCTTTTCGGCACCAAGTTCAACTGCGCGCGTCGCCGCTGAAAAGGCCGCCGATCCACCACCGAGGATAATCAATTTTCCAGCGGAATCGCAGTTGCGGTTATTACAGCAGGAACTCATAGAAACTCCATTCTTCCGCATGATCAGCGGTATTCGAATTAGCAATTCAAACCTGCCGGAACCGCGCGGGCGTAGTGATGCACTCGCCTTCACGGCCATCCGGTGAGCCGAGGTCGGCGGTTCCACCGCGAAAGCCAGCTATTGGCAGCGTCCGGATTTGCATCCGGGCTTATGGCGACGCGGGGCCTGCGGATTGCACTGGGGCTTTTGGCACTTGGCAGTCATGACGCCCCGCGCACCAGAGATTGAATGCTTCGGAATCCTCGAACCAGCTTGCGCCAGCCCCGGCGATCCGCTACCCGCTATCAGCAACGCCGCGGCCACCGATCATAGTGTTCCCTTCATAGGTCACCTCATTATTAAAACCCGGCTTGGACAAAGACCTCCTCATTCCGGATAAGCCGTGAAAGCCCGGAATTTGGATCACTGTGTCATTGTACACCTTGCACTTAGGTGCAAGGTCAAGTGGACATGCAATTATTTTTTTTAAGGCGAATGCGTTTGCCGGAGTTATCGGCTGCAATGCAACGACGAAAGCTGAATTAGATTGCGGGTGCCTGCACCACAATTGCGTTCAATTCTTGCGAGCGTACATAGATTTGTTGTGATTCCTTCCCGTTACACAACCATTTGTTTTAGCTGCTGCGAATAGGGAGGCTGAGTGGAGCGCCGCGCGGCGGGCGTTCACAAGGATCCATTGCGTCGAGCCGACCTCGCCACATCTCGCATTTCCTCTACGACGGCGCATTGCCGCGGTTTGCTGGCACGACAAAGCGCCAATTCCCGCCCCAACACCTTTTGCAAACGCCGCAATTCTGTGATTTGTGCCCCCACCTTCTTCAGCCGATGTTCAATAAGCGCGGCAACCCGACGGCATTCGGCCGTCGAACCATTGTTGGGTTCGAGCATGGCACAGATATCGTTCAGCAAGAATCCGCCGGCATGGGCTAATTTGATGAATCGCAAACGTTCCAGAGAGCGTTGATCGTACCAGCGGTAATTGCTCATCGTGCGGCCGGTCGGCAAAATCAGCCTCCTGCGTTCATAAAAGCGCACAGTGGTGGTGGGTACCCCAGCGGCCTTGGCCAATTGACCGATGTTGAAGCGAGTAGCAGGATTCATAGAATTATCGTATGCATCAAGGCTGCGCATGACAACATAAACAGCCGTCGCCAACCAGAGGCTCGTGGCCACCTTGGCTTTGAACTGCGACTAAACTCACGACGCTTTTTGCCGACATAATAGTTGACTTAGAAAGCCGGGAAAAACTGTTTTTAGCAGCGCGCCCAGTTTTTGGGGAGTATTACACATTGCGTATGCCAGTTGGAATGTCGGATGAACTATCCATGCCGGACATTAATACCAAAAACCATGTTGGACTGAAATAAGGCCGTCTGATAGCGGGTTTGGCAAAGGCTGTGCCTGCCTTCCAGGTCACGTCACATTCACACACGAGCCAGCGTTAAAAAAATAAAATGCTGTGGCTTGCCGGCTGGGGTAATGTGCAAGTGCGACGTTTCATCAACCGGGCGGAACGCCGGGGCGAATTCCGCCGCCAGACTTGTCGCGTCATAGCGGCACACGTCCAGGCCGCTGCAGCGGGGCGGTGCATCCAGGGCAAAAGTGCCGATAATCAGGTGCCCACCACTCGGCAATGATTTGGTCGCAAGTTCAACGTAATGTTTACGGTCGGCCGCATCCGTTAGAAAATGAAATACCGCGCGATCGTGCCAGACATCAAACGGGCCAAACTCATTTAAATTCGCAACTTCTGTTATATCCGCGACCTTCCATTGAATGTGTGCCGCACGCTCGGCCAGTCGGGCTTTGGCCTTGGCCACCGCAGCCGCCGAAATGTCCAGCACCGTAATGGCCTTGTAGCTGTGGTCCAAAAGTTTGTCCGGCAGCCGTGAAGTTCCTCCCCCGATGTCAATCACCCGACCGCGATGGGGCGCAACGTTTTCTATCAGGCTAAAAGAAGTTTCCGGATCGGCCTGGTACCAACCGACTTGGGTGTCCATCTTCTGTGTGTAAACGGAATCCCAATGTTTGGTGCGTTCATCGCGATTCATATGGTGTTGCTCCGGCGAGAATCCATGTTACACCTGATACTGCCTTCACAGCAATGCGAAATCGATATTATAGCCGCGCAGGGAGAAATTGGATCAGCGTTTTCGGGCCACCATCATTCCGGCACCGACTGTCACAATCATGGCTTCAACGCGGTGGTCATCGCGAATCTTAAGATTCAGGCTGTGCATGGGGCATTTTGCCGGGTCATAGTCCATTTGATCAAAATGATCGCTGTCCCCAAGGGAATTATCCATGACGATTAATCCGCCCGGGCGCAATAACGGGAGCACATGCGTGTAATAGCTTTCATAAGCGGGCTTATCGGCATCAATAAATACAAAATCAAAAGTGCCGCCGCCGCCATTGGCCAGCAACGTGTCAAGTGTCTTTAGAGCCGGTGCCAGTCGCAGGTCAATTCGGTCGGCCAGGGCCGCCTCTTTCCAATACTTGCGGGCAATCGTGGTCCATTCCTCGCTGATATCACAGGCGATGAGCCGGCCAGCTGGCCCCATTGCCCCGGCGATGCACAGGGCGCTGTAGCCGGTGAAAGTGCCAATTTCAATGGCTTTCCGTGCGCCGATTAATCCCACCAGAAAAGAGAGAAAAGCTCCCTGGTCCGGGGTGATCTGCATGACCGCTTCGGGCATTTGTGCGGTTTCCTGCCGCAAGCGCAACTGCACGGGTGTCTGGCATATGACGGTGTCATTGACATAGCGTGTGATGCTTGCGGATCGCAATAAGGATTTAGACATGATATGCCTCCCTGAAATTGACAATTCAACTATAGGGCAATCCTAACGCCATGCCCCGTTACCTTGTCAAATGGCCCGCAAGGCCCGGTGCTTGCAGGCACTGGGTTTCCCTTGGCAGGTGGCCACTGCGTTGGCACGGCCAGTTACCTGCCCGTGCCGACGGCCAGGTGGTCATGCACGAATGTCTGGGGCGATATCGCAAAGGTTGCGTACTGCCAATTGCCTGTTAAATTCCGCAGACGACGGCGGCGTGTCCGCGCTGAATATGAATCGTGCAGGTGCGCCCGGGTCATAGATGGATAAAATGATCAGAATGAATCTCGCTGGGCTTGCTCAATTCCGCCCAGAACCGGAGGACCGGGGCGGCAACCGTCCTGAAATGGCAACCCGTGAAAGTTCTTCTGTGGTTTAATTGTTTGAATCAGCTTGGTCTTTCCCGCATCGTTTGCAATCTGGTGCGGCGGACCTAAAATCATTTTGTTTCCGCTAACCGGTTGAAAGGATAGGCCGCATGGGGATTGACACACATAGCCCCGCGAATCAATCACACCTGACCGCAATGGCGGCAGGTCCGTGCAAAACCGCAGCGCGGGTGGCCTGCAGGCTGATGTTTATGGGCGCTGTCGTCATGGGTTGTGCGAGTTGCCATTGCGGCGAGCCGGATCATTCAGCGGCGGAACTGACCGTGCCGGGAACCGGTATGGTTGTGGGTCGCGACTGGGGCACGCTTCCACCAGTGACGGTTCACAACGCCCATCAATGGCAGCCGATTCATGCGGTCTTTCTTGATACTGCAGTACGGCACAATCCGGTTTACATGAAAGACCTTGACCATAATGCTAAATTTTCAGGCAATGCGAGCACGTTTTGTGTGACCAGCCGTCAGGAGCTGATTGGTCTGGCGGATATTCCGTGGTTTTACATTAATCTGGCGGTATGTCCGATAATGATGTTGGAACGTCCGCCTTTCGTGATGGAAACTTCAGCCGCAGCGGACTATCGGCCGATATACAATGGTCAAATATCTGCGAAAACGGACTGGCCAGCGCGGAGCCATTTAATTGTGTCGGCCAGGAAATTGAACACCAATACAGGAAAAAACGGAGAAAATGTAAAAAATTAGCGGCTTTTACCTGAAACGGCACCATTTTTGCCCCAGTCTGAAGAATGCCGTGGAATCGGCTGAAATATAAAGAGACTTGCGTATGTCCGAAGCTAACAGCAGATCACCCCGGAAAGAAAAAGACCTGTCATCTTTAGGCCTTTCCGTTGGCAGAATTCGGAAGGTGTGGAGGGTGCGTCATGGACGGAATTGACCCATTCCCCTGGTTTCTGAATAAGGATGTCGCGCTGAAATTTGGCGGCCGTGAAACGGTCATGCACATTCGCGCTACGGAATGGAACGACTGCTGGCGGCCGTTCCTGACCCAGCTTGTGGAGCTTCAGAAATTACATTCCCAACGCCTGATGGTGGCCGTGGTGGGGCCACCGGGTTCGGGCAAATCATTTTTCGCCGCCCAGATCGCATGGATGGCGTCAAAGGGTTTTATTCCCGGCAGCGAGGCGATTGCCCTGCCGATGGATGGTTTTCATTTTCCGGGACATGTATTAAATCAGAAAACGCTTTTAATGCGGAATGGTGATCGCATTCCGATGATTGAATGCAAAGGCGCTCCGGAAACAATTGATGTTGAATCGCTCCGCGGCCTGCTTGGGCACATCCGCCGTTGCGATGAGAAGCTAAGCTGGCCGGATTACGACCGCAAACTTCACGATGTGGTGCCCCATGCCCTGCGCATTTCCGGATCGCATAATCTGATTCTGGTCGAAGGAAATTACCTGCTGGTAAACGTGCCGCCGTACAGCGGTATAGCGGACCTGTTTGACCTTCGCGTTTATGTCGAAGCCCCAGGCCCCAGCATTGTCACCAATCTGATGAATCGGCATATGGCAGGCGGTAAAACAGTGGAGCAGGCCAAGGACTGGGTCCGCCGGATTGACCTGCCCAATGCGCGGCTGGTGGAATCCACGCGTCCGCAGGCGGATGTCATAGTTCAACGCGACCGAACCGATCTGCTTTCGGCGGTCATCTGGCGGGATGCCCAAGTTCCCGCGGTGAATGCCCTTAAACCGGATTAACGTTACAATTCCATCCGGAACGGTGTCTCGCCCCTGACGGCGGTACGCCGTTGGTGCGTTGTTATCGGAGCTTTCATGAAATTTACAAAAATGCACGGCATTGGAAACGATTACGTTTACGTGGATGCCATAAACCAGAATATTCAGGACCCGGAGAAACTTGCGGTGACGATTGCCGACCGGCATTTCGGAGTCGGCGGCGACGGGCTAATTATGATTTGTCCGCCCACCAAAGAGGCTCGCAGTCTGGGTGCACATGTACGCATGCGCATGTTCAATGCAGATGGCAGCGAAGCTGAAATGTGCGGCAACGGCGTGCGCTGTGTGGCCAAATATGCGTGGGATTATCAACTGGCCAGGGCCAATCCGATGCGCGTCGAAACCGGTTGTGGCGTGCTGACTCTGGACCTGTGGATGCAGCACGGAAAAGTGAATCAGGTCACTGTCAATATGGGCCAGCCCATTCTGGAACCGGCGCGCATTCCGGTCATGATTACCGGGCAGGAACGGATTGTGAATCATCCGGCGTTTGGTCTGCTGGGCCTTGAAAAATCGACCGCCGGTGCCGACTGGATCAAGGCGGCGGGTTTGGAAGACCACATGACCTGTGTAAGTATGGGCAACCCGCATGTGATTTTGTATTGCCGCCATGTGGATAAAATTCCGCTGGAAATAATTGGCCCGATGATTGAACGCAATCCGCTTTTTCCGCGGCGCGTCAACGCTCATTTTGTGCAGGTGCACACCCCGGACGAAGTTTCCATGCGAAGTTGGGAACGTGGCAGTGGTATCACACTGGCGTGCGGCACGGGTGCCGCGGCGGTGGCCGTTGCCGGGGTGTTGACCAAAAAATCCAACCGAATTGTCCTTACCAACCTTCCCGGCGGGAGGCTTGCGCTTAAGTGGAGTCAGGCGGATGACGCCGTATACATGACTGGGCCTGCAACGGAAGTTTTCACCGGTGAGTGGCCCGACGTTTAAGAGACTGTCGGGCGGTTTTCCCATGGCCGGCTGGGCCGCAGAGCGGCCTGCGGATTGCATTCAACGATTTTCTCCGAATGACCGATAAGTAGGGGGCGACGCGAGGAAGAATTTCCCGTACAATCCGTCGGCGGCGGAATATTCGGGTCGCCGGTGGCCCGTACAATCGGCGGGGGATCAGGATTGGTTGAGGGTCTTATTGGAGTTTTCATGGCTACCATTCACCGCTTTGTTGTTGTTCCTGCGATTCCGGAAAAACTTGAACCTCTTAACGAATTGGCTGGCAACGTCTGGTCATTATGGAATTATGAGGCCGTCAACCTTTTTAACCGCCTGGACCCGGATTTGTGGGAACAGACCAACCATAATCCGGTACGGCTTTTGAACCTTGTGGGGCAGGATAAATTAAAATCCGCTGCGGAAGATGAAGGCTTTTTATCGCATTTGTCGCGCGTCAGCAATCTGTTCCATGCTTATATCAGCCAGCCGACATGGTTCAGCATAAATTATCCGGACAGCAAGGCGGTGTTTGCCTATTTTTCCGCAGAGTACGGACTTCACGAATCGCTGCCGATCTATTCAGGCGGTCTGGGCGTGCTTTCCGGAGACCATTTGAAAAGCGCCAGCGAACTGGGCCTTCCACTGGTCGCCATCGGGCTGCTTTACCGCGAAGGATATTTTCATCAGCACCTGAATGGCGATGGCTGGCAACAGGAGCAAAACCCGGAAAATGACTTTTTCGCCATGCCTATCAAGCCAGCCCTGGGCTCGGATGGCCAGCAGATCGTGATTCAGGTGGAATACCCGCATGGAATGGTTTACGCGGGGATATGGAAGGTCAGCGTTGGCCGGGTAAGCCTTTTCCTGATGGACACCAACCGTCCGGAAAACCGCGCGGAAGACCGGGCCATCACGGCACGGCTTTACGGCGGTGACCAGGATATGCGGGTGCGGCAGGAAATACTGCTGGGCATAGGTGGTATTCGCGCGCTTAAGGCTTTGGGAATCAAGCCGACCGTATGCCACATGAACGAAGGGCATTCGGCGTTCCTTTCGCTGGAACGGACCGCGGTGTTGATGGATCAGGAAAAACTTTCTTTTGCTCAGGCCAGGGAAATTGTCGCGTCCAGCAATGTGTTTACGACGCATACGCCGGTACCGGCGGGAAATGACTTTTTTCCGCGTGAAATGATCGAGCATTATTTCAGCAACTTCCATGACCGGCTGAAGCTGACCCGCGAGGAATTCCTCGCCCTTGGTCGGGTGAATATGGAAGATGCGCATGAATCGTTTGGCATGACAGTGCTGGCACTGCGCATGGCGTGGCACTGTAATGGTGTGAGCGAACTGCACGGACATGTGTCGCAGCGGATGTGGCAGCGGATATGGCCCGAAGTGCCGCCACAGGAAATCCCAATTACATCCATCACCAACGGTGTGCACACGCAGTCTTGGTTAAGCGAAGGGTTTGCGCGGTTATACCAGGAATATCTTGGAGCGAAATGGTCGGACCGTCCCGCAGACCATTCGGTCTGGGCTCGCACCAACCGCATTCCGGATTCGGAATTGTGGCGCACCCATGAACGCCGCAAGGAACGCCTGATTGATTTCGCCCGTACCCGCATGAAGGACATGCTTTCCCGGCAGGGAAATATGACGCAGGAAATTCAGCGGATTGATGAAATTCTGGATCCCAAGGCGCTGACCATCGGCTTTGCCCGGCGCTTTGCAACTTATAAGCGGGCGACGCTGCTGATGCGCAACCCGGATCGGCTGCTGAAACTGCTTAAGGACCACAACTGCCCGCTGCAGTTTATTTTTGCGGGAAAGGCCCACCCCCGCGACGACGGCGGCAAGCGGTATATTCAGGATATTTTCCGGTTCTGCCAGCGTGAAGATGTCCGCACGCGCATGGTTTTTATTGAAGATTACGACATGAACATTGCCCGGCACATGACGCAGGGAGTGGATGTGTGGCTCAATACCCCGCGCCGGCCGATGGAAGCATCGGGTACCAGCGGCATGAAGGCCGCGATTAACGGTGTGCTTAATTTAAGCGTGCTTGATGGCTGGTGGTGCGAAGCCTACAACGGCGAAAACGGCTGGGCCATTGGCAACGGCGAAGAATATTCAAACGACGAATATCAGGACGAAATGGAAAGTCGTCGGCTTTTTGACCTGCTGGAAAAATCGGTCATTCCCACCTATTACGACCGCGGTCTGGATGGCCTGCCGCGCACCTGGATTCGCCAAATGAAGAATTCCATTCAAACAATATGTCCGACGTTTAACACCAACCGGATGGTGCAGCAGTATTGCCAGAGCTTTTATCTGCCTTCGCATGATATGTTTGAAGGCCTTACCGAAAATAAAAACGCCCGCGGAATTGCCTTGGCCGCCTGGAAAAAGGAACTGGTGGACCAATGGCCATTCGTGCGCGTGCGTAGCGTGGATATGCCTCAGCAGGGGGCCCTGAAAGCCGGCGAAAGCATGAAAGTGACGGCGGTTGTGGAACTTGGTGCGATCAATCCGCAAAATGTGCGAATTGAAATTTATTATGGTCAGATTAACCCGTCCGGAGATATCATTGAATCGCGTTCTCATGAAATGGCAATGGGATCTCCGTTAGAAAAGGGTGTTTACCAGTACGTTGGGGCAATTAACGCGGCTTCCTGCGGGCAACAAGGATTCGCATTGCGCGTGCTGCCGGACCACCCGGATATTGAACTCCGGCTTGAACCCCGACTGATTCGTTGGGGTTAACCGGGCTTGGTCCCTTTGTGAATTTCGGTTTTTATCGGTTGCGGTGGGCGAAAGCACCCAGCCTGAATGGCTGGCCCTGCGCAGATACAAATTTAATCGAGCTGTGCCGCGCGGCTATTGCGTTTCCCCGGCAATTTCATCAAGCACATGTTCGGCGACGTAAATCGGAACATTCCCGGCCACGCCCAGAGCGATTGCGTCGCTGGGGCGGGAATCAATTTCAATGGAGCGTCCGTTGTGGCGAATCACCAGGCGGGCAAAAAAGGTGTGTTTTTGAAGGTCGTTAATCAGGATACGTTCAAGCTTTCCACCCAATTGATCGATGATGTTGGTCATTAACTGGTGTGTCATGGGACGCGGAAATTCAGTGCCTTTCAGGCGATTGTCGATGGCCAGCGCTTCGCTGGACCCAATCACAATGGGCACCACTCGCTCGCCATCCACTTCCTTCAGGAAAATGAATTGCTGATCTGATGTTTCGGTGATAATAATTCGCTTAAGCTCTACGAGCACAGCCATGCACGACTCCATTGATTTCATATGATGTTACACGGGCAACTGGTGGTACGCCAGCGCGGCGCCAGAAGACCAAGACCGTGACATGGATGGCTCCCCCTTTATTGCTGCTGGCCTTCATTTCAATGCGCCGACCTCGGGCAATACCTGCCTTACGTCATTTGCCCAATGCCACAATGCCACTGGCCATTGCGACTGAACATGTACGGAAGTTTCATCGGCAATTCGACTGGACCTTCCTTCGTCGAGATATTGCGCTGTCGTGAACCTTCCGAAGGACCAACCGCTCGTATTGATTCACTGAGCATCGTCAAAATTTCTGTCGTCCGGCACATTTGATTTGGCACCTGTGGGCATGGCCGCGGAACTTTCTACTTTTGAATGGGTGCCGCTTCTTGACTTACATTGTGAAAAATAGTACAATCTAGCCCGGTGAATTGACGGCGGCGGAGGTATGGCTTATGCCCAATCCCGATCAACAGGATAGCCAGCCGTCCCGGCAGTCTGAACAAGATGTCGGTGATGCCGCGCGGTCCCCTTTGGATCGGCTGGAGAAACATACGGCCAAACTGGTCGCCAGTCGCACGGCGGGCGCAGCCGGCGGTTTTGGTCCGCGTCGCTTTGCGATGATGGGTGTTGAATTTCTGGGCGTGGTGCTGGTCTTTGCCTGGATCGGGCATTGGCTGGATGGGAAATTTGGCTGGCCCGGTTATGCTGCGATTACCTGCATTGTTCTGGCGGTAATAGGTGAGTTGTACCTGCAGATCAAAATGCTGCTGACGGCCGGAAAAAAGTAATAGTGCTGCAGGTGGATCGGCCAGCGAAAAATGAATCGCCGGGACTGGTTGAATATTCCCGCGCGGATTGGAAACGAATGGTTGAACTTCCCACAATTCAAGAACCTCTCGCGGCTGAACCAAATGCAGCCGCGCCGGTGGGCAATCCTGTGCAACCCTTTTCGCGTCCCATGGTGCGCGATGTCTGGCTCCGCTTGGGTTTGCTCGCTACGCCACCGGTGGCGGTTCTCCTGACGATGCTGGCGGGCATGGCCGTTCTGCCGCTTACCCGGCGGCCATTGCACCCGACGGAAATGTTATGGGCGGGGCTGGTCGTGGTGGCGGTTGGCTGGCTGGCCGTGCTGCCGATGGTGATCATGGTCGGCCGCGGGGCGATTATGCTGCTGCGTTGCGCTATGGTGGCGAACATGACGCGGCTGGTTGGATCTGCGCTGGGGGCGGTGATTGTCCTGGTAATGGCTCGCCCTGGACTTCATAAAATTGTGTTGATTCTGTGGCTGGCGGCATTTTATTTCGTGCTGCTTATTGCGGAAAGCTTTACCTCTTCATGGGTAATAAAAAATTCATCGGTGCGGCCGGCCGTCGGCTGATATGGCTGAATTTAAGCAGTGTCAAACACTGTTATGTCAATTTGCGAGTATTTCGCATTGAAGATATGTCCTTATGGCGCATTGACGGTAATCGGCCCATAGGTTACAAAGATTGACCCTCGCGGCTGCGGACAATTCTGGCGGATTGTCACGGCGGGGGAGACTTGGTTG
Organism: Phycisphaerales bacterium; assembly: GCA_027451365.1. GTDB lineage: Bacteria > Planctomycetota > Phycisphaerae > WQYP01 > WQYP01 > JAJYPG01. The sequence goes on along the minus strand of DAIDJN010000003.1, from coordinate 19,116 downwards.
GAACTCGGTTTTTTATGATTCCCATGACCCTTACAGGCCAGACAATCACGGCGTCATCGTCGCTTTTTGGGACCACGCCACCGCTGGCGGTCAGCGTGCTGGATGATGTCGTCGCGCATCGCGTGCTGCCCCACCGGCTATTTACACTGCTGGGACATCCGGTTTATTTAACCAACGATATTTTTATGATGCTGCTTTCAGCGCTGTTGATGCTGCTTATTTTTCCGTCCATGGCGCGGCGCATGAAAGCCAATCCGGTGCCGCATGGTTGGGGAAATTTCTTTGAAGCCAGCATGGATTTTTTACGCAAGGAACTGTTTGTTCCGATGCTGGGCAAATGGGCTTCCACCTTTACGCCTTACTTGTGGACAGCGTTTTTCTTCATTCTTTTCGCGAATCTGCTCGGTATGCTTCCCGTTAACCAGGCATTTGCATTGCTGAATATTTATGCCGGAACGCATATCCCCGAATTCTGGGGCGGCAGCACTGGTAACTTATCCGTGACGGTCGTTCTTGCACTTTTCACTTTTTTCCTGGTGCATATCGCCGGACTTCGCGAGCATATTATGGCTGTGCGGCAGCGGCGCGAACATCTGATGGGGGGGCATCATGACGAAGCCGCCCATGCGGGGCATGGCCATGGTGGCGGCCCCGAATCCAAGCCGGCCCGTCGTGCCTGGCCAATGGCTGTGGCTGGCGGCGTTCTGCTTTATTTTAAGAATATGGTGCCTGCCGTGCCCGCCTTGCTCTGGCCCGTGGTGCTTTTCCTGGAACTGCTGGGCACGCTGGTCAAGCCGCTGTCGTTGTGCATGCGACTGTTTGCCGTCATGATGTCCGGCCCGTTGGTGGTCGCGGTGTTTGTAAGTATTGCGTTTTCCATGTCATCGCATTTTTTACGGGCCACCATTGGAATTCCCATTATTGTGTTCAGTTCCGCGTTTGAAGCGCTACATCTTCTGGAGGCGTTCCTTCAGGCGTTTATTTTTACGCTGCTTAGCGCCGCATACATAGCGGCGGCGGTGGCACCAGAGCATTAAACGGATGGGTCTGCGTAGGACTTTCCGGTATTCAGTATTTCAAGGGTTTTACAGTAATCCATATTTAACGAGGAGTTTTTCATCATGGATCCAGCAACCACCACAGCGGCCGCGACCACACAGGCTGTTCACACAGTGGCCGTCGCCGCCACCCATACGGTTTCCGCAGGTGTGCAATCCGCCCAGATGCTGTCGCAGGCCATTCAGGTGGCCGGTGCCCTTATCGGCGGTGGTGCCGGTGTAGGCGGCGCGGGTGCGGGTGTGGGTTCAATCGGCGGAAGCATGTGCGAAGCCACGGCCCGCCAGCCGGAACTTATCAACACCATTCGCGTACAATTCTTCCTGGCCGCAGCCATCATCGAAGGTTTTACCTTCCTTCTGCTGGGGCTGGTGATGATTGTGCTCATCCATAACCACGGTCTGTAAGTGGCCTGCGGCGGCCTGTTACCCGCTGCGGCGAAAATGCGGTCGCGGGCCGGACCTTTGGCGATTGCCGCCAAATTTGTCCACTTTTCCCAGATTGTTTAGAGGTATTGTATGAAACGTGTCCCCTTGTTTTGCGGCACCATTCGCACGCCGGACCAGCCGTCCGCTGGCCGATATGCCGCAATCGCTGTGGCCATTGGCCTGTTCGGGACATTTTCCCGATCGGTGCAGGCCGCGGTGATGTCCCCAACCGCGCAGGCTGCGGTGCGGCACGCCCATCACGGCGGAGGTGGTGGATTGCTTTCGGTGGATCCGGGTACCGCGCTCTTCACGCTTGTCATTTTTATTGTGCTGATTTCCGTACTCGGAAAAATCGCGTGGCGGCCGCTTCTCAAAGGCCTCGAAAGCCGTGAAAATGCCATTCGTGACAGCATTCATGCCGCCGCAGAGGCCCAGGCGCAAGTTGAACAGACGCGGAAGCGACTGGAAGAAAAAATCGCAGAAGTACAGCAGCAGGCGGCCCTTTCGCTGCAGCAGGCCAAGGCAGATGCCGCCAAAGCCGCCGAACTGATTCATCAGCGTGCCGAAGCAGAATCCAAAGCTATTAAGGATCAGGCTTTGCGGGATATTCAAACCGCCAAGGAACAGGCTTTACTGGAAATTGCCGCCAGCGCGGCGGATATAAGTGTGAGTATCGCCGGGCGAATTCTGGAACGCGAAATTAACGTATCAGACCGTCAGCGTCTGCTGGATGAATCGCTCGGCCAATTGGGAACAATCAGACGTTAAGCCGACATGTCGGATCGATCTGAAGGTAAAAAATATGGCAACAAAACAATCTGAATTTTCTCCCATAGGCGAGGTCTACGCGCTGGCGCTTTATGATTCGGCAGTGAAAGCCGGCCAGCTTGCCGATGTGCTTGCTGATATGCAGGGATTACAGGAAATTATCAGCCAGATCCCGCGCTTGGCTTTGGTGCTTAGGGCCGCCACAATTTCCGGCCCCGCGAAACTGGCGATTCTGGAGAAGGTTTTTGCCGCAGGCATAAACCCGTTGACTCTCCAGACCATCCGGGCAATGGGCCGCCGCGACCGGCTGGAATATTTCCCCGACTTTTTACGCGCCATGATCAGCGTTGAACAGAAACGATCCAATCGCATTCCGATAGAAGTGACCACAGCCGTGCCGCTGGATGATGCCCAGCTTGAACGCATCGCCCGTCGCACGGGTGAGGCTCTTCAGCAATTCGTGGATATTGACACTTTTGTGAATCCGAAACTGATCGGTGGTGTCCAGTTGCGGATTGGCGATTTGTTTATTGATGGTTCTGTGCAGCGCAGGCTTGCTTCCATGCGTCAGTCGCTGACGCGCGGGCTGCTCGTTGGCATGCGTGAAAAAATGTCGGGCATGATGCCCTCTTGAATTTTTATGGTTTGGGCCGGTAAACGGCCCGTGCATGCGGCCGAACGGGATTTGCCGGTCATTAAAATGTAAAGGTGTTTTCATGAAGTTTAAAATTGATGAAATTTCCTCGATTCTTCAGCAGGAAATCAGTGGTTTTCAGGATCGGCTTGAAGTCAGCCAGGTCGGCAAGGTGATTGAAGTAGGCGACGGTATCGCACGCATTTATGGCCTCGGCAAAGCCATGGCCGGAGAAATGCTTGAATTTCCGAATAAAATCTATGGCCAGGTTTTTAACCTGGAAGAGGACACTGTCGGCGCCGTCATTTTTGGCGACTATACCACCATTAAGGAAGGCGATGTCGTGCGTTCCACCGGCGAACTGCTTTCAGTTCCCGTTGGTGCCGAAATGCTCGGCCGCGTCGTCAATCCACTCGGCGAACCGGTGGATGGCGGACCGGCTATTCAATCCACCGAACGCCGCAAGGTGGATATCATCGCCCCGGGTATCGCCGATCGGCAGCCCGTCAAGGAGCCTTTGCAAACCGGCATCAAGGCGATTGATGCCATGATTCCCATCGGCCGCGGACAACGCGAACTGATTATCGGCGACCGTAAGACCGGCAAAACCGCCATCGCGATCGATGCCATCATCAATCAGAAAAAATTCTTCGGCACACCCGATGAAGTGATATGTGTCTATGTGGCTATCGGACAAAAGGAATCAACCGTTGCCGGCGTTGTGGATGTGCTGCGTCGTAACGGGGCCATGGATTACACGATTGTGATTGTCGCGGGTGCTTCAGATTCCGCCCCGCTGCAATACATCGCTCCCTATGCCGGTTGTGCCATGGCCGAACATTTTATGTGGAAGGGCAAGGCGACCCTGTGCGTGTATGACGATCTTTCCAAGCAGGCCCAGGCGTACCGGCAGTTGTCGCTTCTGCTTCGTCGGCCGCCGGGTCGCGAAGCGTATCCCGGCGACGTGTTTTATCTGCACAGCCGCCTCTTGGAACGCGCCTGCAAGCTTTCCAAGGAAAATGGTGGCGGATCTCTTACCGCGCTCCCCGTTATTGAAACGATGGAAGGCGAAGTTTCCGCCTATATTCCCACCAACGTCATCAGCATTACCGATGGCCAGATATATTTGGAGCCGGATCTGTTTTTTGCCGGTGTTCGCCCGGCCATCAATGTCGGTATCTCGGTCAGCCGCGTCGGTGGTTCAGCCCAGATCAAGGCCATGAAGCATAAAAAAGTTTCCGCTTCACTCCGCCTGGACCTGGCTTCCTATCGCGCTTTGGAAGCCTTTACTCAAATCGGAACCGATCTTGAACCGGCCACGCAACGCCAGTTGGATCGCGGTGCCCGTATGGTGGAGGCGCTTAAGCAGCCGCAGTACCGCCCGATGGATGTGGTGGATCAAATCGCCGTAATTTATGCCGGCACACAGGGATATTTGGACGCAGTGGCGCTGAAAGATGTCAACCGCTGGGAAAGCGATTTTCTGGACTTTTTTGCATCGACCGGTGCCGCGGTACGTCAGGAATTGGCCGCTAAAAAAGAACTGACGCCGGACCTTGAGGCCAAACTGGTGGATACCATTAAGAGTTTTTCCAATGTTTCGCCGCTGATCAAGAAAAAAGTAGAGGGAATTTAGGCCCGCATGACGTTGCCCGGCGGTAAACAACTTCCGGGCGGGACAATGCCGGGGTGTTATAAACGGCGGTTCGCCGGTTTCAGGTGAGTGTTATGGCCAAGGCCAGAGAAATTCAAAAACGTCGCAAGGCGGTTCGCAATATCCATAAAATCACGAAAGTGATGCAGATGATTGCCACCTCGCGCTTTCAAAAATCACTGAAGCGGGCCAAGGGCACCCGCCCCTTTGCCCAAAAGCTTCAGGCTCTGGTGGACAGCATGCTTGATGTGGTGAAGAATGCCTCCGACGACCTGCTCCATCCGCTGCTTCAGACGCGTGATGCCAAACGCACAGCCGTGCTCATAGTCACCAGCAACCGTGGACTCGCCGGAGGCTATAACAGCAATATACTCCGGACCGCCAATGTCGCGATCCGCGAACTCGAACAGGCTGGCCAGGGTGTTGATATTTATGTCGCCGGAAAAAAGGGGGCCGCCTATTTCCGGTTCGCTCGCCGTGATGTAAAAAAGGCTTATGTCGCCATTTCGGACAATGCCCGTTTTGAGGAAATCGTTCCCATAGCCGATGAACTGACCGAGGCCTACAGCTCTGGCCAGATTGACGCACTGAAACTTGTTTATATGAAATTCCACTCGGTGGGGCGGCAGAAGCCTGTGGCCCTGGATATTCTGCCGCTGGCGCGCGGCAAAGCTGCGGCCCAGGCTGAGGGTGGCAAGCCTTCCGTCGTAAAAGCCTCGCCGGATTTTGCCCCCGATCCGGGCGAATTGCTCGCCGATCTCGTCCCGTCGCTGTTGCAGGTTTCCATCTTTCAGGCATTCGTGGATGCCGCGGTTTCAGAACAGATCGCCCGCATGGTGGCCATGTCCGCGGCGACGGAAAATGCCGAATCAATGACGCGACTGCTTACACGCGAATATAACCGTGCACGCCAATCGCAGATTACCAGTGAATTGTCAGAACTTATGGGCGGCGTGGAGGCCTTGAATTAAGTTTGCGGCCAGAATCGCCCGCCCGGCGAAAAAAATATGAATTGGAGTCCGTTATGTCCACAACAGGTGTCATTTCCCAGGTGATCGGGTCAACTTTTGACGCTGAATTTCCCGAACACGCGCTTCCCGGCATTTACAACGCAATTCGCGTTGACCACGCCGCCAAAGATGGCGGCGTGGAAGTGCATCTGACCGGTGAAGTGCAGCAGCACCTTGGCGGTGGCCGCGTGCGCGCGGTCGCTCTGGGGTCCACTGATGGTCTGGTGCGCGGTATGCCCGTGGTGGATACCGGAACCGCGGTGACTGTGCCGGTGGGCATGGAAACACTGGGGCGCGTGTTTAATCTGCTGGGCGAACCAATCGACAAAAAAGGCCCGGTCAACGCAAAGGCGTTCCGTGCGATTCATCAGCCGCCACCGGATTTCAAAAATCTGGAACCCAAAACAAAAATTTTTGAAACCGGCATTAAGGTCATCGACCTGCTGGCTCCATATGTTCGCGGCGGAAAAACCGGACTGTTCGGTGGGGCCGGCGTGGGCAAAACCGTTATTATTCAGGAACTTATTGCCCGCCTGGCCCGCTTCCATAGTGGGTTTTCCTGCTTCGCCGGCGTAGGCGAACGCACCCGCGAAGGAAATGATTTGTGGCTGGAAATGCAGGAAGCCAAAATTGGCGATACCGGCAAAAGCGTCATTGACCAGACCGTCATGGTATTTGGCCAGATGAATGAACCACCCGGTGCCCGTTTACGCGTCGCTCTTTCTGCCCTGACCATGGCGGAATTCTTCCGCGATGAAACAGGGGCCGACGTTCTTCTGTTCATTGATAATATTTTCCGCTTTACTCAGGCGGGTTCGGAAGTTTCCGCGCTGCTCGGACGCATGCCGTCCGCTGTCGGTTATCAGCCCACACTTGGCACCGAAATGGGCCAGTTGCAGGAACGTATTACTTCCACAAATAAAGGCGCGGTGACATCCGTGCAGGCCATTTATGTGCCCGCCGACGATTTAACCGATCCGGCACCTGCCGCGGCGTTTACCCACCTTGATGCCTTTACAGTGCTTAGCCGCAGCATTGCGGAAAAGGGCATTTATCCGGCGGTTGATCCGCTGGAAAGTTCCAGCCGCATCATGGACCCCAATTATGTGGGTGAAGAACATTACAACGTGGCTCAATCTGTGAAACGTACCCTGCAGCGCTACAAGGATTTGCAGGATATTATCGCCATTCTGGGTGTGGACGAATTAAGCGAAGAAGACAAACTGATCGTCGCCCGTGCCCGCAAGCTCGAACGTTTCTTCAGCCAGCCGTTCTTTGTGGCCGAAGTTTTCACCGGCAAGGCCGGTTCCAATGTGAAACTGGTGGATACCATTCGTTCTTGCCGCGAAATCGTGGAAGGTAAATGGGATCATCTGCCCGAAGGGGCCTTCATGTACGTCGGAACGGTGGAAGAAGCCGCCCAGCAGGCCGCCAAAATGAAGGATTAGTCCGGGTTGGCCTGTATTGGGCAGCCGATCGGCGCGTCGCCACGCGGCACAACGTTTACCCCGCCGCCCGAAGGCCTCCGAATGACGGGTAAACCGGGTCTTAATAAAAGGTATTCAAAGTGAATTTGACAAAAAGAACAGAATTGGTAAACTAACGAATCTTGCCACCGCTTTTCGGAGCGGGAAGGCAAATGAATGCCGATGTAGAAGGCCGTTTTTGCGGCAAATTCGCGGGTATTTGAGTTTTTTTCCGATATATCGTGCAGTGGCGCGATGATTGGTCGCAGGAGTTGCCCCCAAGGGAATGCCATCCTGCGAAAGTGATATATGGATATGAAATGTGCGGTTCGGTAACACGAGCCAACATTGGAATCGGATAGGAATAAGACAGGTATGGCGACTGCTCAACACGAAAGAATTCGCATTCGTATGGAAGCCTACGATCACCGCGCTCTTGACGCGTCGGCCAAAGAAATCGTGGACCACGCAAAGCGGACGTCGGCCAAAGTTCTCGGTCCTATACCGATTCCCACACGTATTGAAAAATTTACTGTTCTGCGTTCTCCGCATATTGACAAAAAGAGTCGCGAACAGTTTGAAATTCGCACCCATAAGCGAATTATTGATATTCTCGAACCTAATCCCCGGACAATTGAGGCATTAAACCGCCTCGTCGTACCGGCGGGTGTGTTCGTGAAAATAAAGGCGTAAACAGCCATTTTTGGCTTTTACGCGGCAGAAAACGGTTGGTTTTCCGTCGATACGGCGCCACCTGAGTGATCTCGGGCGGGTTGAAATTGACTTCGGATGTTCGAGCGTTGTCTTGAATATGTATCCAAAGTCAGGCAATCCCGCCTCGTTAAGCCGACTTTTTGCTTGTGCATGAAAGTGAACAAGCTCGGTCGGACGGGATATCCGGGAGAACCTGACACCGCTAACGCTGGCGGACAACGGGTTCCCAAGTGAGGCCTTCGACGGCTGAGGAATGCCATGAGCGATAATGGTAACGGTTCTTTATTTGCCGCAATTCTTGGCCGCAAGGTCGGAATGACGCGCGTCTACGATGCGGCCGGCACGATCATCCCTGTCACAGTGGTACAGGCCGGCCCCTGTATTATTACCCAGGTTAAATCCGAAGATGGCAAGGATGGCTATAACGCCGTTCAATTGGGCTTTCACGATGTGAAAGAGCGCCGCAGCACCAAACCCATCGTGGGGCATTGCAAAAAGACTGGTCAAACAACTCCCAAACGATATTTCCGCGAAGTCCGCCTTAATGCCAAACCGACGGTCGCCGCCGGTGCCACTATTGACGTCTCGAGCTTTAACGAGATCAAATGGGTGGACGTGGTCGGCACCTCGAAGGGTAAAGGATTTCAAGGCGTCATGAAGCGCTGGAACTTTGGTGGTCAGCCTGGCTCGCACGGTACCGAACGTAAGCATCGTTCGCCGGGTTCCATCGGAGGCGGTTCAGGTACCCGTGGTCATGGGCGCGCCATCAAAAAGGGTAAGAAAATGGCTGGCCATCTGGGTGTGGAACAATGCACCACCCGCAATCTGGCGCTGGTCGGCGTCGATAAGGAAAAAAATCTGCTTCTGATAAAGGGAACGGTTCCCGGTGCCAATGGTGGCGTGGTGTTTGTGCGGCAATCGAAAACCGCCCGCATGATGGCCGAAGCCGCAAAGTAATGGCGTTAACAGAACTTTTGGAACAATGTGGATGCAACTGGGCATCCGGTTGATGGATGAATAAAAATGATTGAATTGCCCATCTACAACAGAACTGGCCAGGAAGTGGCCAAGGTATCCGTGGACGAAGCACTGCTTGGCGGCGAAGTGCGCCCGGCGCTGCTTAAACAGGCCTTGGTCATGTACCAGGCCAACAAGCGGCAGGGAACGGTCGCCACCAAGGGCCGCGGTGAGGTGGAAGGTTCCACCAAAAAATTGTATGCCCAGAAGCATACTGGTAATGCCCGCCGCGGTAATATTCGTACCAACGTCATGAAGGGTGGCGGCATGGCGTTCGCGAAAAAGCCACGCGATTTCCGCCAGTCCATGCCGGCCAAACAACGCCGCCTCGCCCGTGACAACGCCATCCTTTCAAAAATCCAATCTCAAAGCATAAAAATTCTTGATGAACTGCGTGTGCAGGGCGAAAAGCCCAAAACGCGGGAAATCGCCGGTGTGCTTAAGGCTCTCGAAATAAGTCGCACCGTTCTGATCGCCACCGATGGTATCGATCAGAACGTTCTCTTGGCTACACGGAATATCGCTAACGCCCGCATTAAGCCGGCCATGGAAATGAACGCCTACGACATTCTTTCCGCACGGACTCTTCTGATGACACGCGCGGCTCTTAATGGCGTTCTGGAGGCGGCCAAGCCGCGGCTGGAATCAGCCGCAGGTTAACGAGATTCGAATTCAGGTGCCGGCAAAAAAAGGGTCGGCCTTTAAGGACTCACGAACATGGAACTAAATCTGGCGGAAATCATCAAGCGACCTCTGATCTCAGAAAAGACCACTTTTCTGGGTACGCAGCGGAACGCCTATAGCTTTGAAGTTGACGATCGGGCCGACAAACAATTGATCAAGCAGGCCATTGAACAGCTTTACAGCGTGAAAGTTGTTGGTGTGCGGACCATTGTGGTGCCGGGAAAGTCCAAAAGGACGCGATCGGGTTATAAGAGTCTGCCTTCCTGGAAAAAGGCGGTCGTGCAAGTACATCCGGATCAGAAAATTGACATGTTCTGACCGGCATTTAAGCAGCAGGTGTAAACAGCAGAGCGGTCGTGCGGCCGCCGATATTTAGCGAGATCCATCTTATGGCCATCAAACAATACAAACCAACATCCGCGGGACGACGGTTCAGCTCGGTAAACGCCTACGAGGAAATTACGCGGCAGGATCCGCAGAAATCACTCACCGAGCCGAAGAAAAAGACCGGTGGCCGTAACCACACGGGCTGGATCACCTGTCGGCATATCGGCGGCGGACACAAGCAGTTGTACCGCAAGATTGATTTTAAGCGCAACAAGGATGGCGTTAAGGCCACCGTTGAATCCATTGAATATGATCCAAACCGTACTTCTTTTATTGCTCTGCTGAATTATGCCGACGGCGAAAAGCGCTACATACTGGCGCCGGTGGGAGTGAAGGTCGGCGACGTTCTGGAAAGCGGCGTGAACACAGATATTGAAAAGACCGTCGGAAACGCGATGCCGCTGGAAATCGCGCCTGTCGGTATTGATATTCACAATATTGAAGCTGTTCCCGGCAAGGGGGCCAGTCTGGTGCGTAGTGCTGGTGGCGCCGCTCGTCTGATTGGTAAAGATGCTGGTTTTGCCACCATTCAGTTGCCTTCCGGTGAAGTCCGGCAAATTAATTGGAAATGCCGGGCCACCATCGGGCAGATTGGAAATATGGACTGGATTAACATTCGCTGGGGTAAGGCCGGCCGGATGCGCTATCGCGGAATCCGCCCGACCGTTCGTGGTGTCGCCCAGAACCCGGTTAGCCACCCGCTCGGCGGCGGCGAAGGTCGATCGGGCGGCGGTCGCCACCCGGTCAGCAAATGGGGCGTGCCCGCCAAAGGTGGAAAAACACGCAACCCACGCAAGAATTCGAGCAACAAAATTATCCGTCGGCGTATGACGGTCCGTTACGGTGAATCGGTGCTCAAACGCCGCTAAACGGCAACGTGCGGCCGGGACTGTAAGGTGCCGGCTCGAATAACGGGGTTGCGGGGAAACGCGACCCTGAAACAGATTTTAAGATAGGCCGAGGTAGGCATGAGTCGTAGTTCAAAAAAAGGTCCGTTCGTGGCGTATCACCTTCTGGAGAAGGTCAATAAGCTCAATGAACAGCGCAGCAAAGAGCCGATCAAGACCTGGTCGCGCGCCAGCACTGTGGTGCCGGATTTTGTCGGCCATACGTTCATGGTTCATAACGGCCGCACGCATGTGCGAGTGTTTATTACTGAAGACATGGTTGGGCACAAACTCGGCGAATTTTCGCCGACACGGCAGTTCAAGGGCCATACCATGGTGAAAAAGGAAGAAGCAAAGGCTTAATCCCGCTTGCGAACTGCGGTTCGCGGTGGACAGGCACGAGGTAAATCATGGCATATTTATCAACATGGCGATTCGCACGAATCTCACCGCGCAAGGCGCGACTGCTTTCGGACTTGATTCGAGGTAAGGCAGCCGATGAAGCCCTGACACTCCTGAGGTTTTCCAAACAGCGCTCGGCGCTGATGGTGGCCAAGGTGCTCAAGGCTGCAATTGCCGACGCGGACGAAAAAAAGGCCGATGTCGAAGACCTGTACGTGTCGCGGTCCTTTTGCGATGCCGGCCCGATTATCAAGCGTATGCAGCAGAAAGATCGGGGCAAAAGCTACGCAATTCACAAGCGTACCTGCCACATTTGTGTGGAAGTTGATGAAGGTGCCGCCCAGCGGGAAGAAGCCCGTAAGGCCAAGAAAAAAAGTCGGGCAGTTGCCCGCACCGGCGCGGCAGAAAAGGCTGCTTGACGGATTTAAATGAACCGGCGGATGGCGGTTGCCGCGGCCGGAAGATAAAGGCTCTTTGAGGTCCATTATGGGTCAGAAGATCAATCCAATTGGTTTCCGTACCGGTATCACCGAAGGGTGGTCCAGCCGGTGGTTTGCGCCTAAAAAGCTTTTCGGCGAACTGCTTGTGGAAGACCAGAAAATTCGTGAATTCGTGGATAAAAAGCTCAACCGCCAGGCACCTTACGCCGCGGTTTCCAAAGTGGAAATTGAACGCACGCGCGAAGAGCTTCGCGTGATTCTGCATACCGCCCGGCCGGGTGTTGTGATCGGTCCTAAAGGTGCGGAAATCGACAAACTTCGTGATGAACTTGAAGGTCTCACGCTTCGCAAGGTTAAAGTTGAAGTTGCCGAGATCGGAAATCCCGACCTTGATGCCCGCCTGGTGGCTGAAGGCATTGCCGAACAATTAAAAAAGCGGGCCTCCTTCCGTCGTGTACTTAAGCAGAAAGCCGAAGCATCGCGGAACGCCGGGGCGTTGGGAATTAAAATTCAGGTATCGGGCCGAATCGGCGGGGCGGAAATCGCCCGCGTTGAAAAGCAGATCAGCGGAAGTATTCCGTTGCACACGCTTCAGGCCTGTATTTCCTATGGCCTGGTGCACTGTCGCACGCCGTATGGTGTCATCGGCATTAAGGTCTGGATATATCGTGGTCTGTATGCAGACCTCGATGCCGCCGTTGAAGCGGCAGGTGCCGGTCGGGCACCGCGCCGGCCGCGGCGTCGTTAAGCCTTCGGTGACGAATGGCGGTTAAGACCGGCCGGGTAAAATAGATGGTTCCGGATTCCGGCCGGAAGATTTGAGTCTGGCATGCTGGAAATGTTCACATGCCCTTGGAGTTTGAATCATGGCAATGATGCCCGCACGGGTTAAATGGCGCAAACAGCAGCGCGGCGTAATGAAGGGAAACGCCACACGCGGGAATCGCGTGAGTTTTGGCGAATACGCGCTGCAGTCTCTTGAACCGGGTCGCATTACCGGCAGGCAGATTGAAGCCGGCCGTATGGCCTGTTCACACTATCTGGCTCGTGAAGGCCGGGTTTATATCCGTATTTTCCCTCATAAGAGCTTTTCTAAAAAGCCGCTCGAAACGCGTATGGGAACCGGAAAGGGTGAACCCGAGTTCTGGGCTGCCGAAGTGAAACCCGGCACCATTATTTTTGAAATTGCCGGCGTCGATGAAGCCGTGGCGAAACGGGCGTTTGCCCGTGTCGCCTGCAAAATGCCGGTGCGTTGCCGGTTTATGCACCGGCGGCACACGATGTAATTTCTCCCGTATGACGGGATGTGTGATTCTAATTTTAAAAAGCGATTAACTATGGCCACAAAACGCAAACAGATGATGGATGAACTTAAAGTTCTTGATGACCAGCAGCTTCGGCAGCGCGAAGCCACGCTTCGCCGTGGGCTGTTTGATCTTCGGGCGGAAACCGTAACGGCCAAGGTCAAGGACGTGACCCGTTTTAAAAAGGACCGTCGGGAAATCGCCAGAATCCATACGCTGCTCACCCAGCGGGAATCCGCGGGCACCGCGGGAACGATTGAATAAACAGGGTTTGATTTGGAATGAATGATATGACCACAGCAACAACCGAACTTCAGAACAGCAAACGGCGCCTTAGGACGCGCATCATTGGCGTGGTTGCCGGTGATAAGGTCAGCAAGACCCGTAAGGTGGTGGTGGAATATCTCGCCCGCCACGCCAAGTACGGCAAGTATCTCAAACGCCAGACTGTTCTGCATGTGCATGACGAAAACAACGAAAGCCACCTGGGTGACCATGTGGAAGTGATGCAGTGCCGCCCGTACAGTAAGACCAAATCCCATCGGCTGGTGCGGATTGTCAGCCGTGGACCCCAGATTGATCTGTCTGCGATTTCCGGTGAAGCCTCGCAGATGTTTGAAAAGCGGAAGGCCGCTGAACCGGCGGGTTCGGCAGAGGCGAATCACGCCGGATAATCGGCGGATGATGGCGGCCACCGGGTTGGCGGCGCCCACAGGACAACGGTTCCGATGCCGGTTGGGTCGGCACGACGGATGTGTGAAAGAAACGACAGGCAGTATTTTCAGGTTAACTGGTGCTTAAATGATTCAACAGCAGACACGACTCGATATAGCGGACAACACCGGTGCCAAACAGGTGATGTGCATCAAGGTGCTCGGGGGATCTACGGCTCGGGGAAAATTTACCCGTAAGACCGCGGGAGTCGGCGACCTTATAGTGGTGGCCGTGAAAAAGGCGATGGCCAACGGCGATGTAAAAAAGGGCGAAGTCGCCAAGGCCGTCATCGTCCGCACCAAACAGCCGACCCGACGGGCGGATGGAAGTTATGTCCGCTTTGACCGCAACGCCGCGGTTCTTGTGGACGCCGAAGGAAGTCCTCGCGGGACGCGCATTTTTGGCGCTGTCGCCCGTGAACTTCGCGAGAAGAATTTTATGAAAATCGTCTCCCTGGCCAGTGAAGTTGTCTGACCAGGAATGATGCCGATTTGGTAAATCAATCGGCGGCTGCGGAATCGGGCAGTCGCCGTTGAAACAGCGCAAGGAAAATGTTATGGCAGCCCGTATACGCAAAGATGACACAGTTTACATTCGGTCCGGTCGCGACGCTGGACGAACGGGTAAAGTGCTTTCGGTTCTCAAGGACCGCGACATGGTTCTGGTGGAAGGAATTAACCTGGTCTGGAAGCATATCCGTCCAACGGAAAAGAATCGCAAGGGCGGTCGAATTCAGAAGGCCGCTCCGGTGCATGTCAGCAAAGTTCAGCCCGTGGACCCGGCAACCGGCAAAGGCACGCGGGTGAAATTTGAAATCCGAAACGGACAGAAGCACCGCGTCGCGGTGAAAACTGGCTCGGACCTGGGTGTAATCGGAAAGGCCTGATTGCCGCGCGGCGGCTCAGGTATGAAATTTAACGTATTCAAGAAACTGGTGAATGATCATGGCCAAAGAAGAAAAAGAAAAGAAAGCCAAGCCGACGCGGTCGCCGCAGGAAATTGAAGCTGAAAAAGCGGCCAAGGCTGCAAAAAAAGCCGAGCATGAAGCAGCCGCGAAAAAGGTCCGCGATGGGTCTACGGAATCTAAAAAATCCAAGTCTTCCAAAGACCAGGACGACGGAAAACCTCAGCCGTTTCCGGAAGGCTATTCCCCGCGCCTTTACAAACGCTATCTTGAACAAATTGCGCCGGCTCTGAAAGGTGAACTTGGAATTCAGAATTCCATGAGCGTTCCACGGATTACCAAAGTTGTAATCAGTATGGGACTTGGTCGGGCAATTACTGAAAAGCCGCGGCTGGAGGCGGCTGTCAAAGAATTGACGGCTATTGCCGGTCAGAAGGCCCAGGTGTGCCGCGCTCGTAAAAGCGTGTCAAATTTCAAACTCCGCGAAGGAATGGAAATTGGTGCAAAAGTCACTCTTCGCGGACAGCGTATGTGGGAATTTCTGGACCGGTTGATTAACCTGGCTATCCCGCGCGTGAAGGATTTCCGCGGATTATCGCCCAAGGCATTTGACGGCCGCGGCAATTATAATCTTGGCCTGACCGAACAATCGGTCTTCCCGGAAGTACATGGCGATCAGGTGAATTTTCAACAAGGTATGGCCATTACGATAGTCACCACTGCGGTGAATGATGCCGGTGCCCGGGCCCTTTTGACCCATCTTGGAATGCCGTTCCGCAAGGATGATGTCCAGACGCGTAAGGCCGGCTGACCGGTTGAATAAGAATGTTAAACGAAGGCTAATTTAAGGCGAAAGATTCATGGCGACAACAGCTTGGAAAAATCGGTATAAAAAGCGGCAGGAGCTTGTGGCGAAGTATGCGGATGAACGCCGCAAACTTAAGAAGGAAAAGAATTACACTGCGCTGGCTAAACTGCCGCGCGATTCCAGTGCTACCCGCCTGGCTCGCCGGTGTGAAATCACGGGGCGTCGCCGTGGTTACTATCGCAAGTTCCGGGTTTCCCGTATTGTGCTGCGGCAATTGGCGGCCGATGGCAAGATCCCCGGATTGAAGAAAAGCTCGTGGTAAACGGACCTGGCGAGCCGCTATGTGTAAGCCGCGGCCGCTCGGACATTAAAAAGAACAAGAGGAACCCATGACCGACACAATTGCCGACATGCTGTTGCGGATTCGTAACGCTGCCCATGCCAGGCACAAGACCGTGGATGTAAAGAATTCCCGTATTTGCGAGGGCATTGCCCGCGTATTGAAGGATGAAGGATACATTGCGGATTTTGTTGTGCTTGATGACGGCACCAAACAGGGATTGATCCGTCTGACCATCAAATATTCGACAGCCGGTCAATCCATTATTCAGGAGATCCGCCGCGTCAGCAAACCCGGTTGCCGGGTTTACCGTAGCGTGCGGGAATTTCCGCAGGTGATCGGCGGAATGGGAATTGCACTGTTGTCCACCAGCCGCGGCGTGCTTAGCGACCGCCAGGCCCGGCAACAGAATATTGGTGGCGAATTGCTCGCCACAGTCCATTAATACCGGACTTTCCGGTGATACATTGCCTGGACAGGCGTTGACCATGGGCTTTGGCCCTGTAACAAAGCCGCCAGGATAAACAGAGGACAGCCATGAGTCGAATTGGAAAAAAGCCCATTGTCGTTCCAGGCACCGTCAAGGTGGCTCTGGATGGGCATACCGTCAAAATTGAAGGCCCAAAGGGTAAACTGGCCTTGGCTCACCATGCCAAGGTGAAGGTATCCGTGCGGCCCGGCGCAGCGGGCAACGAGGTTCTTGTCGAACGCATCGATGATGAAAAACTTAGCCGTTCTCTGCATGGCCTGACCCGTGCACTGGTCGCCAATATGATCAAAGGCGTACAGGATGGTTTTTCCCGCGATCTTGAAATTCAAGGCGTTGGTTACAAGGCGGAATTGCAGGGGAAAACCGTGGTTCTGTCGGTGGGGTTTGCCAACCAGATCAAACTCGCGGTTCCCGAAGGCGTCACCGTCAAGCTCGAAGCTCAGGGTACGCGCATTGGAATCAGCGGGGCGGACAAGCAGGCCGTCGGCCAGTTGGCCGCGGAAATTCGTCGCGTCCGTAAACCTGAACCCTATCAGGGGAAGGGAATTCGGTATGTGGGCGAGGTTGTCAAGCGAAAGGCTGGCAAACAGTTCGCTGGTGCCGGTGCCAAGTAACGGATTTGGTAATAATAGCGTTCCGGAGAATCGCCTTCTTTGCATGCCTTTGATATTGCGGATGGCGGACCGGCGCAAAAATAATTTACACGGATCACGATTGACCTGATCCGCCAGCCACACGACGGCAAATAATTTTTGTCGGCAGCCTCTGGAGTGTGGTTCGGATTGAAATAGCCAGCGGCGGGAATGTGTTTATGAGTTCAATTGCAGCAGTAAAGATGAAACGTCAGGTACGCCGTGAAAAGCGCGTGCGCGGCGTGGTACGCGGTTCGGCCGCTCGACCACGGTTGACCGTCTTCCGCAGTCAGAAAAATATTTATGTGCAGGTCATTGATGACAGTTCCGGACGCACTCTGGTTTCGGCCAGTACCGCCGAAAAGGCCGTGCGTGAAACCGTCGCCAACGGCGGCAATGTCAAGGCTGCCGCTGCAATCGGCAAATCGATTGCTGATCGCGCAATTCAAAAAGGAATCAGCCTTGTCGCGTTTGATCGCGGTGGCTATCGGTACCACGGGCGGATTAAGGCCCTCGCCGATGCGGCACGTGATGCCGGTTTAAAATTCTAAGTGTATGATTCAGAAATGGCCGGAGAAAGCCGGCGGGTTTATATCTTAAAAGCGAGCTTATTCATGGCAGAACGATTTGAAGAAGAAAGTGGTCTGGAATCCAGCACGGTAGGCGTTTTCCGCAGTGCCAAGGTGGTCAAGGGTGGAAAAAACTTCACTTTTGAAGCGCTGGTTGCTTCGGGAGATCATCGCGGATCACTTGGCCTGGGCTATGCCAAAGCCAAGGAAGTGCCGGCGGCTGTTGAAAAGGCCACCAAAGACGCACGGAAACATATGGTCAACATTAATCTCGCTGGTGGAACGATCCCCCATGAAGTCATGGGACGCTTCGGTGCAAGCAGAATCAAACTGGTCCCCGCCCGTCCAGGCACTGGCGTCAAGGCGGGCCGATTTGTCCGGCCGCTGCTGGAACTGGTGGGCATTCGTGACGTGCTGACCAAGGCTTACGGTTCCACCAATAAAAAGAATCTCTGCAAGGCGACCATGGTCGCACTTGAATCACTTCGCACCCGCGAAATGATTGAATCCAGCCGTGGTGTTACCTTGGGCTGACAGACCCTTAAGTCTGGAGATCAGAAATGTGGCCGAAAAATGTTGGTGGATGTAGGCAGGGGACTATCCGCGGGCAAATGTCGGCTTAAGTTCGTCCGGTATCAATAAAGCCACGAACTGTATTTTGCGGCCTAACGGCATTTGGCTGAATTAGCCGCCACAGGAGTTAAGTTATGTTTATTCACGAAATTACCGCACTGGTTGGTGCTCACAAAAAGCGTAAGCGCGTCGGCCGCGGCGAAAGCAGCGGACATGGCAAAACCTCCACTCGCGGCACCAAGGGCAGCGGTGCCCGCGCCGGTGGCGGACCAGCCTTCGGGTCAGAAGGCGGCAATATGCCCCTGTTTCGGCGCATTCCTAAACGCGGTTTTAATAACAACTATTTTGCCCGGAAGTTCAGCATTGTGAACGTCGGCGATCTGGAAAAGGCGTTTCAGAACGGACAAACTGTTGATGCCGCGGCTCTGGTTGCCCATCACCTGATTCGCGATGAAAAATTTCCAGTCAAGATTCTTGGCGATGGTGAGCTTACCCGCAAACTGACCGTTGTTGCCGCCAAATTCAGCAAGCAGGCTCTGGAAAAAATTACCAAAGTCGGCGGCAGCACCAAAACCCTGGAACTCGACCGCAACAAACACAAGCAGGATCCTAAAACTGGCAAATTCCGCGCTCCCAAAATAGGGGAAAAGGCCGCCACTAAATAGGTTTTCGCTTTTTTTGCGGTGGTCCCATATCGCTGATTTAACTGAATTCGTAAACAGCCAGGGCAGACTTAACAGTTTGCCTTGGCTGTGTTTTTTTGCGAATCCGGGCCTTGGTGGCGTTCCTCTCTCGGCGCAGCAGTGCCTCACGGGGTCAGAACGCTGGCTGAAATTAGTTCTTAAAAACGGTCCGGCGCCGCAGCCGATAAAGGACTGATGGCAATTCGCATTAATCCCCGCGTGATAGTTCCTGGGCATCCGCTAGGTCTTTGGCCCGGTCAGTTGCGAGTTTGTTCCGAATCAGCAATCCACGGCTTATTGTCCAGCCCCCATTTATGACTCCACTTGCACGTATAGATTTCGAATACATAGTGTCCGTATTACGAACTGCGTCTACCCTATTATTTCCGGATTTGGATAATAGGCGTGCATGAGAAGTCCGCCGTTATTTCGGCTCTGTCAGCAGGACGCTTTTGTTTTCCGCCAGTTGCCTGTGTTTCCAGGCGTCCGGCAGCCAAAGGCTAAGCTGGTCCTTTGGTGTGGTGGGCAGGTTGGCCAGCAGTTGGGTCAGGT
>DAIDJN010000002.1:0-3507 GCA_027451365.1 Phycisphaerales bacterium | reverse complement strand
CAGAATTCCCGCCCTTCCCGCAGGGGTGAACAAATCTTTCCAACATCTTCTTTCGCCATCGCTTTTCTCCTTTCATTTGCGATGGCTACAGATTCTCATGTTCCTTTCATCTTTGGAAGACGGGGTTCGTAGGACGGACACTGCCAATTTTCAGAAATGGACCGAAGCCCGTGGTTCGCACGCATTAGCCTACAAAGGATTCGGCGAACGGCTGGGCCGGTTGGGCGGGTTGGAGCCAGAACAACGATATGGTTTTGGGCGCGGCTGGAGCGGCATCCGGCTGGCGGAGGGGGCTATATGAGTACGTTGGGTGCGGCCATAATTTTTGGCACTATGCAGCGCGGGCTCGGCCGGCCCACCACGATTGATGCTGGTTGCTTTCGCGCATGGCCAGCAGGTTCATGATGGCGGCGGCGTGGTCGGCGTCCCACTTCATGCCCGGGCGCTTGAGCCGCAGAGTCAGCGTTTTACACATCGCTTCGGTCGGCCCGGAGCCGATGTCCCAGCCGTTGTCCAAGGCCCGGCGGTAATCCAGCATCTCCATCCGTTTAAGCACGTAAGCCTTCAAGACCTGTAGCTGTTTGCGTTTATGCCCCGATCGCACACGACGGTGCAACTCATCGATGGCGCAGAAGAGGGGCCGTATTCCCTGGGTCTTGAGTTCCGTCAAGCGGGCCTGGACCCACAGTCGCGCCTCGGGGGTCTCGCCCAGACAGCACTTCGCCGTCGCATGCAGGTGCTCGCTGAGATGAAAAATATCCAGCAGCATCGCCAGGACGTTCACCAAGCTCGTAGACAGAACGTTGAGAACCCAATCCGCCCCGTCGCTGAGCGTCAAGAGTTCGGTGGCCCGGCCCAAATTCAGTTGCCGGGCATGGGCCTTGAACACCTCGGCAAACGGCCCGCAACGCTGCTCCGTCGCCACCACATGCCGGTGCTCTTTGGACTGATCGTAAAACACCCCGATCTTCATCTCCCGATAACGCTCCTCATGCCCCGGTCGCGCCGGTGCCAGGGGCCGCGTATTGCCCAGCCCCGCCTGTAAGCGTTGCTGGCGACGCTGGACCTGCTCCTTCCGCCGTTGGGCTTTCTCCGCCTGCGTCACCATCGGGGCCATCACCCCGTCTACGCCGGCGTAAACCCGCTTCGCTTGGGAACCCTCTACCACCGCCTCCGCGGCGGTCCAGGAGGCCTTGAGCTTCCCCGAGCCGCGGGCTTGGGCCACCGCAGCGCCTTCCGCCTCCACCATCTGGCGTAAGCGTTCCTTGCAAATGGGCAGGCCGGCAATCCGGCGTGCGTCCTCCGCCGCCGCGCCAAAGTCTTCCTGCATCCCCAAGCGGCAAAGCACCTCCACCGCTCCGGGGGAAACACGCGAGTGGCTGATACCTAAGGCTGCATCCACCGGCATGGTCCCGCCAGCCTGCGCCGCCCAAAAGTACTGCCGCACCACGGTGATCTCCCCGGCCACCGTTAAGACCCGGGCCTCACGCTTTCCTTTGTCGCGCAGGACTACCCCCTCCCGAGGGGGAAAAAGCCGTCTGCCCGGCAGA
This sequence comes from Phycisphaerales bacterium, assembly GCA_027451365.1. Taxonomy (GTDB): domain Bacteria; phylum Planctomycetota; class Phycisphaerae; order WQYP01; family WQYP01; genus JAJYPG01. Next base: position 1,957 of record DAIDJN010000002.1, on the reverse strand, counting down.
CGGCGTTACATTCGCCCGTGCCTGCACCAACTCCTGAAAACACTCTCGGGTCAGGTCCTGGAACGCTTCCCGCACCACCCACTCGCTGGCGGCAATGATTTGCCCTTCCGGAGCACCCTCCACTGCCGCCAAAGCCCGGTCCAGCTTCGCCTCACATTTCTCCAGTAGCTTTTGCTTGAGGACCACCTTGTCCATTGTCATCACGCGACTCCTTTCAAAAACAACCACGCTCCTCCTTTTATCGGCTCTCACGCCTCTTTGCCAAAAATTATGGCCGCACCCACCGGATGGTGGAGGAGCAAGATTCAGAGGCGACGCAGCTATTTTTATAATACATGTCATGGAACAGTGTCAAGTACGTGTGCCATGTGGATTTTAAACCGCGGGCCGGACGAGCTAAACAGAAAATGTATGGCTGAGGATTCCAAGGCATTGCCTAAACAATGGCAATGTTTTGTACGGCGGCAGCGCTGTTCCCGCCAATGGCAGAGCATCCATCCGGCGATGTTGATGGTTCTGGATAATGGCGGAGATTATCCGCGGTCAGAATAAAAAGTGTTATAAAACATGCCATAATTATTTTTCACCCAGGTGGACAAATCCGGACCGAGTACCTGATTATAATCCAGCGGCACCGGCGCAATACTGCTGCGAATGTGGTGATGTCCGTACTGGGTGTGGAATGCATCGTTTTCCTGCGTGGATTGGGCGATGTTGGCAAAATCGTGGGCAAAATAGGGTTCTTCTAGATAGTTATAAACGCGGCGCATGGTTTCCTCCGGATGCGTGGTTAAATCTTCGAACCGGACGATGTGCATATATTTGATTACGCCGGTTTGCAGGGATTCCACCAGCCGGGCAACGGCCACTCCTACGGGCGGACCATTAAGCCAACGCATGACGCGGTTGTTGACGGTAATCATGGTGAGGGTGCCGGTAACTTCATCATTATCGGCGAGGTGGCGTTTCTTGCGGAACAGCTTTTCCATGGAGGACAAAATCGATCGCAGATCGCGGATGCAGACTACGTATTTGGGATTCGGATGAAATTGCGTAAGCCAGTCATGGTAGTGAAACCAACTGCGGCATTTGTCGATACAGACGGGTTTATCGGTCATGCCGTCAAAAAAACCGTGGAGTGCATAACGACAATAGCTGGTAAAGGCCTTGTGCATGAGTTCGGGATCCTGAGCCTTGAACTCGGCCAGATCGGTATAATATTTACGGGAAGCAATCATGAGGTCTAGGACGGCGCTGGTGGGCGTACAGTAAAAACGCGGGTTTTGAGCCAGGATATTCTGCATCAGGGTGGACCCTGATCGGGGTAAGGAAGCATTGAAAACGATTTTTTTGTCAAACACGAAAACGTCTCCTGTACTGGATTCAACTATATTGCCAAGAACCGCATGGTCCGTAGGAAGCCATCCCCATCAATTAGCAATTATAACCATGCCGTACACAAACCGCCAGTGTACCTGGTGCCGGGGCGGCCGATACGGAAAACAACACGCTTGGCAAAAATCTTTTGTGTAATATGGGAAGATGGCCCTAATGTGCGGTAACTTTGCGGTGCGGACTGCCGATGGTGGGATGGGGATTGCCGGTGGAGGGTGCATTCCAATAATCATGCGTCGCGGGCTTGGCATGACATGTGCGTTTATTGTATACTCTAGTGTGTGATGTGGGCTTGACAACATGCCCAAGTTTTGCTAGACTGTAATAGGTATAGGTATGGCGGTGCGATGGCTTGATTGGGTGCAGGCTGGACCGTGTAAAGGTTTATGTGTGTTCGGGGGGGTTGACATAGTGGCGAGTTGTGTGATATGATGTAATAAATTGATTGGACGAGATAATGAAAAGCCAGAAAGTACCCCAAGTGCCGATGTGCTGACAGAATGTAAGAGGGTATTGCGGGATGTGCTAAATGATTTTCAGTTCACCTTTGTTTTGGAGTCAA
>DAIDJN010000001.1:0-19935 GCA_027451365.1 Phycisphaerales bacterium | reverse complement strand
AATAAAGACAATGTCAAGTTACAACACGACATTTACATGGGTACAAATTTAAGGCAAAATCGACCCGAAAAATCGCTGCAAACCACGATAAATCAAAGGCTTGTAAACGACTCGATAGGCTTAAACTGGGGGGAACTACGGATTAAGCGTTGGAGAGAAGTATGATTGAGGCCTGTCTGGGGGCTCGTCAGATCGACTATCGGACCCACTTGACCCATACCCATTGGCCGGTGGAATTATTCAACTGCTGAACCCATACGCCATCGGGCAAATAACGCAGGCGCACCTGAAAGTAAATCAGGCCAACCGTCGGAACAGATTGCCCGGTCGATTTGCCGACAATCTGATACAGCCGCCGCCGGTAGCCATTGTCTTCGTGGATTAATTTCTTTTGTTTGGCGGTCAGCGTTCCGCGGGCTTCCACATATCCGGTGTGGGCTTCGCCAATAAGGTGCTTCATAAGCAGCGCGCGCAATCGAGGGTAATCTTCGCGAAGCTCGGCCAGCACCTGCTGTTTGGTGGTCATCTGGGCGGGGGGAATATCATCGGCAAAAATAACCGTGCTGTCGGCCGGATTTCGCAAGCGCAGCGAACTTGGCTGCGTGGTGGCCGGGCCAGCGGCCGGTGCGGCGTGTGGCGCGGCGGCCGGCATTGTGGCGGGAACTATGGCACCTCCGGCGGGGGCGGTAGACGGCCCGCCGGGTGGCGGCCCCGCGATATATTGCATATCATTGCGGGCGTCTTGAATAACCAGCGTTAATTTGCCATTCAGATTGACATCCACCTGCAGCGGTTTTGGTTGCGAAATAACCACGTCGCTATGCGTGTGTATGCATCCGTTAAGCCCCAGCATGACGGGCAATATGAAAGCGGCAACAAGTATCGATTTCGGCTTCATCCTGAAACCCCTTTATAAATTGGTCGCCAGAGGCAATCCTAATCGCCCCCATTGCGCCCCATACACCATTATTGTCATTTCCCTGTGCGGTTACAACCGGTCGCGCAGGAGGACGCGAGAATCGCGCCCCGCCGACCAGCGGATCGGTACGACAATATGTCCGACCCGTGTCCATTCAGTCGTTATTCAGCAGGACTGTACCGCAGATGTTCGTACCCAGGTCCTGCGATAGAATAAGTCCCATGGCAGGCGACGATTCCATTAGACCGACCGAAAGTGAACCGATAGCCCTATCCCGGAGCTCGCGTCCGCTGAACATACGTCTGATTCGCGTCGGAGCGGGCTGGATTTTTATATTGGAATCGGTCCTGGCGGCCTATCGGCTGGGCTGGTTTTCTACGGGCTGGGCGCACGCGGCCGGCTTTCTGGTGGGGGTGCATTTTACGCCGTGGATCTGGTGCGGGTATCTGCTGGTGCTGATGGGCGTGCTGGGCCTGCTTTCAGGCACGGCCTGGATTCAGACATTTCGCTATCGGGTGTTGGCGCTTTGGCTGTGGTCTGTACCGGCGTGGTGCTATTTTGACTGGCTGAATTTCCGGTTCATGCGCAATGCCGCCACCGGGCTTCACGCGTGGGAATATCAAGGTTTGCCCGCCGGCGCGCTGGACCGATGTATCGGCTATTTTCTTGCCTTTGCGGCCATTGCGCCGGCGCTTCTGTTGACGGCGGAAATTTGGCGGCACAGCGCCGTGGGCCGAGTAAAATCGGGCCGGGTGCGGATTACGCGGGCACTTGAAATTCTTTCACTCCTGGTGGGTATCTGCTTTTTTGCGGCTCCGTTTGTTCTGCATGATCCAGTTGCGAATGTGATGATCTGGGTCAGTCTTATTTTCATGCTGGATCCCGTGAACACTTGGTGTGGCCGGCCTAGCCTTATCGCAGACTGGCGGGCGGGACGATGGGGCCGAACACTTTGCCTGATGCTGGGTGGCTTAAGTTGCGGCCTGTTGTGGGAATTCTGGAATTACTGGGCGTTGGCGAAATGGACCTATCATCTGCCGTTTCTGGGATACTGGTCGCGATACCATTACTTTGCAATGCCGCTGCCGGGCCTTGCGGGTTACCTGGGCTTCGGTCCGGAAATATGGGTCATGTGGCAGTTTAGTCTCCTGTTATTCGGGTCGCTGGTGGAAGGGGAACAGGTTCGCTGCGCCACCGACAGAGAATGGCGGGATTTCGCCTGTCTGTAGCGGTTCGATGGCTGATTTGATTATTGTGCACTGCGCTTTTGACTTGTGCATTGGGTCATCCGTACAATCGCGGTGTTTTCATGGCGGCGGACGGTTATGCGTTATAAATGTATATTAGTTGATGTGTTAGGCAGCCTGGGTGTCGCGCCCCGGAGGTTCATCGTGCCGACAAAACGTCCGCCGCTCGGAATTCTGGTCGCCGCCACGATGCTGGTGCTTGCCGGATGCCAGTCTCCATTTTCTGAATCCAGCCGCGAACAAAGCTGGGACATGTATGCACGCTCAGTTTTAACCCGTGCTGTAGCCGACGGGCGGTTGACCAATCTGCAACACAGTTCCATGCCGGTGAATCAGGGTGTGCATGAATTTGGCTATGCCAGTGACCGGGTTCCCGCCACTGAGCCGAAGGGTGACACCCTGATCCCCGCCGGTTCGCATATTGTGGCGCCGGCGGGCCACGCGTACGGACGCCGGGCGGCGGCTCTTTATGGTGCTGAACCAACTGTGCGGCTGTCGCTTCAGCAGGTCCTGGCTATGGCCATGCACCGCTCGCTGGCCATTAAGGTGGTGGCGTATAATCCGGCGATTTCGCGGACACAGTTAATCGCGGCCCGTGCGGCATTTGATGCCACCGTATTCGGTTCCAGCCAGTTGGTCAGCACAGATCAGCCTACGAGCTTCAACGCCCATGGCCCGGTCGGTACGCCCGGACAGACCAATCAGGTGGGCTGGGACAATCAGGCCGGGGTGCAAAAGCTGCTGGGTTGGGGTGGCACAGCGCAAATCAGCGCTGGAAATGACTTTCTCAACCAGGCCACATCACCTGGATTTCAGCCCAGCATTAATCCATCCAACGCCGCTTTTGTGAATCTGACGCTCTCCCAACCGCTGCTTAAAGGGTTCGGAGCGGATGTGGCAAGATCTGGAATTTACATCGCCCAGACCAACCAGCGCATTGCCCTGGCCCTTTTTCGCAGCCAGGTGATGGCGGTGGTGAAAAATGTGCAGACTGGTTACTACCAGTTAATCGCCGCCGACCGAACGCTCGCGGTTCAGAGGCAACTCCTGGGCTGGTCAAAAGTGACACTGGCGGACGTCAAAAAGCGGGGTATTTTTGACGCTTCATCGGTGCAGGTTGCCCAGGCGCGAGCGGCGGTTGCACAGAATCAGGCCGCGGTAATTGCCGCGCAGGCCAATTTGCGCAATGCCTCAGATCAACTGAAAAATATGATCAATAGTCCATCTCTGAATATGAGTGGAAATCTTCTGATTCTGCCCGCCGACAGGCCGGTGATCGAGCCGTTTATGTTCAATGTGGCCGACCAGATTGCCACCGCGTTGCGGCAGCGCAGCGTGATGGCGGAAGACCGCTTGAAATTGCGCGCTGCGGATATCAATGTGCGCGTGGCGACCAACGCGCTTCTTCCGCAGGCGGACCTGACGCTTTCCACACAGTCCAATGGCTTGTCCAATGAATTTGGCGATGCGTTTAATCAGACCGTCAGTCCCGCTCGCTATTTTAATTACAGCGCGGGAATCAACGTCTCTTTTCCAATTGGTAACCGCGCCGCACGCGCTGGCCTGGAAGAACAGCATTTGCTGCGGCGGCAAGCCTTAACGCAAATGCTGCTGGACGCACAGAATATTATTTTGCAGGTGAAAATTGAATTGCGCGCACTGCTTTCCAGCTATCAGCAGGCGAAGGCTCAAACCGTTGCCGCCAAGGCCGCCGCCAGGGTTGTTGCCGCACTTAATGTTCAACAGCGATTCGGTGCAAGCCTCACTCCAACCTTCTTAAATCTCAAACTGACTGCGCAGCAGAACCTTGCGGCGGCGAATATTGCCCGTATTCAGGCGATCGTCAACTACAATTCCGCAATCGCCGCGCTTCAGGCCGCCAACGGCACTTTGCTGGATGTGGATCGCGTTCGGCTTGTTCCCGCTGCCCGATTTGCTGCACATTCCCGTGCCGACGCGACGGACCCGTCTGCCAGTCAATAACCGTCATCACCGGCCCGCGGCAATGCCGGACCCAGGCCGTCAGGCATCAAGTTGCGGACGTCCTTCCTGCGGCCAGTCCACATGGAAGAATTTGCCGCGAGGCTGGTCTACCCGTTCATAGGTATGCGCACCAAAGTAATCGCGCTGGGCCTGAATGAGATTAGCCGGCAAAATCGCGGACCGGTATGAATCAAAATAGGCCAATGCGGACATAAACGCCGGTGCCGGAATACCATTTTTAGCGGCCAGCGCAACCACCTGCCGCCACTGATCCTGCCCGGCCAGAATTTCCTTGCGGAAATACGGGTCCATAAGCAGATTCACCAGGGCGGGATCTTTCTGATAGGCCTCAGTGATTTTTTGCAGGAATTGGGCGCGAATAATGCAGCCGCCGCGCCACATGCCGGCGATCGACCCGAAATCAAGCTTCCACTGGTATTCCTTCTGTGCTTCGCGCATCAACTGAAAGCCCTGGGCGTAGGCGCAAATTTTCGAACAATACAGTGCCTGACGGATCGCTTCGATCATCGCCTTGGGGCCTTTTACGCCGGAAATCTTCGGGCCTTTCAGCTTCTTTGCCGCGGCGGTGCGTTCATCTTTTATGGCGCTCATACAGCGGGCGAATACCGCCTCTGCAATGGAATTGGCGGGAATGCCCATATCCAGCGCGTTGCCGGCAGTCCATTTTCCGGTGCCCTTCTGGCCCGCAGCGTCAAGAATGCTGTCCACAAGAAATTTCCGCGGTTTGGCCGGGTCGCGCTGCCGAAGAATATCGGCGGTAATTTCGATCAGATACGAATCCAGCTTGCCCAGATTCCATTGCTGGAAAATATCGGCCAGTGCCGCCGGTTCCAGCGCCAGCAATTGCCGCAGCAGGAAATAGGCCTCGCTGATGAGTTGCATATCAATATATTCAATGCCGTTGTGCACCATTTTCACATAATGGCCGGCACCGTTAGGGCCAATATACGCGGTGCACGGTACGCCACCGACAACCGGTTTGCCCGCCGCCGCACCGGGCAGCGGGCGGCCGGTGGCGGGGTCCACTTTGGCCGCAATGGCTTCCCAGATCGGCTGAAGATGTTTCCAGGATCCCGGGTCGCCGCCGGGCATAAGTGATGGGCCGAAACGTGCGCCCAGTTCGCCACCGGAAACGCCGGACCCGAAAAATTTCAGACGATCCGTATATTGCTTTTCACGACGAATGGTGTCATTCCAGTTGCTATTGCCCGCATCCACAACAATGTCATCTTTTTCCAGGCCGGCCGCCAGAAGCTGGTCTACCACGGCTTCCACCGCCGGACCAGCTTTCACCAGAATAATGATGACGCGTGGTTTTTTAATGGCCGCAATGAACTGACCTAAATTTTCACATCCGATCAGTTTACCGGGTGTGGAAGGATTCTCTTTTATGAATTCCTGCGTGACTGTGCCCGTGCGATTATATACGGCGATGCCAAAACCATGATCGGCAATGTTCAACGCCAGGTTTTTGCCCATGACCGCCAGACCAATAAGACCGACATTCGCCAATGATTTCGTGTTTGCCATGATAGATATACGCTCCTTAAGCGACTTTTATTACCAGTTCGGTATGGTAATGGAGCTTTAGAAGCAAAACCAGCCCACGGTCGCTTGAGTCTTAAAAAAAGCCACCGCCATCGAGTTGCATCTGCGGCAAACCCTGGGGGGCGGGCGTCCCGCCCGCCTGGATTGCGCAAGGACCGCCCGCGTGTCGCCCAACGGCCAACTCCCATCTCCTGCCGGTTCCCGTCCCCAGCCGCATCGGCTTTCGCAACAGCGATTTTTTGGCCGCTTGCATAGCCTTGGCCGCAACCGCTATAATTATTGGCCCGGGTGAATTGGTTGCCTTTGGGGGCGGCTGGCCCGTAAGGCCTTACGATACTAAGAAATATCGCCGGAACCGGCAAACGCCGGAAAGCCGTGCGACTTAAGGACTTGGAAAGTGAAATTGCTCATCGATATTTTCTAGGCCCATGCCGGTGCTGATGTTAGCCCTGGCATGGGTGAAGACATCGGCACGGTGCGGCGAAGTGTCAACGCTTTTAACCGGTGCCCGCGAGAAACGCCCCTTTGGTCGGCTGTGTAGCCGTTTCCAGGACGCTTCTGGTGGGCATCTTGATTTTAACAGGCCGCCGAAATCGGGACGGACCCGGTGTCAACGGGCGGCGGACGGCAGGCAGGTAGTTTTTTTTAAGAGGTAATTCCAAATGTCACGCGATTTAACCAAGTTCCGGAACATCGGCATTGCGGCGCATATTGACGCCGGTAAAACCACCGTATCTGAACGGGTCCTTTATTACACCGGCAAAACCCACAAAATTGGTGAAGTGCACGAAGGCACCGCCGTCATGGATCATCTGCAGGAAGAGCAGGAACGCGGTATTACCATTACCGCCGCCGCCACCACCTGCCCATGGCGCTTGAACGGTTTGGAAACCGGCGAAGAATATATTATCAACCTGATCGATACTCCAGGCCACGTGGACTTCACTGTGGAAGTCGAACGTTCCCTGCGCGTTCTGGATGGCGCGGTGGCTGTGTTTGATGGCCGCGAAGGTGTTGAGGCTCAGTCCGAAACCGTCTGGCGGCAGGCCACCAAGTACAAGGTTCCGCGCCTTTGTTTTATCAACAAAATGGACAAGGTTGGAGCGGATTTTGAATTCTGCGTACGTACCATTCATGATCGTCTGGGCGCTTCGCCTGTGCCTATACAGATCCCGATCGGTGCCGCGGAAAATTTCGCCGGCGTCATTGATCTGCTGGAAATGAAAGGCTATCAGTGGGAAGAGGACAGCAAGGGCCGCAACTGGGGCGAAATACCGATCCCCGCGGACCACAAAGCCAAGGCCGATCAGGCTCGCGCTTATATGGTTGAAAAAGCTTCGGAATGTGATGACGCCCTGATGGAAAAATATCTTTCCGATCAGCCCATCAGCAACGATGAAATCAAGGCTGCCCTGCGTAAAGGCACAATTGCCGCGCAGATCAATCCAGTTTTGTGCGGGTCGGCCTTAAAATACAAAGGTGTGCAGTTGCTGCTCAACGCGGTTGTGTATTACCTGCCCAGTCCAATGGACAAACCGATTGTCGTCGGGCATGACCCGCGCGACAAGAACAAGGAAATTGTCCGCAAGAGCGACATCAACGAACCGTTCTGCGGCATTGTGTTCAAAATTGTCAGCGACCAGCATGGCGATCTTAGCTATGTACGTGTCTATTCCGGCAAGCTTGAATCCGGCGCGCGTATCATCAATTCCACTCGCGACAAACGCGAAATCGCGTCGCGTATCTGGGAAATGCACGCCGCGGACCGCCATCAGCGTGAATACGCCGAGGCCGGTGATATCGTCGGCGTGGTTGGTTTTAAATACAGCCTGACCGGAGATACAATCTGCGATCCGGACCATCCGATTCTGATGGAAAAAATGGAGTTCCCGGAACCGGTCATCAGCATGTCCATTGAACCCAAAAGCGCCAATGATAAGAACAAGCTGGGCGAAGCGCTTACCACCCTGCGTCGCGAAGACCCGACTTTCCGTAGCAACTTTGACCCGGAAACCGGTCAGACCATTATTCACGGCATGGGCGAATTGCATCTGGAAATCATCGCCAATAAACTCAAACGCGATATGAAGGTCGACGTGATGGTGGGCAAACCCAAGGTCGCCTACAAGGAAACCATTACTAAACTCGGCGAGGCCCAGGGTAAGCACGTCAAACAGTCTGGTGGTCGTGGCCAGTATGGCGATTGCTGGATCAAGCTCGAACCCTACACCCCGGTCGAGGGTGATGATTCAGAAGATACGCTTCTGTTTGTCAATGAAATCAAGGGTGGCGCGATCCCCAGAGAATACATCCCCTCGGTCGAATATGGTGTGCGGCAGGCCGCGAAATCCGGCGTGCTGGGCGGCTTCCCGATGTTGAATATGAAGGTCATGCTGTTTGACGGCAGCTACCATGATGTGGACTCCTCGCAGATCGCCTTTGAACAGGCCGGTATTCTCGCGATGCAGGCCGCCTGCAAAAAGGCCGGCCCGGTTCTGCTGGAACCAATCATGAAGCTTCAGGTAACCACGCCCGTTGAATTCGCCGGCCCCGTGCAGGGCGATATCAGCAGCCGCCGCGCCATGATCGAAAACACCGAAACCCGCGGCAATACCCAGATTATTGACGCCACCGTGCCACTGGCCAGCATGTTCGGCTATTCGACCATTTTGCGGTCGCTTACGCAGGGCCGTGCGAATTACACCATGGAACCGCACAGCTATGCCCAGGTGCCCAATCATGTGAAGGATGAAATCCTGGCCAGCCTGAAATAAGGCTTAAAACGGCCACATTCAATTTGGAAGTTATCAACCGCCCCAACGGTTGGGAACCAAAGCAGTCAGCCATGCTTCGGTTCAGCCGTTGGCGGCGGTTTTTTTATGTCAACACGCGCCGGTTCTGCCCCAGCCTTGTGGTGGAAGACCAAGCCGCAATCGCGCCAGATAAAAGTGGAACATTCCCCGCAGCATGCAGCCCGCAGCATGCGGCATGCCCCATACAGCATACAGCACGGGGGGCGGGCGTCTCGCCCGCCAATCGCGTGCAATCACAAGGCACCGCGGCTCGCTGGAGTTTAAAAAAAAGGGATGGCCGCCGCCTGCAACCGGCGTTTCACATTTTTCCCCCAGATGTGCCGTTCAACTGCTACCCTCGTTCCAACTTGTGGCGCGGTTATTCCTCCCACTGCGCATTGGTGTAAACATTCTGCACGTCGTCATGTTCTTCCAGTGCGTCAATCAGGGCCTGAATGGTTTGTGTGATTTCTCCGGACATGGGAATCGTCTGGCCTGGAACAAGCGTAATTTCCGCCGAAACCATGGGGATTTTAGCCTGTTCAATGGCCTTGCGGACTTTTTCATATTCTGCCAGCGTGGTTTGAACTGTATACCCTTCCGGTGCGGAAACCACATCGCTGGCGCCGGCTTCCAGGGCCATTTCCAGAAGGGCATCTTCAGTAATGGCCGCCCGTTCAATGGCAATAATCCCTTGCGTGGAAAACATCCATCCCACTGAATTGGCCGCACCCAGTGCGCCGCCGGCACGGTCAAAAATAACGCGGATTTCACCCGCCGTACGATTGCGATTATCCGTAAGGGCGTCAACTAAAATCGCCACGCCGCCGGGGCCGTAGCCCTCATACAGCACGCTTTCGTAATTGTGGCCGGCCAGTTCGCCGGTGCCTTTCTTGACGGCTTTATCAATGGTGTCATTGGGCATGTTGGCGGCGCGGGCCTTTTCAATGGCGTAGCGCAACGCCAGATTGTCATCCGGATTTCCCCCGCGTTTGGCCGCGATGATGATCAACCGCGCCAGTTTGCTCCAGACCTTCCCGCGGCGAGCATCCACCACGGCCTTTTTGTGCTTGATTGATTTCCAGTGCGAATGACCCGCCATGTCAGATATTGCTCCGCAACATACCATGATAATATCGATCCGCATCATAACGGCGCAGCTGAGAATTGGACAGCGGGCAAGCGTGTCGCGTCGTTTCCATGCTGGCGGGCGGGCATTCAGCCACAACCTGCCCGACTGTTAACGAAATGGAACACCAACGCCATTCGCTGGATTTGCGTATGCCGCTGGGTATTGCGCCAACAGCCGCTTGGCAAACGGAGGTCTTTTAAGACGGATCATGAATTGCCCTCCAACAGCGCATTAACTGCAAAGGTCAAGATAGAAGTTGGACCTTTCCCATATAACCGCACCACGCGCGCAACATCTCTCTTATTGAATGAATAAATTGCCAAGTATTTGCATTTCGCCGATGCCCCATCAATAATATGCGGTACGAATATGAATATATTTGACCCTCAAACCATTCATTTACTCTGGCAATACATGGTGGCGGCGGACGGCGAAATTCTTCAGGCGGTCGCCGGGCTTCCTGACGAAGGCTACCATCGCGAAATGGGCATCTCTATGGGTTCGATTCATAAACAAATGGTTCATTGCATGGAGGCCCAGCGTTTGTGGCTTTTGCGGATGCAAAACCAGGCATCCGCTTTTCGCGACCCGGCCGCAATTCCGCCAAACCAGGTTAAAGCAGAATGGAAAGCCATTCATGAAAAGCTGCTTGCTTTTTCCCGCCAGCAAACCCGCGACTCGCTCGGTGCGGTTATTCTTACCGAAACCCGCCTCGGCAAACGCTATGAAGTTGCGACAGGTGCGGCCATGCTCCACGTCGCGGATCACGCAAGCTACCATCGCGGCCAGTTGAACAGCATGATTAAACTCGTCGGCGGCGAGCCATCCTCTGTCATGCTTTACTCATGGGCGATAGACCAGGGCCACGGTGCATGGCACTGAAAGACACGAACCGGTGCGATTCATGAAATGGCACCTCTTCGCATTCTTAAAATAATGAACAGTTTCGGCACACAACAAATAACAAGGAGTCCGGTCATGGGTTCGAAAACCATCCACCTGGTTTCCCTGGACGCCACCGACGCGGCCGTTATCGCGGAATGCCAGCGGCGGGCGTGGCCCACACCGGGGCAGATTTCCAACCAGAACCTGTTCTTTCGCGTGTCGCTGGTGGTTCTAATAATGGCGGTATTGGCGTTCTTTGACATGGAGAATGCCAACAACTCGCCAATTATTCCTTTGCTTAATCTTTTACTGATCGCCCAGGCTCTGACATTCGATTTGTATTTCAGAAACCGCCGCGAACTGGCGCTGACACAGCAACTGGTTTGCAAGCTGATCAACCGCGAAGTTGCGGCCCAGGGTAAAGATGCTCCGTAACAGAGCCAAGTCCTCCGGCCAAGTCGTGTCAGATCGGACGATTGGCCCGATCGGGGCGTGACCGGCGGCGAAAAAATCGCGGCAACATCCTATAAATATATGACCTTTGTTTGATATTGCCCCATATCGGCAAAAAGCCAGCCCGTCATTAGTCGGCCGGAAATTTCAGTCTAAAATTTGTGGCAAATAAATGTCGATATAAATTCTGAGTGATTGTTTGCTCCGCGTCGTTTTACGATCAGTATTCGCCGCGATTGCGTCTAAAATCTAAATGCATAATGCCGGATCAGAACACGCTTTGGCAATGCGGTTCATCGCGTTTTGCTCTAAAAAATTAGCCAAAACAGTGCGACTGTCGCCCGCGATAACTGACCGCCGAATTGTATCAATGTTACCCGCATTATATGGCAGCCTGGAGAGACTCATGGACTGTGTTCAGGAAATAAAAATGGCGCTTCCGTTGATCATGCCGGCCTTGCGCGAATGGTGTCTGCACGAGGAAAAGACAATTCTTGACAAGGGTGTTCCTTTAACGGAATACGAAACTCAGGATGCCCGCCTGGCTGGCGTGCGGCATCCGGATCGCGTGCGTCTTTTGCTGGTTGATCGCCTTCGATTGACCAGTATAGGGTTATTGCGCCGGGTACTGCCAGCTCTGGAAATCATTCGACCCACCAGTGCCGCCATGACGCTCGGGTATGGCATTTATGTCTGTAAAAGCAGCCGTCACGATCGCGGCGTTATGGTGCACCATTTTGTGCACTCGGCACAATCTGAAAGATTGGCCGGTATTGATCATTATATTTCCACGTACATTCAGCAGTGCCTGGACTTTGGGTACAATGCGGCTCCTTTGGAAATTGAGGCCAGGGAAACAACACGCCAGATTTTAGCCACCACCCCGTCAGTCGTCAGCAATTATCGGGTCTGACGGCGGTCGGAAATTCGCCGGGGCCGGTGACGGTGCGGCGTGGGCATCGGACCGCTGGCCCGACCCGTTTTGAAACCTGCCCGTTCAGTCGCCTTCCCCTGATTGCGACACGTGGTACAGCGAGCTTTTTAATTCGCCTTCAATGACCTCGTGCCGGTTGCACGGGAATGTTCAAATCATTCCAGTAACGGTTTGCCGCCGACTGGGCTGCGCTCAGCTGTGTGTTCTGGCGGGCAAGTGTGTTGTTCAATTCAACAAACAGTACATCCTGTTTATTTAAAAGAGTGGCCATATTGGTGTAAGCGGGAGTGACTTTTTTCTCTGTCGCAAGACTTTGTTCCAACTGCGCGATAATGGTCTTAACTGTGCTCAGCTGCACGTTGGTCGACGCGATGGCCTTGGTGGCGGCATCCACAGTCGCGTTAAGTTTCTGACCACGGTGAATGGCCGCAACCACCGCCAGCGGCAGGGTGGGATGTTTTTTCAGAAATGCCGTCAGACCGTGGCTGTTCATCGCGGCCAGTGACACGCTGTCCTGCTGGTATGTGCGACCCGTCAGGTTAAGAACCTTTCGGCCATGCGCCGGCACCGTCAGCTTGAACCGCCAGACCTGATGCTTCGGCTTGGGCAGGCTGGCGGGTGATGGGGAAATAAGTCCATTCCACTGAATAGTGCTTTCCAGAACCAGCTTTCTTGGCGTCGCGGCAGAGTTGGTCGCCACGAAGCGGTAGCGGGTATCCACATTAAAGTGCCATGCCACTACGCCCGCTTTCACGCCGGCCTTTGTCATTTCAGGAGGGGCGACTTTGTTCAGATTCAGCATTACACGCATGGCGCGATCCACGGCGAAACGAAGGGTATGGCGTTGCCCCGGTTTCATGGATGGAAGCGTTGCCTGGCCTGCCAATGTTGCCCCCTGATATACCGCAGCCGGCCCGCCGGGCAGAAATTTCCCGGTATTGTTTTTCAGTTGCAGCGCCAGGAATGGATATGGAGATGCTCCGAACATGCCGTTCATATCCACGGCGGAATAATAATCCACCGGTTCTGCCTGTATGGGTGCCACCAGCACTGGCGCCATGGCGGATTGACCGCGCGCCACACTTATTTTATTCACATGGTAATCGAAGGCTGGATGAGCTTTTCCGGCATCCGCCATGGCCTGAACGCCCGCCAGCGGGTTAAAGGGAATTCGGGACATGGCCACCTTTTCCGAAGCAGCGTCCTGCGCGCGCAACCCGAAGGTCGCTCCGCCCGCACTGCTAAAAAAACTCTGGCCGCCCCCCTGGGCCGCCGCAACCGCGTGAGCCCGGAGTTGATCATACATCTGCCGTGAAATAATGGTGGGGCTACCATGGCCTGTCAAGGCGCGGTCATACGTTTGCGGCGCAGGAAATAATCCTGGCGGCTGCGGATGAACAGGTCGCCGCATGTACAGAGGCTGGTATAAATCTGACAGGAACGATACCGGCTCACCGCCGCGAATATCGAGTCGCACATTGTTCCAGTCCGCACTGGATTGATTGGCTACAATCGCCATGCCTTGGAGTGTTGCGGTGGCCGGATGGGCTGCTGGGGCTCCGGTATTTGCCCTTTGTTTTCCCGCTGGCTCAATAATCCGGTAGGTCATGCGCCATACCGGTGTTTCAGTAATATAAGCAAACCCGACCGCGCGACGGCCATGGCCGTGAAACCAGACCGTCACCGGATGCGAACTGCGGTCCGGCTGGTCGGCCAAAGCGTCCAGCGCGCGGCCGAAAGATCGGCGGACCGCCGCGTCACGGATGGTAATCGCTGCCACATTGCGGACATTTATCTGCCGTATCGTACTGCCGCACAGAAGATTGATCACCCAGCTGGAGTGCTGCCTGATAACCGGCCTGTTGCCAGCTCTGACCACCAGAGGCGTATTCAAAATGCCGGGATGCTGTGACCGTAAATCAATAATGCGGCCCGTGATGCGTTTTTGGGCCGGTTTTCGCAATGCCACTGTCACTGAAACGCCACGAAGCTGGGCCAGCATGTCAAAACGCGAAGGCAGTCCGTCCAGGTCCACGCGAAATCCGTGAAGCAAAGTGGACAGCGGGGTTTGGGTGGGAAAAGTAATCTCCCCGACGTGCCCGCCGCCGGCATCCTGAAATACCATGGAACCCAGGACGTCATTAATCTGGTCGCCGCGGAAGGTAAGCGTCTGCGTGGCATTGTTGTGAACCACTCCCTGATATTCAAACACGCCAAACCCGTTGGGAAACAGGCTGACCTCCGTCAGGTGTGCAGGCCCGGTTGAGGCCGGCCGCAAGCTGCCATCGGTTGCGCCAGTTCCGGCAGTCTGACATCCGGCGATAAATGCTATAGCGCCGGCAAGACCAAGCAACGTCGCGACCAAATTCAGTTTTCGCATCATGACTCCTTCACCAGTTGAACAAAAAGTTACCGGGACTGATTCCATAAACGCGCGGATTTTTTTTCCCCATTCGCGGTCGCCCTTTCCAGGCCGGCTAGTATTTTCTCAATGGCCCATTGGTTGCGCCGTGTGTTGACGATAATCAGACAACTTCGGAATCTCGCGATATTTCCCACGATTCCGCCGTTTGCGATCCAATCGTTCCGGTCCACCGAATTTTCAATTAAACGGGTCAATTTGATTAATCGCGGGCGACTGACATACCAGATATGTGTCTGCAGTCGCTTAAGAACCAGGGGCGCCACATTGTAAATGCGAAGCACCTTGTGCTGTGTTATCCAGTCATGCGAACCGACCAGCAACGAATCGTGGGCAACGGTCCAGTCAAGCGGGCCGCTTGAGACCTTGTGTGTCATCCGATCCAATATCCAGTTGGCACTTTCCGCATGGCGAATGTGCAGAGAAATAGTTGTTGTTGGCTGCGTCCCTACCGCGGCAACGCTGCTCGCGTCAAATACCACATTCAGATGCAGAGCCTGCGCCATGTCGGAAAACGCCTTGCGCACCGGTGTTTGGTTAAAATTCACCTTAAACTTGGCGATTAATCTCTGTTGCATTGTGATGCGGTTGGCCGCCGCCGCAGTGGCGCCACCGGTGCCGACGGAAAGTATCAGCACGACAAGCATTGTGACAGCCGCGCTTCCCGCAGATCGCCTTGTGCCGTAATCCATCATGCGGCCCCCTGTATTTTGAATGCACCAGCAAGGATTCGAACCTTGGACCCGCTGATTAAGAGTCAGCTGCTCTACCAACTGAGCTACTGGTGCGTGGAGTTCACTATTCTAGATGATACCGGGTTCCGGTCAAGCCATCCGGTTAACCAGGGCTTTGAGCCTTAAGCGCACGCCCACCAGCGGGGGGCTTCATTTCACAAAGTGAAAAGCTGGAGGAATTTGATATGCTTCGCCCCAAGACGCTGGGTAACGCATAACCGGAAGCCAATGATCATCATCACGAAACAAAATCGCACCAGAATAAACCAATCCACAGATTCCACAGATTCCACAGATTTTGTTTCCATGAGCAAATTGGCGGGAGTTCGATTTTTCTGTTCGTTGATCGTGGTTTGTTGTAAAAGACCACAGCGGAGGCGGATAAACTGTCACACCAGTATACGCCACCAATATCCCGTCAGAAGGTACGGAATCAACAGCTAAATTCAGTGAAACACATGCCGCAGGTCAAAACACCTTGGGAAATCACTTTGGGGGTCGGGCGTCTCGCCCGAAAAGAAACAGCGAGGGGCCGTGTTCACCGCCCAGGACGCCGGGTAACGCAAAGGTTAAAATAAATGAGGTTTCCGATTGGCACCCGCACCGCGCCCGCGCATTCGGAATAGTTACTCGCAACATCAGAACGAGCAGATAAATTCCTAATCCTCTGCGTTCCGCCGTGTCCCCTACGGCGAATTTTCGCCGAAATGCCACGGGTAAGTCCAACGGCAAAAGAGCGGGAATCAATAACAAGAAGCGGATTTTTGATGGAGTTGGCGGGACGTTGGCATAAATTTACAGCCACTTTCGGGGCGAGAAAATAATCCGATGATGAAAATAAAGCCAATGGTCCAGCCGTTATACTGGACCATTCGCCGCGCGGTTGTTAAAAGCTGTCAACCAATTGACGATTACTTATGGCTCAGCAGCTTATTCATGGCCTTACCCATCGCCAGACCGACATTCATGTAGGTTTGGGCGTTGCCGTTGTAGTGGCCATTGCCTGATCCTCCTTTGGACAGGGGATGGGTATAGACGGTGGCTACGTTGCCTTTGAACTCCGGATGCTTGGCCGGGTTGGCCAGCGCCATCTGTGCCTTAAGAACCAGTCCATCGTTGCCTTTTGTGACCCCAAGCACATCCTGGCCAAGCGTGCCCATTACGAATGGTGCCTTGGGGGCATTGAAATCTTTACGAACGTGATGAATGAAACTGGCAAGATTTTGTTCGTAATGCTCGGCATAGGCTCTGTCGCCGGTATCTTTTTCGCCCTGCCAGAGGAAGAAGCCAACAACCTTATAACTTTTGGCGCCGGGACAAAACTTATTGAGATGCGACAAGGCGTATCTTGCGTTGGCGACGTCCATGTCATATTCCTGACCGGCGTACCAACGGACTGGGTGGCGTTCTGCCTTGGGCGTGCCCTTAATCCATCTGTTGGGTGTTTGCCCGTAGCCAGCATACTGCCATACATGGCCCTTTCTGTCTGTGTAGGTAAAGCCTTTGCTTCCAGGCGGCAGCAGGTCCCAGCCCATACTGCGGTTGCCGTTGCAACTTTTAAGGAGCATTATTGGCCCGCGGTTAGCCTTTGTAAGCGAATGCTCGATACCGAACTCCGGCCCGATCCACCGGTGCCCCTGCACGCTCATCGGCTGGTTATACCAGATAGCCATACCCTGGCCGTTAAAACCATGTTCATAGTCATTCATGAGCGTCGCCATGCTCTGTGAATTCTCGCCCCGCCAAGGCATAAGCGCAACGTAGCGAACCTCTTTGGCGTCGGTCCAATGGCCCGATTTATCCATCAGCCAGGGATAGAGATGATCTTGTCGAATCGCGTATGTGAGCGAGCCTTTGAAACTCAGCGGCGCAACCCGCCCCAAGCCAACCATATTCGATTGCCCCAGCAGGATAAACACCTTCACCGGCTGGGACATGGCTGTCGCCGTCCCATCGGCGGCGTTCTGTTGCCAATCCGCCCCTCTGGCGATTACGGCCTGGCTTCCCATTGCCAGCATGGCCAGCACCATCAGGGCAAATGTGCCTTTTCGCTTTATTTTCATCGGAACAATCCTTTCGAAAAATACATATCAATCGCAACATCATATACGGTTGGCCGGCTGTAACATAGGGACGGGGTGAAACTGGGGGCGGTCCCGAATGCCGTTAACTGGAGCCATAAGTCATAATAGTAATAATATCTAGATATATTTTAATACTGTTAAATCTGCTGTGAAACCATGGGACGTGATGTCCACGGCTCTTCCACGGGAGGTCACGGATGCCCCATGTGACCCAGGCGTTGCGGCGGCACGGAGTGGTACCAGACCGTATCCGCTTTAATGACAGGATCAGGTGGATCATCGAGGCGGTGCCTGACGAAACATTAACCACTCTGAAGGTCAATCCCACAAGACCCGGAAGATTTGAGCTGCGCATGCGCAAACGCCGCCGCAAGTGCTATAACGTCATGACGCGCCCAAGGTCCGCACTCAAGGCGATGATCGCATGCGAAGAGGAGATCAAATGCCGTTCATTCCATCGCTTTCTCTGCTTAAGTTAAGGGCGTTCGCGACTGCCCGTATTCTATTCACCTCCCGGACGACCTTTGGCAGCACAGCACCTATCCTCGCTGGAACACGTCGCCTTTGCACGGCGCACCTGGGCCGGAACAACCGGCACCGTCGCCTTGCTGAGTCACAATTCGTCGGAATACAACAGCTCAACGAATTTTGGACCAGCCGTCCGTCTCGGTAAGCTCGTAGACGTTGCCCAGATACCGTACTCGGAGGGGATAATTAAGAACGGTGATTACGTCGGATTTCGATATCCAACTGCCGTTAATTCGATAAAAAAGTCCGTGCTGATTAGACTTAATCGCAAAAACGCCTGACAGCCCGAAATCGGTCCAGGTTGTCGCAACGCCTTTGCTATCGCGAATTGACAGAACTAAGACCGGCTTTCCGAATTGCCCAGCCCGATGAAAAGTTAACCAAAATCCGTTGCCCTCAACGCTTTTCCGACCGGAAAACGCCGAGATAAAGGCCGTTCGATGGCCAAATTTCGCGGCGCAGGAATATTTGGCCATGGCCCAGTGCGACCAAGCATTCCGCGATCCAAACAGATGTTGGCTAGCCGCCATAATACACACGCCAGCAAAGCCGAAAATAACGAGAAATGCAGCCAGCAGGGCGAAGAGTGCCCACCTTGAAAACGCAGCCCACCCAGCAGGCCGTCCGACCGCCACGAATGAAGATGCAAACCAATCGTGAATTGAAAGCCCCTGCCGATAGAGCACCATAAACAGCGCCTCGCCAGCCCATGCGAAATAGACGATAAGCAATCCGTAGATGCCGATGTTGGAAACGACCATATTACGGGTGCCCGGTTCAAGAGCCGCCAGAGGGACAAAAATAAGCCCGGGAAAAAATAGTCACCTGGCAGCCAGACGGGCCCACCGCGATGCCCCACGACCAGCCATGATAAGGTGAATTCCAACCAGGTATTTCCCGAAGGTCATACCGGTAAGACCCTGAATTATAAAGAAATCTGTTATGCAGAAGGTAAGAGCAGCGGCTAGGGCCAACAGGTCGTGGCCAGGCAGTGAAACCGGAAATGAACCGGCTATCTGGGGTGTGAGAAAAAGAAGCATGATTAAGGCATCAAGCGACAGCGCCGCGATACGCTTTAGAACTGACGCGCCCGCCAGTCCGTCGGTCCCGTCCACCACAGTTTGATTTCGACGCATAGGGCACCGCCCTTTCAATCATTTCCAGCGCCTGCCCACCATTATTTCTCCTGCTCATGGATATTGTTGATCTCGCCCGCACCCGATACCCCCGCCCCGAAGCTGTTTCCAATCGAACCTGCCCCATCACTGCTGGCCCACCCGCATCCTGATAGCCACCGGCGGAATCCAACACCCCGCGCTGATATTGCAACAACCGATTCACAATGTCATAGCCCGGCAGCGGCGAGGCGATATTGCCGTTGGCATCTACGGGTTGGTATAAATTGTCCCGTTCTTCGGCGTGCAGTGCCCGTTCATAAAACTTGCCGCCCGCCCGGTCATAAGCCGTCGTGTTGCCCACCAATGCGATGGTGCTGGCGTAGCCATTGTTGGCATTCAGGGTGCTGCTTAAATAACGCTTTGTGATATTGCGACCAGAGCCATCGTATCCCAGCCGTTCGCTGGAATTATTCCCCCATGCGGAGCCGGCTTCGCCGTCAGTTGCGGGTTTCCAGTGCCCGGTTGCGGGACTGGTGGTCACGCCCGCAAGCGGTTGATCAAACCCTGCAATGGCCGACGCACCTGCACAATGGCTTCCATGCTGGAATGCATATCCTGATCCGACCAATAACCGAGTCGTTGCCCCACCACCAGAAGCGTCTCCGTTTCCGCCAGCGAACCTCGCGCAATCCAGAGATGTTGCAGGAATTCCTTCTTGTGCTGCCGGGCCTGCCCCTCGGCCACGTTTGCCGCTACTGAAACCACTGCCCTCCGAAGCTGGTCGCCTAAGGCGTAGCGCTCCTCCGGCGGCAATCGTTTCAGCAGGTCGTATACCCTGGGTGCCAAATCTACGGCGCGCTGCCACACCACGAGATCCCGGTACCCCTGCTGTAATTCGTCCATGCCGAAGATAATACCCCATTTCCCCGCTCCATGCCCATCTCCCACAACTGAGAACCGGCCACCCACAACCGCTGGCGAAGCCAGCCCCGCTGCCAACACAGTCCCACGTGTTATTCAATACTGACCCGTTGCAGTCGGTAAAGGTGATGATGTTGGAGGCAGTGTTATAGGCGCGGGATTCCGTTGACCCGTCGGCATATTCCATGCTCACCTGACGGTCCAGGGTATCAAA